>DASRQS010000015.1:0-63778 GCA_035696365.1 Gaiellales bacterium | reverse complement strand
AGAACGCGCGGCTGCGCTCGACGTCGGAGACGCGGATGTCGACGTGATCGATGTTGCCGTCCATGCGGTTCTCCTCCCGGGATGCGTCACGCCCGAAACTCCATGCGCCAGAAGCTCTAACAGAATCAGGGTGGCGTTCGGAGGTCTCGAATCGCCTGCGGTCTGACGCTCGGGCGCCGCGCTGGCTGTGGTCGTCCTGGATGGGCGCCCGACCGTCAGACCTCCGGCGACCCGCAATCCACTCGCGCGCGAGGTAGCTCGGCCTGATGCTGGTGGCGAGTGGCTTGCGGTCCTCCCGCTCGCTTCGGACCCCCCGACTGCGCAGGCTGATTCTGTTAAAGCTTCTGAGAGGATGCCGGGGTGGCGGAATTCGCGATCCGGGAGGCTCGAGCGGACGATGCGCGGGCGATGGCCCGGTTGTTTGCGGCCGTGGCCGAGGAGCGCAACGGGATCGCCAGCGAGCCGCCCGTCGATCTCGAGCAGCGCGCCCAGCTCTTTGCCCGTACCGCCGACACGTCGATCGTCGCCGAAGCGGGCGGTGAGATCGTGGGGATGCTCTCCGTCGAGGTCGGTCGCTTCGGGTTCGGCGACCTCGGGATGCTCGTCGACGCAGCCTGGCGCGGACGCGGGGTTGGCACGGCTCTGGTGCAGGCGGGAATCGAGCGGGCGCGGGCGCAGGGGCTGCACAAGCTCTGCCTCGAGGTCTTCTCGACCAACGGGGCCGCGATCGCGCTCTATCGCAAGTTCGGGTTCGTCGAGGAGGGCGTGCGGGTGAAGCAGTACCGGCGCGCGAGCGGCGAGCTCTGGGACTCGATCGTCATGGGCCTGCTGCTCTGATAGCGCGCGTGGCAGGAATTCCTCCGCCGACCCGAGGAGAACCGCGATGAATAATTTGGGGTCAGACCCCAAGTTATTCAGCGCACAAACTGACCTCACCCTTGTTGGGGCCTCGTGTTGGAGCGGGGCACGCGGCTCAGGTGGTTCTTGCTCGGTATGTCTCAGCGGTCTTCGCGCTGAGGTTGTATCCCCGACCGGCCTAGACTTCCCCGTCCCAGTAGCCGAGGGTATCGCTCATCCGGTAGCGCCCGCCCGGAGGCCAGACGCCCACCTTGTCGCTGTCGGGGTAGACGCAGATGCTGATGTCCGGATCCGGCTTGGTCGAGAACATCAGGACGCGCACGACGGAATCCGAGCGATTCGTGATCTTGTGGCCGCCGCCCGGGCCGGCCGGAAAGCAGACAAGGTCGCCGCGGACGAGCTGGTGCTCGCCCTCGGGATCGCGCAGGATGGGCTCGCCCGCCAGGACGAGCAGCCACTCCTCCTCGACGTGCTCGTAGTGGTACGGGCAGGTGCTGTCGCCCGGGTCGAGCTGGTAGATGGTGCCGCCGAGCCGTACGGCGCCGAGACTCGGGCCGAGCTCGGCGCTGCCGCGGCGATAGCCGGCAGGGGCGTCCGCATCGCCCTCCACGGCGACGTCGAGGAGGTTGACGGGCTCGCTCATTCGCCGTCCCAGAAGTCGACGGCATCGGCCAGGCGGAAGACCTGTCCCGACGGGCTGAGCTGGATCTTGCCGCTGTCCGGGTACTCGATCGCGTCGGGCTCGTGGTTCGCCGAGAGGAGCAGCACCGTCCCCGGGCCCGTCACCTGATGCGTCCCGCCGGGCCCGACCGGAAAGCAGATGACGTCGCCCTCGCGCAGCTCGCGCTGGCCCTCGGGCGTCCTCAGAGTCGGCGATCCGGCGACGACGATCAGCCATTCCTCGACAGCGTGATGAAAGTGGTACGGGTTGCTGCGCTGACCGTCGCCGAGGTCGTAGAGGCGAGCTCCCACCTGCTCGCCTCCGACGGCCTGCGCAACGCGAGCGCTTCGCCAGCGGTAGCCGTCGCGCTCGGATGCGTGGTCGAATTCCGGCGCCAGGAGGTTGAACTTGCGCACCGCGGCATCCTTGCAGATGCCGCGATTTGCTCTACCTTGTATCATCTGAAACGTGACCACTGCCACGCAGCGGACGCGCCCGGGGGAGATGGCGATCCTGCTGCTCGCGGCCGGTCTGGCCGGCGCGGTGCAAGCACTCGGCTGGGTCGCCACGGCGGTGCTGTACGCGTTCGCCGCGAGCGGGATCGTGCTCGTCCTGTGGCTCTTCCTGCTGGCCGGGTAGCCGCTGAGGGTAACCTCACGGCATGAGCAGCGCGGACGACACGGTCTGGTACGAGCTCCGCCCGAACGGCCATCCGCAGGTGGCGGTGTGGAATCCCAAGCGCTATCGCACGCAGGCCGAGGCGGAGCAAGCTGCCCGCGAGCTCCGGGACCGCATGCCCGACTTCAAGTTCATCGACATCGTCAGCTGCCACATGGAAGGGCGAGACACCTCCCGGCCGACGCAGGTGGGTCGCGTCCAGGGCCGTGACTAGGTCTCAGTCGGTACGCGGTCCCAGTCGGAGGCGTAGCCCGAGAGCCAGTTCAATGCGTAGTGCCGCTCGGCGGAAGCGGAGGTCACGGCCGAGTACTCGTTCTCGTCCAGCGCACGGTAGGCCTTGCCGAAAGCTGGGAAATCGCCGTCGATCGGCTCCGGGATCCCGCCCCTCGCGTAGGACAGTGCGGCGGTCTGCCGCGCGATGGCGTCGAGATCGTGCGCTGCGGCCTGTGGGTCGCCGCGCTCCTGCAGTTGCCTGGTTCGCGCTCGCCAGTGCCAGAGCTCGGCGAGGTCGCGAGCGATCTCGATCTCCTGCGCAGGTCGCAGGCTCGCAGTCCGGCGGAAGTCGGCGGTGGGTGCGAGCAGCGGGACGAGGGAGGGGAGGGCCTCGAAGCGCGCGTCGTAGGGCGGCATCTCCTCGACCGCGGAGAGCGCCCAGAGCAGGACGCCGAGCGACTCGCTGCGCCACTCGACGTCGATCGACTCCTGCTCCGTCCAGTCGGCGAGGGGCTTTGCGACGAGCGCGCGCTCGCGGCTGCTGAGCGAGTCGGCGAGGGTCTCCCGGCGGAGCCACCGGTGGGATTCCGTCACGTAGGCCGCGGCCTGCTCGTCGTCCATCTCGCCCTCTTCGAGGCCGGCCACGATCGCTCCGAGCATGGCGGTGACCGAGATGCAGAGCGCCCGATCGACGACGGCATCCTGGTCCGGCACGACAGGCGCCCGCTTGCGACGGAGGATCACGGAACGATCCTAGCCTTGCTGCGCGGGCGGAACGCTCCCTCGCACCGCGAACGCGCGGGCATTCATGCTGATCGGCGTCTGCCCGTCGGGCGAGAGCCGATCGAGCAGCCGGGCGCGCAGGGCCTCGCGCCGCTCCGGCGTCAGCGCTGCGCAGTAGCCCGGCGCCGGGCCGACGCCGCTGAGGAACGGCGTCCAGTAGTCGTCGAAGTCGCGGAAGGCCGCCTCCGCGTCGATGGTGCGCGTCGAGACGTCGCGCAGGCCGGCGTCGCTGAACAGGGTGCCCAGGCGATCGGGGTCGCAGTCGGGGAAGCGGACGGCCTCGTCGGCCTTGCCGGCGGAAGGATCGAGTGCGATGGCGGCATCCCAGAACGCGCGAATCGGCTGCATGCCGTCGGCGTAGTCCCAGACGTAGGCGCCGACCGTGCCGCCGGGCCGTGCAACCCGGCGCCACTCGGCCACCGCGCCGCGCTGATCGGGAAGGAAGTTCAGCAGCAGGCCCGACACGACCGCATCCGCGCGCGCTCCTGTCAGGGGCAGCGCCGCCGCGTCGCCCACGAGGAAGACGACCCGCGGATCGTCGAGCTGGCGTGAGGCGTGGGCGACGAACTCGGCCGACTGGTCGATCGCGACTACGGAGGCGGGCGCCGCGCCGGTGCTGATCGTGGATGCGAGCGCGCCCGTCCCGCAGCCGACATCGAGCCAGGATGCCCCTTCCGGGACGACCAGCCAGTCCAGGAACTCCTGTGCGACCCGTCGGCTCCAGCGCCCGACGTAGGACTCGTAGTCGTTGCCGCCGGCCCAGCGGTCGCGGGTTCCTGCGCCGCTCACGGGCGGATGATCTCACGCGCACCGCGGCGCTGTGAAAGATAGGTAGGCACGTGCAGCGCAGATAGGCACTCCTGCCGTTACGGCGGCGGGCGCCTCCACGCACCCTGACAACGGTCGAAAATCCAATCAAGGGGAACAAGGAGCACACATGCGAATCATCGGCACGATCGCCGTCACGGCCGCCATGGTCGTCGGCGCCGTCGCAGCTGCCGCGGCGTATGCCAGCACGCAGCCGACGGACACGCCCGCACGTACACACAGCATGGCAATGCCCATGGGCATGGACATGTCCGGCGGCGCGCGAGTCGCGGCGCTGCCCGCCTCGCAACTCGCACAGGCACGCCTCGCCACGGCCAAGTACGCAAACGATCTCGGCGCCGCCCAGGCGGGTGGCTACAGCATCCTCACGCAGAAGATCGCGGGCATGGGCTACCACTTCATCAACCCGTCGATCAAGGGCTTCAGCGTCAAGAAGCCGCCCATCCTGGTGTACGAGCGGCATGGCAATCGCTGGCAGCTCGGGGCGCTCGAGTGGGTCTTCCCCTCGAAGCCTGCGACGCCTCCGCTGAAGGGCGCAACCTACGGCGCCTTCCCGGCGGCGTGCCACTACAAGGACGGCACGTTCACGCCTGAGCCCAGCCAGGCCGCCTGCGCGCCGAAGAGCCCCCAGTCGGGTGCGGCGTTCAACTTCTGGCATCCCGCGCTCGTCACGATGCACGTCTGGATCTGGTATCCGAACCCGGCCGGGCTGTACGCGAGCATGAACCCGCTCGTGCCCGCGTTCAAGTAGGCGAGTTCGGGGCGCGCCGCATGGCGGCGCGCCCCGCCCGCGCTCAGGCCGTCTTGCAGCCGACCTCGTCCGGGAGCAAGGGGCGCGCGATCACCTGATACGTGGGCGTGGCGCCCGCGCGGGCCAGCCACTGGGACTGCTCGTTCGCCCGTCGCAGCGTGGCCAGCAGCGTCTTCGCATCCGCGCCGCCGATGGCGATGCAGCGGTAGCCCGCGCTGGTCGCGCCCGGCTTGCCTGTGGTGGCCAGATCGCGCGTCAGCGGCCAGACAACCGGGCGGGCACCGGGCTGAGGCGAGCCCTGGAACGCCGCGACGTAGACCGCAAGCGCGCGGGGCGCGTAACGCGCGCCGGCCAGCCCGCGCGGCAGCCCCGCGACGAAGCGCGCCAGCGCCTCTCGCGTCTTGACCTGTTTGGCGGTGAGCCGGCCGTGCCCGGCGCCGATGCCGAGCGCATAGGCCTGCCGGGTGACGCGGCTGCCGCCGGCATTCACGATCAGCGTGGTCGTCGGCCCGTCCGATACGCCGACGGCGCCCATGTCGCCGTAGTCGATCGGGCCGCGCACCAGCAACCCGGCCCGCCTGGCGCGCTGGAGGAGCGCCTGCACCTGGCGCTCGCTGAGCTTCGTCCTGACGAGCGGGAAGATCGCCGGCCCGGGAAACAGTTGCGGAACGGGCCCTGGGACGATCACCGCGCCGTTGCCGAAGAGCGTGAACGCGGGCAGGGCGCGCAGGTTGGTCTGCGGGGCCACGAAGCCGCCGCCGGTCGAGACGCGCAGCACGACCTTGTTGGCCGACGTGGGATGAGCGATCGGGTCCGTTCCGCTCGCGGCGCTCGCGAAGGCAGAGAGGCCGGTGATGAGGATCGATGTGAGGAGCAGGGTTCTCATTGCAGTCCTGAGACGCCGCAGAACGCGCGACGGTTCCCGAGAGCTGAACGTGATGACGATCACACCCACAACGTGCGCGGTCACACGGTAGGCGCCACGGGCACCTCCTACGCTCGTGTTCGAGAAGTCGGGGGGCTTCTCGACCCGAGTACGAGGAGGAGGACGGCATGTATCGCACACCCGAGATCAGAGACGCCACGACACGCGAGCGGGGGGGTCGTGCGCCCGAGCGGGAGGTGGCTGTCCTTCGCCGTCAGCATCGGGAGCACGTGGCCGCAGAACGCGCGAAGGAGCGCGCACTGCGCGAAGCACCACAGTTCGGCGCACGCGGGCTCACACGCCCGGCCTCCGCGATCTGGGCGTTCGTGTCCACGCGCCGTTAGCTCATCCGGCCGCGGGGGTGCGGCCGGATGAGCGAAAACTTTTCCCGCTACTCGAGCAGCATGCGAGCCATGCGCCGAGTTGCAATCCACAAGGCGAGCGAACCGAACGCGATCAGATACATCGGCTGCATCACCAGCTGGATCAGCTGGAAGTCGGAGAAGTCGCGCAGGTAGGTCGTCACGGCCAGGCCGGTCGCGGCGAACGCGTAGCCGATCAAGCGCAGGGGATTGGCGACGCTGATCACGATCGTGCTCCGCCAGGTCTTCCTGCGTCATCCAGTAGCCGTAGGCACGCCACATCTGCAGGCCTCAGTCGGTGAGCGAGCGGCCGGTCAGCTGAGGAACACGTCCTCGAGGGTCGCCCGGCGCACGAGGGTGGTCAGCGGCGAGAGCAGCATGGCCTGGATCGTGGCCAGCGCCGCCGCGCCGTCATCGGCATACACCGTGACCCTGTCGGGCAATGCCTCGACCCAGGTGCCCACCGGATCACCGTTGGCGTGCGTTCGCCCGCGGATCCGCTCGGCCGACGACTCCTGCTCGCCGACCGGGAAGCGCAAGCTCGAGCACCTCACGCGTGACGTGCGCGCCACTCAGCTCGCGCGGGGTGCCGCGCGCCACGATCTGCCCGCGGTCCAAGACGACGAGCAGGTCGCACAACTGCTCGGCCTCGTCCATGGAGTGCGTTGTCAGGATCAGCGCGACGCCATCCTGCTTGAGCCGGAAGAGCTCGAAGTCGACGCCGTCGACGGCACGAAACTCGCCAGCCGTTCGGCGTGGCGGGTGGATCTTCATGGGGCCACGCGACTTCTGGTTGCAAGATAGTGATAGATCTCGTGCCCTGAGATACTCCGCGGATGCCCGAGCCCGCCCATTCCTTGCTCGGTCGCGGAGCCCTGATCACGGGCGTCAGCAGGCGTGAGGGCATCGGCTTCGCTATCGCGCACCGCTTCGCCTCGCTGGGCGCGCACATCGTGGTTCAGGGGTTCCCTCAGCACGATGCCGACTACCTCGGCACGGCCAGCAGTGGAGTCGTCGACTCCGTCATGGACGAGCTCCGTGCCGTGGATCCCGGCGCGGTCTTCATCGAGGCGGACTTCGCGGAGGCCGCCGCCGCGGCGCAGGTGGTGGAGAAGGCGATCGCCGAGCGCGGGCCACTCGACATCCTGGTCGCCAATCACGCTCGCAGCAGCTCGAACTCACTCGACGACGTCACGGCCCGTGAGCTCGACCTCTCCTTCGCCGTCAACACGCGCGGCTCACTCCTGCTCGCGCAGGCGTTCGCTGGGCACCACGACGGGTCGAGCGGCGGCCGGATCGTGCTGATGACGAGCGGGCAGGGTGGGAGCGCGATGCCCGGGGAGGTCGCCTACGCGGTGTCGAAGGGGGCGATCGCGCAGATCACGCGTACGCTCGCCGCCCATCTGATGCCGCGGGGGATCACCGTCAACACGGTCAACCCCGGACCTACCGACACCGGCTGGGCAGACGCCGCGACGCGCGCTGAGGTCGAGCGGCTGATGCCGACGGGCCGCTGGGGCTCTCCCTCGAACGCCGGCAGGCTGATCGCGCTCCTCTGCTCGGACGAGGCGGCCTGGGTCACTGGCCAGATCATCGACGCGGACGGCGGATTCTCGCTCTGACGACGCGAGGCTAGCCGGCGGCTCGCATGCGGTTGTTGCGCGAATTGTGCTCGACCTCGGCGAGGCCGAGCGCCTCGAGCACGGGCGGGACGTACACGCCGAAGCGGCCGCGCAGCCCCTTCTTGAGGCCGTACCACCCGCCAGCCGGGTTGTCCTGCGAGCGTCCCCAGGCCTCGACCGTGCCGTCGGCGGCGGGCTTCTGCTCGTCCGCGGCGCCGAGCGGCATCCAGTCGCCGTGCGCTTTCAGCATCGCGTGCAGATCGTCGATGCAGCGCAGCTGGTAGCGCAGCTCGGTCTTGCCGACGCGTACGACCAGCGCGGGCGGGTCGAGCGCGTCGTCACGGAAGGCCTCGAACTCGGACGACAGCGGAGGCGTCTGGAGGATCCAGGGGGCCTCGCGCGTGCCGCTACCGGCAGGGGTCATGATGCTCCTCGCTCTCGCCTGTGGCTGCGCCGCCTGCGAGCGGCCCGACGCTAGCGTAACACGACAGTTACCGATTATGTGTCTTCGGCGGCCTGCTCGAGCGCCGGCATCAGCAGCGTCCAGGCGCGCTCGAAGCGGGGCGCGCCGGTCGCCCACAGCTCTGCGCTCTCGGGCTTGGGCCCGTGCTCCAACACGACGCGCGTGCCGCCGTCCTCCGTGGCGAAGTGCACCACGACCTCCGTCGGATGCTGTTCGTCGGTGCCGGGATAGAAGTCCAGGACGAGCCGGCTGGCGGGCTCCCAGACGAGCACGCGGCCGAGCTCGACTTCATGGCCGTCACTCGCGCGCTCCCAGAAGCGACCCTCTTGGAGCATCCTGATCTGACTCTGCGGATCGCCCGTGTGCCGCAGCGTCTTGGGCCACCAATCCGAGGCGCGCTCGGTGAACAGCGAGAACGCCTTCGCCGGCGGGCACACCAGGTAGGCGGATTTCCGGATCATTCCCTCGCCAGCTCCTCGAGTTGCGAGAGGGCCGTTTCCCAGAACTCGTCGAGGAAATCCCGTACCGAGGCGAACCCCTGCACGCGCACGGCGTACACGCTGCGCGCGCCCTGGGCACGGTGCTCCACGAGTCCGGCATCCTCGAGCACGCGCAGATGGCGGGAGATCGCCGGACGGCTCACCGGGAAGCGGCCGGCGAGCTCGCCGACCGCGAGCGGCGAGGTCCGCAACGTGTGCAGGATCTGGCGGCGAACCGGATTTCCGAGGGCATCGAGAGCGTGCACGGTGGTAGCAACGATGTTACCATCGGGACTTCGCAGTCCCCGCAGTCGAGGAGAGGAATGACCCGATGGGAAAGGTCGTCGTCCGCTACAAGGTAAAGCCGGAGCGCGTGGAGGAAAACGAGCGCCTGGTCGAGCGGGTCTACGCGGAGCTCGCCGAGAGCGCGCCCGCAGGCCTCCGCTATGCGACGTTCCGTCTCGATGACGGCGTGAGCTTCGTGCACATCGCGTCGATCGACACCGAGGACGGGAGCAATCCGCTGCGCGGGATCCAGGCATTCGCCGAATTCGGCCGCGACATCGCCGAGCGCTGCGACGAGCCGCCGGTGGCGCAGGACTCGCAGCTCGTCGGGTCGTACGGCTTCTTCACGTAACCTCGGGAGGTCGTGAGCCGAGCCCTGCGACGAACGCCCTGCGCGGGCTTGTGGCCTGCGCTCCTCGTAGGAGTGCTGGTCGTGCTCGCTGCGGGCGGCACGGCGGCCCGGTGGGACCGCCACGCTCCGATGCCGCAGGCGCGCAGCGAGGTCGCGGCGGCTGCGGTCGACCGTGAGATCGTCGTGGCGGGTGGATTCGTCGCCGACGGCCACAACTCCGCGCGCGTCGACGGGTACTCGCCGGCTGCGAATCACTGGCGGCGGCTGCCCGACCTGCCCGCTTCGCTCGACCACGCGGCAGCCGCGAGTGCCAACGGCCGGCTGTACGTGATCGGCGGTTACGGAGCGGATCGCCTGCCGCAGCGACGCGCCTACGTGCTCGGGCGGGGCGCCTGGCGGCAGTTGCCGGCGATGCCCGACGGTCGCGCCGCGGCCGCGGCGGCGATCGCCGGGGGCCGCCTGTACGTGGTGGGAGGTCGCAACGGACGGCGAGCTCTCGCACGTGATGCGTTCGTGCTCGCCATCGGCTCGCAGCACTGGAAGAGGATCCGCGGTCCGGCGCCGCGTGAGCATCTCGCCGCCGCTGGCGCGCGCGGCAACGTGTACGCGCTGGGCGGTCGTGCCGCCGGTGATGACACGAATACGGCCCGCTTCGAGATCTACGACGCTGCTGGCAGGCGCTGGCGCCGGCTGGCGTCCGTGCCGGGAGCCCGCGGCGGGACGGGAGCCGCCGTGCTCGCCGGCCGCATCGTGTCTGTCGGTGGCGAGGAGCCCGCCGGCACGATCCGCGGCGTCTACGCCTACGACCTGCGCGAAGGGCGTTGGTCGCGACTCCCCGACCTGCCCACACCACGCCACGGCCTGGGGGTCGTGGCCGCCGAAGGACGCATCTGGGCGGTTGCGGGCGGGCCCGTGCCGGGACTGACGGTGAGCGCGGTCGTGGAGTCCCTGCAACTGGAGAGGTAGCGCCCCGCGACCCCTGCCATAGGCTTCGCGCTCTGCAGCTCGAGCTCACCCATTTCACCGACCCCGCCTGCCCGTTCGCGTTCTCGGCCGAGCCCGTGCGGTTGCGCCTCCGCTGGCACTACGGCGAGCAGTTGCACTGGACGACGCGGATGATCGTGCTCACGCTCGAGCCGGGGGAGGCCGAGAAGCTCGCCGAAGGCGCCGGGTCTTTGCAGAGGGTCTACGGGATGCCGATCGATCCGGCGCCCTACTCACGTCCCGCCTCGTCGGAACCGGCTTGCCGAGCGGTCGTGGCCGCCCGCCTGCACGCGCCGGAACGGCAGGAGGCGCTGCTACGGCGATTGCGCGTGCGCGTCATGCTGAACGACCTGCTGGACGACCCCGAGCTGATCGCGGGCGCCGCACGAGACGCCGGCCTGGATCCCGCGCAGCTGGAGGCGTGGTGCGCAGGGGAAGACGTCGAGCGCGCACTGCAGAGCGACATTGCGGCTGCGCGCGATCCGGCGCCTGCAGCTCGCGCGCTCGACCACAAGCTGGGCGGCCCGCGCACGGAACGGCGCTATACGGCGCCGAGCTACGAGCTCGCGTCAGCCGATCGGAACGCGCACGCGGTCGTGCCCGGGTTCAACCCGGTCGAGGCCTACGAGACCGCGCTCGCGAATCTCGCCCCCGAGCTCGAGCGGCGGCCCAAGCCGGCCTCGGTCGGCGAGCTGCTCGAATGGGCGGACATGCCTCTCGCGACGGCCGAGGTCGCGCTCATCACGCAACTGGGCGTGGCCAGGACCCGGACGGCGCTCAGCCGCGTGGCCCGTCCGGCGGCGGCGGGCGCCGAGTTCTACTGGACGCTCGCCTAGAAGCTGTCATCCACGAGCCGGCTGGAACCCTGGCCGATGTCAGTCGCAATCGCGGCGAAGATCGTGTTCAGATCGCCGGCGCTGGCCTTCTCGTAGTAATTGCCCGGCGAGGCGATCGCCGAGAGCGTTGCTCGCGACGTGATCGTGTCGCCGGAAGGACCGACTTCGGCGGCGCTGCCCTGCTCGTGCTGGCAGTTGCTGTCGCTGGCAGGATTGCAATAGCGCCCAGGCACCGCGGGGGTGATGATCTTGCCTTTCTTGTCCGTGACGGCCGGCACGGCAGCGATGTACGGCCACTTTCCCGCCGTGCAGTTCTTGGTGCCGATGGCATAGCCGATGCTGTAGATGGTGATGCCGAGCTTCTTGTAGCCGTTCGCGAGGTCGATGGCGGTATGGCATGGCTCCTGATCGTCGGGCCCGCCCGGCGGATAATCGCTGCTGTTCACGCCGTAGACACTGCCGAGGTTCGCCTCGCCGTCCGTGAGGAAGACGATGTAGTCGGGAACGTTGGGGCGCCCGTCCTTGTCGAGTTCCGCCTTGGCTTGCCGGAGCGCCTCGCTGTAGGACGTGCTGCCGCCTGCCTCGACGCAGGCAGTCGCCTTACCATCGGTCGTGTGAAGGACGAGCCCGGAGGCGGGGTTCAGATTGCCATTCAGCTTGTAGCTGCCGTTGAGCGCGTCGGTCAGGTAGCCGCGGCTGGCTGAGTCGTAGCCGTCCCAGCCACTGCCGCTGAGGGAGTTGTAAGGCGCGGAGCAGACACTCGTCGACGTCGTCTGGACCGGTGGGAACGCCACCATGCCGATCTGGGCGTAGGGCGGGTTGAGCGTCCCCAGCAGGGTTTGCACCCCCTCCTTGGCGTTGTCGAGGTCGGTGCAGAAGTTCGTTCCTGAGTCCTTCGTGTCGCACATCGAGCCCGTGCGGTCGATTGCGATCATGACGTCCACGGGTGTCGATGAGCATGGGCTGCAGGCATTCGCGTGCGCCGTGACATTGAAGTGCTTGACGCCGAACAGGCCGGCGAACCAGGTGTCGGTCGTCGCGGTGGCGCTGACCAGGAGCTCATTCGGGTTGACGGACGCGGTACAGCCCGTCGCGACGATGGCCGTCGCGGTGCACTTCAGCTGGTAGGTGAAGGTGAACGCGGGGAGGTTGACGGGACTGTTCGCGAGGCCATACGAGGTGGCCGTCGCTATCGCCGTCGTGCCGTTCGGGAGATCCTGGGCGCCGGCAAGCGCGGCGGCGTCCGTGGCGCTCTGGAGCTGCCGCTTCGCGAAGTAGGCGTAGCCGACGTCGACGGAGAACGCACACACGCCGAGTAGCGCGACAAGCGCCAGGGCGACGATCGGCAGAATCTGGCCACGCTCGGTACGCGCGCGTCGCATCCCGTCTCCTCCGGAAATCCGGTTCGCGGGTCGCGATCGTGTACACGAGGCCCTGATCGCACCCTGGTACAGACCGAGGGATGCGTCTATGCCCCGATGGGGGGGTCGACGGCGCGCCGTCATCCCCCGGCCGGGGCAGGCGGACGGGCGCCGGCTCGGCCATCGTGCGGGCATGCCGGACGTCTACGCCTTCGAGCAATGCCCGTTCCGCGACATGGCTCACGCCGTCGCCGACCGGAGCTCCATCGTGCGCCATACCGCTCGCGCCCTGTGGCCTTCGGCCCGCCGCGCGGAGCGCGTCGAGATCTCGGGAGAGGGCATCGCGGCCTGGACCCTGGTGGGACAGACGCACCTCAGCTGGGACGAGGTCACCGCGATCGATTCCGAGCGAACGCTGCTGGGACGGAAGACCCTGCGCATTCGCGGCGCGAGCGGGCGCATCGACGTCGCGCCGGTCCTACCCGGCTACGAGGAGCTCGAGCGCCAGGTCTTCGCCGGGCAGGCCGCCGCCGTGGCGGCGTAGACAGCCGTTCGCCGCGGCGTGGCCTCGACGCAAACCCTGGCGGATCGCTCAGGATACGGCTCCGATGGGTGCGCTTGATTTCACTCGTGGCGAAGCGCACGATTCGGCGATGGAGAGAACCGTGTCGGGCGCGAGCGCGGCCGGCGAGGTCGCTCTGCTCGAGCGCGATGCGTTCAGCAGGACGCTCGGCGAGAGCCTTGCGGGCGTCGCAGCGGGTGAAGGCCGCGTTGTGCTGGTCTCGGGCGAGGCGGGCATCGGCAAGAGCGCGCTCGTGCGGAGTTTCTGCGAGGCGCGCCGCGGCCACGCACGCGTGCTCTGGGGCGCCTGCGACGCTTTGGGGACGCCGCGGCCGCTCAGCCCGCTGATCGACATCGCAGTGACGGCGAAGGGAGCGCTGCTTGCGAGCGTTCAGGCTGGCGCCAAGCCGCACGCCGTGTTCGTCGCGCTGGCCGAGGAGTTACGCCGGGAGCCGCCCACGATCGCGGTGCTCGAGGACGTGCACTGGGGGGACGAGGCGACGCTCGACGTGATCAGGCTCTTGGCCCGGCGGGCCGAGGCGCTGGGCGCTCTGGTCGTCGTGACCTACCGCGAGGACGAGCTCGATGCGCTGCATCCGCTGCGTCTCGCCCTGGGCGAGGTCGGGACGGCGCCCGGCGTCATCCGGCTGCGTCTCCCGGCGCTCTCGCGCGCCGCCGTGGAAGCGCTCGCGGAGCCACACGGCGTCGACGCGGACGAGCTCTACGACCAGACCGGAGGCAACCCGTTCTTCGTCACGGAGGTGCTGGCGAGCGACTGCACGGAGGTGCCTCCGACCGTGCGCGATGCGGTGCTCGCCCGCATGCATCGACTCGGCCCCGCCGCGCAGGGCGTGCTCGAGGCCGTAGCCGTCGTACCGCCCCACGTCGAGATCTGGCTGCTCGACGAGGTTGTGCCGGACGAGGTGGTGCATGTCGACGCCTGCCTGGCCGCGGGCATGCTTCGCAGCGAGGGGCGCACGGTGTCCTTCCGGCACGAGCTCGCGCGGCTGGCCGTGGAGGAGTCGATCGGCCCGCATCGGCGAGTGCTGCTGCATCGCCGCGTGCTGGAGGCGCTCCGGCGCCCGCCGGAAGGGATGCCCGATCCGGCGCGGCTCGCGCACCACGCCGACGCGGCCGGGGATGCGGAAGCGACGCTGCACTTCGCAGCCGCCGCGGGCGACCGGGCCGCCGCGCAGGGAGCCCACCGCGAGGCGGCAGCGCAGTATGCGCGCGCCTTGCGCTACGCCGGAAGCCTCCCGTCGGACGAGCTCGCACGCCTTCTGGAGCGCCGCGCGCAGGAGTGTTACGTCACGGATCAGATGGAGGAGGCCGTCTCCGCGCAGGAGCGCGCGCTGGCGTGCCATCGCGAGCGGGGTGACCGCCGCAGCGAGGCAGTGGCGCTCGTGCGGCTCTCCGAGATGCTGTGGTGCCCCGGCCGGCTGGCCGAGTCCGAGCGCGCGGGCCACGAGGCGGTGGACGTGCTCGAAGGCCTCGAGCCTGGACGCGAGCTGGCGCTGGCCTACGCCAACCTCTCGACCTTCGAGCTCGCGCTGGACGACGAGGCGTCGGTCGCCTGGGCGCTGCGCGCGAGGGAGCTCGCGGAGCAACTCGGGGAGCCTGAGATCGTGCTCACCGCCCGAGCCAACGTCGCAAGGCTCGGTTACGCAGGCGGTGTCCCGGGGAGCCGGCTCGAGCTCGAGAGCGTCAGGGAGGAGGCTGCGCGAGCGGGGTTCGACGGCGAGGTCGCTCGTGTCTGGTTCGCCCTCGCGCTCGGCGCGGAGATCCAGCATGCCCACGACGACCTCGATCGTTACGTCGAGGCCGGGATCGCCTATTGCGAAGAGCGCGACTTCGAGATGTTCCGCCGCTACCTGCATACGAGCAGGGCGCGGGTGGCGCTCGAGCGCGCCCGCTGGAGCGAGGCCACCGACGCCGCGACGCTCGTCCTGCACGAGACCGGGCCGTCCATCATCCCCCGGCTCTACTCACTCCTGGTGCTCGGGCTCGCGCGGGCGCGCCGCGGCGATCCACAGCCGTCCGAGCTGCTCGACCGCGCCGCGGCGCTGGCCGAGCGACAGGGCCAGGCCCATTCGGTCTCCGCCGTGGCCGCCGCCCGAGCGGAGGTGGCCTGGCTCGAGGGGCGGCCCGAGCAGATCGCACAGCTGACCCAAGCTGCGCTGCAGCACGCCGTGCGGCACCACGCCTGGCGTGAGGTCGCGGGGCTCGCCCGTTGGAGGTGGCGCGCCGGCGTGCGGGAGTCCATGCCGGCCGTTTCTGGCCCCGACGCCTCGACGCTCGCCGGCGACTGGCAGGAGGCGGCCCGGCAATGGGCACTGCTCGGCTGCCCCTACGAAGCCGCGCTGGCGCTCGGCGACGCCGACGACGACGACGCGGTCGCGCGGGCCGTCGCCGAGCTCCATCGCATCGGCGCGCGGCCGGCTGCGGCCGTCGTGACGCAGAAGCTGCGCGAGCGGGGCGTGCGCCGCGTGCCGCGGGGACCCTACGGCGCGGCGCGGGAGAACTCCGCGAGTCTCACCGCCCGCGAGCTCGAGGTGCTCGCGCTCGTCGCCGACGGCTTGCGCAACGCGGAGATCGCGGCTCGTCTCGTCGTATCGCGCAGGACGATCGACCACCACGTCTCGGCTGTGCTGCGCAAGCTCGGCGCGCGCACGCGTGGGGAGGCCGTCGCCATCGCGCTGCGCGATGGCCTGACCGCGAGCGACGGGTAGGGGCCGCGAGCCGTCAGCTGCGGCAGATGTCAGAGACCACGACGGGCGCCCCGGCCGCCAGAGCGTCGGCAAGCGCGTGCAAGCTGGCCGCGACCCTCGTTTCGTGGCGCGCCCAGACGGCCGCGGCGAAGGCCGTCGTGACGACGCGGTCGCGATGCCCGCACTCGGGGCAGTGACGCTCGACGATCACGCCGTCGTGGCAGCCGTCCGCCTGCAAGGGTGAGATCAACCGGCTGCTGCAGCGCGGGCACCGCACGAGCGGATTGACCGGTCGCGTAGTCACGTCGCCCGCTCCGCCAAGGCGCACTTCGCACGGTTTGCCATATCGAACCTCCCCGTCCGGCTGGTGTGTCGCGCGTGGGCGACCCGCGCCACCGGATGTTGGGGAGGCGGTGCCGACCGGGAGGCTCGGGTCGGCGACACGCACTCTAGCGCACTGAAATCACGGCCCGCTTTTCCGCGTGCCCTCATCGGGAGCCCCGGCAACGCCAGATCCCGAGCCCTGAGCGCCGTCGACCGTCGGCTTGGACGGCAGGAGCAGATGCCCGTCGAGCACCGCCTGCGCGACGTGGACGAGCTTCTGGCCGCTGTGGCGCGCGTGATCGCGGAGCATCGCGAACGCCTGGCGCTCGTCGACCTGATACCGCTCCATCAGGATGCCCTTCGCGCGCTCGGTCTGCGCCCGCCGCCCGAAGGCGCCCTGGAGGTTGTGATACTCGGCGAAGCGGCGGAGCGTGATGTCGAGGGCACTCTGCAATTCCTCGGGCGAGCTGTCGACGATGTACGCAAACACCCCCCGCTTGGCCGCCTCGTCGACGAATTCGGGATCCTGGCCCTCGAGCACCGCGATCACGGGGCACTCCGCTTCGCGAACGATTCGCTCGATCAGTTCGAGTGCGTGCGTGGAACTCGTACCGAGTCCCACCAGCGCGACGTCGGGGTGTTCGCTCGACGTCAGCGCGCCGACTTCGACGACGTGCGTGGAGCCGGCGATGACGGTGTGGCCGAGGCCCGAGACGAGCGTCGTGACAAGTGCGATCCGGTCCTCGCGCTCGTTCGCGATCAGAACTCGGAGGTGGTGATGATCGATCGTCATGAGGGACGCCTCTCCGGGGCCTGCGACTGGCGGCTGGTGTCGTCGTCCTCGAAGATGGCATCCACCCACGCGTGCCGTGTATTCCGTGCCAGGGCCTGGTAGCGGGCATCGCCCGCAACCACTTCGACGATCGCAAACCGCTCGTGCTCGCTGATGACGGAGGCCGTCTCCGGGTTCTCGTGATTCCTGCGCACGATGAAGCGACTGCCGTAGGCACGCACCGACTCGTACTCGGCGTGAGACGGCCAAATATATTCGAGGCACGAGGTATCGCCGCACTCGCAGCGCAACTCGAGCCTTTCTGTGATTTCACGCTTGACGTTCAATCGCTCGATTGCCTCGTTGGCGTCACGAATGAGGCACTGCTGGTCACCCTCACGGGGTGCAAGCCGGCTAATCAGCCCCAGCGCGTCTCTCCCCATGGTGTGACTCCAGGCATCTAATCGATCCGCCGCGGCGTGCGGCACTATCCGTCGCCTTCCAGGTCTTGGGAAAGCACCGCCAGCCGGGAGTTGGGACCAACACGGACCATGGTACCAAGCCGAGCCCCCCTCGGTCACCCATTTTTGAAACGTGTTCCTGGGCATCCCACGATCGGGGCTAGGCTGCCCGAGATGGCCGTTTCCGACGATCTGGTGGCAGGGCCACTGACGCGCGAGGAGTTGCGGCTGATCGACGCGTGGTGGCGCGCCGCCAACTACCTCTCGGTCGGCCAGATCTATCTGCTCGCCAATGCGCTGCTGCGCGAGCCGCTCGCGCCCGAGCACGTCAAGCCCCGTCTGCTCGGCCACTGGGGAACCACGCCGGGTCTGAACCTGATCTGGGCGCACCTCAACCGCCTGATCCTCGCGCGCGATCTGGATGTGCTCTATGTGACCGGGCCGGGTCACGGCGGACCGGGCATCGTGGCCAACGCCTACCTCGAGGGCACGTACAGCGAGCTCTATGCGCAGGTCAGCCCGGACGAGGCGGGGCTGCAACGGCTCTTCCGGCAATTCTCGTTCCCAGGCGGCATCCCGAGCCACGCCGCGCCCGAGACGCCCGGCTCGATCCACGAGGGC
This sequence comes from Gaiellales bacterium, assembly GCA_035696365.1. Taxonomy (GTDB): domain Bacteria; phylum Actinomycetota; class Thermoleophilia; order Gaiellales; family JALYLC01; genus JALYLC01. Next base: position 45,890 of record DASRQS010000015.1, on the reverse strand, counting down.
GGCGAGCTTGGCTACTCGCTCGCGCACGCCTTCGGCGCGGCCTTCGACAACCCCGGCCTCACCGTGGCCTGCGTGATCGGTGACGGCGAGGCCGAGACGGGGCCGCTCGCCGCGAGCTGGCACGCGAACAAGTTCCTCAATCCCGCGACAGACGGCGCCGTGTTGCCCATCCTGCATCTCAACGGCTACAAGATCGCGAACCCGACGGTGCTCGCGCGCATTCCGGAGCAGGAGCTGCGCGCGCTCATGACGGGCTATGGCTGGCGGCCGTTGTTCGTGACCGGCGGCTTCGACGGGGAGGATCCCGCCCGCGTCCACCAGCTCCTGGCCGAGACGCTGAGCGAGGCCTTCGACGAGATCTCGCGTATCCAGGACGATGCGCGCGCGAGCCGGCAGGTGGTCGAGCGGCCGGCCTGGCCCATGATCGTGCTGCGCACGCCCAAGGGCTGGACGTGCCCCAAGGTGGTCGATGGCAAGCCGGTCGAGGGCACCTGGCGCGCGCACCAAGTGCCGCTCACCGAGGTGCGCGAGAACGACGACCACCGACGCCTGCTCGAAGAGTGGATGCGGAGCTACCGGCCCGAGGAGTTGTTCGATCAGACGACGGGTGCGCTCGTCCCCGAGCTTGCGAAGCTCGCGCCCGCGGGCGACCGCCGCATGAGCGCCAATCCGCACGCCAACGGCGGGGCGGTGCTGCGCGACCTGCTCCTGCCCGACTTTCGGGAGTACGCCGTCGAGGTTCCCGCGCCTGGGGCGCGTCGCAGCGAGGCGACCCGCGTGCTCGGCACCTGGCTGCGCGACGTCTTCCCGCGCAATCCCGACAACTTCCGCATCGTCGGCCCCGACGAGACGGCCTCCAACCGGCTGACGGCCGTGTTCGAGACCACGACACGGGCCTGGCTCGCCGAGCGCGCGGAGACGGACGAGGGCCTGGGTCCGGACGGGCGCGTGCTGGAGGTGCTCTCGGAGCACCTCTGCCAGGGCTGGCTCGAGGGGTACCTCCTGACCGGGCGGCATGGCCTCTTCAACTGCTATGAGGCGTTCATCCACATCATCGACTCGATGTTCAATCAGCACGCCAAGTGGCTCAAGACCTCCGCACGGATCCCTTGGCGCATGCCACTCGCGTCGCTCAACTACCTGCTCACTTCACATGTGTGGCAACAGGATCACAACGGCTTTTCACATCAGGACCCGGGCTTCATCGATCACGTCGTGAACAAGAAGGCCGAGGTCATTCGCGTCTACCTGCCACCGGACACGAACTGCCTGTTGTCGGTCATGGATCATTGCCTGCGAAGTCGCCAGTATGTCAATGTCGTCGTGGCGGGAAAGGCGCCTGCACTCACCTATCTCACGATCGACGAGGCGATCGCACATTGCACACGCGGCATCGGCATCTGGGAGTGGGCCTCGAACGACGGCGACCACGAGCCCGATGTCATCATGGCCTGCTGTGGCGACGTGCCAACGCTGGAGACGCTGGCGGCCGTGTCGCTTCTGCGCGAGCACCTGCCCGAGTTGCGCATCCGCGTCGTCAACGTCGTCGATCTCATGCGCCTGCAGTCCGACAGCGAGCATCCGCACGGCTTGCCGGATGCGGAGTTCGACGCGCTCTTCAGCGTGGATCGGCCGGTGATCTTCGCCTACCACGGCTACCCGTGGCTGATCCACCGGCTGACCTATCGCCGTGCCAATCACGCCAACCTGCACGTGCGCGGCTACAAGGAGGAGGGCACCACCACGACGCCCTTCGACATGGTCATGCTCAACCAACTCGATCGCTTTCATCTCGTGATGGACGTGATCGACCGCGTCCCCGGGCTAGCGGAGGTCTCGGCCTACGTGCGGCAGGACATGCAGGACGAGCGCCAGCGCAGTCGCGCCTACACGCGCGAGCACGGCGAGGACCCGCCTGCCGTTTCCGGCTGGACGTGGCCGGCCTGATCGCTTGACCAGCGTCCTCGTCGTCAATGCCGGCTCGACCAGCTTGAAGTTGTCGGCCGTCGGCGAGGATGGTCGCAGCCGCGATCTCGACTCGCTGGCCGACGCGCCGGTCGATGTGATCGCGGTCGGCCATCGAGTGGTCCACGGAGGCCCGAGCCTGCGTGCGCCGTTGCTTCTCGACGACCGCTCCCTGGCCGAGTTGCGCTCCCTGGTCGACCTTGCGCCATTGCACAACGCGCCGGCGCTGGATGCCATCGACGAGGCCAGGCTCGCGCTGCCGGCGGTGCCGCACGTCGCCGTGTTCGACACCGAGTTCCACGCGACCATGCCGGAGGAGGCCTCGACCTATGCCGTGCCCGAGCGCTGGCGCTCGCAGTGGAACGTGCGCCGCTACGGCTTTCACGGCCTGTCGGTGCAATGGGCCAGCGAGCAGGTGCCTGTGGACCGCCTCGTCGTCTGCCACCTCGGGGGCGGCTGCTCGGTGAGCGCCGTGCTGCGCGGCCGTTCAGTCGATACCACGATGGGCTTCAGCCCGCTCGAGGGCGTCGCGATGGCGACGCGCTCGGGCTCGCTCGATCCTGCCGCCATCCTGTATCTGCTGCGACGCGGGGTGGGCTCACCGGACGAGCTCGAGCACGCGCTCGAGCGCGAGTCCGGGCTGCTCGCGCTGTCAGGCCTCTCGGCTGCCGTCGAGGAGCTCGAGCGCTCGGACGAGCCGGCCGCGCAGCTCGCGTTGGACGTCTACTGCTATCGCATCGCGAGCGCGATCGGCTGCATGGCCGTGGCGCTCGGCGGGGTCGACGCAATCGTCTTCAGCGGCGGCGTGGGGGAGGGCTCGGCGCGCGTGCGGGCGAGCGTCTGCCGGCGTCTCGGGTTCCTGGGGGTGGAGCTCGACAATGGGCTCAACGGCAAGGCGGTCGCCAACGCCGAGATCGCGGGCGCGGGGTCTCGCGTGCGGGTGGTGGTCGTGCAGGCGCGCGAGGACGTCGTCGCCGCGCGCGCCGTGCGCGCCCTTTTGGCTAGTCGCTCCACCAGCCCTGGATGAGCTCGCCGTCGCCGTCGTGGCGCGCACCGAATACGAGCATTTCCATTCCGTCCGATCCCGCCTCGAAGGAACGGATCACGCCCGGCGCGACGCGCACGGCATCGTGGTGGGTGATGTCGATGATCTCGTCGTCCAGCTTGGCGCGGCCCGAGCCAGCGATGACGACATAGACCTCTTCGGCGTCCTCGTGCTTGTGACCGAACGGCTGGCGCTTGCCCGGCTTGAGCCTGTGGAGACTGAAACCCGTGGCCTTCGCGTCGAGGTCGCCGTTGCAGAATCGCGCTTCCTCGATCTCGCCCATTCCAAATTTGGGAGCGGAATCCTCGACCTCGTCGAGATGCTTGAGAGTGTACGCAGCAGTCATTCGTGCTCCTTTCGAACTGGCTCTCCGTACAGGACGGCTGGAACGTAGGTCTGCTCGACCTCGCGGCGCACGTCCGCTTCGCGCCGGCGCTCGTCCGCTGCGGAACCCGCGATCGACTTGCTCGGGCTCCTCACCGCATCGGCGTCGGGCCACTGCTCCGGCTTCCACAAGTGCGAGCGCACGAAGGCCTTGCCACAGTGGCTGAACACCTGTCGGACCTCGACGTCCGCGACGAACCACGGAACCCGGCCGTCGACGGCGCAATCGGCCAGCAACTCCGGCTCGCGGGTGAGGTGCGCGAAGCCATTGACTCGCAGGGTCTCGGAGATACCAGGTACCACGAAAAGCAGTCCGATGCCGGGGCGCTCGACGAGATTCTGGACACCGTCGAAGCGCCGATTGCCGGGAAACTCGGGAATCAGCAGACGGGTATCCGACAGCACGCGAACGAAACCGGGCGGCCCGCCCTTCGGGCCGGCGTCGCAGGAGCCGTCGGCCCCCGTCGTTGCCATCACCAGGAACGGCGAGGCGCCGACGAACTCCGTCGTGGCCTCGTCGAGCGCAGGCATCTCCTTGGCCACCACCCGCGGGAGCGGCTCGCCGAACAACTCGCGTAGCTGCGCGGGCGAGGAGATGGCGTGTGCGCCGGCATCGAGCACGGAGCCACTCTAGCTGCACACATCGGGGTCTGACCCCGGTGTGTGCCACCTGGCGGGCGGAGAATTCCCCTCGATGGGGGATATCGGGTCTGGCATACCCGGGAGTTACTGGCGTCAGTTGCAAGCGGCGCCTCCGCCGACAAGGGGCGCCATACCAGGGAGGCTCGAAATGCGCAATCTCATCACCAGGCTCTATCTCCTCACCCAGCGTGACAGCGGCCAGACGATGGCCGAGTACGCAGTCGTGCTTGCGGTCATCGCGATCGGCGTCTTCGCCGCCTTCACCGCCCTCTCCGGCTCCATCTCCGGCGCTCTCGACACGGTTACGGGCGAGATCTAGAACCTCGCGTTCGACCGCGAGCCGCGTGCTCGCGTCCTCTTCTGCTCGATCGAGAGAGGCGCCGGATCGGCGCCTCTCTCACTTTTTCCCCGTGCATACTCCCGGGATGCCCGAGTCGCACCTCACGTATCTCAACCGCCCCGACGTCGAGGCGCTCGCGCTGACCGACGACGAGATCCTCGACGCAGTGGATGGCGGGCTACGGGCGCAGGGCCTGGGTGAGACGGTGATCGAGCCTCGCGTCCACCTGCGCCCCGACGAGGCCTTCCGCGGGCACTTCAACGTCCTGCGCGGCTACATCGCCCCGCTCGGGCTGGCCGGCATCAAGGTCGTCGGCGACTACTTCGACAACTATCAACTTGGACTGCCCTCCGAGAACGGCCTGCTGACGCTGTACGACCCGCGCACGGGCGTCCCCAAGGCGGTGATCGACGCGGCCGGGCTGACCGACATGCGCACCGGTGCCGTCACAGCCCTCGGCGCGCGCCATCTGGCGCGCCCGGGCGCGCGCGTGCTGGGGCACATCGGGGCCCGCGGCACGGCCTACTGGAACGTGCGCCTGCTCGCGCACCTCTTCGACCTCGAGGAGATCCGCGTACACTCGCGCCGGCCCGAGAGCCGTGAGGCCTTCGGCGAGCAACTGGAGCGCGATCTCGGCCGGCCCGTGCGGGTCTGCGACGACTGGGAGTCGGTCGTGCGCGGCGCCGACATCGTGGTGGAGGCCGCGCGCCTCGAGCGTCCCGAGCCGTTGCTCCTCACCGACTGGATCAAGCCCGGCGCCCTGGTCGTCCCCTACGGGACGATGAGCGCGGTCGAGCTCTCGCTCACGGACATCATGGACAAGCTCGTGGTCGACGACTGGGGCCAGTGCCGAAGCGGCCCGTTCGGCTCGCTGCGCGCACACGTGGAGGCCGGCAAACTGTCGGAGCAGACGCTCTATGGCGAGCTCGGCGAGATCGTGGCCGGCGCCAAGCCGGGCCGCGAAGGCGAGGACGAGACGATCCTGTTCTGGCACCGCGGCCTCAGCCTGAGCGACATCGCGCTCGGGCAGGCGATGCTGGAGAAGGCGGCGCGGCTGGGCATCGGCCAGCGCCTGCGCTACGCCTGAAATGCGCTCTCAGTCGTACACGGAGCGCCCGGCGCCGCGCCTCGCGTTGGGCGGGTAGGGCTCGAGGTCGTTCATGTGGAGCGGCCGGCTGCGCACGCGCTCGAGCCACTCGCGGACGTTGTCGTAGGCCGCAAGGTCGAGCCCGGCCTCCTTGGCCACGTGGACGCAGCCGTACATGGCGATGTCGGCGACCGAGTACTGGCGGTCTGCGAAGAAGTCGTTGCCGGCCAGGTGGTCGTCGAGCAATGCGAGGGCGGCTGTGCCCGCCCGCCTGCGGCGGAGCGCCTCCTCCTCGTCTTCGGCGAGGCGCGCCGTCTGGAGACGGAAGCGCAGTCCGGCGATCGCCGGGATCACGACGCTCTGCTCGTAGACCAGCCAGCGCACCACGTGCGCCCGGCCGAACGCATCGCCGGGCAGGAACGGCGTCGCGTCGGCGAGGTAGAGGAGGATCGCGCTGGAGTCCGGCAGGAGGCGACCGTCCTCGGTCTCCAGGGCCGGCGTCTCCCTGGCGGGATTCCGCCGGACGTACATCAAGGCGGGACACGCGGGGTCTGGCCCTTGATGTCCCGCAGCGGGACATCAAGGGCCAGACCCCGCGTGTCCCGCCTCGAGGGCACCGCACAGGCGCTCGAGGCCGATGCCACTGATCAGCAGCCGCTCCTTGCGGTTGCCGAGCAACTGCTGCGTCCAGTCCGTGAGACCGCCGTCGGCGAGCTCGAGCAGCTCACCGCCTGCGGTCTCGATCGAGACCGAAAGGCACGCCTCGCGGTAGTAGGAGAGCGCCGTGTCGCGCTCGTGGTCGAGCCGGAAGGTCGCTGCGGGGAACTCGGCGGCGAGCGGCTCGAGCACCGCGTGCGTCAGCACTTCCTCCCGCCGACGGCCGATCGGCGTCACGTCGATGCGCAGCGTGGAAGGCGCGAGGCCGGAGTCGCCGAGGCCGCCGAGCAGGCGGGCGTAGAAGCGCAGGTGCTCCGCCAGCGCCTCGACCTCGAAGCCGAAGGCGCCCTCGTCGCGCCCGGCCGTGCACAGGCCGAGCAGCGCGAAGTGCTGCGCGAAGCGGGGGTCGTCCCAGACCTGCGCGCGCAGTGCCCGGTGGACGGTCGCGAGGCGCACGCGCGCGTGGTTGCCGCGCTCGGATGCAAGCAGTGCGCGGCGACGTAGCGAGCACTCCAGCGCCAGCACGTTCGTAGGATCGGAGACGACCTCGCTGCCGCGCGTCGTGGCCACCACGCTGTTCTGCTCCACCTGCGTGATGGCGGCGACGGTGCCGAGCGGGCAGACGGGGGAGAGCGCGAGCACCTCGAAGTCCTCCGGCAACTGCTGCAGCGCCCGTTGCTCGAGGGAGAGCAGCCGCACGGGATCGACGGCGCTCGGGTGCACGAAACGATCGCGCTCGTAGCGCTGCAGCAGCTCGACCGGGCGGGTGCGCTCGGCGCGGCGGCGCGCCACTGCGAGCAGCAACGACTGCAGATCGGTCGGCGGCAGCCGCTCCACCAGCAGGTCGGCGATCCCCGGGGTGCCGAGCCGGCCGTCGATGCGCCTGAGGATCTCGGCCTCGCGGTCGGGCATCCGAGGAGCCTAGCCCGCGGCCCGCATCGACGGCTCGCGTTCCGGTAGCGTCTGAGCATGCGGACGGGGAGGGTCTGTGCGCTTGCGCTGTTCGTCCTTGCGGCGATCCCGAGCGCTGCGCTCGCCGCCGGCGAGCCGCCGACCTGGCCGTCGGCCGGCGACGTCCGCTCGTACACGCCAGGGCTCGGCCTGAAGGACGCCGCCTGCGTCGCGAGGTTCTATCGCGGCCGCCTCTCGCGCAAGGCATGGCTGACCCCGTATTTCAAGCTGACGGCGGTGCAGAAGCGCGTGACCGACGCCGGCTTCGACCACTGCGAGACCAAGGCGCAACGCATCGCGCTGATCGAGCGCCAGGAGGCGATCTTCTTCGGTAAGCACCCGGCCAATGCGTGCGTCGCCAGGGCGATGGACGCGCGAACGCGCGCCGAGCGGCTCGCGCTGACCTCGCTGGCCGGCCAGATCCGCGCTGACGACGCGGTCTTCCGCCACTGCGGGCTGATCGGCCAGCTGTACGCCACGCTCGGCAAGGGAACCAAGCTCGACCTCACGCCGACCGAGCAGCGCTGCACGAACCGCGTGGGGTCGGCCGAGCCCGTGCGCCTGCGTTCCGAGGCGCCGACGACGGCCGACCGCAAGGCGGTGGGAACCGTGTTCGACCGCTGTGTCGGCCGCAAGACGGAGGTGGCGATGTGGCTCAGCCTGCTCGCGAGCTTCAAGCCCGCGAAGGCGATTCCGTGCATCGCCCAGCACTCGCTGAGCATCACGTTCGTGACCCTCTTCTCCGACGCAGCGAAGCTCGGGCGCCAGGCAAAGGCGGCGGCAGCGGCCTGCCACGTGACGACGAGGTAGGAGACCGCGAACGCGGACCAGCCGGTCAGCGCGCCGCCACGCGCACCGGCGCGGGCGCGCGGAGATCGGTCAGGGCCGCCGGCCCCGCGTAGCGCGCGAGCATGGCCGCGACGGCCTCGACAGCCGTGCGCAGCCGTTCCTGCGGCGGACCCTGCAGCACGGCCGACGGCGCCCCCGACTCCTCGGCGTGCCGGTGGTAGGTCGCGTCCATGAAGGCCCGCGTGTCGCCGTCGTAGCGCAGTCCCGTCGTGTCCATCTGGAAGGGCGTGTCGATGCTCGTCAGCAGGTAGAGGTCGTAGCGGCGCAGGTAGGCGTCGAGCTCGGGCGCCCGGTAGCCCACGTACAGCTCGTGGAAGAGCGAGGTCGCGAAGGCGTCCGTGTCGACGATCACGACCCGGTTGGCGTAGCGCGCCGCGCGGTCCTCGTTCCAGTTCTGGCGCTTGGAGATGATCTCGAAGTCGGGAGTCGTCCAGACGTAGCGCAGGCGGTCGGGCAGCGTCTCGGTGTAGTCGCGCCCGTACTCGGGCACCCAGACCGTCGCCAGCGCGTCCGCGAGGTCGCGCGCGACCGTGGTCTTGCCCGTGCTCTCGGCCCCGAGCACGCACACCCGCCGTACGACCGACGCGCGCGTGCCGCCCGGCAGCTGGTCGAGCGCGGCCAGCGCGTCAGCGCGCACGATCTCGCTGTCGATACCGGCGAGGCGGTCGATCTCGACGTGCCGCGGCGCCAGCTCGGCCTTCCAGCCGTCGTGGCCGGCGCCCGTGAAACAGATGTCCCGCGCGGAGCCGAGGCGCGACCGCACCGCGGCGGCCGGATCGTCTCCCGCCGGCACCGCGTGCACCTGCACCTGCGGGTGCTCGGCGAAGGCGTCGCGGATCCAGCCGGTGCGCAACTCGGGGGCGAGCCCGTCGTCCGGGTCGTGCACGACGACGACGTCGAGGGCATCCACGAGCCCGCGCGCTCGCTCGATCAGATGCTGGTGGCCGCGGTGGAAAGGTGCGAACTGTCCGGCCGCCACGCCGCGCGACTCCGGGTTCGCCATGGGCGGAACCGTACGGCATCATGCGCGCGGTGAATCCAGCTCTTGGCAGCCCGCGGGTGATCGTCGTCGGGGCGGGCGTCTACGGGCTTGCTGCTGCCCGCCGCCTGGCGCTCCAGGGAGCCCAGGTGACCGTGCTCGAGGCGCGCGAGGCGGGCGGTTCGTTCGCCGCCTCTGCCGGTTCGTCGCGCGTGCTGCGCTTCGAGTACGGCCCGGACGCCCACTACACCGAGCTCGTGTTGCGCTCGCGGGAGCAGTGGCGCGAGCTCGAGCGCCTGCTCGGAGAGACGCTGTACGAGGAGACCGGCGTGCTCTGGTTCGCGGACGAGGAGTCGCGCTACCTGCAGGACTCGGTGCGCACGAGCCTGGCCGCCGGTCTTCCGGTGCGACTGCTCGAGCCGGCCGAGGCGGTGCGGCGGTTCCCCGCGTTCTCTTCCGAGGGCATCGCCGCCGTGCTGCACGACGAGGCCGGGGGAGTGCTGCACGCCCGCCGCGCGACGCTCGGCCTGGCCCGGCTGGCGCGCGCCGCCGGCGCCGATCTGCGTGAGGGCGCCGCCGTGCGCGCGGTGGGCGACGGGGTCGTGCAGCTCACGGACGGCACGAGCGAGCACGCCGACCAGGTGCTCGTGACGACCGGCGCCTGGACGCGCGCGCTCCTGCCGTCGACGCCGATCCGCTCCACGCAGCAGGTGAACGCCTACCTGCGCGTGCCGACGGCCGGGCTGCCGGTCTGGATCTACGACCTCGACGTCTACGGCCTCAGCGACGACGACGGCGGTGGGCTCAAGGTCGGCGGGCACGCCATCGGCGCCGACGTGGATCCCGACGATCCGGCCGCGCGCGTGGCGCCGGCCGCCGAGGTGCGCCGTCTGGCCGAGGCGGCGCGGCGCCGGCTACCGGGCCTGCCCTGGCCCGACGGCGATCTGCCCCTGCGCGGGGCGGATGTGTGCTGCTACGCGCTGACTCCAAGCGAGGCACCGATCGTCGATCGCCTGGACGAGCGGACCGTCATCTGCGCCGGCTTCTCCGGGCACGGCTTCAAGTTCGCGCCGGCCGTCGCGGCCGCGGCCGCCGATCTCCTGCTCGGCCGGGAGCCCGAAGTGAGCCTCGCGCCGTTCGCCTTAGCTCAGGCGTAGCCGCCGCGCCAGTCGCGCCGACGGCGCCAGACGGCGGGCCAGGTCGACGACGGGCGGCGCGTGACGGCGGCTCCGAGCGCACGCACGCCCGTGCCGGCCTGCAGCAGCGCGACCGCGGTGGCGGCGCGCCTCGGGGACCAGTGCTTGCGCGCCAGCTCGACGCGGCAGCGCAGGTTCATCTCGCGCTTGTCGACGGAGTGCGAGGACGCTCCGACGTGATGCAGGATCACGGCCTCGGGGGTGATGGCCGGGTGGTAGCCGCGCTGGCGCGCACGGGTCGCGAGGTCCGCGTCCTCGCCGTACATGAAGAACGACTCGTCGAAGCCGTCCAGCTGCTCCCACACCGCGCGCGGCGCCAGGCAGAGGCAGCCCGTGACGATGTCGACCCGGCGCTCGCTGTCGCGCGACCAGCCGGCCAGCGACTCCGGGTTGAACAGCCGCGAGCCGCGGAAGAGCGTCGACAGGCCCGAGGCGAAGCACACGAGGCTCCAGAGGCTCTGCGCCCCCCAGCACGAGCCCGGGTCGAGCTCGCCATCCGGGCGCAGCGTGCGCCCGCCGACGAGGCCGGCCTCGGGATGGGCGCGGGCATAGCGCAGCAGGGCGCCCAGCGTGTCCCCGATGAGCTCGGTATCGGGATTCAGCAGGAGCACGTACTCGCCGACCGCGGCGCTGGCGCCGAGGTTGGAGCCGGCCGCGAAGCCGACGTTCTCGTCGAGCGCGATCAGGCTGACGTCCGGGAACTCCTCACGCACGAGCTCGGCCGAGCCGTCGCCCGAGGCGTTCTCGACCACGATGACCTCGTACGAGCAGCCGGCGGCCTCGCGCCGCAGCGAGGCCAAGCAGGCCCGCAGCAGCGCCGGAACCTTGTACGAGACGATGACGACAGAGATGTCCGGTGCCATTCCCGGCACCATCCAATCACGCCACCGCCGCTGGCAGCCCCCCCGTAAGGCGAGATGCGCTGAGGCGCGCCGGATTTCCGGCGACGATCGCGGCCGCCGGCACGGATCGGCGCACCACGGAGCCGGCACCGATCACGGCGCCGTCCCCGATCTCGACGCCGGCCGTGATGATGGAGCCGGCGCCGATCCAGACGTCGTCGCCGATCACGATGTCGCGCTCGCGCGTGATCTGCGACTTGATCGTCGACTCGGGGTCGAGCGAGTAATCCGACGCCGTCACGAACGTGCCCGGACCGAGGAGGCAGTCCTTGCCGATGATGATGCGGCCCTCGCGGTCGCCGGCCCAGAGGTGCACGTGGTCGCCGACACGCGTGCGATCGCCGAGCGTGATCCGCTCGCCGTTCGCGAAGGCGGCGAGCGGCGACAGACGCACGCCCTGCCCGCAGGTCAGCAGGCGCCGCTGGGTGACGTGCGTGCGGTTGTACCAGTGCACGATCCGGAAGAGCCCCGCGTAGACGCGGGGGTCGAGCGTCGATCGAGCAAAAGCGAGGGCGCGTGTGGCGTCCAATCTTCCCCCTCCCAAGGGTCGCGCTGGGGCACAAGCGTACGCCGACCGGCTTCAGCCACCCCTAATCGGACGTCCAGGTAATGCCTCCCCGAACGGACGCCGGCGCCACGGCGTTACGCCGTGGCGTATGCCTTGATGAGGATGTCGGCGACCTCTGCGCGCGAGAACTCCACGGGCGGGCGCTCGCCGCGGGCAAGCATCTCCCGCACCATCGTTCCCGAGAGGAACACGTGCGCCTCGCGATCGTGCGGGCAGGTCTTGCCCGACGCCATCGAGCCGCAGGTCTTGCAGAAGAAGGAGTGCTCGAACATCATCGGCTCGATGCCCAGCGCCGCGGCGTCGAGCTCGTCGAAGATCTGCTGCGCGTCGTAGGTGCCGTAGTAGCTGCCCACGCCGGCGTGATCGCGACCGACGATGAAGTGCGAGCAGCCGTAGTTCTTGCGGCAGATCGCGTGCCAGACGGCCTCACGCGGCCCGCCGTAGCGCATGGCGGCCGGGAAGGCGGCCAGCAGCGTGCGGTTGGCCGGGTAGTAGTTGTCGAGCAGCGCGTGGTAGCAGTCGATGCGCACGGCGGCGGGGACGTCGTCGCCCTTCGTCTCACCCACCAGCGGATGAATGAGGATGCCGTCGACGACCTCGAGCGCAGCCTTCGTCACGTACTCGTGCGCGCGGTGGATCGGGTTGCGGGTCTGGAACCCGACGACACGCTTCCAGCCGCGCTCGGCGAAGGCCGCCCGGGTCTGCTCCGGATCGAGCGCGAGCTCGGGGAACGACGGCTGCGGGCGCTGGAACACGGTGACCTCGCCGGCCAGGTACAGGTCGGGCTGGCCGTACAGCCGCGCGACGCCGGGATGCGCCTCCTCGGTGGTGCGGAAGCAGAGCTCGGCCTCGTGCTTGGCGTCGTATGTGTACACCTCGGCGACGTCGAGCACGGCCAGGAGCGTGCCGTCCTCCGCGGCCAGCGCGACGCGCTCGCCGCGCGGCGCCTCGGCGACCGCGAGGGTCACGGGCAGCGCCCAGATCGTGCCGTCGGCCAGGTGCATGCCCTCGACAGAGCCCTCGTAGTCCGCCTGGCCCATGAAGCCGCGCAGGGGGGAGAGCGCTCCGCTCGCGAGCATGTCCAGGTCGGCCAGCTCGCGGCTGCTGAGGGTGATCCGCTCGAGCGACTCGACGCCGCCGGGGCGCTCGCCCGTGCGTGTGACGAGGGTGCCGCCGTGCGGGGGGATCAGCCCGGCGGTCACGCTGCCACCGCGGCCTTGACCAGGCCGCGCTGCTCGAGGTAGTCGACGACGCGGGCGGCGCTCTCCTCGGGCGACTCGCCCTCGGTGTTGATGGTGAGCTCGGGCGCCGTGGGCTCCTCGTACGGGTCGCTGATGCCCGTGAACTCCTTGATCTCGCCGGCGATGGCCTTGGCGTAGAGGCCCTTGGTGTCGCGGCGGACGCACTCGTCGACCGAGGCGTGCACATGGATGCAGACGAAGGGCCCGAACTCCTCGACCAACTCGCGAGCGGCCTGGCGCGTCTCCTCATAGGGCGAGATCGCCGATACGACCGTCACGCCGCCCTGGCGAGTGATGCGGCTCGAGACCCAGCCGATGCGCTGGATATTGGTGTCGCGATCCTCCTTGGAGAACCCGAGGCCCTTCGAGAGGTGCGTGCGCACAACATCGCCATCGAGCGGCTCGACGACGCGGCCGCGACGCTCGAGCTCCGGAATCACCAGGTCGGCGATCGTGGACTTGCCGGCGCCGGACAGGCCCGTGAACCAGATCGTGAATCCCTGCGTCTCGCTCATTGTCCAGTTCTCCTTATCGCGTAAAGAAGGCAAAGTAATACAGACTGGCGTCCCAGGCATCCGCTCCGACTTCGCGCGGTCTCAGCCGGGGAGTCCTGCACGCGTAGACTTGGAGGCGTGGGGTGCGCTCGCCACCACTCTGCTGACACTCCTGTGGGAGTGTCAACCGTTCGCGGCCCGATCCCCGTCGTTCGTCTAGCCGCCATGACCGACCGCCCCGCCGACGTCACGCTCAAGATCCCCCGGCCGCTCTACGAGCAGCTCGGGCAGGTCGTCGACGGCACCGGCTTCCGTTCGGTCACCGAGTTCGCGGTGTACGTGCTGCGCGATCTCGTCGCCAGCCACGCCGTCGAGGCGGGCGGCGCACCGGCCGAACAGCTCTCACGGGAGGAGCTCGACGCGGTGCGCCGGCGCCTGCAGGCGCTCGGCTACCTGGACTAGGGAGCTCTGTTCGAGCTTCGAGTCAGGCGCGCAGCGAGAGAGCGGGGGAGGTGTCGTCGGAGCGAACCAGGCCGTGCCGGAGGGCATAGCGGCTGGCCTCGGTGCGATTCGACACCCCGAGCTTGCGATAGATGTTCGAGAGGTGGAACTTCACCGTCTGCTCGGTGACCCACAGCTGCTTGCCGATCTGCGAGTTCGAGAGACCCTCTGCGACGTACTGCAGGATCTCGAGCTCGCGCTCGGTGATCAGCCGCTGGGGGCTGTCCTGCGAGGTCGAGCGCAGTGAGGAGGGTGCGCCCGCGCTCGTGAAGACGGTGCCGTCGACCGTGTGGCGGATGGCCGAGGCCAGCTCGGCGGGCTCGATCGACTTGACGATGTAGCCGCAGGCGCCGTCGGCGAGCGCCTGGTTGACGTGCTGGGGATCGTCGTGCATCGAGAGCACGACGACCCGGGTGTTGGGAGCCTCGCGGCGGATTTCGCGCAGTGCCCAGAACCCGTCGCCGTCCGGCATACGCAGATCGAGCAGGCAGACGTCGGGCTGTCGCGCGACGACGGTCTTGACCGCAGCACGCCCTGTCGTCGCTTCGCCTACGACCTCGATGCCCTCGGCGTCGGCGAGCGCTGCACGCAGCCCGCTGAGCACGAGGCGATGGTCGTCCGCGATCACAATCCGGATGCGCGCCCGCCGTTCTTGTGCAACGGATTCGCTCGCCATCGTCAGCCTCCTCAGCGCGCAGAGCGCGCATCGTCTCCCCGCGGTTCCCGTTCCGCTCTTTTCCCGACCACACCCGTCTACAGCCGATCTGCGCTACCTGTCAACCCTTCGAGTGGGTGGGATAGCTAGCCCCCCCACCCGTGCGTTCTATCAGGTCGAACCACGTCGCAGGATGCGTTTCCCCGCACGTTCCAACAATTCCCGCGTTTCGTCGCGGATACCGAACAGCGCGATGCCCGCCGCGTAGATCGCCAGGAACACGAGCCCTCCGACCGCCACCTCCAGGAATGAAGAGGGCCAGGGCAGGAGCGTGAGGGCTGCCGTGGCGACTGCAGCCATGGCGCCGGCCGCGAGGCAGCGCAGTTGATCGTCGCGGAAGGGGTGGATCCGGAACAGCCGCGCGACCTGCCCGATCTGCAGAAGCGTCACGCTGCAGAGCGCGATCAGCGTGGAGGTCGCCGCGCCCGCCATGCCGTAGCGCGGCACGAGAAAGATGCAGAGTACGAGGTTGGCGCCGAACACGAGCGCGTTGTCGAAGAGCGTCACGCGGGGATGGCCCGAGAGGTTGATCACCGCGGTCAGCGGACCGGCGGCGTTGAGGATCAGCTGACCGACGGCGAGCAGCACGAGCGGCGTCGCGCCCGCCTCGTAGCCGCGGCCGAAGAGCGCCAGCAGCGGCTCGCGCAGCACCGCCATCGACCCGAGGATCGGCAGTGCCACCACGAGATTCCAGTACGACACGCGCTGCAGCATCTGCGCCAGCCCGGCGCTGTCCCCCCGCGCGTGGGTGCCCGCGATGCGCGGCGTGAAGGCCTGCGAGACGGCGACCGTCAGCTGCGACACGGGCGCAAGCAGAGCGACGACGAGGCCGTAGATCCCGACCTGCCGCGCCGTGCCGTAGTGGGCGAGCACGAGCGTGTCGGTCCAGAGCGTCGCGAGGTAGAGGCTCTGGCTGAGCGTCTGCGGCCACGAGAACCCGATCAGCGAGCGCAGATCCCAGCGGTCGCGGGCCGGCACGAGGATCTGCGGCGAGACGCTCCGCAGAAGCCAGATCGCGAAGACGGTGCCGGCCAGGCCGGCGATCGCGAAGCCGACGCCGAGCGCGGTGACGTCGGCGAGCAGCAGCACGAGCGGCACCGTCACGAGCAGTCGCGTCAGGTTCTGGGCGGCGGTGATCGTGGACGAGCGGCCGGTGAGGCCGAAGCCGAGCACGCAGGCGGCGCACACCCGGCTCGTGCAGAGCAGCGGCAGCGCCAGCGAGGCGAGCTGCAGCAGGTGGGTGGCCCCGGGCTTGTCGAAGCGCTCGCAGATCGCAGGGGCGAGGAAGAAGAGGGCGACGGCTCCGGCCGTGCTGAGCACCAGGCCCGCGATCAGGGCGGCCTGCGCGCTGCCTCGTGCGCCCCGTTCGTCTCCCGCCGACGCGCCCAGCGAGACGTAGCGAACGGCGCCGGCCTCGAGGCCGAACAGGGCGGGCAGCTGCGCCAGTACCACCACCGTCGTCGCGACCGTGAACAGGCCCATCGTCTCGATGTCGACGATGTGCCGGACGATCACCTGGAAGGCGAGTGCGAGCACGCTCGCCGCCAGCGCTCCGGCTGCGCCGCGCGCGGCGCCGCGGGCCATCGCCCCGGCGCTGGACGACAGGTCGGTGCGCATCCCTGCCGGGGCGGCGGGGATCTCGGCGCTCACGGCGCCAGGTGCTCGTCGTCCCGCGGGGCCATGCGCACGTACGCAGTCGCCGCGGCGGTGCGATTGGCCACGCCGAGCTTGCGGAAGATGCTGGCGAGGTGGAACTTCACGGTGTTGACGGTGACGCCCAGCTCGGCCGCGATCTGCCCGTTGGAGCGCCCGAACGCGGCGCGCTCCAGCACCTCGCGCTCGCGAGGCGAGAGATCCGAGCTCATGCGGTCACACGCTCCAGGAGGCTGGCACCGCGCATCGCGACCGGGACTGGCTGGCCCAGCAGCTCGAGCACGGTCGGCGCCACGTCGAGCAGGTGCGCTCCCTCGCGCAGGCCGGGCTCGATCCCGGGCGCGCGCAGGATGAACATGCCGTGCTGGGCATGGTTGGCGTCGTCGGGCCCGGTGTCGTTGTCGAAGGTGTAGAGGCCCTCGTCACCGCCCACCGTTCCGACGGCGCGCCAGTAGAGGTCGCCGAAGTGCACGATCAGATCGGGCGCGACGCCCTTGATCTCGGGGTAGACGTCCTCGGGACGGAAGACTCTCGTCGGGATCGAGTTGCCCTGATCGTCCGGGATCGCCGAGATGCGCTCGATCAGCTCGTCGCGGAAGCGCTCGTAGTCGGCGGCGGGGATCGTGCCGTCGGGCTCGCGGCCCTCCACGTTGAGGAAGACGCGCGAGTAGTAGCCGCCCTCCGCCCAGACCTTGGTGCGCGACCAGTCGATGCCGCAGTCGCGCGTGCTCGAACGCCCGTGCGGCTCGTTCTGGAGCGCCAGCAGTCCCTCCTGGCGCAGCCACTCGTTGATGCGGATGCCGCCGTCCATGCGCTTGGCGCCGTGGTCGGAGACGATCAGAACGGCCGTCTCGTCGTCGGCGTGGCGCAGGAGGTCGCCCAGCAGCCCGTCGACGTGGATGTGGTAGTCGAGGATCGCCCGCTCGTAGGGGCCGCCCGGCACGTGCTTGCGGTGCGCCGGATCCATGTCCTTCCAGAAGCCGTGGTGGATGCGGTCGGTGCCCATCTCCACCATCGCGAAGAGCTCCCACGGCTTCGTGCTCAGGAAGTGCTGTGCGAGCTTGAAGCGCTTGTCGGTCATCTCGTAGATCTGGCGCAGGAGATCGTCCTTGTCCTCCGTGCGGAATTCGGTGCAGTCGAACAGGTACTCGCCCACGACATCCTCGACCTCGTTGCGCAGGGCGGGCGGGAAGGTGTACTGCGATTGCGTCGAGGGCGTCAGGAAGCACGAGACCATGAGGCCGTTGAGCGGTCGCACGGGGAACGTGCCCGGGACGCCCAGCACGATGCTGCGCAGCCCGCGCCGCCCGACGATGTCCCACAGCCGCGGCTCCTTGACGGCCGAGCCGTTGGCGATGAAGAGGCTGTCGTAGGAGTGGTCTGCGCGGTTGCGGAAGCCGTAGATGCCGAGATCCCCGGGCGTCCGGCTCGACATCATGCAGGACCAGGCCGGCACCGTGATGGGCGGCACCACCGACTCCAGGCGGCCGTAGGCGCCTGCCTCGGCGAGCGCCGCGAGGTTGGGCAGTTGGTCGCGGAAGCGACCGAGCACAAGACTTGGCTCGGCGCAGTCGAGGCCGATGATCATTACGCGCTTCACGTCGGGCATGCAGGCTCCAGGAGGCGAGGTCCGCACGCCAGGCTAGGCTCCCTGAGCTTCCGCCACGACCCGCGTTCGGTCGGGTCGCAGGCCGAGCACCTACCCGGTCGGGTGGTCCCGCGGCGGCAGGGTGGCGGCCCGGCGGCCCGTGCGTAGGATGGATGGAGATGAGCGCCGACCGGGGCCAGAGCGTGAGCGTCGTGATCCCGGCGTTCAACGCCGAGCGAACACTGGCCGCGGTGCTGGAGGCGCTGACCGCCGACCCCGACGGGCCTGACGAGATCATCGTCGTGGACGACCGCTCGACCGATCGCACGGCCGAGATCGCGGCCTTCGGCGGCGCCCGGGTGGTGGAGGGGACGAGCGTGGGCTATGCCGGTGGCGCGCGCAACCGCGGCTGGGATTCCGCCGCGGGCGACGTCGTCGTGTTCCTCGATGCCGACGCCGTCCCGCTGCCGGGCTTCGGCGCAGGTCTGCGCCAGGCCGCGCGCGAGTTCCCCGGCGCGATCGTCGGCTGCGCACGTCGCTTCGCCCCGCACACGGCCTGGTCATGGGTCGCGCACCTGCAGATCGAGACGCCCTACCTCGAGCGGGGGCGCCCGCGGGACGTGCGCTTCGTCTCCTCCTACTGCATGCTCGTGCCACGCTCGCTCGATCTGCGCTTCGACGAAAGCTACGGCGGCGAGGACGCCGTCTTCAGCGCCGACGCGCTCGCGCGCGGCATCCGGCTCGTCTTCGACCCGCGCTACGCGGCGCTGCACGACCACGATCGCGACACCTTCGCGAAGCTCCGCCGCCAGCAGGCGCGCGTCGCCTTCGCCGCGGCCCGCATCGGCCCGGTCCAGCGCGAGGGCGTGAGCAAGCGCATCACGAGCCGCGTGCCGCTGCACTACTTCGCGCTCCTGCGCCTGCCCGTGATCTACCGCCGCCTGGACGAGGATCCGCAGCTCCGCCGCCGCTTCGTGCGCCTCCTGCCCCTCATGGCCGTGGGCGAGTGGACGCTCGGCGCCTACGCGCTCCGCTACGCCCTGCGCCCGCGCCCGCGCCTGCGCGACCAGAGCGACGCCGGCTTCCGCTGACGCACGAGCCGGGACCGCAACACTCGGGGTCTGGCCCTTGATGTTGCGCAGCGGGACATAAAGGGCCAGACCCCGAGTGTCCCGTTCGAGCGTCGCGATCGGTCAGCGCTGGGGGAGGATCTTCGCCGGCGCGCCGTAGCCGTGCAGGATCTCGGGGATCGAGACACTGCCGTCGCTCTTCTGGTGCGTCTCCAGCACGGCTATCAGGGTGCGCGACGAGGTGATCGCCGTGCCGTTCAGGGTGTGCAGGTGGCGCACGCCCTGCTCGCTGCGGTAGCGGGCGTCGAGGCGACGGGCCTGGTAGTCCGTCGTGTTCGAGCAGGAGGTGAGCTCGCGGTAGCGGCCCTGGCCGGGCAGCCAGGCCTCGAGGTCGTACTTCTTCGCGGCCGAGGCGCCCAGGTCGCCCACGGCGATGTTCATCACGCGATAGTGGAGGCCGAGTTCGTCCGCGATCTCGCGCTCGATCGAGAGCAGGTACTCGTGCTCCTCCCAGGAGCGGTCGGGATGGCAGAACGAGAACATCTCGACCTTCTCGAACTGATGGGTGCGGAAGATGCCCCGCGTGTCCTTGCCGGCCGCGCCGGCCTCGCGGCGGAAGCACGACGAGAGCCCGCAGTAGCGCACTGGCAGATCCTCCTCGGGGAGGATCTCGCCCATGTGCAGGCCCGCGAGTGCGACCTCGGAGGTACCGATCAGGAACAGATCGGGGTCGGCGTTCTCGACCGCGTACACCTGCTCGCGATCGGCCGGGAAGAAGCCCGTGCCGACGAGGGCCTCCTCGCGCACGAGCACGGGCGTCATGACGGGCGTGAAGCCCTTGCCGACGAGCTTGTCGAGTGCGTATTGGACCGTCGCGACGTGCAGCCGGACGATGTCGCCGAGCAGGTAGGCGAAGCGCGAGCCCGAGAGGCGGACCGCGCGCTCCACGTCGATCATGCCGCCGGCGAGGTCGAGGTGGTCGCGCGGCTCGTAATCGAACTCCGGCTGCGGGCGCTCGGACATCGCGTGCAGCTGTGCGTCTTCCTCGAGCATGCCGTCGGCCGCCGAGGAGTGCGGGAGATTCGGCAGCGCGAGCATTGCGGCCTCGAAGGCCGCGACCGCCGCGCGCAACTCGGCCTCGAGCGCCGCCAGGCGGTCGCGCAACTCGGCCGCGGCAACCACCTCGGTGGCCGCGTCGCGGCCGGCGCGCTTGGCCTCGCCGATCGCCTGCGCCGCCGTGTTGCGCTGCGCGCGCAACTCGTCGACCTGCGTCTGCAGCGCCCGGCGCCGCTCGTCCAGCGCGAGCACCTCGTCGAGCAGGCCATCGGCCTGCCGGCGGGCGAGCGCCGAGCGCACACGGTCGGTCTCGGAACGGATCAGGCGAATGTCGAGCATGGGCTCTCAGCCTAGATGCTGGCGCGCGCGTCGGCGAGCGCCTCGAGCAGCTGCGCAACGCCGTCGTCGTGCACCGAGGGGATCACGCCGTCCGCCTCGCCCTTGAGACGTTCGTCGGCGTTCGCGACGGCCAGACCGCAGCCGGCCCAGTCCAGCATCTCGCGGTCGTTCTCGGCGTCGCCCACCGCAACGCACTCGCCGGGGGAGAAGCCGATGCTGTCGGCCACGAGGGCCAGCCCGCTGGCCTTGGAGACGCCGGGCGCCGCGAACTCGAGGAAGTACGGCAGCGACTTCGCGACGAACGCGCGGCTGCCGAAGAGCGGATGCATCTGGTCGCGCAGCGCGTCCATCGCCTTGGGAGTGCCCACGGTGACGATCTTGGTCGTCGGCCGCTCGATCCAGCGGTCGAGCGGGCCCACGATGTGCATCTGGACGCCGGCGACCTGCGAGTAACGCAACGTCGCCGCGTTCTCCTCCCACACGTAGAGCTGGTCGTCGATGTAGAGGTTCGATTGCCGGGCGTGCTCCTCGGGCATCGCGCGCAGGATCTCGCGTGCCAGTTCCGCGTCGATCGGGCGGTGCACGAGCACCTCACCGCTCACCGGATCCGCGACCAGCGCTCCCTGGTAGCAGACGAGTGGCCGCCGGATGCCGAGCAGGTCGGCGATGCGGCGCGCCGAGATGAACATGCGCCCGGTGGCGATCAGGCAGGCGATGCCCGCGGCCTCCGCGCGCGCGACCGCGGCGGCCGTCCGCGCCGAGGGCTTGAAGGTCTCGTCGAGCACCGTGCCGTCGAGATCCATGGCGACCGCACGCACGGCGCGCGCATCGAGGCCCGGCGGCAGTTGCAGCACGCTGGGAGCGCCCCGGACGGAGCGCTCTACTTGCCGGCGACCGACGCCACGTAGGCGGCGGTGTCGACGGCGTCTTGGCCGGTCAGCAGCATGGGCGGCATCGGGCCGCCGCCGTTCTTGATCTGCGCCGCGACGCGCTCGGCCGTGAGCGGGGCGAGGCTGTCGAGATCGGGCCCGATCTTGCCGCTCGTGCCGGCGTCCTTGAGCGTGTGGCACCCGCCGCACGTCGAGGTGAACAGCGACTTGCCCTTCGCCAGATCGGCGCCCGAGCCGCCGCCCGTCGTCGTGCCGGTGCTCCCCGTGGAGGCGCCGGTCGTCGTGCCGGTGCTCCCCGTGGAGGCGGCGGTCGTCGTGCCGGTGCTACCGGTGGAGGCGGTCGTCGTCGACGTGGTCGGAGGATTCGGATTCGTGCCGGCCGCGCCAGTGGCGGTCGCCGGGTTGACCACCGCGGCCGTCGACCCCTCACCGACCGTGATCGGGCCGCTGATCGTCGTGTTGGCGACCTTCGACGAGAAGCAGCCTGTCGCGCCGACGGCGACGGCGGCGAGGACGAGAAGCACGGGAAGCACTCGACGGGCGCGCATGCGGAATAGCCTACCGGCAGCCGCGGCGGAGAGCGTCGATGGACCTCCAGACCCTGTGATCGGGGATAGGATCCGGGACGTGGACGACCTCGACGCGCAGCTCTTGGACCGGATCCAGACGGAGTTGCCCCTGGTCGAGCGGCCCTATGCGGCGCTGGCCGAGGCGATCGGGAGCGACGAGGCGAAGGTGCTCGAGCGCGTCGCCGCGCTGCGCGAGCAGAAGGTGATCCGCCAGATCTCGGCGATCTTCGATTCGCGCCGGCTGGGCTATCGCGGCATGCTCGTCGCGGCCCGCACGCCGGAGGAGCGCCAGGACGATGCCGCGGCCGTGTTCTCCTCCCACCCCGGAGTCAGCCACAACTACCTGCGCGAGCACGAGCTGAATGTGTGGTTCACGCTCACCGTCTCGCCGCGCTCGCAGCTCGGGCTGGATCGCACCGTGGAGCTGCTCGGCGAGCTTGCGGAGGTCGACGTCATCCGGCCGATGCCGGCGCTGCGCTTCTTCAAGATCGGCGTCGACCTCGACGTCAAAGGCGATCGCGACCCCGCCGCCAAGCTGGTCAAGGCCAAGCCGGTGCGCAAGGCGCCGCCGCCCGAGGCGCTGACCGATCGCGATCTCGACGTCATCCGCGCCCTCCAGCGTGACTTGGCTGCGGAGCCGGAGCCGTTCCGCGAGCTCGCAGCGCAGGCGGGATTCGAGCCGGCCGAGCTGCTCGCCCACGGCCATTCCTTCCTCGAGACCGGGCAGATGCGGCGCTACGCGGCGGTGCTCGCCCATCGCAACGCCGGCTTCGTCCAGAACGGCATGGGCGTCTGGCGGGTACCCGAGGAGCGGCTCGACGAGTGCGGTCAGGCGATGGCGGCCTTCCGCGGCGTCTCGCACTGCTATCAGCGTCCGACCTATCCGGACTGGCCCTACAACCTGTTCTCGATGACGCACGGGCGCACCAAGGCCGACTGCGAGGCGGTGCTCGCCGCCGTCGGCGCCGAGACCGGGCTCGACGAGTACTCCGTGCTGTACTCCACCAAGGAGTACAAGAAGACGCGCGTCTCCTACTTCACGCCGGAGGAAGCGGCGTGGGAGCAGACGCACGCCGCGCTCTCCGTCTGAGACGCTTCACGGCCCTCAGTCCCGGCCGATGATCTCCGGCTCGTCCCCGACATCGCGTTCCTCGTAGCGCTCGAGGCGCTCTTCCACACGCGCGAGCGTGGCCTCGATCTTGCCGAGCGACAGCCGCGAGGCGGCCAGCTCGCGCGCGAGAAACTCGGCCTCCGCCTGCGTGCGCTGGTTGACGAGCCGATCTTCCTCGGCTCGCAGGCGATCGCGCTCGGCCTGCCGGTTCTGCGCGAGCAGGATGAGCGGGGCGGCGTAGGCGGCCTGCGTCGAGAACGCGAGGTTGAGCAGGAACAGTGCGGGGTGCTGGTCGAAGCCGAGCCAGAAGTAGCCGATCAGAATCCACGAGATGACCATGACCGTCTGGAAGACCAGGTAGCGCGCCGTCCCGAAGAAGCGCGCGATGCCCTCGGACAGGCGCCCGAACGCATCCGGGTCGTAATGGGCGCCGAAGCGAGCCGGGCTGCGCGGGGCGTCGAGCCGCCGTGCCTGGAAGCGTCGCTTCAACCCGTCGATCACGCGCCGTCCCCGTTGACGTCATGATCGTCGTCGGGCTGGGCGCGCCAGCCACGCGGCAGGAGGTGATCGATCACGTCCTCCACCGCAACCGCGCCGAGCAGCCGGCCCTCCTCGTCGCACACGGGGAGGGCGACGAGGGAGTAGCGCGCGAGCCGCTCGGCGACGGCCGTGCCGTCCATGTCCGGCGACACGGGGTCGATGTCGCGGTCGAGCACCGAGGCCACGGTCTCCGACGGTCGTGCGCGCAAGAGCGCCTGCAGGTAGGCGATGCCGATGAACTGGCCCGTCGGGGTCTCGGCGGGCGGGCGGCAGATGTACGCCTGCGAGGCGATCGCGGGCGTCAGTTCACGCGCGCGCAGGCGCGCGAGGGCTTCCGCGACGGTGTCCTGCGGGCGCATGACCACCGGATTCGACTTCATCAGGCCGCCGGCGCTTGTGCGGTTGTAGGCCAGCAGGCGTCGCACGGGGGCGGCCTCGTCCGGCTCCATCAGCGAGAGCAGCTCCTGCCGCCGGACGTCCGGGAGCGAGCCGAGCAGGTCGGCGGCGTCGTCGGCGTCCATAGCGTCCAGCACGTCGCCCATGTGCTCGTTGTCGAGCGTGGCCAGCAGGCGCGCCGCGTCCTCGTCCTCCATCTCCTGCAGGGCGTCGGCCGCGCGCTCCTCGTCGAGTGCGGCGAAGAGGCGCGCCGCCTCGGGCGTGTCCAGCTCGAGCAGGGCCTCGGCCACGTCGGCCGGCCTCGCAGTCGCGAGCAGGGCGGCACGGCTGGCCGCGGTCTCGGCAGCGCTGATGCCAGTCAGCCGCGACCAGGGCAGCTCGCGCGTGCGCCCGCGCCCGAGCGTGCGCCTGGCTTGCAGCACGTCAGCCGAGACAATCTCCCACCCGGCGTGCGAGGGAGCGATCGCCACGTCGTTGATGCGCACCTGGGTATCGCCCTCGCGATCGACGGCGGTACGGTCGAGCAGCTCGCCGAGCACGCGCAGCTCGCCCGGCTTCTGCTGGTAGCGGCGCAGGTTGAGACGCGCGCTCGAGAGCTGGATCCCGGCCGCGGTGATCGAGTCGATGCTGCCCGCGCCGACGAAGATCGGCTTGCGGCCGACCGAGACGAGCAGTCCGGTGAGCCGGGGCGGGCCACCCGGGAGCATCGTCACCACGATGTCGTGGATGCGCCCGATGCGCTCGCCCATCGGGTCGTTGACCGGCAGCCGCCGCAGCTGGGACGCGAACATCCTCACGGGCGGATCACCGCCTTGAGCAGCCCGTTGCGCGGCGCCAGGCCGGCGCTGCGTCGCAGCGGCTCGACCACGTCGGCGAGCGCGAACTCGTGCGTCAGTACACGCGCGACCGACGAGGCGGCGCGCTCGAGCAGTGCGAGCGCGGCGCGCACGTCGCGCGGGCGGTGATGGAAGCAGCCGCGCAGGGTGAGCGCCTCGTAGTGGAGGCGGTAGCTGTCGACGGGCACCACGGTCTCGCGCGGCAGCCCGCCGAAGAGCACGACCGTGCCGCCCGGAGCGGCCAGCCCGATCGCGCGTGCCCAGGCCTCCGGCGTGCCCGCCGCCTCGATCACGGTCTCGTAGCTGCGCGGGGCTCCCTCGCCACGGCCGAGCAGCTCGGGGAGCGCGCCGCGTGCCTCGCAGGCGAGCGCCAGCAAGCGCGCGAGCGGCCCGCGGCCGAGAATCGCGATGCGCTGGCCGGGGCGCGCTCCGGCGTCGTCCGCGCCGTGCACCGCGCAGGCCAACGGCTCGATCGCGGCGGCGACCTCGGGCGCCACGCCGGCGGGCACGCGATGGAGGTTCACCCGCGCGATGCGCGCGGGCACCTTGAGCATCTGCGCGTACGCGCCGTTGAGCAGCGGATAGAGATCGGTGCACAGCTCCTCGCGGCCGGCGACGCACGCCGCGCACACGCCGCAGGGAGCCGAGTTGACGCCGCAGACGAGATCTCCCTCGCCGAAGGGCGCGTCCTCGCCGCAGGCCACGACGACACCGGCGTACTCGTGCCCAAAGGGCGCGGGTGCAGGGCCGAGCAGCACGGGATGGCCGCGCCGGTAGCACTTGGCGTCGGTACCGCAGGTGAGCGCGGCCTCGATGCGCAGCACGACCTCGCCGGCGCCGGGCTCCGGCTCTGCCACGTGCTCCACCCTGACGTCGCGCGGCGCCCAGAAGCGCGCGGCGATCACGGTGCGAACACCACCTTGAGCGCCTGGCGGCGCATGTAGCGCGCCAGGCCCTCGTCGAAGGCCTCCAGGCCGAGCACGCAGTCGACCAGGCTCTCGCATTCCACCGCGCCGCTCGCGATCAATGCCAGCGCCTCGCGGAGGTGGCGCGGAGTCGAGGAGCGCAGCCCGCGCACGACGAGCTCACGGCGGTAGACCAGCTCGGTATCGAGCGGCTGGGTTCCGCCCCCGCTGAAGAGCACGAGCTGCCCACCGGGCTCGAGCAGCGGCAGGGCATCGGCGAACGCGGCGGCGGCCGAAAGCAGCGCACCCGCGAAGCGCTCGCCCGGCCGGGGCGCCTCGAAGCCGAGCTCGGCCGCGCGCAGCGCCCGTGCGGACTCCGGCTCCAGCACGCGCACGAGCGAGCCGCGTGCGCGCAACGCCTGGGCGGCCAGCAGGCCGATGGAGCCCGCGCCGGCCACCAGGGCGTCGCCCGAGAGTCCCTCGACGCCGCGCAGCACGCAGCCGAGCGGTTCCACGAACGCTCCCGAGAGGTCGCTGACATGGTCGGGCAGCGGCAGAGCGGCCTGCGCCACGTGGGCGGCCGAGGCGGCTGTCAGCTCGCAGAATCCGCCCGGCTCGAGCGCGCTCGCGACATAGGTCGCGCAGAGCGGCTCGTGGCCGGCCAGGCAGAAGGCGCAGTCGCCACAGGGAACGTGGTGCGCCAGCGCGATGCGCGTGCCGGCCGGCAGGGCTCCCTCGACGACGACGCCCGCGATCTCGTGCCCGAGCACCGAGCCGGGCGGCGCGCCGCCCGGCCGGAGCTTCTCGACGTCGCTGCCGCACAGTCCACACGCGCGCACGCGTACGAGAATGCCGCCAGGAGGCGCTGTGGGGGAAGGAAGCTCGCGCAGTGCGGGCGACCCTCCGGGCGTGACCGTCACGGCGAGCATGAGCGCACAGAGTCTAGTCGTGCAACCGGAATCGTCAGGCGCGGCGGCGGGCTACCGCAGCGCGAGCTCGGCGACCTGCGCACCCGCCGCGTCCGCCAGGGCCCGCGGCTCGACCCTGAACACGGCGTGCGGAGCGCCCGCGGATGCCCAGACGTACTCGTGCTTCAGGAGGTCTGCATCGCAGTACACGGGCAGCGGCTCGAGCAAGCCGAGCGGCGCGACGCCGCCGATCGCGAAGCCCGTGTACTCGCGCACACGCGCCGCGTCGGCCCGGCTGATGTCCCCGCCTGCGAGCTCGGCCAGCCGCGCCTCGTCCAGGCGGTTGTCGCCGGCCACGAGCGCCAGCACCGGCCGGTCGTCGCACATGAAGACGAGCGACTTGACGATCTGACCGACGCTCGAGCCGACGGCCGCGGCAGCCTCGACGGCCGTGCGCGCCGAGTCGGGCGTCTCGACGATGTCGCAATCGAGCCCGGCCGCGCGCAGCGCGTTGCGCACGCGCTCTCGGGAGTTGGGTGCCGCAGGCCGGCTCATTCGCGCATTCTTGGCGAAGGTGGCGTGGCGGCGCGTCAGATGCGGCCAAGTGGCACTCGCGGCGTGTGCCACTTGGCCCATCGCTCTCGCGAGGCCCCGCGGCGGCCCTACGCGCCCGGCAATCACCCTGCCAGACCCGAATTCGCAATCTGTGCTCGGCGTGTAACGCCCGCGCTGGTCCGTGCCGCGAGTGCCACTTTGCGCCCCATCGGAGCCGGGTCATGGGCGACGACACGCGCCTCGAGGAGTCCGCGGCCTGCGGATGTGGATGCGCCGCAGCCGCGCCGGGCGGCCAAGTGGCACTCGCGGCGTGTGCCATTTGGCCACCGCCCTCCCGAGGTCGCGGCAGCGCCCCTACGCGGCTTGCAATCTCCCTGCCAGCCCCGAATCGGCAACCTGTGCCCGGCGTGTAACGCCCGCGCTGGTCCGTGCCGCGAGTGCCACTTTGCGCCGCGTCAGGGCGCGTCATCCACGAAGGTATGCGCGTCGACGAGGTCGGTACGCGAAGCTTGGATGCCCTGCCGGGGTGGCGTCCGCCGGCCAAGTGGCACACGCGGCGTGTGCCACTTGGCCGCTCGCTCAGGCGGCGCGGGGGAGGGCGTCGGCGCCCTCGGCCGCGAGCACCGACTCGAGCGCGGCCACCACGGCGGTGTCGAACTGCGAGCCGGCGCAGCGGCGCAGCTCGTGCAGGGCTTCCTCGGTGGTACGCGCAGGTGCGTAGGGGCGCACCTGGGTCATGGCCGAGAACGTGTCGGCGACGGCAACGATGCGTGCCTCGACCGGGATCGCGAAGCCGGACAACCTGTCGGGGTAGCCGCTGCCGTCGAAGCGCTCGTGGTGGTGGCGGATCGCGGGGCCGGCGGCGTGCAGCGCGGGGATGCGCTCGACGATGCGCTCGCCCAGCTCGGCATGCCGGCGCATGATCTCCCACTCCTCCTCGTCCAGGGCCGTCGGCTTGAGCAGGACGCGCTCGGGCACCGACAGCTTGCCGATGTCGTGCAGCCAGCCGCCGAGCTCGCAGCGCAGCGCGGTGCGCGAGTCGAGCTGCAGCGTGCGGGCCATGCGCGCCGCCAGCGAGGCGACGTAGGCGGGGTGATCGGCGGGCGCCCCCTCGCGGACGCCGACCGCCACCGCCAGTGCCTCGGCGATGCGTATCGCCTCCGGCCGCTCCGCGATCAGGTCGCTGTCGGTGAGCTCACTTGCCAGCAGCACGCGGTTCCGGCCACGCCGCTTGGCCGCGTAGAGAGCGCGATCTGCCGCTTCGACGAGCGTGTCGAGGCTCGCTCCGGGAGTCAGGGGCGTGACGCCGCCCGACACCTCGACGGTCAGGTATTCGCCGTCGACGACGATCGGCGCGTGATCGATCGCGCGCTGCAGCTCCACCGCGCGGCGCGTCAGCTCACGCTCGTCGCCGACCTCGCGCAGGAGCACGGCGAACTCCTCGCCGCCCCAGCGCGCCACGCAGTCGGCCGGCCTCGCCACGCTTCGCAGCCGGCGGGCGACCTCGACCAGTACGCGGTCGCCGGCACCGTGTCCGAGCGCATCGTTGATCTGCTTGAAGTGGTCGAGGTCGAAGAGCACGAGCGCGCCGTCGTGCCCGGCCTCGAGCGCGAGCGCTACGTGCTCGCTCAACGCGAGCCGGTTGTGCGCTCCGGTGACGACGTCCGTGCGTGCCTGCTGCTCGGCCTGCATGCGCAGCTGGCGCAGCTCGGCGTTGGCGCTGCGCAGCTGGTCGACGCTCGACTGCAGCCGGCGCTCCAGCTGGCGGCGATCGCTGACGTCCAGCACCAGCCCGAGGCGCACGTCGCGCCCGTCCCCGGTGTCGTAGGGGACATTGCGGTCGAGCACCCAGCGCTCCACGCCGTCGTAGCCCACCAGCCGATAGGAGGCCTCGAACTGCGTGCCGCTCGCATAGGTCTCCCGCGCCTGACGCCCGACGTCGCCCTTGTCGTCGGGGTGGATCAGGTCGCCCCACTCGGAGCGCGTCGCATCTCCGTCGGCGATCACGCCGCCGGTGAAACGTTCGCGGTTGGGACTTGCGCTGACCGTGACCCAGTTGCCCTCGTCGTTGCGCTCGAGCACGTAGACGTAGGCGTCGACGGCCTTGAGCACATGCTCGAGCTTGGCCTCGCTGGCGGCGAGCGCGGCTTCCGCGGCGCGGCTCGAGGAGATGTCCGTTGCGATCCCGATGACCTCGATCGCACCCCCGGGGAGCTCCTGGCTCTTGGAGCGCTCGCGCAGCCAGCGCGTCACGCCGTCGGCGCCGCAGAGGCGGAACTCGATGCTCGCGTTGTCGCCCGACATCTGCGATGTCATGAACGCCTCGTAGGCGGCCCGGTCGTCCGGGTGGACCGCGGCCATCCAGTTCTCGGCGTTCTCGTCGGCTTCGACGCCACCCAGCAGGGTGTGGCCGTTCGGGCTCTGGTAGGTCTCGTGGTAGGTGCCCTCTTCGTCGAACCAGCCGGTGTAGAGATGCTCCTCGAGCTCGATCAGCAGGCGCTCGATCGTCTCCGCGCGCAGGAGGCGCTCGTGCTCTTTCCCCACATCCTCGATCACGCCGACGACCGTGCCGTCGCGATCGGCCGCAGCGCGCTCTCGCACGTAGAGCAGGCCATGGGCACCGCGCACGCGGTACTGCACCTCGCCGCGCCCGTGGGCGCGGACCTCGGTCGCGAGCCGAATGAGCTCGACCATGTCCGCGGGCTCCACCGCGGTCGTGTAGCTGTGCGGCTCCACTCCCTCGCTGCGCAGGCGACCCGCCTCCACGAATTCCCGCACGAGACCGGTCTCGGTGAGACGTGCACGATAGGTTCCGAGCGCCGTCAGAGCGGTCGCGAGCGTGGGCAACGTGCCCGCGCCGGGAGGTCTCGCGCCGGGGTGATCGACGAATGGGCGCACCGGTAGGAACATCGGCGTAACGGCATGAGCGCTTGAGTACCCCATTGGGCCTGAATGTGCACCGGCGCGTCACCGGATTTTCACCGCGAGTTCACCAGATCGCCCCCCGTTCGCGCGCGACCGGCGGCTATTACCTGTCCCTGGGGATGACTGCGGTGCTCGTAATCGAGGACGACGGCGTCATCGCGAGAGCGATGGGGGCGCACCTGCGCACCTCGGGATTCGACGTCGAATGGGCGGACGACGGCACCAAGGGCCTGCGCAAGCTGCGTTTCGAGCGCCCGGACGTCTGTGTCGTCGACCTCATGCTCCCGGGCCTGGACGGCTGGGGGCTGATCGAGCGGGCCCGCGACGAGGGGCTGATGACGCCGATTCTCGCCGTCAGCGCGCGCGGCAACGAGCACGACAAGGTCGCCACGCTGGCTCTCGGTGCCGACGACTATCTCGCGAAACCGTTCGGCATGGCCGAGTTCATGGCACGGGTGCAGGCGCTGGCGCGGCGTGCGCGCATCGCGCCGCCGTCCGAGCGCGAGCAGGCGCTCGAATTTCCCGGCCTGCGCATCGATCCCGCCCAGCACCGAGCGTTTCTGCTCGGCTCGGAGGGCGTCGCGACCGATGCACGGCTGACGCGCACCGAGTTCCGCCTGCTGCACCAGTTGGCGCGCAACGCCGGCCGCGTGCTGAGCCGGGATGAGCTGCACCAGCGCGTGTGGGACGTGCCCTACCGGCACCGCGACCGCACCGTCGACGTCTTCGTGCGCAAGCTGCGCGAGAAGCTCGACCGCCGCTCACGCTTCTCCTACGTGCACACGCACTACGGCGTGGGCTATCGCTTTGCCGCCGAGGTGCGCGGGAGCGACGCCGCCTAAGATCGGGGCCGTGCGGCCCGATCTCACAGCGACCTATCTCGAGCGCCTGGGGTTCGAGGCCGCGCCGGCGCCCACTGCCGAGGCGCTTGCGCGGCTGCACCGCGCGCATCTGCAACGCGTGCCCTTCGAGAACCTCGACATTCACCTCGGTGTGCCGATCGAGCTCGACGCCGATGCATTCGCAGACAAGGTCGCCGTGAAGCGGCGCGGAGGCTTCTGTTTCGAGCTGAACGGCGCGTTCGCCTCGCTGCTCATGGCCCTCGGTTTCGACGTCGAGCTGCTGGAGGCGCGTGTCTACTCGCCGCGTGGCCCCGGCCGGGCATTCGACCACCTGTGCCTGGCCGTGGAGCTCGCCGGCGGCACGTCGCTTGCGGACATCGCGTTCGGGCGGGGCTGCTTCGACGAGCCGATCGCGCTCACGCCTGCCATCGAGCAGACCGACACCGCCGGCGTGTTCGAGCTGCGGGCTGCCGAGGACGGCGAGCTCGATCTGCTGTGCAACGGCGAGCCGCAGTACCGGCTGGCGCCTGTGCCGCGGGCGCTGGCCGACTTCGAGCCGGGCTGCAGCTACCACCAGAGCTCGCCGGATTCGCCGTTCACGCGGGCGCCCATCTGCACGATCCGCACACCGGACGGCCGGCTGACGCTCTCCGGGACTCGCCTGATTGCGACGACAGCGGAGGGGCAGGAGGAGCGGGACCTCGATCGCGCCGCCTATGCCGATGCGCTCCTCGCGCGCTTCGGCGTCGCCCTCGGCGATGCCGAAATCGACCGGCTCGTGCACGCCTCCGCCGCTACCGGCGAGACGGGCTGAACCGGGCTACGCGGGCGTCAGCCGCCGAACCAGCGGGCCTTGCGGCTCGACCCGAAGTTCGCCTTCTCCGCTGCGAGAGCTGCCGACGGGGCGCGGAACGTGCCAGTCGGCTGCGGGCCTGTGAGGAAGTCGATGTCGACGCGCGCGATCTGGCCCTTCCCGAATTCGATGTAGCAGGAGCCGAGACCGTCGTAGCCGTCCGGCTCGGCCTCTCCACGCAGCTTCGCGATCAGCGCCTTGGCCACCGCAGCCGCGGCGCGCTCGGAGAAGATGCCGGCCTTGGGCACCCCGACCGTCGCGCAATCGCCCAGCGCGTAGACGTCCGGGTAGCGTGTCGCGAGCGTGCGCGACTCGACCGGGATGTAGCCGTTCTCGGCCATGCCGCTTGCGATCACGACGTCGGGCGCACGGTGCTTGGGCACACCGAGGAAGAGGTCGAACGGCAGCTCGCTCTCGTCGTCGAGCACGGCGACCTTGCGGTCGGGATCGATCGAGCTGACGCGCAGGTTCGGGACGAACTCGATGTTCCGCTCGGCGAACGCCTCGATGAGGGCCGCGGAAGTGTCGGGCGACGGCGGTATCGGGCGCCCGAACGGGATCACGAGCTTGATGTCGGAGACGTCGCGAATGCCGCGTGTCACGAGGTAGTCGTGCAGGAGGAGGGCGCACTCGCTCGGTGCCGGCGGACACTTGAACGGCGCGTCGCAGACGCCGATCACGATGCGACCGCCGCCGAATTCGGGCAGCACCTCGCGGAGGACGGTCGCGCCGGCCACGGAGTAGAACTCGTTGCCGCCCTCGGCCAGCCCGGGGGTCGCGTCCATGTCGTAGTCGGCGCCGAGCGCGACGACGAGGACGTCGGCCTCGTGGGCGCCGGCGTCGGTCGTGACACGGCGCGCATCCGGATCGATGGCCGTGATCGTCTCCTGCAGGAATTGCACTCCGGGCTTCGCGATGTCGCCGTACGGCAGCCGGACTGCCTCGGGCGTCGTGCGCCCGAACATCACGTCGAGCTTCGAGTAGCCGAATACGAACGCGTCGTTCCGGTCGATCAGCATCACGGCGACGTCGTCGCCGAGCGCTTCCGAGAGTGTGGTGGCGAGCTCCAGCCCGCCAAATCCCGCTCCGAGGACGAGCACGCGTGTCTGCATCGCGTTAGCGTATCCCGCTGAGCGAGCCACTCGGATCGCAGGCATCCCGTCGCCTGCGCCAGCCTTCGGAGGAGAGCGTCATGTGGGCACGCGTTGCGCGGTTCGAGGGCGACCCCGCCGATATCGACGACAGGGTAGGACGACTGCGCGCACTCGTCGAAGGGACTCTTCCGGCGGAGCTCGTCGGCGCGAAGGTGCTGATGCTGGTCGACCGCGAGTCGGGCGCAATGCTCGGGGTCACGCTGTTCGACAGCGAGGAGGCGATGCACACTGCCGACAAGGCGATGAACGCCGGTGCGGGCCACGCGGGCAAGCGTTCCGCGGTCGAGTTCTACGACGTGCCCATCGCCGTCCTCTAGGCGCGTCGCCACTCCGGTGGGCATGGGGCGGTCGCACGCGAAGCCTCGACTGCCGATGCTACGGCAGATGGGAGAAGGGTAGGGGAGCAGCGGACTGGGGCGGCTGCTCCCCTACCCGCCTCCTTCGACGCGGCCAAGGTTTCGCCGGTTAGGAATGAACCCTGAACCATTCCTTGAGCGAGCTTCCGGGTCCTGCTCCGCAATCGGCAGCCGAGTCAGCGGGCTACCCGGCCCAGCCGAGCTCCTTCATCGTGATGCCGGCATTCCAGATCTTGGTCATGTGGCTGATCTTCCCGTCCTCGAACTCCATCACGTAGACGTAGTCCGCGCTGGCGCTCTTGCCGGTCGGTGGGAGCGGTCCGCCGGGCCCGGTGTGTGTGCCGGAGAACACGCCATAGGCGGAGACGTTGTTGCGCTCGTGGTCGGTCGCGAAGGACTTCACGACGTAGCCCCCGTCTGGGAGGACGACGAGCATACCTTTCATCCAGTCCGCGTAGTCCTTCAGCGTACGAACGTCGGCCAGGGGCTCAGCCTGAGCCGTGAAGCTGGCGTCCGGCTGACAGTAGGCGCTGCACCCCTCCCAGCCCTTGCCGGTCTCGCAGGCGTCGAAGAACGCCCTGGCCGTCTCCGTGATGCTCGCGGTGGCAGTCGACATGGCGTGTCCCCCTCTGTCCGTTTCGTCGAGTCGAATGACGAGGCTAGGGCATCGTGACGTTTGTGGCAAGCAGATCTGCAGTGGCGTAAGCTGCCCGCATGAGACGCCTCACGCTCGCTCTCGCGCTGATCGCTCTCGCACTGCCATCGGCAACTGCTACCGCCGACACAGCGCAACCCGCGCCGGCCCCAACCGGGCACGCGTGCCACCACGGAGCCGACATCGCTCCGGCTTCCGACTCCGCCGTCTAGAACTACGACAGGCCCGCTCGCCTGATCGAGCGCGGCGGCGGCGCCCGGGGGGCCGTCAGCACCGGTATGGGAATCCGTTCCCCTCTGAACCCGGTGCGATGCTGCTCAAGACCCCGCCGGGGCGCACCGCCCGCTGTGCTTGCTCTCACGACATCGGTGGAATCGCGTGTGCTCGGCTACCCCTTTCGGGGAGATTCCGGGGAGATTCGGCACGTCGCCGGCGAGTCCTGTGGCGTCGCGAGACGACGTCAAGCCTCCGAACCTCGTGCGACGGTTGGAGATCTCCGCCGCCTCTCGAGATGAAGTCCGTGCTCGCCGACCTCGGCCACGGAGGTACGATCCTCGCCCTGAGAGCCGCCGGCTCGTGCGGAGAAGAGGGCACCATGCTCGGATCGCTTGCGGAGGTGCTTCCGTCGTCAGCGAACCGCTACGGCGACAAGCGCGCGCTGGTGGTTGGCGACCGCTCGTTCTCCTTCACCGAGCTCGACGCGCTGTCGAGCGCACTCGCGGCGAGCCTCGTGCGGCTTGGCGTCGCTCCGGGCGATCGCGTGACGCTCTACGCGCCGAACTCGTGGGAGTGGATCGTCAGCTACTACGGCGCGCTGAAGACGGGTGCGGTGATCAATCCTGTCAACGTCATGCTGACGCCCGCCGAGGTCGTCTACGTGACGAAGGACTGCGGCGCCAAGGCGCTGATCGGCAGTCCGGAGAAGGTCGAGCCCGCGCTTCGCGCAGGAGTGTCGGGTCTCGAGACGATCGTGTTCGGCGACGAGCCGATCGAGGGCGCGACGCGGTTTGCCGCGCTCATCGGCGACACCGTCGCCTTCGAACCCGTACGAGCCGATCCGGCAGCGCTCTCGACCATCGGCTACACGTCGGGCACGACCGGCCATCCCAAGGGCGCGATGCAGTCCCACCGCGCGGTCATGCTGAACGGCGCCATGACCGCGCAGATGCACCTGAAGTCGGAGCTCGACACGGTCGTGACGGCACTGCCGTGCCCGCACGTCTACGGCAACGTCGTCTTCAATGGCGCTCTGATGTACGGGCTGACGCTCGTGCTGCATCCGCGTTTCGATGCGGGCGAAATGCTCTCGAGCATCGAGACGCACCGCGCGACCATGTTCGAGGGCGTGCCGACGATGTACATGTACATGCTGGCCCGTCCCGACTTCGAGTCCTTCGACCTCTCCTCGCTGGAGCGCTGCACCGTCGGCGGGCAGACCATGCCCACCGTGAAGATGGAGGAAGTGGTGCGCCGCTTCGGCTGTCCGCTGATCGAGCTCTGGGGCATGACCGAGCTCGCCGGCCTCGGCACCACGTTCCCGTCGAACGGCCCCACCAAGCTCGGCTCGATCGGCGTCGCGCTCCCGCATGTCGAAGCCCGCATCGCCGACGTCGATGACGCGAGCAAGACCATGCCGCGCGGGGACGTCGGCGAGTTGATGATCAGGGGCCCGATCGTCATGCAGGGCTACTACGGGAATGAAGACGCGACGGGCGAGGCGATCGAGCCCGACGGGTGGCTGCATTCCGGGGACATCGCCAGCATGGACGAGGAAGGGGCGATCTTCATTGTCGACCGCAAGAATGACATGATCAACACGGCCGGGTTCAAGGTGTTCCCAGCCGAGGTCGAGCGCGTCGTCGCCGAGCACCCATCCGTCGCCATGGTCGCCGTGGGGAGCCAGCCGGATGAGATGAAAGGCGAGATCGCCAAGGCCTACGTCGTGCTGATGCCCGGCGCGGAGGCCGACCCCGACGGAATCATCGCGCTGTGCCGCGAGCAACTCGCTGCCTACAAGGTGCCGCGCTCAGTGCAGTTCGTGCCCGACCTGCCGAGGACCTCGACGGGGAAGGTCATGCGGCGCGAGCTGAAGACCTTTGACGCCGAGGTCGTCGCGCAGGCGAGGTCGAGTCAGTAGCGCGTCGGGCTGGCGTCCAGCGACGACGACATGGGGTTCGAGCGTCCGTCGACGACCATCCCTGGAAACGAAGCGACTACGGCCCGGGCACACGGTCCCAACCAAGGCTCGAGCGCGACACGGGACGCCCGTCACTGCGAATGCCTGAGGCCATTTTGCCACGGGTTCTCGCTCAGATGGTCGCGGCCGAAAAGCGCCGGTCCCGCAATCATGCGGGTCGTGGCCGCCGAGAGCTCGGCGCCGCAGCGATCGCAGACAGAGTCCGGCCGGGGCTGCCACCGCAGCCGACGTGCTCCACGATCCAGGGCGCGCCGCCGGGCTCGGGGTAGTGAGCATCGCCCCACCGCTGGAGGTGCACGAGCGCGGGCCAGAGCTCCTGGCCCTTCGCGGTGAGGTGGTATTCGAAGCGAGGGGGGTGATGGAGGTAGGGGCGACGCTCGAGCACACCCTCATCCACGAGGCGCGCCAAGCGCGTTGACAGCACGCTACGCGTGACGCCGAGAAAGTCCAGCAGCTCGTCGAAGCGGTGAATCCCTTGCGCGACGCTGCGGACGACCAGCAACGACCAGCGCTCGCCGACGATCTCGAGCGAGCGAGCGATCGAACAGGTTTGGCTCTCGTAGTCGCGACCGAGCGGGCCGCGGCGCAGGACGTCGACCAGATGGGCGCCCGCCCCCCGCACCAACGAGTGCGACACCCTGATCGCACAATCGAGCAGGCTCAGCTCATAAGCCCAATCCGCTGCCGCAGCCTGCTTACCATCGGCTTGCCAAACCGTGTATGGGACATTCGAGTCTACCCGGGGGGCACGGGATGGAGCGCTCGCGAGCCGAGCGTCCGGGTTAGGCTCCGCAGGCAATGCCTGACGTCCTCACGACCGGAAGCGTCGTCGCCGCGTATCGCATTGCAGGGCTGATCGGGCGTGGCGCGACCGGGGCCGTGTATCTCGCGGAGAACGCCGAGGGGCACCAGGTCGCGCTCAAGGTACTGATTCCCGAGCTTGCGCGGAACGAGCGCTTCCGGGAGCGGTTCCTGCGCGAGGCGAGAATCGCTGCTTCGCTTGACGAACCGCACGTCGTCCCGACGCTCGCCACCGGCGAGGAGGGCGGGGTGCTCTACCTCGCCATGCGCTTCGTGGACGGGCTCGACCTGCGCGAGATTCTCAAGCGCGAGGGCCCGCTGAGCGCCGATCGCGCCGTCGATCTCGTCGCTCAGATCGCGAGCGCCCTCGACTCGGCGCACGCACGCGGCCTGGTCCACCGCGACGTCAAGCCAGGCAACGTCCTCGTGCACCAGACGGAAGCGGGCGAGCACGTCTACCTCTGCGACTTCGGTCTCGCAAGGCACCTCGCCTCAGTCGACAGCCTTACCGGGGAGCGGGCCTTCGTCGGCACGATCGCGTATATCTCGCCCGAGCAGATCCAGGGCGCGCCCATCGACGCTCGGGCGGACGTCTACTCGCTCGGCTGCCTGCTCTTCGAGTGCCTCACCGGCCAAGCTCCGTTCGAGCGCGAGAGCGAGGTCGCGACGGTCTATGCACACATGAACGAGCCGTCGCCGCGCCCCGGCGACGTGCGTCCAGGCCTTCCCGCGGGCTTCGACGACGTCGTGGCCAAGGCGCTCGCGAAGGCGCCGGAGGACCGCTACGCGAGCTGCGGCCAGCTCGCCCAAGCGAGCGAAGGCGCGCTCCGCGGCGAGTTGCCGAAGGGCGGCCGGCGGCGCCGTCGGATCGCGCTCGGCGCGCTGGCAGCGATCGCGGTGGCCGCGGCCGCAACGGCCGGTATCGTCCTCACGGACGACGGTGGGAACGGCGCACCACCGCGACTCGCCATCGCGCCCAAGACGATGGGACTCATCGACGCCACGACGCACAAGCTCGTCGGGAGCGTCGCCTTCGCCGGCCAGCCGTGGGATGTCGTGTTCGGGGCGCGCCAGGCGTGGGTGCTGCTCGGCGATGAGCGCCGCGTCGCTCGCGTCGACCTCGCGTCGCGCAAGGTGCTCTCGTCGACGAAGCTCCCGTTCGCGCCCGGCGGCATCGCGGCGGATGGTGACGCTGCCTGGGTGACCGAGGACAGCGGGCCCGGGCTCGTGCGTCTCGACGAGGTGACCGGGCGGATCGCGAAGCAGTTCTCGATCCCGATCAGGGGCGAGCGCGCGGGTGCGAGCCCGAACGGCATTGCGTTCGGGGCGGGCTCGCTGTGGGTCGGCCGCGGGTCCGAGACGGTTCGCGTCGATCCCACGGGGGGGAATGTCGTAGCCCGTGTCCTGTCGCCGCTTGCGGCGACGGCGATCGTCTTCGCCGAGGGCGCGATCTGGGTAGCGAGCGCGGAGAATGGGCGGGTCGTCAAGATCGATCCCGCGATCAACAAGATCACGGCGTCCACCCCGTTGCACGCCACGATCACCGATCTCGCAGTCGCCAACGGCTCGGTGTGGGTCTCGATCGTCCCAGACAACGTCGTCTACCGGCTGAGCCCGGACGACGGCAGCGTGCTGGTGACGATGCCCGCCGGTCCGTGGCCTGCGTCGCTCTCGGCCGGTGACGGACTCTGGGTCGCGGACGCCAAGGGCCGCCAGATTGTGCGCCTCGACGGCGCCGGGGGGCGCGACGTCGTGCCGTTGTCGGGGCCACCGCTGGTCACGCGCTCTCACGGTGGGCTGCTGTGGGCAGCTGCAGGCGCGCAAGAGCCGGTTGCACCTGCGAGCGGCCAGACCCTCAGGATCCTGGTCGACAAGGACCGCATCGGCAACGCCGACCCGGTGCGGAGCTACTGGCCGGTTACACAGCAGCTCGCGTACGCCACTTGCGCCTACCTCCTCAACTACCCCGACGCGTCGGGAGCCACCGGCCGCGTGCTCCGGCCCGAGGTAGCGGCCGCGCCGCCGGACATCTCCACCGATGGCCGCACCTACACGTTCCGGATCCGGCCCGGCTTCCGGTTCTCGCCGCCTTCCGGCCAGGCGGTTACCGCAGAAACGTTCAAGGCCACGATCGAGCGCGCGCTGTCGCCCAAGCTCGCGTTTCACGACGGGCCGAATCAGCCCGCCCAACTGCTCTCCGACGTCGTCGGTGCCATGCAATACGCGGCCGGGCGCGCGCCGCACATCGCGGGCATCACGGCGAGCGGCGCCACACTCACCATCCGGCTGACACGCGCCGCGGGCGACCTCCCGGTCCGGCTCAGCTCGTCGTTTTTCTGTCCTGTCCCGGTGGGGACGCCGGCCACCGCCGGCGGCGGCACGCGGACGCCGATCCCCATGGCCGGCCCCTACAGCGTCGCGTCCGCGGGCGGCGGCCAGGTCGTCCTGGAGCGAAACCCGAACTACACCGGCAACCGGCCGCGCCGGATCGCGCGCATCGTCTACACCGACGGCTTCACGGCGACCGACGCGATCTCGCGCGTCGAGCACGGGAGCGGCGACTACGTCAGCGGAAGCACGATCACGTCCGACACCCCGGATGCGCTCGCGCCGGGCGGCCCGCTCGACACCGCGTTCGGCCTGTCGAGCCGAGCGGGGCGCGCAGGCGGTGCGCGGTACGTGCCGAGCCCGGCCCCCGGCGTCGACGGGATCGCGTTCAACACGCAGCGGCCGCTCTTCCGCGACGCCCGCATGCGTCGTGCGGTCGCCTACGCGCTCGACCGGCGTGCGCTCGCGGCCGTCTACGGCGAGCAGCCCACCGACCGTCTCGTCCCGGTGGCGATCGGCGGCCCAGGCGGCAACATCGCGTATCCCGACAGACCCGATCTCGCCACGGCGCGCCGGCTCGCCGGCCTCGGCGCGCGGCGCAACGCGACGCTCTACGGCTGCGGCCCTCCCATCAACAATCGCATCGCACAGATCATCCGCTCGAACCTCGCGGAGATCGGCATCGACGTGCACTTCGACGCGTCGCTCCGATGTCTCACGGGACCCAGGCCGGAGCAGCTGGCTGCGGCCGACATACAGCTCATCGCTGACGCGGACGACGTTCTCGACCCGGCGTCGTTCGTCGAGCTGCCGCTCGGGAACCGCTACACCGCACCCGGGTACTGGCAGAACGCTCGTCTGCGAACGCGGATCGAGAATGCCCGTGCGACGCGCGGACGTGCGCGCGTCGCGACCTATGCGCGCCTGGAGCAGACGCTCGTTCGCGATGCCGCGCCGGTCGCGGTGTACGCAAGTTTCGTCAGCCCCGAGTTCTTCTCGGCGCGCGTCGGCTGCAAGCTCTCGCAGGGCGCACTCAACGTCGCCGACCTCGGCGCGCTCTGCCTGCGCGGCTGATCAGCCGCCGGCGGCGATCGTCCAGGTGAACCGGGTCAGCTGCTCACGCGGCGCGAGGCCGCCGGGACGCGCGCCGCGATGCACGATGAGCGTCGGCGAGGCGGCTTCGAGCAGCGCTCGGCGCGACACTCCGAGGCCTTCTCGTCGCCAGCGCGACGAGAGACCGACGACGGTCACTCCCACCGAGCCGGCGGCATGCACGAGGCCATCCGGTCCCGCATCGGCGAGCACGGGCTCGACGTCGATGCCCACCACCTGCTGAATGGCGATGGACGCCGAGGCGAGCAGCCGGCTGGCGTCGCCGCCGTCGCGGCCCCTGACGCCGATCAGTCGCAGCTGTGCCGCCGCGCCGGCCGCGAGCCACGCGCCAAGCTCGGCAGCAGCCCAGTCGTGATCGCCGCCGGCGAACATGACCGCGACGCCATCCGCCAGCGGCAGCGGCGCCGCGCTCGTGAGCAGTGCGACGTCGCAGGGCGACCCCTCGAGCAGGAGCGCCAGAACCTCCGAGACTGCTCCGTCCGGTCCGATCTCGCCGAGCGCGTCGACGACAACCAGATCGGCGTCGTGGGTCAGCGCGAGTCGCGCCACATCCGCGTCCAACGAGCCGGACACGAAGGCGGCCGCGCGGCCGGTCACGCCGTCGCGCGCGAGCGCGTCACGCCGTGTTCGGGTCGCAGCGACGGCAGCGGCGAGCAGGCCCTCGCTCGCGACGGCCTGGGTCAGCAGCAGCTCGTGCCGGCCGAGCCCGGCGAGGCATCGCCCGACATCGCCGAGGCAGTCCAGGGCGGCATCGGACCGCGCGACGAGCAGCACGGTGCGGCGCTCCCCCCGTGCCGGCGCCGTGCCTAGGATGCCCGGCCCGTCAAGCGACGGATCTTGCGCCAGTATCCGCGCCTCGAGCCCTCGCAGTGCGGGCGTGGGCTCGAGGCCGAACGCCTCGACGAGCGCAAGGCGTGCCCCACGGAACGCCTCCAGCGCCTCCGGCTGCCGGCCGGCGCGATACAGCGCGACCATCAGTTGGCCGCGCAGCCCTTCGTTCAGCGGATGCTCCGCGACCAGCCGTTCGAGCTCGGGGACGAGCTCGGCGCCAG
The DNA here is from genome assembly GCA_035696365.1 of Gaiellales bacterium. GTDB lineage: Bacteria > Actinomycetota > Thermoleophilia > Gaiellales > JALYLC01 > JALYLC01. The sequence continues at coordinate 4,682 of DASRQS010000015.1, read as the reverse complement.
CGCCCAGGGCGAGCTCGGCCTCGAGGCATTTTTCGGTGACCGCGAGGCGGAGCTCGCTCAGGCGCTCAACGACCGAGCGCGCGAACGGCTCGAACATGAGATCGGCGAGCGGCTCTCCGTGCCAGAGCGCGAGCGCCTCGCGGTACAGCCGCACCGCCGAGGCCGCGTCACCCGCCGCGAGCGCCGAGCCGGCCGCGTCGGAGCGGCTCTCGAAGAGCATGAGATCGAGGCCGCTCGGGGCCACCGCGATCCGGTAGCCCGGCGGTCGCGTCTCGATCACCGATCCAGCTGCGCCCGCTGGACGATCCGGCTCGAGCAAACTCCTCAGCTCCGAGATCTGCCGGTGCACCTGGGTGACTGCGCTGACCGGCGGCGACTCGCCGTACAGGTCGTCGGCGAGGCGGTCGATCGAAACGACCCGGTTGGCGTGCAGCAACAGGATCGCGAGCACCGAGCGCTGCCGTGAGCCGCCAAGGCGGATCGGCCCGGAGGGCGCGATCGCTCCGAGCGGCCCAAGGATGCGGAAGACGAGATCCAGGCGGCCGACGCTATCGCCTCGGCGCCTAGGTAGGCAACGGGTAGCCGGCCGGTAGCGCCCTCCCCGAGGATCGGCTCATCGCACAGCTACGGGGAGGATCGATCATGGTCATTGGACGCGCGCACCTGCTCGCGCTCGCCGCGGGCGCCTGCCTCTGCCTCAGTGCGGCGACCGCGGGCGCCAAGACGGGCGCACTCGACTGCGGCTCGACGCTGACGAAAAGCACCACGCTCAGCGCGGACATCCAGCACTGCCCGGGGACGGCGCTGATCGTCGGCGCGGACGGCATCACCATCGACCTCGGCGGTCACACGATCTCGGGGACGAACGCCACTGGCAGCGAAGGCATCGCGAACGACGGCCACGCCGGCGTCCACATCGTCGGCGGCGGCAAGATCACCGACTTCCGCCTCAACGGCGTCGGGATGCGCAAGGCGCCGAAGAGCGTCGTGCGCGGCCTTACGATCCGGCGCATCGGCGCCGGCGGCGTCGAAGGCGAGCCGGTCTCGGCAGGCATCGCGATCGTCGACTCGCCGGGCAGCCAGGTCATCGGGAACGACGTCGCAAACGACGTCGAGGCCTACCAGGCCGATGGCGCCGACGTCCTCAACTCGCGCGGCAGCGTGGTACGCGGCAACAGCCTCAGCCACAACAGCTGGAACGGCCTCGTGCTGATCGAGTCGCCGGGAAGCCGGATCACGGGCAATCAACTCGACGCGAACGGGAACAACGGCACCGAGGTCAATGGCGGATCCGATGCGGTCACGGTCGCCCGTAACAGCGCCGACGACAACAAGGCCATCGGCATCGTGGTCGGCGTCGCCCGGAACGTCCGCGTCGTCGGCAACACCGCCAGGCGCAACGACACCGGGCTCTTCTTCTTCGATCTGCACGCGAGCGTGATCAGCAGGAACAGCGCGACGGCCAATCGCGCCGGCCTCGAGCTCGCGGGCGGTCAATCCGGCTCGGACGGCAACCAGCTGACGGGCAACATCGCCAACCGCAACGGCGAGACGGGGATCGGGGTCGTGGACGGCGCGAACGCCAACGTCGTCAGCGGTAACACCGCCAACGGGAATCTGGGCACGAACGGGGGCGGCGGCGGCATCAATGTCCGGGCGGGCAGCGGAAACCAGTTGTCCGGCAACGTCGCGAACGCCAACCTCGACACCGGGATCCTGATCGCCGAGGACGAGCCCGGCGACACCACGGGGAACTCGCTCAAGAACAACACCGCCAACAAGAACCGCGGGCACGGGATCGATGCGATTGCGGGCTCGGTCGACGGCGGTGGCAATCGGGCCAGTGGCAACGTCACGTCGCCGCAGTGCCAGAACATCAACTGCGCAGGCTGAGGAGATACTCATGGATACGTTCGGCACATTTTCGATGCCGCGTGCCCGCGTGTGGGCACCGGCAGTCGCGATCCTCTGCAGCATGGGGCTCGCCGCTCGGGATGCCGCCCAGGCGTCGGCATCCCGGCACGCCGCCGCCAACGGCCTGATCCTCTTCCAGGCGCACGTCGGCAGCTACAACCAGCTCTTCACGATCAATCCGAACGGGAGCGGGCTCAAGCAGGTCACCAAGATCCCGTTCACCGGCGATACGGACGGCGCGGAGCAAGCAGACTGGTCGCCGGATGGCAAGACGATCGCGTTCGACGCCCCGTCCCTCAAGGGCGGCGACACGTTCATCAACCTCTTCACCGTCGCGCCGGATGGCAGCGGACTCGCCGAGCTGACACTCGCCTTGCCCGGCTTCAACGGAGCTCCGTCCTACTCGCCGGACGGCACCAAGATCGCGTTCGACCAGGACGCCGGGCCCTCCCAGCCGAACGTCCACGGCATCTTCGTGGCCAACGCCGACGGCAGCGATCCCCGCCGATTGGTGACGGGTTTCGCCACCCCTGACGCCTACGACACGAACGCCGATTGGTCGCCCGATGGCACGCGGATCAGCTTCACCCGCGTGAAGAACGAGCGCGAAGCGGCGATCTTCGTCGTGCGCGCCGACGGCCGCGGATTGAAGCGGTTGACGCCCTGGCGCCTCGACGCCGCGAACCCCGACTGGTCGCCGGATGGCTCCGAGCTGCTCTTCCACAGCTACTACAACGCGCCGCCCGGCAAGTCGCCGAACATCTTCACGATTCGGCCCGACGGCGGAAAGATGACCCCGCTCACCCACTTCACCGGCGGAGACACGCAGGCGCTCGGGCCCTCCTGGTCGCCGGACGGGACGAAGATCGTGTGGCACAAGGTCACCCCGACGGTAAACCAGCTGTTCATCATGGACGCCCACGGCGGTCACGTGCGCAAGCTGACGAAGCTCGCACTCGACGCAAATCCCAGTCGTGCCGACTGGGGGACGGCGGCTGCCTGACGCCCCGGCGGCTGGTGAGCCGAGCAGCGGCAGGAGGAACGAACAGGGGTCGTGTCGCCGAGGACGAGGCCTGGCGGCACGACCCGAAGCCCAACGCCTTCGCCAGGAGCGCGGCTTACCAAGCGAGCCGGCCCGCATCGCCGAGCAGCGGAAATGCCCTGGCGAGCCCTCGATCTCAGCAGCCTACGCAAGTACATCGAGCTCCTGATCCGAGCTCCTGATCGCCACTGGGCTGCGCAGAGGCGAGGGTCGCGCTGGCTTACTGCGAGCCGGACTCGAAATCCGCGGCCGGCCGACCCTCCGGCCTGACACAAGCTCGTCTCGGGTCGCCCGGGGCTTTCTGCTGTGGACCAGTGCCGGTTTGTCCGCGCATGGCTCGCCGCGAGCGGCACGCGCAATGACGTGTAGCGCAATGGAGCTAAGAGGGCAGCTTTCAAACCACTCGAAACTCCTCCAAGCCTTACTATCTCTCAGGTTGCCGCTCTCTCGCCGGACGTCCGGGCGCTCGAGGAGACCATCTCGGGAGGAGCCTCGTCGCCGGCTGGGCGATGTCCGGGACGCGATGATCGCCGTGCTGGCTGAGGCTGGGGGCGAGCTACGCGTCGGTCAGATCTATCAGCAGGTGGGGGAACCTGTGCCGTCTTACGACCATGTGAAGGACTTCCTGAATCACCGCTCTCGTGGCGAAAAGCGGCTATTCGCGCGACTTGGTTACGGGATCTACCGGTTGCCGGGTTGGGACCAGCCGGAGGGGGCCGGCCCAGCTGGGTAGTCAGCTCAACCGCGGTCGGTCCCGGCCACCTGCGACCACAGTCGCCGTAGCGCAGCCGTCGTCATCACGACTCATTGTGCGATGCCTTCTGGCTCCAGCCAAGGGGGTACCGCGGCGCGGAAGTAGGCGGCTGGCCGCAAGGGCGCGACCGCTCGTACCCGATTGTTGGCGCCAGGCTGGGGAAGCGCCGGGAGAGTTTGCGGTCTTGGCATCCCGTTCGTTCGACATGCCTTATCCTTACGTGCCTCATATTGCTTTCTCGCTCTTGACGTGAGCGGGGATCACGCGAGCATTTGACGCTGACCGGTTGCCGCGGCTGTCTCGATCGCGTTCAGCATGCGATGGCGCGTGACCGCGTCGTCGAACGTGGGGCACAAATGTGTTCCTTCTCGATAATCACGGGCAAAAAGCGCATACGCTTGAGCGACGTTCGTGCCAGGGCCTTGTGGCGGCGCCCACTGATACTGCTCTGGCACGGGCAGCACCTCGAGCGAGGACTGCGCGCCCTTGCCACCCCGTACGGTCATCTCAAAGATCTGGGCGTGGCCGCCGGCGGCGGCGAGCTGCAAATCGCCATCGGTACCGTTGATTTCCCAGAGCAGGTTCGTGCCACGCGAAACGCCGCCGCGATAGTGAATTGAGAATGCGGCTCCGCCTTCGAGTAGTCCGCTGACCAACACCTGATCAGCCGCGTTCATAGGCTTGCTTTCGTCCGTTCCTGTAACTACATAAGACTTTCGGCGCGTGGTCATGGTGGCCCAGAGCTCTCGGACTTCGCCAAGACAGTAACACAGCGCCTCTGCCGTGTGGCCGAGAGGAACCGACAGCATTGTCGCGCCGTTTTTCCTATCGTTCATGTAGGCGTTGAACGGTGGCACGGTCGGCCCCCAGCCCATTCCCGAACCGATCAACGAGGTAGAGAGCACCTCACCGACATAGCCTTGCTTTACCATGTCACGCACGTAAGCCACCGACGGTGCAGAGCGGGCCTGC
>DASRQS010000014.1:0-41816 GCA_035696365.1 Gaiellales bacterium | reverse complement strand
CGCGCCAGCACGCGCACACGCGAAGGCGTGTAGATCGGCGCGCGTCGCAGCAGGATCCCGGCACGCGTCCTCTCGACCACCTCTTCGACCCGCTCGGACGCAACGGGGCCGCAGAAGACGAGCGTGATGTGCAGGTTCGCGGCCGGGACGACCCGCAACTCACCGGCGCCGAGCGTTCCCGCCGCCCACATTGCGACTGCGCTCGCGCTCTCGGCCGGAAGCGTGTAGGCGATGAAGATGCGGCGCCTTGGCGCGTCGCTCACGCCGGCAGTCTAGGCGGGCCGAGCGACGTGCCGCGCGAAGGCTCAGGCGACGGCCGAGGCGGCGTAGGCCCTGCGCTCGGTGCAGTTCGTACAGCCGGTCAGGGCTCTGTGCATCGTCACCGCGTACCCGCGTCCGGGTGGGCCCTTCGCCGCGCTCCCACGCTCCGCGCTCGTGGCCGAAGCTCCTCGTACGATGGTGGGCATGTCGGAATCCGCGGAGCTCGTCCACGAGACCAGCCTGGGCAGGCTCTACCGCGGTGACGCGCTGCCGTGGCTCCGGTCGCTGGATGCGAATTCCGTCGACCTCGTCGTCGCCGATCCCCCCTACGGCGGAAACGCCGTGCACTGGGACAAGTTCAAATCACTCGACGACTACGCGATTTGGTGCGAGGCCTGGATCGATGAGAGCCACCGTGTGCTCAAGGATGGCGGCAGTTGCTTCATTTGCGGCTGGTCCGAGAACCTCGCGTATCTCAAGGTACTCGGCGACAAGTACTTCGCACGTTGTCGCTGGCTCGTGTGGTTCTACCGCAACAAGCAGGCCGCCTGGCGCACCGATTGGGGTCGCGCCCACGAGAGCATCCTGCACTTCCGTAAGGGCGCGAAGTTCACGTTCAACCAGGACGCCGTGCGCACGCCCTATAACCGCCACACCATGAACTACCCCGATCACACGCAGGCCGCAACGTCGGTGTTCGGCGCGCAGAACGGCGGCAAGTCCGGTCACGTGTGGCAGCCGCATCCCCTCGGCGCGAAGCCCAAGGACGTCCTCGAGATCTCGATCCTCAACAACGGGATGAAGGAACGCACGCCCCATCCCACTCAGAAGCCCGAGGAGTTGATCCGACGACTCGTCATGGCGTGCTCGGATCGCGGCGATCTCGTCATCGATCCCTTCGTCGGGTCGGGCACACTCGCCGTCGTCTGCGAGAAGCTCGAGCGCCGCTGGGAGGCGGTTGATCTCGATGCTGACGGCGAGTACCTGCCCTCTGCGATCGAGCGTCTGCATGCATCCGTACCGGACGAGGAGGCCAACATCAGGCTCTACCGGCAGGTCGCGTTCGAGTCGACCGCCAACCGCGAGTTCGTCCGCACCGGCGAGAAACCCCGCGACGAGATCGCGGACATCGGAGCCGACGGGCTACCGGCACGGATCGCGCTCGCGGGTCTGGAAGATGCGGATCCAGAGTCGCCGAGTGACAATCGTCGAACGTCCGGCGGTGCGTACTCCGAGGCTGCCTATTGACGTGATCCGGCGGGGATGCTCGGCCGCAACCCCCCTGATCGTCCACAAGCCGTTGCGCGACGAGGCTCGCTTACGGGCCTCGAGCGAGGATACGCTCCCGGACCGCATGCTCCACCGCGATCCGGATCCGCTCGGCGACGGCTTGCTCTGGCTCACGGACGCGGGCATCGAGACGGCCCTGATCTTCCAGCAGGGCGTCGAGCTGCCGGGCTTCGCCACCTTCCCGCTTCTCGAGAGCGAGACAGGCAGGGCGGCGCTGCGGCAGTACATCGAGCCGTTCCTCGATCTCGCGCGCGAGCGGGACGCCGGCTTCCTGCTCGGGACGGCCACCTGGCGCGCCAATCCCGACTGGATCGCGGTGCTCGGCTATGACGCAGGCGCGCTGGCAGCGATCAACCGACGGTCGGTCGAGTTCGCAGAGGAGCTGCGTCAGGGGACTCAAGCCTGGGACCGGCCCGTGCTGATCGAGGGCGTCATCGGGCCCCGCGCAGAGGCGCATGCGCCGTCGGCGCTGATGACGGTCGGCGAGGCCGAGCGCTACCACGCGCCCCAGCTGGGAGTGCTCGGCGAGAGCGGCGCGGACATCGCCTGCGCGCTCACCCTCACCTACGCCGACGAGGCTGTCGGCATCGTGCGCGCGGCCGTCGCGGCCGGGTTGCCGATCGCCGTGTCGTTCACGGTCGAGACCGACGGTCGCCTGCCCAGCGGCCAATCGCTGCGTGCGGCGATCGAGCAGGTCGATGCCGAGACGGACGGGTCGCCGCTGCACTACATGATCAATTGCGCCCATCCCACGCACTTCGCCGGTGCGCTGAGCGACGGCGGCCCGTGGCTCGAGCGCCTGGGCGGACTGCGCGCCAACGCCTCGGCCCGCAGCCATGCCGAGCTGGATGAGGCCGACGAGTTCGACGACGGCGATCCCGTCGATCTCGGCCGCCGTCACGCGCCGCTGCGCGACGTCCTTCCGGGCATCGCCGTGCTCGGCGGCTGCTGCGGCACCGACATCCGGCACGTCACGAGCATCTGCGACGCCTGGCTCGGCGTCTGACTGAACGCCTCAGGCCAGGTGCTCGCAGAGGGCGATCATGCCGGCGTGGTGCAGATCGAAGAGGCTGTCGTCGAGCGCGTCCGGGAACGTCGAGAACTTGGCGATCACGATGCGCGCCGGCCGGTGCACGAGGATCGACTGACCGTTCATGCCCATCGCCGCGTACACGCCGCGCGGGCCGTCGTGCACCCACCACTGGTCGTGGTAGAAGGCGCCGGGCTCGCGGAGACTGGCGTCGCCCGAGGCGCGGAAGGCGTCGGTCAACTCGGGATCTGCCCTGCGCACGCGCGCGATCCATTCGGCCGGGACGACCTGCCCACCGTCCACCAGGCCGTCCTCGAGGCACATGAGGCCGAAGCGCCCGAGGTCGCACAGGGTGGTGCAGATGCCGCCCTCGACGATCGGGAAGCCGGAGTTGTCGAGCATGATCTGCGCGTCGCTCTCGGCGCCGATGCGCGACCACAGCTCGCGTGAGAACAGCTCCGGGAACGCCGCGCCCCCGACGCGCTCGAGCACCCACCCGAGCACGTCGGTCGCGAGCGAGCAGTAACGGAACGGCCCCGAACCGTGGTCGTACGGCCCGCGCCCGATCGTCCGGATCCAGGTCTCCGTGTCGGGCGCGATCGCTCCCTGCAGCTCGTGCGTGTGGTAGTCGGAGACGGCGAGGATCGTGTACTCGTCGATGTCGTAGTTCCAAGCGTTGCCCGCCCGCATGTCCAGGATGTCCTGCAGCCGGCAGCCGTCCCAGGTGGTGCCCGCGAGCTCGTGCAGATGGCCGGTGACGAGGTCGCCGGGCGCCAGCAGCCCGCGCGCGGCGAGCACACCGCAGAGGATCGACGTCAGCGACTTCGAGCATGACATGAGCAGGTGGGTATCGCTCTCGCGCATGCCGTCGAGATAGCGCTCCGTCACCACGGCGCCGTCCTGGATCACCAGGAAGCCGTCCGTGAACGTCTCCGCGAGCATCTCCGCGAGCGTGAGGCGCCGGTCGCCGTAGGCGAACGCAAAGCCGTCCAGGTCGCGCTCGGCGCGCGGAAGCTTGCGCACCGGGCCGTCGCCGCGCCCGATCGGCGCCGTGCGGCACAGGTCGGGCACGTGACGGAAGCCCCAGCGGTTGTAGGGCCCGTCGAGCCAGTTGGCGGTCGTCACGCCCAGCGCGCTGCCTTCGTCGTCGATCACGGCGCAAGCCTACGCATCGGCACCGGCCTGCGGGTTGCCGCCCGCGACCACGTCGTGCCTGCCCCTGCCACGCGTACGGCAATCCGTACCTGAGACGGGACACCGCTCCTGAACGATTCAGGACACGGAGCTCTGGCGGGCGGGATCCGCCCCCGGCGAAGCTCTCCCAGTCGGCACGAACCACTCGAAGGGAACCAGCATGACCGGAACGACGATCAACCGCATTCGCCGCCGCCGCTTCGTCCGCGCCATCGAGCTCGCGATGCTCGGCTTCGTGATGAGCCTGCTCGCCCTCTCGCTCGAGCGGAGCCTCGCCGGTCGTGGCGGCACGCCGTTCTCGCCGGTCCTGCGCTGATCCTGTGAGAGCTTCTCAGCCGGTCGCGGCGAGCACGAGTGCAACGACGAGGGCGACCACGGCCGCCAGCGCGGCGGCCGCGATCGCGATCGTCATGCGGCGCACGGAGCGCTCGGCCTCGACTCCACTGAGCGAGCGCGCACGGAGCTTGGCGGCACCTGTACGATCGGCCGGCATGGGGCAGCAGTCGGCAAGGCACTGACCGATGCGTGACGAGCTCTGCCTCCTGCCCGCGACCGAGCAGGCCCACGCCCTGCGCGAGGGGGCGTGCTCGGCGCGGGAGCTCGTGGAGGCCCACCTCGAGCGCATCGAGCGCATCGATCCGCTCGTCAACGCGATCGTGACGCGCACGCCCGAGCACGCGCTGGCTGCGGCCGACGAGGCCGACCGCAGGCGTGCGCGCGGCGATGACCTGCCCCCGCTGCACGGCCTGCCGATCGCGCACAAGGATCTGCAGGACACAGCCGGGGTGCGCACGACCTACGGCTCGCCCTCCTACCGCGACCACGTGCCGGGCGCCGACTCCCTGCAGGTCGAGCGCCTGCGCGAGGCGGGCGCCATTCTGGTGGGCAAGACCAACACGCCCGAGTGGGGCGCGGGGTCGCACACGTTCAACACCGTCTTCGGCGCGACCCGCAACGCCTGGGACACGACGAGGTCGGCCGGTGGCTCGAGCGGCGGCGGTGCGGTCGCCCTGGCCTGCCGGATGCTCCCCATCGCGGACGGGAGCGACCTCGGCGGGTCGCTGCGCAATCCCGCGGCCTGGAGCGGGGTGTTCGGTCTGCGGCCCACGCCCGGGCTCGTGCCGCACTGGCCCGTCTCGGCTCCCTGGCTGCCATTCGCCGTCGAGGGCCCGATGGCGCGAACGACCGGCGATCTTGCGCTGCTGCTCCGCGCAATGGCGGGCCCGGATGCTCGCGACCCGCTCTCCCAGCGCGCGGCTCGTGGGGACCTCGCTCCGCCGTTCGCCGCGGTGAGCGGACGGAGAGTCGCCTGGAGCCCGACGGTCGGCGGCCTGCCGGTCGACGCTGCCACCAGCGAGGTGCTGGCCGCGTCGCTTCCGCTGCTGCGCGAGGCCGGGCTCGACGTCCACGAGGACGAGCCCGACTTGTCCGGTGCCGACGAGGTGTTCGAGACCTGGCGAGCGTTCCTCTCGGCCACCGGGCTCGGCGAGGAGTACGACAAGCGCGGCGACGCGATGAAGGCGACGGTGCGCGCAGAGGTCGAGCGCGGTCGCGCACTGACGTCCGCCATGTTGAGCCGCGCGACGAGCCTGCAGGCAGGCATTGCCGAGCGAGTGCGCGCCTTCTTCGACCGCTACGACTACCTGGCCTGCCCCGTGACCCAGGTCGAGCCCTTCCCGGTCGAGCACGAGTACGCGACCGAGATCGACGGCGTCCCGATGAGCTCCTACATCGAGTGGATGCGCTCCAACTCGCGCATCAGCACGACCCTCTGCCCCGCCATCTCGGTGCCCGTGGGGTTCACGTCGGCGGGCCTGCCGGTCGGGCTCCAGCTCGTGACGCGGGCGTTCGGCGAGCGCGCGCTGCTCGAGGTCGCCTTCGCGCTCGAGCAACGCTCGGGCCTCGGCGACCGCCTGCCCCCGGTGGCTCTCTGAAATGAGCTCTAGACGAGCCCGCGCTCGGCGATCTCGCGCTGCGCGGCCTCGCTCTTCGTGAGCTCCTCGATGCCGAGCTTGCGCTTGACGCCGGGACTGCGCTCGAACTGGACGGCTTGGTAGGCGACGATCTGGAAATGGTTGCCCCACGGATCGAGGAAGTCGAGCCCGCGTGCGCCGGGATGCACGATCGTCAGGCCCTCGCGCTCGACCGCGGCCCGCACTGCGGCGACGTCGTCGACGACGAGCCCGAAGTGGCGCTCGTCGTCGCCCGCCTGCCTGCGGCCTTCCATGAGCGCGATGAACTGGTCGCCCATGTCGATGAACGCCGCCCCGGGCACGCGTCCGCGCAACTCGAACTCGAACAGGCGCCCGTAGAGCGCCAGCGCCTGCTGGAGGTCGCCCACCTCGAGCGCCACGTGGTTCACGCCGATCAGCCGTGCGCGTCGCTCCACGGCCGCAAGCATAGGCTGCGCGCATGAGCACGGCCGGGTACTCGGGGACTCCCCTGCCACGCAAGCTCGGCATCCACGACGGCAGCCGGCTGCTGCTGGTCGAGGCGCCGGATGGCTTCGCGACGACGCTCGGCGAGCTGCCTCCCGGCGTGGAACTGGTGGCTGCGCGAGCAACCGGTGTGGATGTCGCCGTTCTCTTCGCGCTCGAGGCCGCGGCGGTCCGCGCGCGCTTCGGCGGGCTCGCGGCAGCGCTGCAACCGGCCGGTGGCCTCTGGATCGCATGGCCGAAGCGGAGCTCCGGCGTGGCCACCGATCTCGACGAGAACGTGGTGCGCGAGATCGGCCTGGCTGCGGGACTGGTCGACAACAAGGTGTGTGCGATCGACTCCACCTGGTCGGGCCTGCGCTTCGTCTGGCGCCTGTGCGACCGGCCATCGCATATCTGACAAGGTGTAAGTCCCTGCAAACCGGGCACCTAGCGCCATCGTGCACATGCGCTCCGCCTTGCTCGCCCTGACCGCCGCCGTCGGGGCGGTTTGCGTGTGCGGGCCCGTTGCGCAGGCCGCGGGCCCGACCGCCGACGTCCCCGGCCCTGGCTCAACACTCAGCGTCGACGCGGCGAGCGGGGAACTCGAGGACGGGAGGGTGATCGTGCGCAACGCCCCCGGGCGCCTGTCGGCCGGTCTCGAGGCGGATTCGGCGCCGTTGCTGCAGGAGAGCCTCGCCGTGCTGCGCCTTACGACGACGCGCGTGGCCGGGCGTGCGGTTCGCGATCCGCTGCCGCCGCTCGCCCAGGCGGCCACAGTGGCGGGATCCGAGACGGTGATGCTCGTGCTGCGCTTCCGCGTGCCGGAGGCCACGCCGCCGGGCAGCTATGAGGGGCGGCTGGCACTTGCCAGCGACGGGCGGCGATTCGCGAGCGTGCCCGTGCGCCTGCGGGTGTTCGGCGTGCAGTTGCCCGCGCGTGACGACCCGTCGGCCTTCCGGACGCTCTTCCTGGTGCAGCCGCAGACGTACGTCGCCGCCGTCGTTGCCCGCAGCGGGCTCCAGTCGGACAGCGCCGGGGCGGGCGTCACGGATCGCCTCTACGCCTTCCTCTCCGACTACCGCGTGAGCCCCGGCGACTGGGGCTTCGGCACGCCGTGGCCCGACGGGTACCAGGATCGCCCGGGCTGGTCCCGGGCCGCGGCCACGCGCATGGCGACTGAGGGCGCCTATCCATTCACGACGATGCGGCTTCCGCTCGGCACGCAACGGGCGCCGACCTCGCGCACGGGCGTGTCGCCTCGCGAGCCTCAGGGCTGGAAGGACTATCTCAATGACAACGTGCTCCCATTCTGGCGCGCGCACGGCTGGCTCGACCGCGCGCTCGCGTGGGGCTGGGACGAGCCAGGGGCAGTCTCCAGCCGGCAGTTCGCGGCACCCCAGGCGTGTGCTGCGCACGCGGCCCGTGTGACGTATCTGACGACGGGCGCTCCGGCGCGGCGAATCGCGGCACGGCGCGTCACGATCCCGTGGGGCCAGGGCACTCGCAGCTTCACGATCCCGGCGCACGGCGGCGACAACAGCTTCCTCTGGGACGACCAGGGGTGCGACGACGTCGACGTCTGGGCCGTGCTCTCGCGGCGCTTCTACGGCTCCTTTGCGACTCCCGTGGAGCAGGCGGCGCACGTGGATGTCGCCCGCGAGCTGCGGCCGGCGATCCGCGCGGCGCGCGCCCGTGGTGCGTCGATCTGGAGCTTCACCTACGAGGCGGGCCTCGGGTCGCCCGGCTACGCGGCGACCGAGCCCGCCACGGATGCGCGCGTGTTCGGGCTCTGGAACGCGCTCGAGGGCACCGACGGCACGCTCTACGCCGACGGGATGGTGAGCTACGGCGGCCTCGATCCCTACCAGCGCCTGACGCAGCAGGGCCAGCACGTCCTGATCTATCCGGCGCGCTCGAGCGCCGACGACCCCGTGCCGTCGCTGCGCCTCGAGAACCTGCGCGACGGCATCGAGGACGCTGACCTCGCTCGCATGGTCGTTGCCCAGCGGGGCCGGCCCGCGCTGCTCGCGATCCTCGCTCGCGAGCACATCTTCTCGATCCGCGGCAACCGGCTGCTGCTCGGGTGCACATCGGGCTGCGACTTCATCACCGGGACGAAGTACGCCTGGCCGCGCTACCGCCGCGGCGCCGGCACGGCGGCGGCGCTCGAACGCGTGCACACGGCCCTGCTCGAGGCACTCGCGCCCGCTCCGGCGTAGCCGCGTCTCAGCGGCTGAAGATGCCGACCACGCAGGCGGCACCGGCGATCACGGCGATCGAGGCGACGGCCACGGCCACGAGCCGCAGCTCGCGGTCGGCCGGCAGCGTGACACCGGCTCGCACGGCGTCGTCCACGCGCTGCCAGCGCGTGTAGCCCAGCAGCGCGGCCACGAGGCCGAGCACGACCGGGACGACCGCGACGAGGAGATGCAGCCAGACGGGCTGGATGTCCGCGACGGTGCCGATCGTCGTGCCTGCGCCGACGAGCGCAAGTGCGAGGCGGATCCACGACAGCAGCGTGCGCTCGTTGGCCAGCGCGACGCGCGGATCGACGGGCTCGGCCACCGATCCATCCTAGCGATGGGCGCGCTGCATCAGGGCGCGGTGTACGCCCACGTGCCGAAGACGCCCGCAGCGGGAGCTGCGTCGGCGCTGGCGGCGTGCACGACGAACCCGGCGCGGCTGCCCGGGAGCCCGGGGATCGCCTGTCCGTCGAAGGTCGTCCCGATGCCCTCGGCCGCCGTGCCGTACAGGCAGACCTTGCCCGCCGGCGCAGTCGGCGCCGCCGCGCTCCCCGTGCAGGAAGAGTCGATGTCGTTGGCGCCGGAGGCGTTCGCGAAGTTGACCGTCTCATCGGTGAGGTCGGCGGGCGCCAGACCCGGCAACTGCACGACCTCCCGGACTTCCCGGACGTTGGCGGTGACGCCGTTGGTGACGTTGCTCGAGATGCCGAACGCGCCGGTCACCGTGATTCCCGACGGGATCGTGCGCGTGGCGAAGGTGAGGAAGCCGGCGGCCGCCGTGCCGCCGAGCGCGAGCGCGTTGTCGGCGTTCGTCGCGCGCTGGGCGTTCGTCGAGGTCGCCGCCGACTGGGCCCGCTGGGCCTCTGTCGCGCTCGGCACCGTCGTGAGGGTCTTCTCGTTGATCTGCTTGCCCGTCAGCGAGTTGCTCTTGATGCGGTCCGCGGTCACGCCGCCCTTGGTCAGGCGGCTGCCGGGGATGGACCCCTTCTTGATCGACGAGCCGCTGATCAGGCGCCCGATCTTGGTCGCCGCGCCCTGCGCGAGCGAGGTGCCGCTGACGGCGAATGCGAGCGCCACGAGGGCGACGCCCATCGCCGGCGAGACGCGAATTGGCTTCGAGAACACCGTTCCTCCTTCGTCTACGCCCATCGAGGGCGTCTCCCGGCCTATCGGCGCGCGCTCGCAGCCGCTTGACCCGAAACGGAGGGAGTCGCTGCTCAGTGCGAGCGGTAGATCCGGAATGCCCAGCGCTCGAACGGCACCGTGGCGAGCGGCGGCACCGACGCCACGAGGGCGAGGAACGTCATGCGGTGGCTCCACTTGTACTCCGCGCGCACCAGGAACACGACGAGCACGTAGGCCAGGAATGCGTAGCCGTGCAGCGTCCCGAAGATCTGCAGGCCGCCCGTGTGCGTGTGCGCGATGTACTTCTCGTACATGCTCGCGAGCAGCCCCAGCCACGTGACCGCTTCCGTGATCGCTGCGATGCGGAAGATGCGGATCAGGAGCGGGACGCGCACACCGGCATCGTAGGAGAGGCTCGCGCGCGTCGGCTACCGTGGCGGCGGGCGGTTAGCTCAGCCGGCTAGAGCGCCTGCTTTACACGCAGGAGGTCCAGGGTTCGAGCCCCTGACTGCCCACTTGGACATGAGCGTCAGCGAGCCCTCGGGCCGGACATGGCTGATCTCACGGAGGCTGTTCCACCGGCCGCGCCTCCTTCGTCGTCCCAGGCCTCATGCCCCTGGTGGTCTCGATGCGCTCGATTTCGTCGGCAACATGGGCATCGCCGACGGTCTTGCCGGCCTCGTCGTCGCAATCGCGATCGTCGTCGGGATCCTCGCGATCGTCGAGTTCTGGCCGCTCGTCATCTTCGGCGTGGAGCTCGTCGTCGTCGCGGTCGCGGGTGGTGTCCACGCACTGCTCGGGAGGCGCGTCGTGGTCGCCGAGAGCGACGGCGAGATCTGGTCGTGGACGGTCAAGGGGCAGCTCGCATCCGTTCGGCCGGCCGCTCGCGTCGCCCGGGCAATACGGGAAGGAGTCGCGTTTCCGCCCGGCGGGCGCTTCCAGCGCGCCACGTCCGGCGAGGCCGCTTGAGAGTCGACGCCGATCGAGCGCGGGCGCCGGGCGATCGAGCACCGCCTCGCAGCGGCCGCCCCCGCAACACCCTGACCCCGAGGCCTGCGGGGCGCGATACTGCGCACGTGTTCGAGGTCGCTGTCGCGGGTGGGATGTTGCGCGGATCGATCCGCGGAGCCGGCGATCCCGTGCTGCTGCTGCACGGTGGGCCGGGGCTGTCCTGGACGTACCTCGAGCCGCTGATCGACGAGCTGGCAGGCGCGTACCGGGTGGCCGCCTACCAGCAACGCGGCCTCGCGCCGTCGACGGCGGGCGCGCCGTACGACGTGCCCACCCAGGTCGGTGATGTCACCGCGGTGCTCGACGAGCTCGGCTGTGAGCGCGCCATCGTAGCCGGGCACTCCTGGGGCGGCCACCTGCTCCTGCATCTGCTCGCAAGGCGGCCGGAGCGTGTGAGCGCGGCGCTCGCGATCGACACGCTCGGTGGTGTCGGCGATGGCGGCGAGGCCGTGTTCGACGCCGAGATGATGCGCCGCACGTCGGCCGAGGACGTCGAGCGCGCTGCGCAGCTCGACAGGCAGGCACTGGACGGCCAGGGCACCGAGGCCGACATGATGGAGTCGATGCGGCTGTTCTGGCCGGCCTACTTCGCGGAGCCGTCCGAGGCACCGCCCTTCCCCGGCATGCAGTTCGCACCGGACGCCTACGCGGCGACGTTCGCCTCCTTGCACGACGAGCTGCCCGGCCTGGCCGCGCGGCTCGCCGGACTCGCCGTGCCCAGCTTGTTCGTACACGGTGCGGGCAGTCCGATGCCGCTGACGGCAGCGAGCGACACTGCCGAGGCGATCGGCCCGGCGGCACGGGTCGAGGTCGTCGACGGTGCCGGCCACTTCCCGTGGATCGAGCGGCCCGGAGCGCTGCGGGCCGCACTTGACCGGCTCGTCGCAGCCGGCTGACCAGGAGCTTCCGGCCATGCCGTTCACGATCGACACCAGCACGCCGTTCGGCCGGCGCACCGAGCGGCGGCTGCGCGAGGAGAAGGTCGCCTGGCTCGTCACGACCAGCGACGATCTGACGCCGCAGCCGGTGCCCGTCTGGTTCCTCTGGGATCGCCCGGCGTCGTTCCTGCTCTATTCGAAGCCGGGCACCGCGAAGCTGCGCAACGTTGCCGAGCGGCCGCGCGTCGCGCTCCACCTGGACGGCAACGGCGAGGGCGGGGACGTCGTCGTCGTGCTGGGCGCGGCCGCCCTCTCGGACGACCCGCCGGCGCACCAGGTTCCCGCGTACGTGGAGAAGTACGCCGGCTTCATCGCCCGCAACTCGTGGACGCCGGAGAGCTTCGCCGCGGACTACTCCGTCCCCGTCCGCATCGAAGCGAGCAGGCTGCGCGGCTTCTAGACAGGCGGCAGCAGCGGCGAGGAGGGGTACTCGGCAAGCCCGCGGGCCGCGGCCAGCCGCTCGAGCACGAGGGCCGTGTCCGCGATCGGCACGCCGGTCAGGTACAGATCGCGCGCCTCGAAGTCCGCGATCACTGCGCGCAGCGCCGTTGCATAGGCAACGGCGTCGTGATCTGCGAGTGCGCCCAGCGCTACGGCGGTGCGCTCGAAGGCCTCGCCGCCGTTCGCCATCTGCTCGGCTGCGGAAGCGCCGGCGATGTCGTCGCCCGCAGCCAGGCAGGCCAGTGCGAGGGCGTAGGCGGCGGTCGGCGACTCGGTGCCGAAGGCCAAGGCAGCGAGCGTGTAGGCAGCCGCATCGCCGGCGTCGCCTCGCAGGATCGCCGCCTTGAGCATGCCGACGAGCCGGCCGTACCCGCCGGGCGGTGCGGCCTCCCATGACTCGCGGTAGCGCTGCTCCGAGAGGCGCAGGTGCGGCTCGGCACCCGCCCGATCACCGGCCAGGAGGCAGCGCTGTGCAGCGGCGTCGGCTTCGACTGCTGCCACCTGGAGTGCACGGTGTTCCTCGTCGGCCATGCTGCGCGCCTACCAGGCGCCGCCGCCACCGCCGCCGAACGAGCCGCCGCCGCCACCGCCGCCCGAGCCCCCGCTCGAGGGCGAGCCGAACGCCCCGCCCAGTCCCGAGGCGAAGCTCGACGTGCTGAACGACGACACGTACAGCGCCGGCGCGTACACGGCCGATGCAGAGACGCCCGGGAAGTCCACGCGTGCCGCTTCCAGGACGCGCTCGGCGAGTCCGAACGTGATGCCGTAGACGAGGTAGCGCTCCCACAGCGGGAGCGTGTCGGCGGGCTTGTCGGCCAGGCGCGGGAAGTCGTTGAGGTACCGGCGGAAGCCCTCCCAGCCCTCCGCCGAGGCTTGCAGCTTGGGGCCGCGCCTGCGCCAGACCGACGCCGGCACGAACGCGATGACGACGGCATCGAGCGCGAGCGCGGCGCCGATCGCGGTGAGAATCAGGTCCTTCCGCACGAGCGGCGGATCGGCGAGCCCGGCGATCCCGGCGACGAGGAACCCCGCGCCTGCGAGCAGCAGCACCGCAAATGACAGCCATTTCACGACCATCCCGCGCCCGCTCCAGAACTTGCGCTGGCGCGCCTGGTTCCTCACCGCCGACTCGAACGCCTCGGAGCGCTCGTGGAACCACTCCCGGTCCGCCGTGGACAGGCCCTTGACGGTGTCCTGCACATTCGAGAGGGCTGCCGGCCCTTCCTCGGTCAGCTTGTCGAAGATCGCGGCCACGGGCTTCTCGACCACGCTCAGCTCGACGCTCTCGTCGCCGCGCGTGAGGTCGACGTCGTCGACCTCCTTGTGGTGGAGGCCGAGCAGTGTCGACTCCTCGCGCGTCACGGGGGTCATCTTGTAGCGGCCACGGCGTACGAGCTCGAAGAGCGTCGCGGCCATCTGATCGCCCCCCGCGACGACGTGCTGTGCGAGCAGTGACGGCACGAGCGCGGGCGGGAGCTCGTCCGGTGGCTCGTTCAGGTACTTCGGAGCCGTCCCGGTGGACTGCTCACGGCCGAAGCGCCAGTAGCCGAGGCCGGCGAGCAGACCCGCGGGGACGATCGCCAGCAGGGCGGCCGCGAGGATCCAGGCCCACGGATGGTGCAGCGTGTCCTCGAGCTGGCGGCGATCGCGGGCGGCACGGTCCGCGGCGGCCTGCTCGCGCGCGATCGTCGCCGGCAGGATGTCGTCGTGCACGTGGCGCGCGTAGGGCGCATTCGGGGCGAGCGCCGCAGGCGGGTAGAGCACGCGCAGGGTCACGCCGTGCTGGGCCGGGACGTCGCTGGCAGCGCTCAGCACTTCCCCGCCGCGCACCGTGACGTGATGGTCGATCCAGGCCGGCTCGATCCAGGCACGCGTGCCGGGCAGCGCGCCCGCCGCGCGCACGTTCGCCGTGAGCTGCCGGAGGCCGAACTGCCACTGGTTGCCCCAGACCTGCGGTGCGACCTCGACGGCGTCGTCGTGGGCGATCACGACGCCGCGCAGCCGGTAGCGCAGCGTGAACGTCCGCCGCCCGCCGTCCTGCTGGTAATGCCACACGATGCGCAGGCCCTGCGGCAGGCGCACCGCGCCGAACCTGCCGGGCGCATCGCTGCTGCCGAGCGTCGTGTCACCACCGGGAGAATAGGACGTACCGCCCTCGCTGACCTGGACGTCGCGCGCGCTGACGTCCCTCGCGAGCGGGATGTCGCGGTACGCGCCGGTGAAGAAGCCGTTGAAGCTGAACGTCAGGTCCTCGCGCATCAGCACCTCGCCGGTGCGGGCGACCGTGACGTTGACGGCCGCCTGGGAGATCGTGAAGCTCTTGTCCGCGAGCGCGGAGGCGGGCGCGGCCAGCAGCGCCGCCAGGGCGAGGACGAGCCACGCCCAGCGCTTCACCTACTGCCGTCCCCGAAGTCGAACATCTGACGGCGCCGGAATCCCATCGCGCCGGCGACGAGGCTTGCCGGCAGCTGCTCGATCGCGGCGTTGTAGGTCTGGACCGTGTCGTTGTAGACCAGACGCGCGAGCGCGATGCGATCCTCGCTCTTCGAGAGCTGTTCCTCCAGCTGGGCGAAGCGCTCCGACGCCTTCAGCTGGGGATTGGCCTCGGCGATGCCGACGACGCCGCCGATGGCGGCCCCGAGACGCTGCTCCTCGCCCGTCCGCACCTCCGGCTCGGGGCTGATCGCGGCGTTGCGCGCCTGGGCCGCCGCCTCGACCACGGAGCGCTCATGCGTGGCGTAGGCGCCCACGGCCTCCGTGAGCTCGGGCACGAGATCCGCCCGCCTGCGCAGCTCCGCGTCGACATCGCCCCAGGCAGCCGACGTGCGGTTGCGAGCGCGCGTGAGCCCGTTGTAGAGCAGCATGGCGAGGACGACGAGGATCGCCACGATCGCTACTCCTCCCCAGATCAGCACGCAGCGAGGCTACCAGCGCAGTCCGTGCGGATCGACGCGCGCCGCCTCTCGCGTCAGCGCCGACGGGTCGAAGCGCTCGACGAGCTCGGCCGGCGCGCACGGGCGGGCACTCTCGAGCAGGCCGGCGCTGTGGGCGAGCCAGCCGGCGAGCGCTCGGGGGTCGGCGCCCTGCTCGCGCAGCTCCGAGAGACCGACGGCGCCGTGCCGCTTGGCCAGGCGCTCGCCGTCCGGCCCGAGCAGCAGCGGGACATGCGCGTAGCCGGGAACCGGCTCCAGTCCGAGGAGCTCGTAGAGCCGGAGCTGGCGGGCCGTGGAGCCGAGCAGATCCGCGCCCCGCACGACGTGTGTCACCCCCTGGGCGGCATCGTCGACGACGACCGCGAGCTGGTAGGCGACCACGTCGTCGCTGCGCCGCAGCACGACGTCGCCCGTCGTCGCCTCGAGCGTCTCGTGCTGTGGCCCCATCAGGTCGTCGCGAAAATCGACGGCGCCCTCCATGCGCACGCGCAACGAGGGCTCGCGCCCCAGCCCGCCCCGTTGCGCCCGCTCGTCCTCCGTCAGGTGGCGGCAGACACCGGCGTAGATCGGCCCGTCGGGGCCGTGCGGAGCAGAGGCCGCGCGGCGGACGTCGGCGCGCGAGCAGAAGCACTCGTAGAGGTCGCCGCGCTCCCGCAGCGTCTCGATCGCGACCTTGTAGCGCTCCGTCCGCTCGGACTGCGCCACCGGCTCGCCGTCCCAGTCGAGGCCGAGCCACGCCAGCGAGTCGGCCTGCTCGCGCGCGCAGCCGGGCCGTACCCGGCCGGCGTCGAGATCCTCGAAGCGCAGGAGGAAGCGCCCGCCTGCAGTGCGCGCCCACAGCCAGGCGATCAGGGCGGTGCGCGCATTGCCGAGATGCAGGTCCCCGGTCGGGCTCGGTGCGTAGCGGCCGACGTACACGCCGCGTCACGCTACCGTGGCGGCGATGGGCCTGGTCTACTCGACGGACAAGGGTCGGGTGCGGCGCTGCCAGCACTGCGGTCAGCCGCTCGCCGACGGCGGTCGCTGCCCTTGCCGCGTGCAGGCGGGCCGCGTTCCCGGCGACGGCATCCTGCGCGTGCGGCGCGAGACGTCGGGGCGCAAGGGCAAGACGGTGACAACGATCAGCGGCGCGTCGCCGGCTCACGCCGCCGAGCTCGCCCGCGAGCTCAAGCGCCTGTGCGGATCGGGTGGCAGCGTGGTCGACGGCGTGATCGAGATCCAGGGCGATCACCGCGCAAAGGTCGTCGCCCACCTCGAGGCGAGCGGGCTTTCGGTCAAGAGCGCGGGCGGCTGATCAGCCTCGGTAGCATGTGCGCGGCTGCGACGCGGGAGGACGACGTGGAAGAACAGCTCGGCAAGATCGCCATGCGGGTCATCGGCTTCGGGATCGTCGGCGCGATCGTGCTCGTGCTCGTGGCCAAGGGCGTGGACGGCTTCCCGTTCAAGGTCTGGGGCCTGGTGGGCGGCATCGTCCTGGGCGCCGCCGCGTTCGCCGTCGGCCAGGTCGAGTAGCACCTCCCTCCGTCGGGGCCGGACGCGGTTGTAGCATCTGCTGCACAATCGTCTCGCCCGGAGGTGGCGCATGTCCCGTGTGCTCGTGGTCGCGAACGAGACCGTCGAAGCCGACGAGTTGCTGGCCGAGCTGCGGAGGATCGAAGACCAGCGCGCCTCGGTCTTCCGGGTGGTTGCGCCGGCCGTGGCGGCCGACCACGGTCTGGGCAAATCCTGGAACCAGGCCGGTGCGATCGACGCCGCGCAGGCGCGGCTCGACCGCACCCTGGCAGTGCTCCGCGGCGAAGGCCTCGATGCCGACGGCTGGGTCGGCGACATGCTCCCGGTCGCGGCCGTGCGCGATGCGCTCGACCGCTTCGACGCCGACATGATCGTGATCTCGACCCACCCGCTCACGCGCTCGCGCTGGCTGCGCAAGGATGTCGTGGCGCAGGTCGAGAAGCTCTTCGGCGGACCCGTCGTGCACATCGTCTCGCACGTCGGAGAGCATGTGCCCGAGCAGCCGAGCGCCGAGCCCGCAAGCTAGATCTCGACGCCTGCGCTCGCGCTGTCGATGATCGCGACGGTGCGCCCGCCAGCACCCTGGCGCAGGCGCTGGAGACCCTCGGGGATGCCGTCGAGGTCGGTCAGGTGCGTGACGACGTCGGCCAGCACGAGCCTCCCGTCGGCGGCCAGCTGCACGAGGGAGGCGAGCTCGACCGATGGGTTGCCGCTGCCGTAGTAGCAGCCCTTGATGCCCTTGTCGGAGAGGAACTCGATGGCCGGGAAGGCGGCCTCGACGCCGACGGCCGCGAGGCCGACGACGACCGCGGTGCCGCCCGCGCACAGGCAATCCCACGCGAGTCGCATCGTCTCGGGCCGCCCCACGACCTCGAAGGCGTGGTCGACGCCCCCGTCGGTCAGGTCGCGCACGGCCGCGGCCGGGTCGTCTACGCGCGCGTCGACGGCGTGCGTCGCCCCGCGCGCGAGCGCCAACTCCAGCACGACGGGGTCGCGATCCACCGCGACGATCGCGCCGGCCCCCGCGAGCACGAGACCCGCGATCACCTGCTGGCCGACGCCACCACAGCCGACCACGGCCGCCCGCTCGCCGATGCGCGGTCGCGCGACGTTGCGCACGGCGCCGATGCCGGTCACGGCTCCGCAGCCGAGCAATGCCGCCTGCCAGAGCGGCACTTCGACCGTGAGCGGCACGACGCCCGCGGCGGCCACCACGACCTGCTCGGCGAAGCAGGCGACCGTGAGCCCGTGCTGGAGGGGGGTGCCGTCCATCAGGGAGAGGCGCGACGTCCCGTCCATGAGCGTGCCACGGGCGCCGGCCTCGCCCGCCGGGCCGCAGAGCGTCGGGCGCCCCGCCCGGCAGGCGCTGCAGGTGCCGCACGACGGGATCATGCAGAGCACGACGCGATCGCCGGGCGCGACGTGCGTGACGCCCTCGCCGACCGCCTCGACGGTGCCGGCCCCCTCGTGCCCGAGCACCATCGGCCAGCGCCCGTCGCCAAGACGGCCGTCCGCGAGATGGAGATCGGAGTGGCAGACGCCCGCCGCCGCGATGCGCACGAGCACCTCGCCGGCCTTGGGCGGCGCGAGCTCGACCTCCTCGACGCGAACATTCCCCGGCTCGTGCAGGACGACGGCTCTCAAGAGACCCGCCAGCGGTCGAGGGCGTCCAGGTCGGGCGTGACACCGAGCCCGGGTCCCGGCGGGGGCGCGATCGTGCCGTCGGCCGCGATCTCGACCACGGCCGGCAGCAGCCAGTCACGGCGCTCGGGGGACCAGGCCGGCGGGTCGTAGGGCACCTCGACGAAGGGGCATGTCGAGACCCCGAGCGTCAGGTGCAGGTTGCAGACCAGGCCGTAGCCGTTCGACCAGGTGTGCGGGCTGAACATGCGCCCGCACAGGTCGGCCAGCGCCGCGAGCCGGCGGCAGCCCGAGATCCCGCCGGACAGCACGACGTCCGGCTGCAGCACGTCGACCCCGCCGCGCAGCACGAGATCGCGCGCCTCGTGCGCGCCCCGCACCATCTCGCCGGCCGCGATGCGGATGCCCGTCAGCCGGCGCAGGGCGGTATAGCCCTCCACGTCGTCGCAGCGCAGCGGCTCCTCGAGCCAGTAGGCGCCCAGCCGCTCGAGCGCGCGCGCACAGCGTGCGGCCGTCGGAACGTCCCAGCGCGGCTCGCGATCCCCGGCCATGCGCCAGCCCTGATTGGCGTCCACCATCAGCTCGAAGTCGTCGCCGACGGCCGCGCGGACGTGCTCGACGACGGCCACGTCCTCGCGCCAGTCGGCGTGGTGGAAGCGCAGCTTGAGTGCGCGCACCCCGCGCTCGCGCAGGGCGACGGCGCGGCGCGCCCGCTCGTCCGGGTCCACCAGCTCGCCACTCGAGGCGTAGGCCAGCATGCGCTCGTTGCGCCCTCCCAGCAGGCGCCAGACCGGCGTGTCGAGCAGGCGGCCGGCGAGATCCCAGATCGCGCACTCGACCGTCCACGGCCTGCCGCCATGGAAGTCGACCGTCTCGCAGATCTCCCGTACGGCCTCGATGCGCAGCGGGTCGAGGCCGACGAGGAAGTGCTCCAGCACCTCGCGGTCGGGCAGACGGTCGCCGCTCGCATATCCCGTCACGCCGACGTCGGAGTGCACCATCACGAGCGTGGCGTCCTGGTGGGTGCGCGGGACGGGGTCCCAGGCCGCCCGGAAGGGCGGGTCGAGCGGGTAGCGATAGCGGCGCGTCTCCACGCCGGTGATGCGTGCCTCGGGTGCCATGTGGCGAGGACGGTAGCGGTAGAGTGGGCACCTCAACGCCGACGCCCGCGAAAGGGGTGATGGGGAAATGTCCGACTGCTCTCAGAGCGCGACCCAGCCATCCGGGGCGTTCCGCCGCCCGGTCTAGCGACCGAGCAGGCGCGCGGGGCGCCGCAATCACCCCGTTGGAGATCCGCGTTGAACGATCAGACCGCGGCGCTTGCCCAGCTCGTCTGGGATGAGCGCCGCTCCGCCGAGCTCGCCGAGCTCGGTCAAAATCCCTCCGCGGCCGCGCGCGTCGTGCGCGTCGACCGCGGTCACGCCAGCCTGCGCGCAGCGGACGGCGACCTGCGCGTGACAACCGATCAGCTGGACGCCGAGCTCGCCGTCGGCGACTGGCTGGTGGTCGACGATCGGGGCGGCATCACCAGGCTGCTGGAGCGGCGCACGCTGCTCGAGCGGCGCATGCCCGACGATTCGAGCGCGTCGTCCGTCGTCGCCGCGAACGTCGATGTCGTCGTCGTCGCGAACGCACTCGACCACCCGTTCTCGTCTCGGCGCCTGGAGCGCTTCCTGCTCGTGGCCTGGGAGAGCGGCGCCACGCCGCTCGTCGTTCTCACGAAGGCCGATGCTCGTCCCGACCTCGAGGACGCTCTGGCCGAGGCCGAGGCGGCCGCACTGGGAGCACCGGTGCTCGCGGTCAGCGTACGCACGGGCCTGGGGGTGGGCGAGCTGCGCGCGCGACTGGCCGGCTCGACGGCGGTGCTGCTTGGGCGCTCGGGCGCCGGCAAGAGCACGCTCGTGAATGCGCTCGTCGGCGAGGACGTGGCGGCGACCGCCGAAGTGCGCAGCGACGGCAAGGGCCGGCATACCACCACGCACCGCGAGCTGCACGTGCTCGCGGGCGGCGGCGTGCTCATCGACACGCCGGGCCTGCGCGCCGTGCTCCCGCACGACATGGGCCTGGCCGCCGAGCGCGCGTTCGGCGACGTCGAGGAGTTCGCAGCAGCCTGTCGCTTCGGCGACTGCGGTCACGCCGGCGAGCCCGGCTGCGCCGTCGCGGCCGCGGTGGAAGTGGGTGAGCTCTCGCGCGAGCGCTTCGAGGCCTGGCAGCGGGCCGAGCACGACCGCGTCTCGTTCGAGCAGCGCTCGGACCCCGCGGCCCAGAGCGAGCAGCGCCGCCGTCACCGCTCGCTCAACCGTTCGCTGCGGCAGGCCCGCAAGAAGCACTGGCCCTGAGCGAAGAACCCGGGGTCAGGCACGAAGTCTTCGTGCCTGACCCGAGGTATTCAGCGCTACCCTGCTCGTGTGGCCGACGAACCCGACGAGGCCGAGCGCGAGAAGCTGTTCCCGCCTCACCAGCCCTACCCGCCCGAGGACGACGGCGTGGACGAGGCGTCCGAGGAGTCGTTTCCGGCCTCGGACGCGCCCTCGAGCTGGGCGAACGGGGCCTGACAACCGGTCAGGTGCTCGCGCGGACGGCCTCGATCGCGGCCGCGTCCTCGAGCGTGGAGAGGTCGCCGGGATCGTTGCCCAAGACGGTCGCGCGCACGGCGCGGCGCAGGATCTTGGCGCTGCGGGTCTTCGGCAGCGCAGTCGTGAAGCGCACCTCGGCGGGCGCGAATGCCTTGCCGAGCTCCTGCGCGCAGCGCTCGCGCAGGCGGGCGCGCAGCTCCTCGCCCGCCTCGCTGCCGGCGCGCAGCACGCAGAAGCACCACACGACCTCGCCCTTGACGTCGTGGGGAACGCCGACCGCGCAGGCCTCCGCGACGGCCGGATCGCCGACGAGCGCCGACTCGTACTCCGCCGGGCCGATGCGCTTGCCGGCCACGTTGAGGGTGTCGTCGGAGCGGCCGTGCAGGAACCAGTCGCCGTCGGCGTCGATCGAGGCCCAGTCGCCGTGAGTCCAGACGCCCGGGAAGCGGCGCCAGTAGGTGTCGAGGTAGCGCTCGCGATCGCCCCAGATCCCGCGCGTCATGCTCGGCCATGGCCGGGTGCAGACGAGCTCGCCGACCTCACCGCGCAATGGCCGCCCCGCGGGGTCGTACACGTCCATCGCCATGCCGAGCAGGGGCAACCCGAGCGTGCAGGGCTTGTGCGGCAGGTAGGGCGGAGAGCCGAGGAAACACGCCGCGATCTCGGTGCCGCCCGAGATGTTCATGATCGGCCGCGTTCCGCCTCCGACTCGCTCGAACAGCCAGAGCCAGGGATCGGGGTTCCAGGGCTCGCCGGTCGAGCCGAACAGCCGCAGCGCCGAGAGGTCGGCGCGCTCGACGAGTTCGTCGCCCGCCTGGCGCAGCGCTCGCACGAGCGTGGGCGAGACGCCCAGGAAGGTCAGGCGGTGGCGCTCTGCGAGCTGCCATAGACGACCGGCGTCGGGGTAGTCGGGCGCCCCGTCGTAGAGCACGCAGGTGAGGCCGAGGCCGTGCGAGTTGGCCAGCAGCCAGGGGCCCATGATCCAGCCCATGTCCGTCATCCAGTGCACGCGGTCGCCCGCCTGCAGATCGCCCGTATAGCGGCCCTCGCTGGCCATCTTCACGAGGAATCCGCCGTGCACGTGCACGGCCCCCTTGGGCCGCCCGGTCGTTCCCGAGGTGTAGGCGAGCATGAACGGGTGCTCGCTCTCGACAGGCGTGGCACGCCGCGTGCCGGGGCGCCCCTCCATCAGCTCGTGCCACCAGACGTCGCGGCCCTCCTGCCAGGCGACCGGCTGACCCGTGTGGCGCACGACGACGACCGAGCGCACGCTGGGCGCGCGCGCGACGGCCTCGTCCGCCGTTGCCTTTGCGGCCACCGGCCGTCCGCGGCGCATGAACGCGTCCACCGTGATCAGCGCGACGGCGCGTGAATCCTCGAGCCGGCCCGCCACGGCGGCCGCCGAGAACCCCGAGAAGATGGGGACGACGAGCGCGCCGACCGCCGCCACGGCGTAGTACGCGATGACGACCTCGGGCGCCATCGGCATCAGCAGCGCGACGGCATCGCCGCTGCGCACCCCGAGCGCCTCGAGCGCCTCGGCGCAGCGCGCCACCTCGCGCGCCAGCTCGCCGTAGGTGAGCGAGCGCACGGCGCCCTCCTCGTCCTCGGCGACGACGGCCTCGACTCCCGTGTGCGCGGGGTCGTCGGCCCAGCGCTCCACGCAGGCGTGCGCGAGATTCAGGCGCCCGCCGGTGAACCAGCGCGCCCACGCGGGCCCGTCGGAGTCGTCGAGCACGCGCTCGTAGGGCGTCTCGAACGGAATCCTGAGATCGCGGGCAACGGCGTCCCAGAAGCGTTCGGGCTCGGCCGTCGAGAGCGCCAGCAGCTCGTGATAGCCGCCGGTGCCCAGCGAGCGCGCGAGCGCGGTGGCGTGCGCGCTCTCGGCCCAGGACTCGGGCGGAATCCAGGCGTACTCGCTCACGGCGCCGCCGCCTGGAGCTGGCGGCGCGCGCGCAACGCCATCTGGAGCGCCGAGAGCAGGAGGAACGCCGCGAATGCGCGGCGCAAGGCCGATTCGGGGAGATCGAGCGCGATCTCGGCGCCGATCAGGACGCCGACCAGCGAGCAGGCCCCCAGCAGGCCCGCCGACGGCCAGTGCACGAGGCCGTCGCGATGCTGGCGGAACGAGCCGACCGCGACGACGGGGACGATGGCGGCCAGCGACGTGGCCTCTGCCGTGAGCTGGCCCAGCCCGAGGCCGAGTGTGAGCGCGGGAACGAAGACGATGCCTCCGCCGACGCCGAAGAGCCCTGCGAGGACCCCGCCCGCGAGGCCGAGCGCGAGGGCGAGCGCGACGTGGCTCACCAGGCGAGCCTGCCGGCGACGAGCAGCATGACGCAGGCGAAGGCCATCTGGAGGTGCGGGCCGCGGACCCGCTTGGCGAGCGCCGTGCCGAACACCACGCCGACGACTGCCGGGAGGCCGATCAGCGCGGCGTCCCGCCAGACCACGAGGTCGTCCCACGCGTAGCGCAGCGTGCCGAACACGGCCGTCGCGCCGATCGCCGCGAGCGACGTCGCGGTCGCGCGGTGCGCTTGCCAGCCGCGAGCGATCAGGGCCGGCACGATGATCGTGCCGCCACCGACGCCGAAGAGCGCCGAGAGCAGCCCGGCCACGGCGCCGACCCCGCCGAGCACCGTTCCATCGCGCCTCACGCGCGCAGGCCCAGGTGCTGCTTGAGCGCGCGCGTCTGCCGGCGGGCCACCTCGAGCTGCGTGCCCTCGGCGTCGGAGAGTCGGACAATCCAGTGGCCCGGCGTGGTCTGCTCGAGGGCCGTGACCTTCTGCAGGTTGACGATCGATGAGCGGTGGATGCGGAAGAAGAGCGCGGGCGACAGCGCATCCTCGAGCTCGCGCAACGACTGCGTCGAGAGGTAGCGCTCGTCGTAGGTCGCGAGGCGCGCGTAGTCGCCCTCGGCGAGCATGAAGTAGACCTGGTCGTGATCGAGCAGCAGCGTCTCGCCCCGGCGCGTGACCGCCACCTTGGCGAGCTCCCCGCGCGCCGCGCGCTCGGGCGTCCCACGCAGGGCGCTGCGCAGCCGCTCGACCGTCTGTGCCAGCCGGTCCTCGGCCACGGGCTTGAGCAGGTAGTCGAAGGCGTCGACCGAGAAGGCCTGCACGGCGTAGTCCTGGTGGGCCGTCACGAACACCACGTGGGGGCGCTTGGGCCAGGACATGATCTCGCGCGCCGCGTCGATGCCGGTGAGCTCGGGCATCGAGATGTCGCAGAACACGACGTCGTAGTCCAGGCGCGCGGCCAGGGCGAGCGCCTCACGCACGCTCGCGGCCTCCCCGACGACCTCGACGTCCCCGATGCGCTCGAGCAGGAAGCGCAGCTCGGCGCGCGCCGGCGCCTCGTCGTCGACGATCAGCGCGAGCAGGCTCATTGGGCGAGGCGTTCCTGCTCGTGCCCGGGCGGAATCGTAGGAATCACGATCGATATGAGCGTACCGATGCGGGGCGCCGACGCGATCCGCAGTCGGCCGTGCTCGCCGTAGAACACGGCCACGCGCTGGGCCGCCGAGGCCAATCCGAGCCCGGCGGCGCCCGAGCCGACGCCCGGCTCGAGCACGCGGTCGGCGAGCTCGCGCGGGATGCCGCGCCCGTTGTCGCGCACCGTGATGCGCAGCCTTCCCAGCCGGACATCGCAGCGCACGACGACGCGCAGCGGCCGGTCGGCCTTGCCGTGCTTGATGGCGTTCTCGACCAGCGGTTGCACGAGCAACGGCGGCACGAGCGCCAGCTCCGCCGCCGGCGTGACCCGTACGTCCACCTCGAGCTGGTCGCCGAAGCGCGCGCGCTCGAGGGCGACGTAGGCCTCGACGTGCCGGAGCTCGTCGCGGAGGGGGACGAACACGTGCGGGCGTCGCAGGCTGAGGCGGCAGTGCTCGGCGAACGCAAGCACCAGCCTCCGCGCCTCGTCGGGCTGGGTGCGGCAGAAGGCCGCGATCGTATTGAGCGCGTTGAACAGGAAGTGCGGCTCGATCTGGGCCTGCATCGCTGCCAGCTCGGCGGAGGCCGTCGCGCGGGCGTGCAGGTCCAGTTCGCCCAGCATGACCTCGGTCGAGATGAGCGCGCCCAGCTGGCGGGCGATCACGCGGTCGCGATCCGAGACTGCGAGTGCGTTCTCGCTGAAGAGCACGATCGCGCCGATGGCGTCGCTGCGGTTCACGATCGGCGTGACGATGGCCGACCGCAGCGGGCAGTCACGACCGTCGCAGCCGTGCTTCCAGCCCACGGGGAGCCGCGAGACGCGCCGCTCGAGCATGGCGTCGATCGCGCCGGGCGGCGCCGGCAGGCCTGCGCCGTGGTGATCGTCGCCGAGGCCGGCGTGCGCAAGCACGCGCTCGCGATCGACCACCGACACGGCCGCATAGCCCAGGCGCTCGCGGATCTCATAGGCCACCACCTGGGCACTGGCGGCATCGAAGCCGCCGCGCAGCGGGCCGCGCACCGCCTCGAGGGTCTCCAGGATGGCTGCTGCAGGGGCCTGGCCCAGTGGCACGACGCGGCCGAAGGCTGCACGCACGAGCCCGAGCCACGCGACCAGCGCGAGCGTCGTCACGGCCACGATGGGCACGAACCAGCGCAGGGACACGCCCCAGTCCTGGAGCATGCGCAGCACCACGAACAGCAGGACTGCCTGGATCGACGCGAGCGCCGCGCCGATCATGAGCGGGCCGCGCACGTCGTGCCAGCGGCGCCCGACCTTCGCAGCTGCCAGGCGCCGACCGGTCGAGACGAAGACGAGGCCTTCGCTGCTCCGGTCGGGATCGCTCATGTCTGCGCGACCCTGCCCGGCTTGCGCAGGGCTGCGAGCTTGGCCAGCGGCCGCGCGTTGACGATGTCGTCCGCCGTCGCGCCCGCGCGCCGGGCCATGAAGACCCCGAGCTCCTGGTAGTCGAGCGCCGCGAGGCGGTGCGCGTCGGTCGAGATGACGAGCTTGACGCCGGCCGCCAGCGCGAGCCGCGCGTGCGCCGGCCGGAGGTCGAGCCGGTGCGGCTGCGAGTTGATCTCGAGGAACGTGCCGTTGGCGGCGCATGCGGCCACGAGCGCCTCGATGTCGAAGGCGTAGCCCTCGCGCTTGCCGATCAGCCGGCCCGAAGGGTGGCCGATCGCGTCGACGCGCGGGTGCTCCGCCGCTGCGGTCAGTCGTTTCGTGATGCGGTCGGCGTCCTGCCGCTGGGCCACGTGCAGCGACGCGAGCACCCAGTCGAGCTCGGCCAGCACGTCGTCGGGCAGGTAGAGCGAGCCATCGCCCATGATGTCGACCTCGCACCCTGCCAGCAGCTCGAACCCGTCGAGCGTCTGGCGGATCATCTGCACCGCCTCGATCTGGCGGCGCACGTCGTCGGGCTCGAGGCCGATGCCCATCCCGACGCCGCCCGAGTGGTCGGTGATGGCCATGTACTCGTGCCCGCGCGCGCGCACGGCCTCGACGACGTCGAGCAGCGAGTGCTTGCCGTCGCCGCTCCAGTCGCTGTGGAGGTGCAGGTCGCCGCGGATGTCGGACAGCTCGACAAGCTCGGGGAGCTCGTTGCGCCGCGCCAGCTCGAGCTCGCCGTTGTCCTCCCGGAGCTCCGGCGGGATGGGCTGGTAGCCGAGGTGGCGGTAGACCTCGTCCTCCTCGGGCGTCTTGAAGACCTCGCCGCTCTCGACGTCCTCGATGCCCCATTCCGAGACGCTCATCCCCCGCCGCTGGGCGTCCTCGCGCAGGCGCACGTTGTGGCCTTTCGAGCCGGTGAAGTGCTGCAGCAGGTTGCCGTAGCTCTCGAGCGACACGACGCGCAGGTCGAGCTGAACGCCGTTGTGCGTCAGGATCGAGGCCTTCGTCGTGCCGTGCCCCAGCACCTCGGCGACGAATGGCTGCTCGACCAGCCACGTTGTCAGCGCGGGCCCGTCGGTTGCGGCGGCGATCACGTCCACGTCGCCCACGGACTCTGCTCGCCGCCGCAGCGATCCCGCCTCGTCGGCCCGCTCGCAGGCGGGATGCGCGCGCAGGGGGTCGAGCACCGTGCGCGCGAGGTCGAGCGCCTGGTCAAGCCGGAAGACGCGCTTGCGCGGAGCCGCGCCCGCCTCGAGTTGCGCCAGCAGCTGCTGCTCCTTGCGCTCGCCGAAGCCGGCCTGGCCCTGCAGACGGCCCTCGCGGGCGGCGGTCTCGAGCTCGGCCAGCGTCGTGATGTCGAGCTCCAGCCAGAGCCGGCGCGCGGTCTTGGCCCCGAGCCCCGGCAGACGGACGATCTCGACGAGGCTCTCCGGCACGCGGCCGCGCAGCTTCTCGAGCGCCGCCATCGTGCCCGTCTCGCGCAACTCCCCGACCTTGGTCGCGATCGTGTCGCCGATGTCGTCGAGCTCGGTCAGCCGGCCCTGCTCGGACAGCGTCCAGACCGACTCGGCCGTCTCGCGGAACCGCTTGGCGGCCCTCCGATACGCGAGCACGCGGTACACGACGGCGCCGTCCAGCTCGTAGAGATCGCCGAGCAGGTCGAACAGATCGGCGATCTCGCCATTGCGCAGGGTCACGCCGAGGATCGTAGCTGCCGCTGCATGAGCGGCCGGTTCACGGCGAGAATGAGCCTGTGCCCGAGCCCGCTCACTTCCTGATCTGCCTGCCCACCTACGACGAGCGCGAGAACCTCGAGCGCATGGTCGAGGCGCTCGGCCGCGTGCGCGAGCTGGACGGCGCCAGCGGCGAGGTGCTCGTGATCGACGACTCCTCGCCCGATGGCACGGGGCAGCTGGCCGACGAACTCGCGGTAGACAGGCCGTGGCTGCATGTCCTCCACCGCCCGCTCAAGCAGGGGCTCGGCCGCGCCTATCTCGACGGTTTCCGCTGGGCGCTGGCGCGCGACTTCGACTACGTGCTCGAGATGGACTGCGACTTCTCCCATGATCCGCGAGCCGTGCCGTCGTTGCTCGCGCCCGCGCTTGCAGGAGCGGATCTGGTGCTGGGCTCGCGCTACTGCCCCGGTGGCCGCGTCGAGAACTGGGGCCGGACCCGGCGCGTGATCTCGACCGCCGGCTGCCTCTACGCGCGCACACTGCTGAGTGTGGGCGTGCGCGACCTGACGGGCGGCTACAAGTGCTTCCGGCGTGCCGTGCTGCAGGCGATCGAGCTCGACGCGGTCGACGCCCAGGGCTATCAGTTCCAGATCGAGATGACCTACCGGGCGCTGCTGCTCGGATTCACCGTCGTCGAGGTGCCGATCACCTTCGCCGACCGCGTGGCCGGCGGCTCGAAGATGTCGCGCTCCATCGTCTTCGAGGCGATGCGGCGCGTGCCGTTGCTGCGGCTCCAGGCAGTGCGCAGGCAGTTGCCCCGGGCGGGCGGCGTCGTCGCCGGCGACGGCTGCTAGATTCAGCTGATGCGGCGCCGGAGCCTTGTGATCGGCGCGGTCGCGGCCGGAGTGCTCGTGACCGCCGTCGGCGCCCTGGCCGTCTGGTCCTACGCGGAGCGCCCGCTCGTGAGCGGTGCGCCGCGCCAGTGGTACCGGACGCCCGCGCCACAGGTGCTCGTCCCCGTCGAGCACAGCGGCAGCCTGGCGGACCTGCGGGCGAGCGTCGACGGTCAGGACGCCGCCGCGAAGCTGCGCCGGACCGGCGGCGGGCTCGAGCTCGAACTCAACGGCCTTGCGGACGGCACGCATCGCGTGCGTGTCCAGGCCAGCCCCGGCCGCGTCTTCGGGGACAGCGTCGACGAGGACTTCGCGATCCACGTCGACACACACCGGCCCGAGCTGGCGCTGAACGAGGCGCCCTCCGGCTGGCAGCCGGTGAGCGAGCTCAGTGGCCGGGTCGAGCCCGGCTCGACGCTCGCGCTCAGCTATCGGGGCAAACAAGTCGTCCTGCATCCGCGCACGACCACGTTCGCGCTCGATCCCAAGCTGCCCGACGGGCGCACGACGGTGAAGCTGATCGCGAGTGATCGCGCGGGCAACAGCTCGGTGATCACGCGCACCGTCGCCGTCGACCGCACCGCACCGCGCGTGCACGTGGATCGCGTGCCGTCGGTCCTCGGTACGGCCCATCCCACGCTGCGAGGATCGATCGACGACGCCTCCCCCGTCTCGGTGCAGGCGCTGCTCGACGGCGACTCGGTCGCGCTGCGCGGGCCCGGAGGCAACGCCCTGCTGGGCGGGGCGGCCGTCTCGGGTCGCTTCTCGCTGCCGCTGCAGCATCTGGCCCAGGGGGTGCACACGCTCTCGATCACCGCCACTGACGGCGCGGGCAACACGACGACCACCAAGGCCGGGCCGTTCACCGTCGACTCGACGGAGAAGCTGCGCCCCTCGACCGTGCTCGCGCTGGGCGCGCGCGGGAAGGACGTCGTGCAGCTCGAGCGCCGGCTCAAGTCCTTCGGCACCTACCACGGGCCCTTCACGCGCTTCTTCAACGCTCGCACCGAGGCCGCCGTGAGCGCCTTCCAGCGCCTCCACAAGCTGCCCGTCACGGGCATCGCGACGCCCGCGGTTCTGCAGCTGAGCGAGGAGCGCATCGTCGTGCACCTGAGCCGGTTCCGGGTCACGCTGATCCGCGACGGCAAGCGCATCTTCAGCGCGCCGATCGCCATCGGGATGGCGGCCCACCCGACGCCGACCGGCACCTACGAGGTCATCGCGAAGATCAGGAATCCGACCTGGGTGCCGCCGAACTCGCCCTGGGCCGCGGGGCTGGAGGCGATTCCGCCGGGGGTGAACAACCCGCTCGGCACGCGCTGGATCGGCACGAGCGCCCCCAACATCGGCTTCCATGCCACCCCGGCCGACTACAGCGTCGGCCACGCCGCCTCGCACGGCTGCATGCGGATGCACCGCGCCGACGTCGAGCGGCTCTACGATCTGATCCGAGTCGGCACGCCGGTGGACATCGAGCTATAAGCGCCGCTTCTCGGGAATCGGGGTGCACCCGACGGCGTTTATACGATCGAAACCCCTTCCAGGAGCATTTCAATGAGCGATATCACTCACGTCACCGATGCCGATTTCGACGCCGAGGTCACCAACAGCGACCGCCCCGTCGTGATCGATTTCTGGGCGCCTTGGTGTGGTCCCTGCCGTCAGATGGAGCCTGCCTTCGAGGAGCTTGCGGCCGCCAATCCCTCGCACAAGTGGGTCAAGGTCAACGTGGACGACAACCCCGCGACGGCAGCCCGCTTCCAGATCCTCGCGATTCCGGCCTTCGTGGTCGTCGAGGCCGGCCAGGAGACGAAGCGCATCGCCGGCGCCAAGCCGAAGGGTCGCTTCGCGGCCGAGCTCGGGCTCGGCGTGCCGGCCTGATCGCACAGCTGGTCGACGTCACGTACGCCCCCGGGAGCAAACCGCTCCTGGCGGGCATCACGCTCGCCGTCCACGAGCGCACGAAACTCGCGATCGTCGGCCCGAATGGCAGCGGCAAGACCACCCTGCTGCGCCTGCTGTCGGGTGATCTGAGGCCCGATGCGGGCGAGGTCGTGCGCAAGCAGGGCCTCGTGCTTGGCCGGCTCGCCCAGGACGATCGCGACTTGCTGCGCCTCGACCCGACCATCGCCGACGCGCTCTACCGGACGCCTGCGGAGCTGGAGCTGGAGCGGCTGGCCGGGGAGCTCGCCGCCTCGGCGCACGACCCGGCGCTGCTGGCCGGCCTGGAGCGCGAGTACGACGACGCGCTGGCGGCCCTGTCGGCGGCGGAGGAGCCGGACCGCGCGGTGATCGCCGACCTGCTTGGCGAGCTCGGTCTGCGCGGTGTGCCCGATTCCCGGCGCATGAGCGAGCTCTCGGGCGGGCAGCGGCGCCTCATCCTGCTCGCGCGGGCGCTGGCCTCCGACCCGGACCTGCTGGTGCTCGACGAGCCCGAGGCGCATCTCGATCTGCGGGCACGGGGCCTGGTGGCCGAGCGCCTGCGGGCGCGGCGGCGCGCCACCGTGCTCGTGAGCCACGATCGCGCACTGCTCGACGTGGCAGCGAAGGAGACGCTCGACCTCTCGGACGGGCGCTGCGATCTCTACGCGGGCGCCTACACCTTCTACCTGGAGGAGCGCCCGAAGCTGATGGAGCGTCTCCAGGGGGAGTACGAGCGCGCCGTCGCCGAGGTCAAGCGGCAGGAGCAGATCTTCTTCCAGTACCGCGAATGGGCACGGCTCAACTCGAAGTTCGCCTCGCGGGCCCGCGCGCGCCTGACGCTGCTCGAGCGGGCACGCAGCCGGGTCGAGCGCCCCGAGAAGCGCCGCGACCGCAGGCTTTCGGTGTCCTTCGCCTCGGACGCGCGCGGGCGCGTACTGGCCGAGGCGACCGCTGCGGAGGTGAGCTACAGCGAGACTGTGCGCATCGGCCCCGTCGATCTCGTGCTCGAGCGTGGCGATCGCGTCGGGCTGATCGGACCAAACGGCGTGGGCAAGTCGACGCTGCTGCGGCTGCTGGCCGGTGAGCAGGAGCCCACCGGGGGCCGCGTGCGCATCAAGGAGGGCGCGCGCGTGGCGCTGATGACGCAGGAGAGCCTGTCGGTCGACCTGGAGCGCACCCCGCTCGACGTCGTGCTCGAGGAGCGGGCCATGGGCCGCGACGACGCCGTGCGCCGCATTTGCGCACTGGGCCTCGACTACGACCACTGCCAGGCCCCGCTCGGGCGCCTCTCGGGCGGCCAGCGCGTGCGCGTGCACCTGCTGCGCGTCTCCCTGCAGCGGCCCGACCTGCTGCTGCTCGACGAGCCGACGAACTACATCGACACGCACTCGGCCGAGGTCGTGCAGACCGAGCTCGAGGCCTTCACCGGATGCGTGGTCGCCGCGACCCACGACCGCTACTTCCTGGACACGTTCGCGACGCGCATCGTGGAGCTGACCGCCTCGGCCGGGGGCACGCGGGTCGAGGAGCGCGAGGGCCTGAAGGTGAGCGCATGAGCACCCCGCTCGCCGAGCGCTACCGGGCGCGCAGCCTCTGGCTGGACGGTCTGGCCGAGCCGCTCACGCCGCGGCCGCCCCTGGCCGGCGACCGCGAGTGCGACGTCGCGATCGTCGGCGCCGGCTTCACCGGCCTCTGGGCGGCGTACTTCCTGGCCACGCTGCAGCCAGGCCTGCGCATCGCCGTGGTGGAGCGCGAGGTCGCGGGCTTCGGGCCCTCCGGCCGCAACGGCGGCTGGGCCTCGGCCGGGCTGGCAGGTAGCGCATCCCGATATGCCCGTCTGCGCGGCGAGGACGCCGTGCGCCGCGGCGAGCGCGCCATGGCCGACGCGGTGGGGGAGATCGGGCGTGTGATCGCCGGCGAGGGCATCGAGTGCGGTTGGCTGCACAGCGGCTCCCTGCTGGTGGCGACGAGCGCGCCGCAGGTCGCTCGGCTCCACGAGGCCATCGCGCGACGGCGCGCCTTCGGGATGGACGAGGACGACGTGCGACTGCTCGAGCCGGCCGAGCTCTACCAGCGCGTGCGCGTGCGGGGCGCCCGGGCGGCGTCGTTCACGCCGCACTGTGGACGCCTCGATCCGGCGCGGCTCGCCCGGGGCCTCGCGCTCGCCTGCGAGCGCCGCGGGGTCGTGATCTACGAGCGGACGACCGCCGAGACGATCGAGCCCGGCTGCGTGCGCTGTGCGAGCGGCAGCCTGCGCGCCGGCTCCGTGCTGCGGGCGACCGAGGCCTACACGGTCGAGCAGCGCGGGGAGCGCCGGCGCTTCATGCCGCTCTACTCGCTGATGATCGCCACCGAGCCGCTACCGGCGCACGTGTGGGACGAGCTCGGCTGGGACGGCCGCGAGACGATCTCCGACCTGCGCCACCTGTTCTTCTATGCGCAGCGCAGTCCGGACGACCGCATCGCGATCGGCGGTCGCGGTGCGCCCTACCGCCTGGGCTCGCCGATCGACGAGGCCTACGAGCGCAACGACGGCGTGCGCGCGCGTCTCGAGCGCACGATCGCGGAGCGCTTCCCGGCGGCCGCCGAGGCGGCCGTCACGCATCACTGGGGCGGTCCGCTGGGCGTGCCGCGCGACTGGTGCTGCTCCGTCCACTACGACCCGGCCGGCGGCTTCGGCTGGGCGGGCGGCTACACGGGGCACGGCGTCGTCACGAGCCACGTCCTCGGCCGCACGCTGGCCGACCTCGTCCTGAAGCGCGACACCGATCTCGTGTCCCTGCCCTGGGTGGGCCATGCGAGCCCGCGCTGGGAGCCGGAGCCGCTGCGCTTCCTGGCCTCGCGCGCGATCGTGAGCACGCTCGGCAGCGCCGACCGCGCGGAAGACCGCCGTGATCGCCCCGCCTGGCGCACGCGGCTCGTGCAGCCGTTCATGCAGGTTCGCTCATGAGGGATTGCGCATAACGGACTGAAATCGGCGCGCACCTGTAGTGGGTACCTCGCGTGGTCTGTCGACCGAGCCACTAGCCTGCGGTGCAATGAAAAAGCGCGAGGGGGACCCGTGGATGTCGCCGCCCGTCTACGGACGGTCGCTCCGCGGGCTCGGAGTCAACATGCTGGTGCGGGACACCGCGCGCGCGGCCGCGTTCGCGCGCGACGTGCTCGGCCTGACGGTCGTCTACGTCGACGCCGACCTGGCCGTGCTCCGGCACGGCGAGCACGAGTGGATGGCGCACGCCGACCACACCTACGACGCCCACGCGCTGCTCCCCCGCACGAAGGTCGCCGCGATGCGCGGCGGCGGCATCGAGTTGCGCGTCCACGACGTGGATCCGGACATCGCCTGTGCCGCCGCGCGCCAGCACGGCTACGAGGTGCTCGACGCGCCGAGCGACAAGCCGCATGGCCTGCGCGAGGCCTACATCCTGGACGCGGACGGCTACGTGTGGGTCCCGGATGCCCCCTCGCTCAGCAAGTGGTCAGTCTGATCTGACGCGAGCGGGACGAACGGGGTCTGGCCCTTGATGTCCCGCCGGACGCGCGCGCGGATTCGCGGCGACCATCTAGCCTGCCCTCCACATGGGCACCGATCCCCAGCACATCGCGTACCCGGGCGCCGAGGGGTCGTATACGGAGGAGGCGGCGGGCCGCCTCTATCCCTCCGCGCGCCAGTCGGCCTTCGCGACCTTCGACCTCGTGGCCGCGGCGCTCGTCGCGGGGGAGGTCGACCGCGGCGTGCTGCCGATCGAGAACTCGCTCGCAGGGCTCGTACCCGACACGCTGGCGATTCTCGAGGAGGGCGCCGTCTCGGTCGTCGCCGAGGTTGCGCTGCACATTCCGCACTGCCTCGTGGGAATCCAGGGCGCCACGATCGAGAGCGTGCGCGTCGTGCACTCGCATCCGATGGCGCTGGCGCAGTGCAGGAGTGCCCTCAACGGGCGCTACGAGCGCGTGGCCGCCTCCACCACCTCCGAGGCCGCGCGCACAGTGGCGGCGCTCAACGACATCTCGGTGGCCGCGATCGCCAGTCCGCTCGCTGCCCGCACCCACGGCCTGGCGATCCTGGCCGACGAGATCTCGGACCACCCCGAGAACCTCACGCGCTTCGTCTCGCTGGCGCGCTTCACGCGGCTCGACCACGATGCCCACACGGAGTGGCACACGGCGCTGCGGCTGATCACCAAGCACGAGCCGGGCGCCCTGCACACGGCCATCGAGCCGCTGCGCTACCACGATGTGCAGATGACCTCGCTGCACTCCCGGCCGATCATGGGCGAGCCCTGGCGCTACCAGTTCTACATCGACGTGGTGGGCCATCGGTCCGCGTCGCGGGTGCTGCGCGCCCTCAAGGACGTCTCCGAGCGCAGCGCCGAGCTGCACGTGCTCGGCTCCTATCCCGTCAGCCGCGGGGTGCAGTGAGCGCGATCGCCGCGGCGGCGCCGCGGAGCCTCGATCGCCGCGGGCTCGGTGTGCTCTCGTTCGGTCATCTGAGCGTCGATCTCGCGCAGGGCACGGTGCCCGCGCTGATCCCGTTCCTCGTGCGCGATCGTGGCTACAGCTATGCGGCGGCGGGCGCGCTGCTGCTGTTCTCGAGCGTCGGCTCGTCCTTCCTGCAGCCCTTGCTCGGGGCCTTCGCCGATCGCATCCGCGCGGGCTGGATGATGCCGGTGGGCACGTTGCTGGCCGCCGGCGGAGTGGCGCTCTCGGGACAGTTCGACTCGTACGCGGCGACGGGCGGCGTGCTCGTGATCTCCTCGATCGGCGTCGCCATGTACCACCCCGAGGCCGTGCGCTTCGCGAGCTACGTCTCGGTGGCGGGCGGACGCCAGGGCACGGGCATGAGCATGTTCGCCGTGGGCGGACTGAGCGGATGGGCGCTCGGTCCCATCCTGACCACGCCGGTCGTCGATCTCGTGGGCCTGCGCGGGACGGTGATCGTGGCGTTGGTGCCGCTCGCCGCGACGGCCGCCGTCGCGCTCAACCTCCGCTACTTCGAGCAGTACCGCCCCAGCGTCGCGGCCGGGCATGCGGCGCGCGAGGACCTCGGCGAGAGCAACTGGCCCGCCTTCACGATCGCCGCTGCCGCCGGCACGCTCCGCACCGGCGCGCTGTTCGGCTTTCAGGCCTTCGTGCCGCTCTACGTCTGGCGGACGTTGCACTCGAGCGAGGGTGTCGGAAACGCTGCGATCGCGGCGATGCTCGCAGCCGGAGCAGTCGGCACGCTCTTCGGCGGGCGGCTCTCCGATCTGCACGGCTTCCGCCGGGTCGTCGTCGGCTCGCTGCTGGCGACCGCCGTGCTCGCCCTCTTCATCCCCGTCGTGCCGCTGCTCGTCCTGTTCCCGCTGATCGCCGTCATGGGCCTGATCAGCGAGATGAACTTCTACCCGATCGTGGTGCTCGCCCAGCGCGCACTGCCCAAGCACGTCGGCTTCGCCTCCGGGGTGACACTCGGGCTGAGCATCGGGCTCGGCGCGCTGGCGCCGCCGCTGCTCGGCCTCCTGGCCGACAACACCACCCTGCGCGCCGCGATCTTCGGCGCCTCCGGCCTGGCCGTGCTGGCGGGGCTCGTGTCGCTGGCGCTCCCGCGCGAGGCGACATGAGCGCGGCCTTCGACGAGGTGCTCGCGGCCGGACGCGGCGAGGATGGCGCGCTCGTCTTCGAGAGCGGCGAGCCTGCGCGGCCAGGGGTGTTCACCGCTTTTCCGGGCGATCTCGATCCCCGCGTGCAGTCGGCGCTGATCGGCGCCGGCATCTCGGGCCTCTACGGCCACCAGGCCGATGTCTGGGAGGCCGCGCAGCGCGGTGAGCACGTGTGCGTGTCGACGGGGACGGCGAGCGGCAAGTCGCTCGCCTTCACGCTGCCCGTGCTGGCAGCGGTGTGCGAGCGCAAGTCGGCTCGCGCGCTCTACGTCTATCCGACCAAGGCGCTCGCCCAGGACCAGGCGCGCGCCCTCCGCACCTACGGGCTCGGGCTGCGGCCCGCCGTCTACGACGGCGACACCCCGCGCGAGCAGCGGCACCTCGTGCGCCGCTTCGCCAACCCGATCCTGACCAACCCCGACATGCTGCACGTGGGCATCCTCCCGAATCACCGGCGCTGGGCGGATGTGCTCTCCAACCTGACGCACGTCGTGATCGACGAGGCGCACACCTATCGCGGCGTGTTCGGCTCCCACGTGGCGCTCGTGCTGCGCCGCCTGCGCCGTGTGTGTTCGCTCTACGGGTGCGAACCGCAGTTCCTGCTCGCCAGCGCGACGATCGCGAACCCCGCCGAGGCCTGCGGGGCGCTCACGGGTCTCGACGTGCGCGTCGTCGACCGCGACGGCGCCCCGAAGGCGCCGCGACGCGTCGCCTTCTGGGACACGCCGCTCCTGGACGAGGCCGAGGGCACGCGCGGCTCCGCGCTGGGCGAGGCAGCCGGGCTGCTCGCGGCGCTGACCACGCGCGGCCTGCGCACCATCTGCTTCGTCAAGAGCCGCAAGGCGAGCGAGCTCGTGTTCCGCTTCGCTCGCGAGAGCCTCGTCTCGGCCGGGCGCGAGGACGTCGCCGAGCGTCTCGCCCCCTATCGCGCGGGCTACACCGCCGAGGAGCGCCGCCGCATCGAGGGCGACCTCGTCTCGGGCCGCCTCCTCGGCGTCGTCGCGACCGAGGCGCTCGAGCTGGGCGTGGACGTGGGCCTGCTCGACTGCGCGCTCGCAATCGGCTTCCCGGGCACGGTCGCGAGCCTGCGGCAGCAGTGGGGCCGCGCCGGGCGGCGCGGCGAGGGGCTGGCATTGCTCGTTCCGGGCGCCGACGCGCTCGACCGGTACTTCATCAACCACCCCGACGCGCTGCTCGGGCGCGCCAACGAGGCGGCCATCCTCGATCCCACGAATCCCGAGATCCGCATCGGCCACCTGCGCGCCGCGGCGCACGAGCTGCCGCTGACCGCGAGTGACGACGACGTCCTCGGGGCCGGGGCGCTGAGCGCGGCCGAGCCGCTGGTCGAGGCCGGCGAGCTGCTGCGCACGCCCGCCGGACTTGCCTGGCGTGGCGCCGGCTCGCCGGCAGGGAGGATCTCGCTGCGCTCGGGCTCGGCCGACGCGATCGCCGTCGTCGAGCGCGCCACCGGCACGCTGCTCGGCATGCTCGAGCAGGAGCGCGCGTTCTCGACCGTTCACGAGGGCGCGGTCTACCTGCATCGCGGCGAGACCTACCTGGCCGAGACGCTCGACCTGCATGACCGGGTCGCGCTCGTGACGCCGTTCGACGGCCCGTGGTACACCCAACCGCGCAGGGAGACTGACACGAGCATCGTGCGCGCGCTGGCTGGGCCGGTGCAGTGTTGCGGGGTCGAGCTCAGCTACGGCGAGGTCGAGGTGAGCGACCAGGTCGTCGCCTACGAACGCCGCAGCCTGCCCGAGGGCCGCCGTCTGGACACCATCCCGCTCGACCTCCCCTCCCGCCAGTTCTCGACTCGCGCCCTGTGGTTCGTGCCGCCGGACGAGCTCATGGAGGAAGTCGGCGGCGATCTCCTGGGCGCGCTGCACGCCGCCGAGCACGCGCTCATCTCGGTGCTGCCGCTGCTGGCGATGTGCGACCGCTGGGACATCGGGGGGCTCTCGACGAACCTGCATCCGCAGACGTTGCGCCCGACGGTGTTCGTCTACGACGGACACGCCGGAGGCGTGGGCATCGCGCAGCGCGGACACGATCGCTTCCCCGAGCTGGTCGCGAGCGCCGCGCGCGTCGTCGGCGAATGCCGTTGCCGCGACGGCTGCCCGTCCTGCGTGCAATCACCGAAGTGCGGCAACCTCAACGAGATGCTCGACAAGGGGGCCGCGGCGCGACTTCTGGGCGCCATGGAGCGCGAGCAGGCCGTCCCCGCTGCTCGCGTCAGCCGCCGCTGAGCGATCGGCGCAGGTCGGCGCGCAGGCGCTCCGGCACCGGCAGGGGGCCGAGCTGCAGCAGCGCGTAGTGGGGCGTCGCGCGCAGGCGCTCGCGCTCGGCGCAGTCGGCGCAGCCGGCACGTTCGCGGCCGGCCCGGCAGCGCGGATCTGCCGGCATCGCAGCGAACACGCTCGCGAACTCGGCGCGCGCACGGTAGAGCTGATGCTCGAGGTCGTTCTCGCCCATGTCGGTCACCGCGCACAGCGCCCGGATGCCGAGCCCGTGCACGTCGCGCAGCAGCAGCACGTCGCGGTGCGCAGGTCGCACCGCCGTGAGCGCCGCGTCGGCGGCGAACGCCACGCAGCCGTCGACGACCGAGAGGTCGTCCTCGCCCGTCGTGCCGGGCGCGCGCCCGGCGAGCTCGTCGAAGCAGCCCTCGCGCGCCAGCGTGTACAGCCACGTTTCCGGCTGCGACGGCTCTGTGCTGCCTTGCAGGTCGCGCCATCCGATCGTCAGCGCCGCCACGATACAGCGCTCGCCGTCGCCCAGCCCACCCAGCATGCGCGCGGCGTAGGAGAAAAGCGGCGTCTCGTAGCGCGTCGCGAGCGTGGCGTAGGCCTCGGCCTCCATGCCCGCAGCGCTACCGCCTGCGGCGCAGGACCTTCAGCACCGTGATCAGGCCGACGCCGCCGGCCACGAACGGGGCGGCGGCCCGCGCGCGCTCGGCCGCGCGCCGCTTCGCGTCCTGCACGGCGGTTCCCAGCTCGTTCACGGTGCCCACCAGCCGCTCGCGTGCGGCCTGCGCCTCGGCGCGCTTGCGTTCCGTCTCCCGGCTCACGCGATGTTCGCTTCCTTGAGATCGTCCATTGTGGCCTTGGCCTCGACGATCGCCTCGTCGGGCGTCGGCATGCCCGCCTTGCGCAGGGAGCGCAGGCCCAGCAGCGCGAAGACCAGGGCGATCAGCACGAGCGCTCCCCCGGCGATCAGGCCGGCGGCCCACCAGGGAACCCAGAGGGCGAGCGCGGCGACCGCGGCGAACAGGAACGCGACCAGCGCAAGCAGCACGAAGGGAGCCGCGGCGGCG
Organism: Gaiellales bacterium; assembly: GCA_035696365.1. Taxonomy (GTDB): domain Bacteria; phylum Actinomycetota; class Thermoleophilia; order Gaiellales; family JALYLC01; genus JALYLC01. The sequence goes on along the minus strand of DASRQS010000014.1, from coordinate 2,933 downwards.
ATCAAGGCCGCCGCCTTGGCGTTCATCTTGATCTTCTCGATGACCTCGGTCTTGGCGAGGTCGATCTCGGAATGGATCAGGACGGCGATATCCTCGCGCAGCCTGCGCATGAGATCCTGGACTTTGTCTGCCGCGAACATCAGGCCTAGCGTACCTCGCGGGCGCACGGTCAAACCTCCAGGCCGTCGCCGGCCTGTACGCGTTCCCACTCGAGGAGCTTCCAGGCGAGTTCCTCCTGCACCTGCTGGTAGCGCGTCCCGAGCTCGGAGAGGCGGGCGTGGTCACCCGCGCCGGCCGGGTCCGCGAGCGCGCCCTCGAGTTCCGTCTGCTCGGCCTCGAGGCGGGCGATGCCCGTCTCGAGGTCCCGGATCAGGCGCTGCGTGCGCTGCGAGGGCCGCCGCTTCGCGGGCTCCTGGCGGGGCGTCGCGGCGCGCTGGCGCGGCTTGTCCTTGGTCTTGGCCGGGGCGTTCGGCGGCGGCGGGGGACGCTCCGCGATGGCTTCGAGGTAGTCGTTGTAGTCGCCGTGGCGAAGCACGATGCGCTCATTCTCGATGCTCGCCGTGTGGGTGGCAACCGCGTCGATCAGCGCGCGGTCGTGCGAGACGAACAGAACGGTGCCCTCGTAGGCGTCGAGCGCCTCCTCGAGTGCCTCGCGCGCCTCGACGTCGAGGTGGTTGGTCGGCTCGTCGAGCACGAGCAGGTTTGCGCTGCCTGCGACCAGCGCCGCGAGTGCGAGGCGGCGCCGCTCGCCGCCCGAGAGCACGCCCACCTTGCGATCGACCTCGGCCTGGCTGAACAGGAAATTGCCGAGGATCGTGCGCGACTGCGTGGAGTTGAGGTGTCCGTTGGTCGCCCGCGTCATGGCGTCGACGACGGTCAGGTGCTCGGGCATCTCGGCGATGTGCTGGCTGAAGTAGCCGGTCGTGACGTTGTGGCCCAGCTTGATGCGACCCGTGACGGGCTGCCGTATGCCGAGCAGCGTCTCGACCAGCGTCGTCTTGCCGGCGCCGTTCGGCCCGATCACGGCAACGCGCTGGCCGCGCTCGACGACGAGGCCTGCGTGGTCGAGTAGCGGCTTCTCGCCGGCGCGCAGCTCCAGCTTCTCGGCCTCGATCACGACGCGCCCGCTGCGCTCGACCTTCGAGAAGCCGAATGCGAGGGCGCGGTCGCGGCGCGGTGCCTCGACCTTGGGCATGCGCTGGATCACCTTGGCCTTGGACTGGGCCTGGCGTGAGCGAGTCCCGGCCCGGAACTTGTCGACGAAGCGCTGCAGGCGCGCGATCTCGGCCTGCTGGCGCTCGAAGGCGTCGGCCTGGTTCGCGAGCGCGAGCGCCTTCTCGCGGCGGAAGGAGCTGTAGCCCATCGCGTAGTGCTTGCTGCGCCCGAACTCGAGCTCGAGCACGCCCGTGGCCACGCGCTCGAGGAACCAGCGGTCGTGCGAGACCAGCAGGATCGAGCACGTCAGGGACGTGAGCTGATCCTCGAGCCATTCGAGGGCGCGCAGGTCGAGATGGTTGGTGGGCTCGTCCAGCAGCAGCAGATCGGGCTGCGACGCCAGCACGCGGGCGAGCGACGCGCGCGTCAGCTCGCCGCCCGAGAACGAGCCGAGTGGCCGCTCGGCGTCCTCGACCTTGAAGCTCAGGCCGCGCAGGATCTCCTCGAAGCGCGCCCGCCAGGCGTAGCCGCCCACGGATTCCAGCTCGGACTGCGCGTGCGCGTAGGCTCGCAGTACGTCGTCGCTCCCGTCCCCTTCGGACATGCGGCGCTCGAGCTCGCGCAGCCTGTCCTCGGCGGCGTGCACGTCGGCGAGGCCTTCGCCCACGTACGAGCCGAGGGTGTGTGCGCCCGCAATCGGCGGTCGCTGGTCGTGCAGCGCGATGCGATAGCCCTTGGGCTTGCCGAGCTCGCCGGCGTCCGCGTCGATCTCGCCGACGATCGTGCGCAGCAGCGTCGTCTTGCCCGAGCCGTTGCGCCCGATCAGGGCCAGGCGCTCGCCCGGCGGCAGCCGGAAGGACACCCCGTCGTAGATGACATGGGTGCCGAAGCTCTTGCGCAGACCGGTGACGTGCAGCGTGGCCACGACTGGAGGGTACCCGGGGACGACTGCTACCCTTAGGTGCAGGGGAATGTGTGCCGCGCTCCGCGGTGCAGGCCCCGCGAGGAGCTACGGCGCTCCCGGTCGATCCGGCCGCCCCGCCGTGGCGATACGAAACCACGGAGGAAGAACAAGTGACCGGATTCGCCGAACTCGGCCTTTCCCAGGGCGTGCTCGAGGCGATCGACGCGCTCGAGTACCGCGAGCCGCTGCCCATTCAGAGCGAGGCCATCCCGGTGATCATGCGCGGCCGCGACATCATCGGCCAGGCGCAGACAGGCAGCGGCAAGACCGCCGCCTTCGGGCTGCCGGCCGTCGAGCAGATCGACGAGACGTCCGAGGACATCCAGGTGCTCGTGCTGACGCCCACGCGCGAGCTCTGCATCCAGGTGGCGCAGGCACTGCGCACCTTCTCGGAGTTCAAGGGCGTCAAGGTGGTCGCCGTGTTCGGCGGCCAGCCGATCCCCGAGCAGACCGTGCAGCTGCGCCAGGGCCCGCAGATCGTGGTCGGCACGCCCGGCCGCGTGATGGACCTGATCCGCCGCGGCTGGCTGCAGCTCTCCGACACGCGCTACGTCGTGCTCGACGAAGCCGACGAGATGCTCTCGCTCGGCTTCATGGAGGACGTCGAGTGGATTCTCAAGAAGACGCCCTCGGGCCGTCAGACGCTGCTCTTCTCGGCCACCATGCCGGCGCCGATCCGCAAGCTCGCCGACCGCTATCTCTACGAGCCGGTGCACGTGAAGGTGGAGTCCGCGACGCTGACCGTCGAGACGATCGACCAGGTGATCGTGGACGTCGAGCCGAACCGCAAGCTTGACGTGCTCTGCGCGATCCT
>DASRQS010000013.1:0-39026 GCA_035696365.1 Gaiellales bacterium | reverse complement strand
GCGCTGCCCGCCATCGCCGACCAGCTCGCCCCGAGCGCGATCGCGCTCGGCAACCTCTTCCGCGACCAGCTCGACCGCTACGGCGAGCTGGAGCTGGTGGCGGCGCGCTGGCGCGAGCTCGTCGCGCGTCTCGCTCCCGCGACCACGCTCGTCGTCTGTGCCGACGACCCGCTCACGGCGTCGATCGCCGAGGGCCACCCTGCGCTCGTGCGCTACGGCATCGACGACCCCTCGGTGGCGCTGGCGGTCGCTCCGCACGCGGCGGACGCGCGCTTCTGCGTGCGCTGCGGGCATGCCTACGACTACCTCGCGGCCTACATCGGGCATCTCAGCGACTACGCCTGCCCGAACTGCGGCAACGTGCGCTCGCCGCTCGATCTCGCCGCCCGCGCGATCAACCTGCGCGGGCTCGACGGCACCGCCTTCGACCTCTGTCTGGGGAACGAGCACGTGCGTGTCGAGCTCGCTCTGCCGGGCCTCTACAACGTCGAGAACGCGCTTGCGGCCGCGAGCCTGGCGGTCGTGCTGGGCGAGCCGCTGACGGTCATCGCCGACGGCCTGGCACGCTTTCGCGGCGCGTTCGGGCGCTTCCAGCGCCTGCGCGTCGGCGACGCCGAGCTCGTGCTGCTGCTGATCAAGAACCCGGCCGGGGCCAACGAGGTGCTGCGCATCCTGCCCGGCGGGGACGCCACGCTGCTCTTCGCCCTCAACGACCGCATCGCCGACGGGCGCGACGTCTCCTGGGTCTGGGACGTCGACTGGGAGGTCGTCGCGCCGCGCCTGCGCCACGTCGTCACGGCGGGCACCCGGGCGGCCGACGCGGCGCTCCGGCTCAAGTACGCGGGCGTCGACGAGGCAGCCATCGAGGTCGTTCCCGACATCGCGGAGGCGCTCGACCGCACCGCCGAGCTCGCCGCCGGCGGCACCGGCTATGTGCTGCCCACCTATACGGCGATGCTTGAGCTGCAACGCGTGGCAGCCAGACGCGGGCTCTCGCGCCCCTACTGGGAGGAGGCCGCGGCGTGAAGCTCGTGCTCTGCCAGCTGTATCCCGAGCACCTCTCGATCTACGCCGACCGCGGCAACGTCCAGGTCATCCGCCGGCGCCTCGAATGGCGCGGGCTCGAGCTCGAGGAGCGGCCGCTGCGCGTCGGCGAGTCACTCGATCCCGACGCCGCCGACCTCTACCTCGTCGGCGGCGGCCAGGACCGCGACCAGATGCTCGTGGCCGAGGATCTGCAACGCCACCGCAAGGCGCTGCACATCGCGGTCGGGGGCGGCGCCGCCGTGCTCGCGGTATGCGGCGGCTACCAGCTGGCCGGCCATCGCTACGTGGGCCAGGACGGCAGCGAGATGCCCGGCATCGGCCTGCTCGACCTCGAGACGCGCGCCGGCGAGGTGCGCATGATCGGCGACATCGTGTGCACCTGCGACCTGGGCGACGGCGCGGGCGACCGCACGCTGGTGGGATTCGAGAATCACGCCGGACAGACCCTGCTCGGCCCGGGATGTGAGCCGCTCGCGCGCGTCGTCAGCGGGCACGGCAACGACGGCTCCTCGGGGTTCGAGGGCGCGCGGGCGGGCGCCGTGCTCGGCACGTACGTGCACGGCCCGCTGCTGCCCAAGAACCCGTGGCTGGCCGACTGGCTGATCGAGCGCGCGCTCGAGCGCCGGTACCGCCACGTCGAGCTGGCGCCACTCGACGACCGGCTCGAGCTGGCCGCGGCCGGCGCCGCCGCCGGCCGGCGGCCTTGAGCTACAGCAGCGGCTCGACGACTGCGCGCGTCTCGGCCGAGGCCACCACGGGGATGATCTCGAACTCGGCGTGACCCGCCCAGTGCAGGATCCATTGCTGCAAGAGCGACGCGTCGTCGCACTCCATGACCTGGAAGCAGCGCTGGAAGCTCGGCTCGACCCAGCTGTCCAGGTAGCGCAGGCCCTCTGGCAGCCCGCGGCCGTGGTCGCGCAGATGACGGTAGACGGGCAGCGGATCCGCGTCCTTGAACCGCTCGATGATCATGAACAGCACGCTTCGCGCCTCCTCGACGATCGGGGATCGCAAGCGTGGCAGCTCGGCCCGCGCGAGGGCGCTACGTCGTGAGCCAGTCTGCGAGATGGTCGACCGAGAGGGGCTCGCCGGTGGCGTCTGCGATCAGGGCGTCCCAGCGCAGGGACGCGCCCGGGCGCATGAAGCGGTCGCGCAGGAACGCCCCAGCTGCGGCCGGCTCGACGGCCGGGCTCGGCGAGCCCGTCTCACGAGCAAGTGCCCAGTTGAGCTGGGACGCCGTGACCTCGCCCAGCAGGTAGTTGTGGTAGTAGACGGGCGCCAGCGCCACGTGGAGCTTGCAGGCCCAGTCGTCGGGGCGCACCCCGGGAGGCGGCGTGACGCGCTGGTAGCGCTCCACCAGCTGCCACCAGAGTGCACCGAGATCCTGATCGGGATCGCGGTAGAGCTCGCGCTCGAAGCGCGTCATGACCTGCACCCAGGGCGCGAAGACCAGCATCTCCCGGCGCTGCATCTCGCTGTGGCGCGGATCGCGCGCGATCTCCGGGGCGACGCCGGCGAAGCGCTCGAGGAAGGTCTCGTCGCGCACGAGACGCCCGTGCAGCATCGCGATCGCCTCGGTCGTGAACGTGTGGGCGGGCCGCCGCATGAGCCACGGCAGCCCGGAGTCGATCGCCAGGTCGTAGACGGCGTGCCCGAGCTCGTGCACCATCGTGCCGAGCCAGCGGGTGCCCGGCTCGCAGTTCGCGAGCACGCGCACGTCATGGCGGCGATCGATGTCGGCGCAGAACGCGTGCTGGTTCTTGCCGTCGCGCGGATAGAGGTCGCTGCGCTCCAGGACGCCGTCGACGCCGTCGCCGAGCGCCCGGAAGTAGTCGCGCGCGACCTCGACCGGATCGACGTGCGCGAGCGCGCTCTCGAGCGGATCGTCGGTGGCCGTGGGCAGATCCTGGAAGAACGCGTCAGCGTAGTCCCAGGGATGCAGCGTCTCTCCGGCGGCCAGGCCGAGGCGCTCGCGCTGACCCTCGTCGATCGCGGCCTTGGCGCGCTCCCAGGTTGCCGCGAGGCGCCCCTCGAGGTCGTCGAGCAGCGCGAGCAGCCAGATCTCGTCGAGCTCGTCGAGCGTGAGCGAGAAGACGAAGTGGTCGCGATAGCCGAGCGCGCGCGCCGCCTCGTTGCGCAGGTGCGCGAGCTCCCTGACGCGCGGCGCGGCCTCGCGCCCGATCGACTTCGAGGCATCCCAGGCCTGGCGTCGCTCGTCGCGGTCGGAGGACTCGCGCAGGATCTTGGCGATCTCGTTGTCGTTGACCTCGCGCCCGGCGAGCTTGCCGCGGTGACGCGAGAACATCGATCCGAGCCGCGCCTCCGTCTCGATGAGGCGAGCGGCGACGGGTCGGTCACGCTGCCCCGCCTCGCTCGTCAGGCGAGCCAGGTGCACGTGGCGCCTGAACTGCGCATCGCCGTCCCCCGCCTGATCGGCCTCGGCCAGCTGTGCATAGCGCTCGCGCTCGGCGAGCACGGCATCGACGCGCTTCGAAGCCTCGACGAGCTGCCGCTCGTGCTCGTCCGTGGCGGACGTCGCCGCCTCCCACTCCGCGATGTTCTGACGGTGAACGAGCGGTTCAAGTGCCTGCTCGAAGTCGTCGACGGCCGTTTGCATGGTCTGCATAACGCAGAACCTAGATGATCGGGGCGGCCCCACCCAGCGGGCCACCCTCTACGGCGACCAGAGCGCGCCGAGGTGCACGAACGGATCGCCGCTGCGCCAACCCGCGAGGAAGCGGCCGATCGGCGGATGCAGGGCGAGCTCGGCGAGCTCGGGACGCCGCACGACCCGCACGGCGCGCACCGCGGGATCGCTCGAGGGCAAGAGCAGGGGCGCATCCGGCAGCGGGATCGCGTAGATGACGTGCACCACGTGACGGCGGGAGCCGTCGCGCGGCGGCGCGATCGACTCCGCCAGCGCCACCGGCTCGCCCGGGGGCAGGCCGCGCAGGCCGCATTCCTCGGCCAGCTCGCGCCGCAGCGCGTGCTCCATCGTCTCGCCGGCCTCCACCCCGCCCCCGGGCAGCAGCCAGTATGCGCGCCCGGCCTTCTCGTGCCGCACCAGCACGAGCGAGTCGCCGCGGTGCAGCAACCCGCTGACGCGCAGTCGCGGAGCCTCGTGGTTCATGCGTGGTGGCCGCTGGAGCCGAAGCCCTGTTGCCCGCGCGCGCTTGCGGCGAGCTCGTCCCGCAGCGTGACCGCCACCTGCGGCAGCGCCACGACCACGAGCTGCGCGATGCGCATGCCGGGCTCCACCTCGAAGGCGTGCTCGCGATCCGTGTTGATGAGCGTCACGCGGAGCTCGCCGCGATAGCCGCTGTCGACGAGGCCGGGCGAGTTGAGGACCGTCACGCCGTGATCGCGCGCGAGCCCCGAGCGGGGCAGCACCAGGCCGCAGGTGCCCGCGGGCAGCTCGATGGCGATGCCGCAGCCGAGCGAGGCGCGTGCGCCGGGCGCAAGCTCGGCCGCCTCGACGCTGACGAGGTCGAAGCCGGCGTCGCCCTCGTAGGCGCGCGAGGGCGGACGGGCATCCGGGTGAAGGAGTCGCACCGGAAGCTCGAGCACGACGTCCTCACGCACCGGTCGGGACGAGCCGGAACGAGGCGTAGCGCTCGGCGAGCGCGTGCGGGAGATGGGCGCGGATCAGCACGCCCTCGGCCGTGTCCTCGCGCTCGATCGGCGAGCCGAGGGCGTAGAGCTCGGCCAGCACGCCGCCCTGGTCGAACGGCACGAGCAACGCGACGTGCTCGAAGCGCCCGGCGAAGTGCTCGCCGATCGCGCGCTCGATGTCGAGCAGCCCCTCGCCGTTCAGCGCAGAGGCGAGCACGGCGTCGGGACGACGGTTACGGAGGCGCCGCCGCTCCTCCTCGCTGATGCGATCCGCCTTGTTGAGCACGAGCAGGCGGGGCAATTCCGAGGCGCCGATCTCGTCGAGCACGCTCTCGACGGACGCGATCTGGCGATCGCGCTCCTCCTCGTCGGCCGAGGCGTCGGCCACGTGCAGGATCAGATCGGCGAGCAGCGTCTCCTCGAGCGTCGAGGCGAACGCGGCCACGAGCTGATGCGGCAGCTTGCGCACGAAGCCGACGGTGTCGGTCAGCAGATACGTGCGCCCGAGATAGTCGTAGGAGCGCGTCGTGGGGTCGAGCGTCTCGAACAGGCGGTCGGCCGACGAGACCCCGGCGCCCGTAAGCGCGTTCAGGAGCGTCGACTTGCCGACGTTCGTGTAGCCCGCGAGTGCGACGCTCGGCACCTCGTTGCGCTCGCGCTGGCGCCGCATCGTCGCGCGCTGCTTGCGCAGCTCGCGCAGCCGGCGGCGCAGCAGCGAGATGCGCGTGCGCGCCAGCCGGCGGTCGGTCTCGAGCTGCGACTCGCCCGGGCCTCGGGTGCCGACGCCGCCGCCGAGGCGCTCGAGGTGCTTCCACATGCCGCGCATGCGCTGGAGGTTGTACTCCAGCTGCGCGAGCTCGACCTGGAGCTTGCCGGCCGCCGAGTGCGCGTGCAACGCGAAGATGTCGAGGATCACGCGCGTGCGGTCGACGACGCGCATGCCGAGCTCGTCCTCGAGCGTGCGCTGCTGACTCGGCGAGAGCTCGTCCTCGGTCACCACGACCTCCGCCTCGAGCTCCTGTGCGAGCTCCTTGAGCTCCTTCAGCTTGCCGCTGCCGACGTAGGTGCGCGGATGGATGCTGGAGCGGTGCTGCACGCACGTTCCGACGACGTCGACCTGCGCGGTGCGCAGCAACTCGAGCATCTCGGCGAGCTCGCGCTCCTCGTCGGCGCCCTGCGCGAGCACGGCGACCAGGACGGCACGCTCGGGCCGGGCGTCGTAGTCGATCATCTTCGTGCCGTCCCTCACGCTTGGAGCATACGCAGACGGTTGCGCCATCGGGTGCCCGGGTCCCCCGGGCGACGCAGGCGCCGGCCTGCTACAGCGCGCGCTCGATGCGCGCGAGCGCCTCCGCCAGTTGCTCCTCGGAGACGGTCAGCGAGAGCCGCACGTAGCCGTCGCTCGACGGCCCGTAGGCGGCACCCGGCCCGACCACGACCGCGGCCTGCTCGAGCAGCCGCTGGGCGAATGCGATCGAGCCGCCGCCGCCCGGGACGCGCATCCACACGTACAGCGCGCCGCTCGGGCGAACGAAGTCCATCCCGAGGGCGTCGAGCCCGTCGCAGAGCACGTCCCGGCGGCGGCCGTACAGCTCGCGCAGGCCGGCCGTGAAGGAGGGGATCAGCTCGACCGCCCGCACGGCCGCGTTCTGCATCGCCATCCACATGCCCGAGTCGATGTTGGTCTTGAGCGTCCGCAGCCGGCCGATCAGCTCGGCATTACCGACCGCGAACGCGATGCGCCAGCCCGGTAGCGAGAGCGACTTGGAGAGCGAGTAGATCTCGATGCCCGTGGCGCGCGCGCCCGGCGCGGCCAGGAAGCTCGGCGCCACGAGGCCGTCGTAGGTCAGCTCGGCGTACGCGTTGTCGTGGCAGATCGGCACCCCGCGCTCGACGCCCCAGGCGGCGAGCCGCTCGAAGAACGGGACGTCGGCGACGGCACCCGTCGGGTTGTTCGGATACCCGCAGATCAGGAGCCCCGCGCGGCTGCTGGTGGCCTCGCCGATCTCGTCGAGGTCGGGCAGGAAGTCGTTCTCGGCACGCAGCGGCAGGCCGACCGCCTCGCCGCCCGCGAGCGCGGGCCCGCCGTAGTACACCGGATAGCCGGGATCGGCGACGAGCGCGAGATCGCCGGCATCGAGCTGCGCGAGGCAGAGGTGGGCCAGCCCCTCCTTGGCGCCGAGCAGGGGCAGGATCTCGCTCTCGGGATCGAGCTCCACGGCGAAGCGGCTGCGGTAGTGGGCGGCGACTGCCTCGCGCAGCGCCGGGATGCCGTGATTCGTCGGGTAGCCGTGGATGTCGTCGCGGCGCGCCTGCGCGCACAGCTCCTCGCGGAGCTCGGCCGGCGGCGGGGTGTCGGGATCGCCGATGCCAAGCGAGATCACGTCCACGCCGCGCGCCCGCGCCTCCGCGACGGTGCGCATGAGCCGCGTGGAGAGGTATTCGGGAACCCCGTCGAGGCGGCGCGAGCCGCGCATCAGGCGGCCCGTTCCAGCTGCTCCAGCAGCGCGGCGTCGAGCTCGGCGACATAGACCCGCTGCGCCGTGCCCGTCAGCGTGAGCCGCAGCGCGCCGTCCACGCCGACCTCGACGCTGCCGCCGGGCATCTCGACCGTGACGGGCGATTCGCACTGTCCGTCGACGATGGCGGCCACGGCTGCGGCGCACGCGCCCGAGCCGCAGGCCTGCGTCTCACCGACGCCGCGCTCCCAGACGCGCATGCGCAGGCGGTGGCGATCCACCGGCGTCACGGCCTCGACGTTCGTGCGCTCCGGGAAGCGCGGGTGCAGCTCGAGCCGGGGACCGGTCTCGCCCAGCTCGAACGCGTCGGGGTCGGCGACCGTCAGCACGCAGTGCGGATTGCCGGTCGAGACGAAGCGGTACGCGACACCGGGATCGGGCGCCGCCAGATCCTCCTGCGGCCCCTCCAGCGAAGCCTGGCCGAGGCGCACCGCGATGCGCCCATCCGCGCCGATGTGGGCCTCGCCCGCTCCGGCGCCCGTGCGAACGCGCAGATCGCTCCGGCCGAGGCGCTCCGCCGCGTGCGCGACTGCGATGCGGGTCCCATTGCCCGAGACCTCGGCGATCGAGCCGTCGCGGTTGTGCACGATCACGCCGACCTCGTCGTCGCCGAGCTCGACCTCGAGCACGCCGTCGGCGCCGAGGCCGAGCGCGTAGTCGCAGAGCAGGCGCACGCGCTCGGGCGTGAGCGCCCAGGGCGGCCGTTCGACGACCAGGAAGTGGTTTCCGAGGCCCTGCCATTTCGCGACCCGCATGGCCGCAACGGTAGCTTTCAGCGCGTGCGCAGGAAGCGGGACAGCGTCGCGGCCACGCGCGCGATCGCCTCGCCCTCGATCCACTCTCCGGGCTGATGGGCCTGGTGCGCCTCGCCCGGGCCGTAGTTGACGGCGGGGATGCCGTGCGCCTGCAGCGAGGCCACGTCGGTCCAGGCCTGTTTCGGCAGAACGCGCACCCCCGTCTCGGCCAGGAAGCGGGCGAGCACCGGCTCGGAGAGGCGCGGAGGGGCGGCGGGGCTCTCGTCGATCCACGTCAGCTCGGCATCGCCCGCGACCAGATCCTCGACCTCGCGGCGGGCGAAGGCGGCTTCACGTCCGGGCGCGAAGCGGATGTTGAGCGCGACCTCGACGCGATCGGGCACGACGTTGCGTGCGACGCCGCCGTGGATCTGCGTGATGCAGAGCGTGTCATAGAACGTGAGTCCCTCGACTTCGACGGGCCTCTTCGCGATGGCGGCCGCTCGCTGCAGGAACGGAACGGCGCGCAGCACCGCGCTGTCGCCCTCCCAGGGCCGCGCGCTGTGCGCCGTGCGGCCGTGGAAGACGAGATCCGCGTTGAGCACCCCGACACAGCCGGCGTGGATGTCGCAGCCCGTCGGCTCGCCGACGAAGGCGAAGGAGGGACGCCCGAGCAGCCGCGACCCGGCCAGCACGGCGTGGATGCCGTTCTCGCGGTTCGGCCCCTCCTCGCGGTCGTAGAACACGCATACGACGTCGGCGGCGGCCTGCGCGCACTGCTCCAGCACGGCGAGGATGGCGGCATCGCCGCCCTTCATGTCGGCCGCACCGCGCCCGATCACGCGCGTGCCCTCGAGCCTCGGCTCGTGGCCCTCCCAGGGCGGCACGGTGTCGAGGTGCCCGACCAGCGCCACGGCGTCGTCGCGCTCGCCCACGCGGGCCACGAGCGCATTGCCGAGGCGCTCGACGGCCACGCCGGGCAGCGCGCGGCAGCGCGCCTCCACCAGGTCGGCGAGCGCGGCCTCCTCGCCGGTCACGCTCGGCACCGCCACGAGCTCGTAGGCGAGCCGGGCGAGCGCCTGCGGGTCGGTCGTCAACGGATCAGCTCCAGCAGGCGGTCGGCGTTGCGCTCGGGGCCGTCGGCGCCCGCGAGCTCGATGACCTCGGGGATCCTACGCGCCCAGGTCTCCTGGCGGCGGGCGTACTGGCCGGTGCGCAGCGTGATCTCCTCGGCGACGTCCTCCAGCGTGCGCCGGCCGTCCAGGTAGCCGCCGAGCTGAGCGAGCCCGAGAATGCGCGCGGCCGTGGGCGACGGCTCGGTGCCCGCAGCTCGCAGTGTTCGCACCTCCTCCACGGCGCCGCTCGCGAGCATCAAGCCGGTGCGCTCGGCGATGCGCGCGCGCAGCTCGGCGCGCGGCCAGGAGAGCACGGCCACGACGGACGGCCGCCGCATGCCGCCGCCCCAGAGCCGGTCGCGCTCGGGCACCAGGCTCGCGCCCTGGCCGGCCAGCTCGAGCGCGCGCACGACGCGGCGACGGTCGTTGGGGTGCAGCCGCGCCGCCGCGCGGGCGTCCAGGCGCTCCAGCTCCTCGAGGGCGCCGCTCGCGCCGCGCTCGTCGTAGAAGCGCTCCCAGCGCTCCCGCTCGACGGGGGGCACCGAGGGCGGCAGGGCGAGCTCGGCCAGCGCGGCGCGCAGGTAGAGGCCCGTCCCGCCCACGACCAGCGGCAGGGCCTCGCGCCGGGCGGCGGCGTCGATTGCGTCCTGCGCGAGCGGTGCGTGCGCCCCGACGGAGCTCGCGGCGGTCAGCGGCAGGTAGCCGACCAGGTGGTGCGCCACCTCGGCCCGCTCGGCCGCCGTCGGCTGATTGGTCAGCGTCTCGACGCCGGCGTAGACCTGCATCGCGTCGACGCTCACGATCTCGCAGGGCACGCGGCGCGCGAGTGCGAGTGCGAGCGCGGACTTGCCCGACGCCGTCGCGCCGAAGATGCCGACGACCATCGCTCAGACGGCTGCGGGCACGCGCTCGCGCACGCCGCGCAGAGTCTGCGACGTCGCCGCCTCGATGCGCACCTGCACGAGCTCGCCCGGGTCGGCATCGCCCAGGAGCACGGTCTTGTTGGTCCGGGTGCGCCCGCGCAGGACGGCGGGGTCGGTGCGCGAAGGCCCCTCGACGAGCACCTCCTGCAACGTCCCGAGCAGCTCCTGGTTGCGCGCGTGGGCGTGGCGCTGAACGACCTCGACGAGGCGCTCGAGCCGCTCGCGCGTGACGTCCTCGGCGACCTGCTCGTCCATGCGCGCCGCGTCCGTGCCCCGCCGCGGCGAATAGATGAACGTGAAGGCGTGATCGAACGAGACCTCCTCGCAGACGGCCAGCGTCTCGGCGAAGTCCTCCTCCGTCTCCCCCGGGAAGCCCACGATCACGTCGGTCGTGAGCGCCAGACCGGGTACCGCCTCGCGCAGGCGGTGCGCGAGCGCCACGAAGCGCTCGCGCGAGTACGTGCGCCGCATCGCGCGCAGGATGCGCGTCGAGCCGGACTGCAGCGGCAGGTGCACGTGCTCGCACACCGAGGCGCACTCGCGGTGCGCGGCGACGACGTCGTCGCGCATGTCCTTCGGGTGCGGGCTCGTGTAGCGGATGCGCTCGATACCGGGCACGGCGTCCAGCAGCCGCAGGAGGTCCCCGAAGCCGCGGCGGTCGGCCACGGGTAGATCGCGGCCCCACGAGTTGACGTTCTGGCCGAGCAGCGTCAGCTCGCGCACGCCCTCGGCGGCGAAGCGCTCGGCCTCGGCCACGAGGGCGTCCGCGGGCCGGGACTGCTCGCGACCGCGCACCGACGGCACGATGCAATACGAGCAGGTCGAGTTGCAGCCCTGGGAGATCTGCAGCCAAGCCTGGAACGGCCGCTCGCGGCGCATCGGCAGGTCGCCGGAGAACTCGTCGAAGGTCGAGAAGTGCCCGCGAGGCACGTCTCCGCCGGCCTTGATGAACTCGCCGAGCCGCGAGATGTTGCCCGGGCCATAGGCCAGGTCGACGAACGGGTAGAGCTCGAACAGCTCGTCCTTGACCGACTCCGACCAGCATCCGCCGACCACGATGACCTTGGACGGATCACGCAGCTTGGCAGCGCGGGCGTCCATCAGCCGCGCGTGGAAGCGCTCGTCCGCCTTCTCGCGGATCGTGCAGGTGTTGAACACGAGCACGTCGGCTTCCTCGGGCGCGGTCGCCTCGCCGAGGCCCAGCGACTCGAGCAGCCCCTTCATGCGCTCGGAGTCGTGGACGTTCATCTGGCAGCCGAAAGTGGTGACGCTGTAGCGGCGCATCGCATTGCAGTCTAGGAGCGGGCGATCAGGATCGCCGCGATCACGATGGCGCCGCCCACGGCGTGGCGGGCATACAGCGGCTCGTCGAGCACGATGTGGGACGCGATCGCCCCGCCGATCGGGATGACGTACAGACCGAGCGCGGCCACGGCCGCGCGCACGCGAGACAGGACGGCCGCCCAGGCGAGCGAGCCGAAGCCGGCAGCCACCACTGCCGAGAACGCGAGCGCCGAGACGGGGCCTGCGTTGAGCGCCTGCACGGCATCGCCGCGCACCACTTCGAACAGCACGATCGGCAGCACGGCGGCTGCGCCTCCCGCGGACGACACGCACACGACCGCCGCGGACGGCAGCGCCGCCATCTGGCGCAGGGAGACGCTGTAGGCCGAGAACATCGTGACGACGGCGGCCAGCGCGGCGAGCGGCAGGAGCGGGCGCCCGCCGATGTTCTCGCTCACGAAGCCCGCGATCACGACCTCGCCCACGAGGCCGAGCGCGAACGCCAGATAGAGGCGCCCGCTGACGTGCTCGCGCACGACGAGGCTGCCGACGAGCCCGATGAGGATCGGCTCGAGGCCGAGCATCAGGGCCGGCAGGGCCCCGCCGACGTGCGTCATGGCATACGCGAGCAGCCAGGACTGCAGCCCGAGGCCGAACGCCCCGATCACCGCGATGCGCAGGGCCGAGCCACGCAGCCGGCCGAAGCTCCCGCGCGCTGCCAGCGCGAGCACCGCGCCGCCCGCGAGCATGCGCACGAGCGTGGCAGTGGCCGGCCCGAAGTCGCGCAGCGCGATCACCATGAGCGGGAACGAGACGACGAACACGCCCATGGCGAACGTGAGCAGGAGCAGCGCCGCGCGCGGCTCCGCCGAGCGCGTCGTTACGCTCAAAGCGGGTAGTCGAACCGTTCGCGGCGCTCGAAGCCGACTGCGCTGCGCACGCCTGCGGCGCGCAGCAGCTCGACGCCGTCCAGCACCGCGCCCACGCGGTGCGGCCGGTGGGCGTCGGATCCCAGGCTGACAGGCGCGCCGGCGCGCGCGATCGACTCGCACAGCAGCTGGACGAGCTCGGGGAAGACGCGCACGTCCGACCCGTTGACCTCCAGCGGCGTATCGCTCGCCGCGGCCAGCGCAGCCAGCCGGTCGAGCCGCCGGTCCAGATCGCCCGGGACGTCGGGTCGGCTGACCGCCAGCCGCACGGGATGCGTGACGACGTCGTAGCCGCCGTGCTCGACGGCGCCGGCCAGCCGCGTGAGGTAGTCGTCCCAGGCCTCGGCGGAGCTGAGCGGGATCGCGGCGTCGAAGATCGAGTAGTCGCCGGTGAGGCAGTGCACGGAGCCGAGGATGAGATCCCAATCGCCCTCGTGCGCCCGGACGAACGCGTCCTGCACGAGGCCGACGCGCGGCTCGTCCGGCCAGTGCTCGAGCTCCAGGCCGGCCCTGACGACGACGGCCGGCACCGCCTCGGCGGCGGCCACGATCTCCCTGAAGTAGGCGCCGACGCCGATCGGCGGCCCCTCGAGCTCGCCGTCCCAGCGCGTGCCGAGATACCTGCTGGCGGCGCGCGGCTCGTCCAGGTGGAAGACGTGCTCGGTGAACGCGAAGCTCGCGATCCCCAGCGCCTCGGCCGCGCGCAGCATCGCCACCGGATCGCCGTTGGCGACGAGGTGGTTGTGATTGTCGTGGATGCCCGTCACCGGGCGGCCAGCGCAAGCGCCTCGCGAAAGGCGCCGGCGACCTCGTCACGCGACCAGTCGTGGCAGTCGTAGTCGAAGAAGAAGGCCTGCTCGGTGAGCGTCAGCTCGGCCAGGCGCTCGACGTGCTCCTCGCGCACGCCCGCCTCGGCCATGGTCGGGAAAGACACCGCCTTGAGCAAGCGCCGCACGGCCCGCACGGCGCGCGTGCCGTCGCCGGAGCCGTCGTCCGGCTCGCCCAGGGCATCGGCCACCCGCTCCAGCCGCGGCGCGCAGGAGACGCGCGAGCGATCGAGCGTCTCGGCCAGCACGAGGCCGATCGTGAGCCCGTGCGGCAGGTGCAGCATCGAGCCGATGGCCTGGCCGAGCGCGTGGTCGGCCGCGCAGTCGGAGAGGTTCATCGAGAGCCCGCCGGTGAGGCTGCCGCAGGCGAGCTGCCGGCGCGCGTCGCGATCCGAGCCGTCCTTGACGGCCCGCTCGAGCGAGCGGCCGATGTGGTGCGCCGCCTCGAGCCCGAAGGCGACCGAGAGCGGGTTGCCGTCGCGCACCGTGCAGGCGCCGATGGCCTGCGCCAGCGCGTCCACGCCCGAATGTGCGGTCGGCCCGGGCGGGAGCCCAAGCGTCAGCAGCGGATCGACGAGCGCGTGCTGGGCGCGCATGTGCCCGTTCGCGATGCCGACCTTGCGGTCGCGGTCGGTGTCGGTCAGCACGGAGGCACCCGAGACCTCCGAGCCCGTGCCGGAGGTCGTGGGGCAGAGCACGAGCGGCAGCGCCGGCGGTGCGAACGGCCGGCCGCCCTCGAGGTAGTCCCAGGGCGACCCGCCCGCGTCCGCCAGCAGGCGCCCCGCCTTCGCGAGATCGAGCGCCGAGCCGCCGCCGATGCCGACCACGGCCTGGAAGTTGCCCTCGACGATCGCCCGCGCGACGTAGTCGGCAGCGGCGAAGGTCGGCTCGCCCGACTCCTTGAGGTAGCGCTCGACCCGGATGCCGTCGTTGGCGCAAGCCGCGATCGCGGCCTCGACGCCCGCGTTGCCCTCCACGGGCGCCTCGACGACGACGAACACGCTCTCGGCCTCCAGCGAGGCGAGCACATCGGACAGCTCGGCGATGACGCCGTCGCCGAAGCTGAGCTTCACCGGCAGCTGCGTGTGGAACGGCGTGACCTCGGGCGTGCTCATCGGGCGCGTGCCTCCAGGCGGTTGAACGGTCTCGCCATGGAGTCTAGGAGCGGCTCGGCGCTCGGCAGCGCAGCACATTTCGGGTCAGGCACGCACAGGTGCGTGCCTGACCCGATCTGTGCAGGTCAGCCGCCGGTGCCGGGCGGCACGGGGACGCCGTGCGTCTCGGCCGCGCGCACCAGCTCGCGGAGAGTGAGTGCCCCGCGCAGCACGCTCGGGGCACGCAGCGAGAGCGTCGCGTAGAGGCAGGCCAGCGCCAGGCGCTCGGCCAGGGGCGAGCCCGCCAGATCGGCCCAGACGTAGGCCGCGGCGAACACCTCGCCGGCGCCGACGAGCGCGCGCGTGTTCTGCCGCGGCGCCTCCGCGTGGGCCACGATCCCGCCGCTCGCGGCCACCGCGCCCTCGGCGCCGAGCGTCACGATGGCCGTCGCGACCAGGCGGGCCAGCTGCACCGCCGCCTCCTCCGGGTCGCCCTGCCCCGTCACGAGCGCTGCCTCGCCGGCGTTCACGATCAGCGTGCCCGCTGCGCCGATCAGCGCCTCGGGGCGGCCGGCGCAGTGGTGGGCCTGCACCGTGTCGCAGGTCGCGTACATGCGTGGCGCGTCGGGATGCGCGACGATGCCCTCCACGTCGCCGATGACCGCGCGCGGCGTCAGCTGCGCCACGTCGGTCGCGAGCAGCGGCCGCGGATCGCCGGACTGCACGAAGGCGCGCTCCCCCGTGCTGGCCAGGGCGACGCTGACCGGTGTGCGCAGGCCGGGAGGCCCGATCCAGTCGATTCCCGCCCCGGCCAGCCGGGCCGTCAGCAGCGAGCCGAGATCGTCCTGGCAGACAGGCGCTACCAGGGCGCTGCGCAGGCCGAGCCTCGAGCAGGCGATGGCCACGTTGCAGGCACCGCCGGGCGCGACCTCCGAGCGCGGCGCGTGCGCAAGCTCACCGTGCACGGGCAAAGCCTCGAGCCCGTCAAGGATGATGTCGATGCTCGCGAGGCCCACGCAGGCCACGTCATGGGTGGGCACGGTCTACAAGCTCAGCGTGCGACGTCCGTCGCGCGCAGCTCGCGAATGACCGTCACCCGGATCTGGCCGGGGTACTCGAGACTGTCCTCGATCTCGCGCGCGATCTCGTGCGAGAGGATAGTGGCCGCGTCATCGTCGACCATCTCGGGCTTCACCATCACGCGGACATCGCGGCCCGCCTGCATCGCGAAGCAGCGCTCGACGCCGGGCTTCGACGTCGCGATGCGCTCGAGATCCTCCAGCCGCTTGGCGTAATGCTCCATGGTCTCGCCGCGAGCGCCCGGCCGGGCGGCCGAGATCGCGTCCGCGGCCTGTACGAGCACCGCCTCGATCGTCTGCGGCTCGACCTCGAAGTGATGGGCCTCGATGGCGTGCACGACGGCCGCCGACTCGCGGTTCTTGCGCGCGAGCTGCGCGCCGATGATCGCGTGCGAGCCCTCCACCTCGTGCGTGAGGGCTTTGCCGACGTCGTGCAGCAGCGCAGCCCGGCGGGCCGTCTTCTGCGAGGCGCCGAGCTCGGCGGCCATGATGGCCGCCACGTGGGCGACCTCCACGGAATGGCTGAGCACGTTCTGGCCGTAGCTCGTGCGGTACTTGAGGCGCCCGAGCACCTTGAGCAGCTCGGGATGAAGCCCCGGCACCTTGGCGTCGAAGCTGGCCTGCTCGCCGGCGCGGACGATCTCCTCCTCGACCTCCTGCTTGGCCTGCCCGTAGCACTCCTCGATGCGCGCCGGGTGGATGCGCCCGTCGGCGATCAGCCGCTGGAGCGTCAGCCGGGCGATCTCCCGCCGCATGCCGTCGAAGCCCGAGAGCAGGACGGCGCCGGGCGTGTCGTCGATGATCACGTCGACGCCCGTGAGGTTCTCGAGTGCGCGGATGTTGCGTCCCTCGCGGCCGATGATGCGGCCCTTCATCTCGTCCGACGGCAGGGTGACGCTGGAGACGGTCGTGGAAGCGGCGTGCGCCGAGGCGGTCCGCTGGATGCCGATCGAGATGATGTTGCGAACGCGCCGGTCGGCCTCGATGCGCGCCTCGTCCTCGATCGTGCGGATACGGCGGGCGACGTCGTGGCGCGACTGCTCCTCCACACGCGCCAGCAGCGCGTCGCGGGCCTGGGTCTGCGTCATCGCAGCCACGCGCTCCAGCTCGCGCTGCTGCTCCTCCACGAGCAGCCCTACGCGACCCTCGCGCTCCGTCACCGCCGTGTCCCGCTCGCTCAGGCGGCTCTCGCGGGCGGCGATGTCGGCGGCCGCCTGGTCGAGCTGCGCCGCCCGGGCGCCGAGCCGCTCCTCCGAGCGGGCAACCTCGAGGCTGCGCCCCTTGAGCTGCTCCTCCACCTCGCTGCGGGCGGCGAGCATGTGCTCCTTGGCGGCCACCTCCGCCTCCTTGCGTACCGCGTCGGCCTCACGCCGGGCGCTCGTCAGCTCGCGCTCGGCCTCGACGCGCAGTGCCTCGGCGGAGCCACCGCGGCTGCGCATGAAGACGGCGGCGAGCGCAGCCCCGACGACGAGTCCCAGTAGGGCAAGAACTGCCTCGAGCATGTCGGTCTCCCTGGGCCGCCCGGCAGAAGCCGCCGGCCCCGTGCAGTCGTGCCGCAGCGTGAGCAGCAGGCAGATCGCGGGGGGAAGTGTTCCGGTCGCTCCCTGCGTGGGAGCGGTCTGGTGGCGCCTGGGCGCCGATTCGGAGGGGTCGTGGTACGCGAACTGCCGGCGCGTGCCTCGCGTCGGCGAATGATCGAATGGGTTAGGCCCACATCGTAGAGCTTTGTCGGTTGCCGGGGGCGGCGCACCAGCCGCACGCGAGCGGGCAGAATCGAGCGGTGAACGCGCGCCGCATCACGATCGCGGTCGGCCTGACCATGCTGGTCGAGTCGACGCTCTACCAGGCCGTGGTGCCGCTGCTGCCGAGCTATTCCGACCGCTTCCATCTCTCGAAGACGGGCGCCGGGCTCGTCCTGGCCGCCTATCCCCTCCCCACCCCGATCATCGGCCTGCTCTCGGGCCTCGTCACACCACGCTTCGGCGGCCGCCGGATGGCGCTCGCGGGGTCGGCGCTGCTGACGGTCTCGACGCTCGCGTTCGCGCTGGCCCCGAACGCGATCGTGCTCGATCTGGCCCGCGCGCTGCAGGGGTGCGCCGCCGGGATCACCTGGGCCGCCTCGATGGCGTGGCTGTCGGCCAACACCCCGAGCGACCGGCTTCCGCGCGAGTCCGGCATCGTCATGGGCCTCTTCTCCACGGGGGCGGTGATCGGGCCGGGGATCGGCTCGTTCGCGCACGCGACCTCGCCGCTGCTGGCGTTCACGTGCCTGGCCGGCGTGGCGGCGCTCACGATTCCGCTCGTCCTGCGCGCGCCGGTCGGCCGGGCGATCGCGCCCGAGCGCAGCTACGTGCGCTCGATCGGCAGCGTGCTGCGCAATCGCCTCGTGCTCGCGGCCATCCTGCTCTCGGTGATCGATCCGGTCTCACTGGGCGCGATCGACCTGCTCGTACCACGCCACCTGCACGCCAACGGGGTGGCCACGTGGCACATCGGCGCGGCGCTCATGATCGGCGCCGCCTTCGGCGCAATCGCCGGACCTCTGGCCGGGCACCGGGCTCAGCGAATCGGGCCGCTGCGCGTCGGCGTGGGCGCAGCAGTGGCGCTGGCGATCATGCCCGCGCTGCTGATCACCGGGCTCTCGGACGCCGCACAGTTGCTTCTGCTCGTCGCAGTCGCCCCTGCTTTCACGATCCTGGCCACGGCCATGTATCCACTCTCGACTCGCGGCGCCGACGAGCGCGGCGTCTCGCACGGAGTCGTCAACGGCGTGCTCTCGGTGACCTGGGCGACCGCCTTCGCGGTCGGGTCGCTGAGCACGGGGGTGCTCGCGGACCGGCATGGCGACACGACGGCCTACGCGATCGTGGCCGTGGTCTGTGCATCGCTGCTCGCGACGCTTGCGATCATCGCCCGTGGCTCGCCACAGCCCGCGCCCGCGACATAGAAACTAGTCCAGGACGCCGAGCACGCTCTCGGCGGCGTCGGCGCTGAAGCCGCGGCGTGCGAGCAGCCCGAGCCGCTGCGCCTGCGTGCGGCCGGCCGCGGCGCGTGAGGCGAGCAGCGTGCGCGCGGCGGCCTCCTCCCCCGCTTCCGCAGCGCGCACCCCGGCGCGCGTTGCGGACTCGCCTACCGCGAGCCGCTCGAGATCGGCCTCCACGCGCGCGGGCCCCCAGCCCGAGGCGAGCCGCTGCTCGGCCAGCGCCACTGCCAGCGCCTCGTCGTCGACGTAGCCCAGACGCTCGAGGTCGTTGACGACGGCCTCGCAGACGTCGGCGGGCGCCACGCCCGCGAGCCGGGCCTCGAGCGCCGCGCGAGAGAGCGCCCGCCGCGCCAGCGCCTTGGCTGCCGCGTCGAGCGCCCGCTCGCGCACCTCGTCCATCAGGGACTCGCCGAGTCCGCTCGCTGTCAGGCGTCGCCGACGCCGGCCGCGACCGGGACGCCGTTGGCCGGCGCCTCGGGCTCCGCCGCCGGCGGCGGCACCTCACCGCCGACCTCGCCCAGCGCGAGGCCGGGCGGGGGCACCGTGGCGCCCGGGATGATCGAGCCCTCCGAGACGGCCTGGATGCGGTTCAGCATGCGCTGGAGCACGTCCGGATGCTCGCGCAGGAACGCCTTGGCCTTCTCGCGGCCCTGGCCGATGCGCTCCTCCTCGAACGAGAGGAACGAGCCGCTCTTCTGCACGACCGCCTTCTCCAGGCCGACGTCCAGCACCGTGCCCTCCCAGGAGATGCCGCGGCCGTAGATGACGTCGAACTCGGCCTGCCGGAAGGGCGGGGCAACCTTGTTCTTGACGACCTTGACGCGCACGCGGTTGCCGTAGGCCTCGGCGCCGTCCTTGAGCGTCTCGATGCGCCGGATGTCGAGGCGCACGGAGGCGTAGAACTTGAGCGCACGGCCGCCGGGCGTGGTCTCGGGCGAGCCGAACATCACGCCGATCTTCTCGCGCAGCTGGTTCGTGAACACGCATACGGTGCCGCTGCGGTTGAGGGAGCCGGCGAGCTTGCGCAGCGCCTGGCTCATCAACCGGGCCTGGATGCCGACGAAGGAGTCGCCGATCTCGCCCTCGAGCTCCGCCCTCGGCACGAGCGCCGCCACGGAGTCGATGCAGACGATGTCGATCGCGCCCGAGCGCACGAGCAGCTCGCAGATCTCGAGCGCCTGCTCCCCCGAGTCGGGCTGCGAGACGAGCAGCTCGTCGACGTCGACGCCGATCGCGGCGGCGTAGCCCGGATCCATGGAGTGCTCCGCGTCGATGAATGCACACGTCCCGCCGGCCTTCTGGGCCTCGGCGAGGATGTGGTAGCAGAGCGTCGTCTTGCCCGACGACTCCGGGCCGAAGATCTCGACGATGCGCCCGCGCGGGACGCCGCCCACCCCGAGCGCGAGGTCGAGCGAGAGCGATCCGGTCGAGATCGCGGCGACCGGGATCTTGGTCTCGTCGCCCATGCGCATGATCGCGCCTTTGCCGAATGCCTTCTCGATCTGTCCGAGCGCCGCCGTCAGCGCCTGATTCTTCTGATCTGCCATCTCGTCTCCTCCACGCAGCCGGGCTCGCCAGTTTCGCACCGGCTTCGGACGAAGCGCCGCCGGCGTTTCACTACGAACGTATGTTCTGCCGGTAGCTTAGCGGGCGGGGTCCGCCGCACCCACGCGAAATGTCACGAGAGTGTCGTACGCACCAGCTGGAGCGCCGCGACGGTGGCCCATTCGCGCACCTGCGCTCGATCGCCGATCAGGTGCTGTTCCTGCCCACGCTCGACGCCGGGCGCCGAGACGTGCAGGTAGACGAGCCCCACCGGCTTGCGCTCGCTGCCTCCGCCCGGGCCGGCCACGCCCGTCACCGAGATGCCGACCTCGGCGCCGGTCGCCGCGCGCGCGCCCTCGGCCATTGCCCGGGCAACCTCGGCCGAGACCGCGCCGTGCTCGGACAGCAGGGCCGCCGGCACTCCCAGCAGCCCACGCTTGACATCGTCGGCGTAGGCGATCACGCCCCCGAGCAGGACGTCAGAGGAGCCGGGGATGTCCGCGAGCCGGGCGGCCACGAGGCCGGCGGTGCACGACTCGGCCACGGCGAGGTGCAGGCCGCGGCCGCGCAGCAGTTCGAGCACGTGCTCGGACAGCGGTCGCTCGTCCTCGGCGTAGATCGCATCCCCGAGCTGCGAGCGCAGGCCCGCCACGAGCTGCTCGAGGGCCGTCTCGCACTCGGGCTCCGCGCGGATCGTGACCTCCACCTCCATCGCACGGGCGCAGATCGTCGTGCGCGTGCCGCCGGCGTCGCCACCGGCAGCTGCGAAGGCGCGCGCGACGGCGGGCTCCCCGACTCCGTAGACCCGCAGCGTGTGCCGCAGCAGCTTTCCGGCGCGCGCTCGCACGGCCGCGATCGGCTCGAGCTCGAGCGCGCGCCGCCACACCGTTGCGAGCTCCCGCGGCGGGCCCGGCAGCACCAGGACCTGCGCGATGCCCAGTGCGAGCAGCAGCCCGGGCGCGGTGCCGGCCGGCGGGATCACGGTCGCTCCGCGCGGCACGAGCGCCTGCTTGCGGTCACCGTCCCGGTTGAGCGCGGGGTCGGTTCCGCGTCGCCGCGCGAACGCGGCGGTGATGGCGGCAATCGTCTCGAGCAGCTGCTCGTCCAGCACCAGCTCGGCGCCCGCGACCTCGGCCACCGCCTCGACGGTGCGGTCGTCGTGGGTCGGGCCAAGACCGCCCGAGATGATCACGAGGTCGTGTCCGGCCAGATCACGCAGCCCCGTTGCGATCTCGTCTCGGCCGTCGCCGACGACGCTGACGCGGCGCAGCTCGATCCCGAGCCCGTCCAGCTCGTGCGCCAGAAAGCGCGTGTTGGCATCGGCGACGAGGCCGAGCAGAAGCTCCTGCCCGGTGATGAGCAGCGCCGCCGCCGGCCTGCGGGCCGTCACGGCTGTTCTTTGACGGCTGCCGGCGGAACCTTGGCGGCCGGCTCGACGTGCACGGCCGCCGAGTCGGCGGTGACGACCCACACGGGCCCCGTGCCGTTGAGCGAGAAGGTGCGGCCGTTCACGGCCAGCATCACGTTGCCGGGAATGCCGCTCTCGATCGCGAAGCCGTCGGCGTCCTGGAGATTGCCGCCGCCGAGGTGACCGCCGGGCGGGACCCGCTTCTGCGCGATCGGCTTGCCGGTCGAGAGCCGCGTGATCTTGACCCACGTGGTCTCGTGGTCGGGCGAGACGTCGACTCGCAGGTGGACGGGCTGGCGCTGGGGCGTCGACCTGCGCGCGGTCGTGTCCGTCGCCGCGACCGTCGGCGCGGTCGTCGCCGCGAGGTTGCCGTTGCGCGGGACCGTCTGGGTCGTGGTCACGACGAGCGGCTGCGGCGTCGGACCCTCGCCGGGGCCGAAACGCCAGGCGACGAAGAACAGGACGCCGATGGCGACCACCGCGATGAGCGCGACCAGCACCGCGCTCGAGGACTCGCGCCGCTGGGTCATCGGCCGCTCGCGACGCCGCCGGAACAGCTCGTCGTCGTGCCGCGTGCCGAAGCGCGAGGCGTACTCGTCCACGAACAGCCGCCCGTCGAGCCCGAGGTAACTGGCGTAGGCGCGCAGGAACCCGCGCACGTACGTCCCCGACGGGAGGCTGTCGAACTCCTCCTCCTCGAGGGCACGCAGGTACTTGGCGCGGATCTTGGTGTCGGCCTCGACCTGTTCCCAGGTCAGCTGACGACGTTCGCGCGCTTCGCGCAGTGTGGCACCGATTTCGAACATAAGGATCCGGCGGGCGTCCGGCGCCCGCGAGGCCTTCAGTCTACTCCCGGCCTCCCAGGGAGTGCTCCCAGGGGGGCTTTCCGTAGCGCTCCCGCACCCGCCCCGTGAGCCAGGCAGAGCCGCCCAGCAGCAGGACGATCGTGAGCGCCGTGAGTATGCGCTCTCCGAGATACGCGTCCCCCGGATCGACGAAAATCACCCCGAGCGGCGGAAAACCGGCGGCGATTCCCCCGATCGTGGGCCCGAAGTGCCAGCCGAGGCCGATCGAGACGACGAACACCGCCAGCACGAACCCGCCCGCGACGTACTCGGCGAGCAGGACGCAGACGCCCTCGCCGATCGCGCCGATCAGCAGGGCGACCGCGCTGCGCGCCTGCCAGGACGCGCCCTTCACCCCTCGATGGGGGTGCGACCGACCATGCGCTGCGCCTCGTCGTAGGTGACGAGCACGCGGCGCGGCTTGGATCCCTCGTAGCCCGAGATCACGCCGCGCCGCTCGAGCATGTCGACGAGCCGTCCTGCGCGCGTGTACCCGACGCGCAGGCGCCGCTGCAGCAGCGAGACCGAGGCGGTCTCGTGCTGGGCGACGCACAGGATGGCGTCGTCGAGCAGGTCGTCCTCGTCGGGATCGAGCTCCTCGGCCTCGACGTCGGGCGCGGCCTCGAGCAGCTCCTCGCTGAAGTCGGGCTCGGCCTGCACGCGGCACTGCTGGACGAGCAGCGCGATCTCCTCCTCGGAGATGTATCCGCCCTGCACCCGCTGCAGCCGCGAGGTGCCCAGCGGCTTGTAGAGCATGTCGCCCGAGCCGAGCAGCGCCTCGGCACCCGCGGTGTCCAGGATCACGCGGGAGTCGGTCTGGGAGGACACGGCGAAGGCGATGCGGCTCGGCACGTTGGCCTTGATCATGCCGGTGATGACGTCGACCGAGGGGCGCTGGGTGGCCAGCAGGAGGTGGATGCCCACGGCGCGCGACTTCTGCGCGAGGCGGATGATCGCGTCCTCGACCTCGGCCGGCGAGACCATCATGAGGTCGGCGAGCTCGTCGATCACGACCAGCATGTAGGGCAGCGGCTGCTTGCCGTCGCGCAGTCGCACGCGGTTCATCTCGGGCAGGTTGCGCGCCTTGTGCAGACCCATCAGCTCGTAGCGCGACTCCATCTCGCGCACCACGTTCGCGAGCACCGCCGCGGCGTTCTTCATGTTCGTCACGACCGGCGTGAGCAGATGCGGGATCGTCTCGTAATGGTTGAGCTCGACCTTCTTGGGGTCGATCAGGATCATCCGCACCTCGTCCGGCGTCGCGCGCAGCAGGATGGAGCAGAGCATCGAGTTGATGCAGCCGGACTTGCCCGAGCCCGTCGTGCCCGCGATCAGCAGGTGCGGCATGCGGGCGAGGTCGGCGATCACCGTTTGGCCCGAGATGTCCTTGCCGAGCCAGACGGTGAGCGGCGATCCGACCGCCGGCTCGTCCACGAGATCGCCGAGCGAGACGAGATTGGGCGAGCGGTTGGGCACCTCGACGCCGACTGCCTGCTTGCCGGGGATGGGCGCGAGGATGCGGATCTCGGTCGTGGCCAGGGCGTAGGCGAGGTCGTCACGCAGCGCGGATACGCGCGAGACCTTCGTGCCCGGCGCCAGCTGGAGCTCGTAGCGCGTCACGCGCGGGCCCGACACGGTGCCGATCAGGCGCGCCTCGACGCCATGCTCGGTGAGCGCCGCGAGCAGCGAGTTGCCCACGCGCTCGACGTCCACGTCCTTGCCCGTCGGGCGCGTGCCGCGCTGCAACACGCGAGCGTCCGGCAGGCGGTAGTTGGAGACGGGCAGCGGAACGACGATGTCGTGCGCGTCCGACTCCTGCGCGACGGGCACGTCGTGCGCCTCCGTGACGTCGCCGTCCGCGTCCTCGGGGACGAAGGGCGGGGGCAGGGGCGGCATGACCGGCAGGGGCGGCTCGAAGGCGGGCTCGGGCTGCGGCACTCGCTCGAAGACGTCGGGGAACTGCTGCTCGAGGTCGAGCGGCGGCGGCGACGCGGCCGGCTTGGCGCGGCGCGGGCGCACGGCCGCGGGAAAGTCGGCCGGCACCGGCACGCTGCGCACGGTCGCGGCGACGCGGACGACGCCCTGCGCGGAGCGGCGCGCGGCACGCGCGCTGTTTCCGAGCAAGACGTGGGCAGAGGCGCCGGAAAGCAGCAGCAGGCCTGCGATCAGGGCGAACAGCGAGAGCACGACGGCGCCGGGCTCTCCGGCGACCGACGCCACGGCCGCGTGCAGGCCATTGCCCAGGTAGCCGCCGCCATGACGCAGCGCGTGGTGTTCGAGCTTGGCCGACCCCAGCAGCGAGAGCACGCCCAGCGCGAGCAGGGCGCCGCCGAAGCGGAACGGCCGCAGACGACGGGCGTCGGCATGCACGAGGAGGCTCGCGCCGAGCGCCGCGAGTACGAGCGGCGCGACCGCCACGGCACGACCGGTGGTCAGCTCGAGCCCAGCGCGAAGCGCGCCGCCGAGGCTGCCGCCGCCCGCGTTGGCCCACACGACGAGCGCCGAAAAGGCGGCCGCCGCGCACAGGGCAAGACCCGCGAGATCGCGGTACTGATGCGGCGCGAGGAGCGGCTCGCGCGCGCGAGAGCGGCGTGCCGGAGCAGCCCGCTTGCGAGCAGGGCGAGAGCTGCGGGCGGGCGCTCGCCGCGCCGTCGCGGTCTTGCGGCGGGGTGCCATTGCATGGCGCTTCGACATGCGCAGCGGGAGTCCTGCGCGGGCGCCGAGGGATCCCGCGATACAAGACCCGGCGATACAAGGCCCGGCGAGCCAGGAAACGCGTGAGGGTCCTGGCCGCGAGCCCGGCCTCCGCCGACCGCACTCCCCCGTCCGATCGGATAGGTCTTCCTGTGAACCTCCTGCCCGGGCGCGTGGTGCCGGGGGAGAAGTCCACGGGTAGGGTGGATCACGTGACCGCACCTACCGCGACAGATCCGCTCGCCCTCGACCTCGAGGCCACCGCCAACGCTCTCGCCACCGGCATCCGCGATGCCGTGCGCGAGCTCGGCCGGCGCGGCGCCGTGCTGGGCGTCTCCGGAGGCGTCGACTCGGGCGTCTGCGCGGCGCTCGCCGTGCGCGCGTTCGGACCGAAGCATGTTCTCCTGCTGCGCATGCCCGAGAAGGACATCGGGCTGGGCGCATCCGACCTCGGCCTCGAGCTGGCCGAGAGCCTGGGTGCGCCGCAGCGGGAGGAGTCCATCTCCGCCGCGCTCGAGGGCCTCGGCTGCTACCGGCGCCGCGACGAGGCGATCCGCGAGGTGTTCCCGCAGTACGAGTCGCACTGGAAGCACAAGGTCGTGCGCTCGGCGCCCGGCGGCGTGGTCGTCTTCGCGCTCGTGATCGAGAAGCCCGACGGCTCGCGCGAGGAGCAGCGCATCCCCGCGACGACCTACCGCAAGCTGATTGCCGCGACGAACATGAAGCAGCGCGTGCGCAAGCTGATCGAGTACACCTGGGCCGACTCCCTCGGCTACGCGGTCATCGGCACGCCCAACCGGCTCGAGTACGACCAGGGCTTCTTCGTCAAGGGTGGCGACGGGCTGGCCGACATCAAGCCGATCGCCAAGCTCTACAAGACGCAGGTCTACGCGCTCGCGCGCCATCTCGGGCTGCCCGCGGCGATCGCCGAGCGCGATCCGACGACCGAGACCTTCAGCCTCCCGCAGACGCAGGAGGAGTTCTACTTCGGCCATCCCTACGACAAGATGGACCTGCTCGTGCACGGCGTCGAGGAAGGCATCGCGCCGGACGACCTGGCGCCGCTCGTGGGCATGGACGCGGATGGCGTCGCGAGCGCCTACGACGAGGTGCTGCGCGTGCGCAAAGCCACGTCCTACCTGCACTCGAGTGCGCGGATCATCAACATCGACGGCTCGAACCACCCGGCCGGCCGCTGACGTGTGCGGCATCGCGGGCATCCTGCACGCCGATTCGGCGCGCGCGGTCGACGAGCCCAGGCTGCGCCGCATGGCCGGCGCGATCCGCCACCGCGGCCCCGACGGCTACGGCATCGCCTCGGGCGGAGGCGTCGGCCTCGTCTCGACGCGGCTCGCGATCTTCGACATCCCGTCCGGCTGGCAGCCGATGCAGGGCGCCCATCGCGACACGGTGATGGTCTACAACGGCGAGGTCTTCAACCACTACGAGCTCCGGCAGGAGCTCGAGGCCCAGGGCGAGCGCTTCCGCACGACGAGCGACACCGAGATCCTGCTCCGCCTGCTCGACCGCGACGGCCCGCGGGCGCTGCACCGCTGCAACGGGCAATGGGGCATCGCGCACCTCGACCGGCCCACGCGCACGCTCACGCTGATGCGCGACCGCTTCGGCGTGCGGCCGCTGCACTACGCGAGCCTGCCCGACGGCGGCATCGTCTTCTCCAGTGAGGTCAAGGGCATCCTGGCCTCGGGTCTCGTCGACGCCACCCCCGACCTCGAGGGCATCGACGAGGTTTTCACGTTCTGGGCTGCGCGCCCACCGCGCTCGGCCTTCAAGGGCATCCGCCTGCTGCCGCCCGGCCACCTGCTCGTGTGGCGCGACGGCGAGATCGTGGAGGAGCGCGCCTGGTGGGAACCGCGCTACGCGGTCGACGCACCTGCGCCCCCGGCGGAGGAGCTCGGCGAGCTGCTGCGCGACTCCGTGCGCCTGCGCCTGCGCGCGGACGTCCCCGTCGGCTGCTACCTCTCGGGCGGGCTCGACTCGAGCCTGACGACGGCGCTGGCTGTCGAGCAGACCGATCACCAGCTGCGCACGTTCTCGCTCGCCTTCCGCGACCCGCTCTTCGACGAGTCGGCCTTCCAGCGCCAGGTCGCCGAGGAGCTCGGCACCCGGCACCACGTGATCGAGATCGGTCCCGAGGAGATCACCGACGCCTTCCAGGACGTCATGCGCCACCTCGAGACGCCGGTCATTCGCTCGGCCGGCGTGCCGCTCTACCTGCTCGCGCGCTCGACGCGCGAGCAGGGCATCACGGTGGTCGCGACCGGGGAGGGCGCGGACGAGCTCTACTGGGGCTACGACCTCTTCAAGGAGGCGAAGGTGCGCGCCTTCTGCGCGCGTGACCCCGACGCTGCCTGGCGCGCGTCGCTGTTCGACCGCATGTACCCGTACTTCGCAGCGACCGGTGGGCGCCGCGGCGAGTCCTGGCGGCGCTTCTTCCTCGACGCCGGACCGGCCAGCGACCCGCTCTTCTCGCACCAGACGCGCATCGCCGCGACCTCGGGCGTCAAGTCACTCTACTCCGGCGACACTCGAGCGGCGCTCGAGGGCGTCGACCCGCTCGAGCGCCTGCGCGACGACCTGCCCGAGGAGTTCGGCCGCATGAGCGTGCTCGAGCGCGCTGCCTACCTGGAGCTGACGACGCTGCTCGGCAACCACCTGCTGGCCGCACAGGCCGACCGCGTGGGCATGGCGCACGGCATCGAGGGGCGCTTCCCGTTCCTCGACCACCGCGTGTTCGAGAACTCGGTCACCACTCGTCCTCAGGACAAGCTCGCCGGCCTGCACGAGAAGATCGCCGTGCGCCGCGTCGCTGCCGAGGTCGTCCCGCCGATCGTGGCACAGCGGCCCAAGCAGCCCTACCGCGCCCCCGAGGCGGCGGCGTTCTTCGCCAACGAGCCCGAGTGGGTGACCGAGCGCCTCTCCTCCGAGGCCGTGCGCGACGTCGGCATCTACGCCGAGCGCGCCGTGGCAGGACTCGTGCGACGCTGCCGCGCGGGCCGCGCCACGGGCTTCCGCGAGAACATGGCGCTCATGGGCGTGCTCTCGACGCAGGTCTGGCACGAGACGTTCGTGGGCGGCGCGATGCGCTTCCCCGAGGAGCGCGAGGAACCGCGCGTGCGGCTCCATCTGGAGCTACCCGTACGGGTGGGTAGCGCCGCCTAACCCATCCGGGGGGTGGCATGGGGGGCGGCCTCGCCCACCATGGTGGCGGACGGACTCGAGGGGGTCCGGAGCGCCTGAACAACGAGGAGTAAGCGTGAGCGTTCGCGACGAGCTGTACGACTACATCAGCGAGAACTTCCTGTACCTGCAGCCCGATCTGGAGCTGACCGACGAGGACCGCTTCCTCGAGCTTGGCGTGATCGATTCGACAGGTGTCGTCGAGCTGGTCGGCGAGGTTGAGGAGCGCTATGGGATCGTTGTCGAGGATTCCGAGATCACCGAGGACAACTTCGGCTCGCTTGGCGGCCTGGTGCGCTTCGTCTCCGGCAAGCGCACCGCGGCGGTCTAGAAATGGCGGTGCGCACGCTCGACGACCACCTGCGCGCGTCCGCGGCGCGCACGCCCGACAAGACCGCGATCGTGGCGGGCGATCGCCGCGTCAGCTACGGCGAGCTCGACCGCCTGGCCGACGGCATCGCCGGCGGCCTGGTCGCAGCGGGCATCGAGCGGGGCGACCGCGTTGGAGTGTTCCTCCCGAACACCGTCGAGGGCGCCGCGTCGATCTACGGCGTGCTGCGCGCCGGTGCGGCCTTCTCGCCGCTCAACCCGACGATGAAGGCCGAGAAGCTCGGCCAGGTGCTGGCCGACGCCGGCGCGACCGGGATCATCTGCGAGAGCGCGCACCGGGGCGTCGTGGCCGACGCCGCCGCGCTGGCGCCGAAGCTCCGCACCGTGGTCTGCGTGGGAGACGGCCACGACGGTGACGTGCCCTTCGCGCAGCTGGCAGCGCACGAGGCTCCGCGCTCGCTGCGCGCGACGGCGATCGACCTGGCCGCGTTGATCTACACCTCCGGCTCGACGGGCAAGCCGAAGGGCGTCACGCTGACGCACCAGAACATGACGTTCGCAGCGGCGTCGCTGGCGGAGTACCTCGAGATGCAGCACGACGAGGTCGTGCTCCTCTGCCTGCCGCTCTCCTTCGACTACGGCCTCTACCAGCTGCTGCTGACCGTGCTCGTCGGCGGGACGCTCGTGCTCGAGAAGGGCTTCGCGTTCCCCGGCCGGGTCGTCGGCCTGCTCGAGAGCGAGGGCGTGACCGGCCTGCCGGGCGTGCCGACGCTGTTCGGCGTCCTGCTCGGCCTGCGCGGCCTGGGCGACCGCGAGCTGCCCGCCCTGCGCTACCTCTCGAACACCGGCGCCGCCCTCTCGGTGACGACCATCGCCGGCTTGCGCGAGACCTTCCCCGCAGCCCGCATCTACTCCATGTACGGCCTCACCGAATGCAAGCGCGTCTCCTACCTGCCGCCGCACCTGATCGACGTCAAGCCGGCGTCGGTCGGCGTCCCGATCCCGGGCACCGAGGTATGGGTCGAGGACAGCGACGGCAACGAGTGCGCTCCCGGCGAGATCGGCGAGCTGATCGTGCGCGGCCCGCATGTCATGCAGGGCTACTGGAACGACGCCGAGGCGACGGCCAAGCGCCTCCGCCCCGGCCGCTGGCACTGGGAGCGTGAGCTCATGACGGGCGACCTCTTCAAGCGCGACGCCGAGGGCCATCTCTACTTCGTCGGGCGCAGGGACGACATGATCAAGTCGCGAGGCGAGAAGGTCGCCCCGCGCGAGGTCGAGGAAGTCCTCTACGCCGTCCCCGGCGTGCGCGACGCGGCCGTGATCGGCGTCCCCGATCCCCTGCTGGGCTCGGCCATCCACGCCTACGTATCGGTCTTCGAGGATGCCGAGCTCGACGAGCGCATCCTCAAGCGCGCCTGTGCGGCCAAGCTCGAGGATTACATGGTCCCGCAGCGCATCGAGCTGCGCGACGAGCTGCCGCGCTCGTCGGCCGGCAAGATCGACAAACTCGCGCTCAGCGCCGAGGCGCTCGAGCGGCTCTCCGCCGCGACCGCCTGAGCTTCACTCCCCCGGGGCCACTGGCCGACCCGGCATGATCCGCGCATGCCTCCGACCCAGCCCTCGCGCGACTCCGACCGCGGCTTCTCCGGTGTCTCGCTGACGTTTGCCCGCCAGCCCATCGCGCTCACGCCGGAGGACCTGGCGGGCGCCGACGTCGCCGTGCTCGGCGCACCTTTCGACCTGGCCGTGACCTACCGCCCCGGCACGCGCTTCGGCCCGCGCGCGGTGCGCCTGGCCGAGGACGTCGGTCGCGACGGCCGGCCCAGCATCGAGCTTGGCATCGATCCGTACAAGGAGCTCTCGGTCGTTGACTACGGCGATGCCGACTCGCCGGCGAGTGACGTCCTGGCCGCCCACGCGTCGATCCAGGCGCGGGTCGGCGAGATCCTGGCCGCCGGCGCGATCCCGGCAGTGATCGGAGGCGACCACTCGATCACGTTGCCGATCCTGCGGGCGCTCGCGGGCCACCACGGCGCCGGCGGCTTCAGCCTAATCCACTTCGACACGCACGCCGACACCGGCGCGGTCGACTTCGAGGGGCAGCTGCCGGATCATGGGCAGCCGTTCTCGCGCGCCGTCGAGGAGGGTGTGCTGCTAGGCGGCAACATCGTCCAGGTCGGCCTGCGCGGCTGCTGGCCGTTCCCGGAGGACTTCGACCGCATGCGCGCCCAGGGCTTCCGCTGGCACACAATGGGCGAGATCGACGAGCGCGGCCTGCGCTCGGTGCTCGACGAGACGATCGCGCATGCCCGGGAGCGCGCCCCGCGCACCTACCTGACGGTCGACATCGACTCGATGGATCCGGCCTACGCCCCGGGTACCGGCACGCCCGAGCCGGGCGGGCTGTCGTCGCGCGAGCTGCTCTCTGCGGTGCGGCGCATCGCCTGCGAAGTCGACCTCTGCGGTCTGGACCTGGTCGAGGTCTCCCCGCCCTACGACGTCGCCGGCATCACGGCCCTCGCGGGGCACCGCGTGATCCAGGAGGCGCTCGGCGGCATCGCGCTGCGGCGCAGCGGCAAGGCGGCGCGGCCCGCGCGCCACTGATCTCAGCCTCAGGACGAGATCGTCAGGAACGCGCGGAGCTCGGCGGCCAGCTCCGTGGGCAGCTCCTCTGCCATGTGGTGCCCGCACGGCAGAGCGTGGCAGTGGAGCTCGTTGGCCCAGGGACGCCAGACCTCGAACACGTCGCCGTAGAGGCCCGGCAGATCGTCGTCCCGGGCCCAGAGTGCCAGGACGGGACAGGCGATCGTCCGCCCGGCGGCGCGGTCTGCGTCATCCGCCGCCCGGTCGAGTCCCAGGCCCGCGCGGTAGTCCTCGCACATCGCATGCACCGTCTCGGGGTCGTGGATCGCCGCGCGGCGATCCTCCCAGTTGCCCGCGCCCATGTGCTCCGCGAGGCCGCCGTACCACGCATCGGGATCCGCCGAGATCACCAGCTCGGGCCTCGGTGCCGGCTGCGCGAGGAAGAACCAGTGATACCAGCACTCGGCGAACTCGGCAGTGCAGCGCGCGAGCGCCTCTCCGATGGGGACGATGTCGAGCACCGCCAGCGCGGTGACGGCAGCCGGCGCGTCGAGGGCGAGGCGCGTGGCGACGTAGCCCCCGCGGTCGTGCCCCGCGACGCCGAACTGCGCGTGCCCGAGCGCCCGCATGAGTGCCAGGCAGTCACGCGCCATCGCGCGCTTCGAGTACGGCTCGTGGTCGTCGGTGGTCGGGGGCTTGGACGATTGCCCGTACCCCCGCAGATCCGCGCAGACGACGGTGTGGCCGGCGGTCAGGAGCGGCGCGACGCGGTGCCAGGTCGTATGCGTCCGCGGATGTCCGTGCAGCAGGAGCAGGGGCGGGCCCGACCCGCCGTGGCGCACCCGCAGAACCGCCTCCCCGACATCGATGTGCTCCAGGGCGAAGCCGTCGAACATGTCGCGATATGTCCAGAGGGGCAGCGGATAAACGGATCCCGCGGGACACTCGGGGTCTGACCCTTGACGTCCCGCGGGACACTCGGGGTCTGACCCTTGACGTCCCGCGCGCGCTGCGGCCAATCCTGCTTCCGCGCGCTGCCGGCCGGACCTCTACGCCGCGTCCGCCGGGGCGATCACTGACAGCGCGCGCGGGCGCGAGCGGTCCTGCAGGGGAGCATCGGCCGCCTAGACGTCGACGACGACGGGCAGGACGAGCGGGCGCTTGCGAGCGCGGTTCCACACGAGCTCCGCGAGCTCGTCGTGCAGGTGGCTCTGCAGGAGCTTGTGCTCGCGCACGCCGTCGGCGTCGAGGCGGTCGAGGATCGTGCTGGCATGCGCGCGCACCTCGTCCAGCAGCTCGTCGGCGGCGTCGGCGCCCTCCGGCGCGAAGCCGCGGGCGATCACCTCCGGCTCGACGCGCGACGGGCCGCGATGCAGCTGGCAGACGACGATCAGCGTGCCGTCGGCCGAGAGCTGGCGGCGGTCGCGCAGCACAGCGTCCTTTGGGTCGCCGATGCCGAGGCCGTCGACGAACACGACGCCCGCCTCCACCGAGCCCTCACGGCGCACCGAGCCGCGCTCGAGCACCAGCACGTCGCCGTTGTCGCACACGTAGATGCGCCCGGTCGGGACACCGACGGACTCGGCAAGCGCGGCGTGGGCCGCCAGCATCCGCAGCTCGCCGTGCACCGGCATGAAGGCCTTGGGATGCACGAGCGCGAGCATCATCTTGAGCTCCTCTGCGGAGCCGTGGCCCGAGACGTGCACCGCCTCGTTGTCCTGATGGAGCACGCGTGCCCCGCGCCGGCAGAGCGCGTTCATCGTGTCGTGGACGGCGAGCTCGTTACCCGGCACCGGCTTGGCCGACATGATCACGGTGTCGCCCTCCCGGATCTGCACCTGGCGGTGGTCGCTGTAGGCCATGCGCGTGAGCGCCGACATCGGCTCGCCCTGGGAACCCGTGCAGAGGACGGTGATGTGGTCATCGCGCAGCTCGTCCAGATCGGACGGCTTGACGAGCGTGCCCTCCTCCACGTCGGCGTAGCCCAGGTTGCGCGCGATGTTGAGGTTCTTGATCATCGAGCGACCCACCACGGCGACGCTGCGGCCGCTTGCCTCGGAGGCGTCGATCACGCCCTGCAGGCGGTGGATGTGCGAGGAGAAGCTCGTCACGATCACGCGGCCGGGCGCGTCGCGGATGATGCGTTTGAGCGCGGCGGCGACGAGCTGCTCGGACTGCGTGATGCCGGGACGCTCGGCGTTCGTGGAGTCGGCCAGCATGAGGTCGACGCCGTCGGAGCCGAGGCGCGCGAGCTTGGCGAGGTCGGTCGGCCGGCCGTCGATCGGCGTGTGGTCGATCTTGTAGTCGCCCGTGTGCAGGATGGTGCCCTCGGTGGTGTGCAGCGCGACCGCCACCGCATCGGGCACGGAGTGCGTGACGCGCGCAAACTCGGCCGCGAAGGGCCCGCACGCGACCGGGTCGCCGTCGGGGTCGATCTCGATGAACTCGGCGTCGCGCAGCAGCCCGTGCTCGTCCAGCTTCGACTTCACCATGCCGAGCGTGAGACGCGTGCCCCACACCTCGCGCACGCCGATCTCGCGCATCACGTACGGGAGCGCGCCGATGTGATCCTCGTGGCCGTGGGTGAGGATGACGGCGTCGATGCCGCCCGGCGCCTCGCGCAGGTAAGCGAAGTCGGGCAGGACGAGGTCGACGCCGGGCATCTCGTCGCGCGGGAACGAGAGGCCGCAGTCGATCAGCACGCGGCGCTCG
Source organism: Gaiellales bacterium (assembly GCA_035696365.1). Lineage (GTDB taxonomy): Bacteria > Actinomycetota > Thermoleophilia > Gaiellales > JALYLC01 > JALYLC01. The sequence continues at coordinate 5,559 of DASRQS010000013.1, read as the reverse complement.
CCCTGCTCGACGACGGTCAGGTTGTTGCCGATCTGCCCGAGGCCGCCGAGCGGGATGATGCGTACGACGTCGCTCACGCGGCGGCCGTCAGGCCCCTCGCCGCGAGGGCGGAGCGCAGCACGGCGCACTGCTCGTCGGTCGCCTCGACCAGCGGCAGCCGGGGGGCGCCTACGCGGAGCCCGATGAGCTCGAGCGCCGCCTTGAGCGGAATCGGATTGGTCGTCACGTTCATCGCCTCGAAGACCGGCGACAGCTCCCGGTCGAGTGCCCGCATGCCGTCGAAGTCGCCGGCCTCCGCAAGCTCGCACATGCGCAGCATGTCGAGCCCCACGAGGTGCGAGGCGACATGGATGCCGCCGGACCCGCCGAGCTCGAGGAAGGGCGCGAGCAGGTCGTCGTTGCCCGCGTAGAGCACGAGGCCGGCGTCGAGGATCGCGCGCGCCTGGTCGAGATCGGTGGTCGCCTGCTTGACAGCGACGACATTCGCGCTCTCGCGCGCCAGACGAGCGAGCAGCGCGGGCTCGAGGTTGAGGATCACCCGCTGCGGGATGTTGTAGATGACCACGGGCAGGCCGTCCGCGGCCGCAGCGATCGCCGCGAAGTGCCGTGCCAGGCCCTCCGCGGGAGGCTTGTTGTAGTACGGCGTGACCGCCAGGATGCCGTGCACGCCGAGCCGGCGGGCGTCGCGCGTGAGGTGCACCGAGTGCGCCGTGTCGTAGGTGCCCGTGTTGGCGATCACGCGCGCGTCGGAGCCCACCTCGTCGAGCACGGCCTCGAACAGCGCGAGCTTCTCGTCGTCCGTCAGGGTCGGGCCCTCGCCCGTCGTCCCCGCCAGCACGAGCCCCTCGGAGCCGTGAGCGACGAGGTAGCGCGCGAGCGAGCGCGCCGCCTCCAGGTCGAGCGTGCCGGCCGCCGCGAACGGCGTTGCCATCGCGGTGCAGATGCGCCCTGCCGGCGGCTCTGCGCGTGCTGATTGCTGCGAAATCACGTAGCGATCATAGCTGCCAGCAGGGCCGAGCCAAGACGTTCTCAGACGTTCTAGGGCGTCAGGAACGTCTCGAGGCCGACCGTCAGGCCCGGCGGGAGCTCGCGCACGCGGCGCACGGCGAGCAGCACGCCGGGAGCGAACGCCTCGCGCGAGGTCGCGTCGTGGCGGATCGTGAGCAGCTGGCCCTCCCCGCCGAGCAGCGTCTCCTGGTGGGCCACGAGGCCGGGGAGCCGAACCGAGTGGATGGGGACGTCGTGCCCGGTGACAGCGCGGATGCGCTCGGCGGTGGCCTCCGCGGTGCCCGACGGGGCGTCGACCTTGTGCTGGGAATGCAGCTCGACGATCTCCACGTGGGGGAACAACGCGGCGGCCTGCTCGGCGAACTGCATGGCGAGCACCGCGCCGAGCGAGAAGTTCGGGGCGTAGAACGCGGGCAGCTCGGCTGCATGCGCCGCGGCGTCGACCCGCTCGCGCGCCTCGGCGTCCAGCCCGGTCGTGCCGAGCACGACGGCCAGTCCCTGTGCAAGCGCGGCCAGCGCGTGCTCCTCGCCGAGCTCGGGCCGGGTGAGGTCGACGAGCACGTCGGCGGGCGCGTCGGCCAGCGCCTCCACCAGCGAGCCGTAGCACCCCGGCCCGGTGCCGGCGAGGCTCGGCGCAACGCGGGCGACGAGGTCGATGTCCTCCGCGGCCGCGATGGCCGCGCCGACGGGCGTGCCGGTGCGGCCACTCGCCCCGGCCAGGATGACCCGGGTCACGCCACCGCCTCCAGCAGGGCGACCTCGCCTCCCACGGCGGCCGTGAAGCGATCGTGATCGGGGCCGATGCCGGCGATCGAGAAGCACCCGGGCGCGAACAGCTCGGCCGCCATCGCCGTGATGTCGTCATGCGTGACCGCGTCCACGCGCGCCGCGACCTCGTCCAGCGAGAGGATCTCGCTGCCGCTCAGCACCGCGCGGCCGAGCCGCGACATGCGCGACGACGTCGACTCGAGCGCCAGCAGCATGCGGCCCTTGACGCTCTCCTTGGCGCGTCCGAGCTCGTCGGCCGTGAGGCCGCCGGAGGCGAAGTCGGCCATCTGCGCACGGGCGATCTCCACGCACTCCCCAACGTGCTCCGCGCGCGTGCCGACATAGATGCCGACCTGGCCCGCGTCGTCGTAGCTCGCCGTGTAGCTGTAGACGCTGTAGGCCATGCCGCGCTCCTCGCGGATCTCCTGGACGAGCCTGGAAGAGGCGGCGGCGCCGAGCACGTGGTCGAGCAGCGCGAGGGCGAAGCGGCGGTCGTCGTCGCGGGGCAGCCCGGGAGCCGAGAGGCACACGTGGTACTGCTCGGTGTCGCGTGCCAGGAAGAGCTGGCGGCCGCCGACCACAACGGGGGTCGAGCGCTCGGCCCGCTCGGCCGCGCCGAGCTGCGGGCGGTCGGAGACGAGCCCGCGGAAGGCGTCATGCTCGATGTTGCCGGCTGCGGCGACGACCACATTGCCCGCGCCGTAGCGCTTGGAGTGATACCCCGCGATGTCGCCAATCGTGAGCCCACGTACGGTCTCGGCCGTGCCGATCACAGGCCGGCCGAGCTCGTGGTCCCCGAAGACGCAGCGGGCCGCCAGGTCGTGCACGAGATCGGAGGGATCGTCCTCGATCATCGCGATCTCCTCGAGCACGACCTCGCGCTCCGACTCCAGGGCCTCGGCCTCGAAGCGCGGCCGCGCGGCCATGTCGCACATCACGTCCAGGGCCAGCGGCAGGTGCTCGTCCAGCACGCGCACGTGAAGAACGGTCGACTCGCGCGTCGTGAAGGCGTTCAGCTCGGAGCCGAGGCGATCGGAGACGCGCGCGATCTCGACCTGGTCGAAGCGCTCGCTGCCCTTGAACAGCAGATGCTCGATCAGATGCGTGACGCCCGCCTCCGGCCGGCGTTCGTCGCGGGCACCGACGCCGACGAACACGCCCACGGCCACCGAGCGCACGGAATCGATCGTCTCGGAGATGACGCGGAGGCCGCTGGGGAGAGTCGTCTGCTCGTGCACGGGCCGGAGCGTACGTGAGATGCTCCGGGGCCTATGACGACCTCCGTGAGTGCCGCCGTCCTGCACGCGCCCCGTTCGCCGCTGGCCATCGAGACGCTCGAGCTGTCCGACCCCGGCCCCGGCGAGGTCCGCGTGCGCTACGGGGCGAGCGGCGTCTGCCACTCGGACCTGCATGCCGTCGACGGCGAATGGACCGTGCCGCTGCCGCTGGTGCTCGGCCACGAGGGCGCGGGCACGGTCGAGGCGATCGGGCCCGGCGTCGCCGGCCTGGCGCCCGGCGACACGGCGGTGCTCTCCTGGCGCTACGCCTGCGGTCACTGCCGAGCCTGCCTGCGCGGCCGCTCCTGGGCCTGCAGCGAGACTCGCATCAACGACAGCACGCTCGACGACGGGACGCTGCGGCTTCGCCGCGAGGACGGCACCGAGGTCTACCAGTACCTCTCGGTCGGGACGTTCGCCGAGGCCGCCGTCGTCCCCGCCTCGGCCGTCATCCCCGTTCCGGCCGCCGTCCCGTTCGAGATCGCCTGCCTGATCGGCTGCTCCGTCACCACCGGCGTGGGAGCCGTCACCAACACGGCACAGGTCGAGCCCGGTTCCTCGGTCGTCGTGATCGGCTGCGGCGGAGTGGGCCTGTCGGTCGTGATGGGCGCCGCGCTCGCCGGCGCGCACCCGATCATCGCCGTGGACGTCGAGGACCCGAAGCTCGAGCAGGCGCGCGACGTCGGCGCCACGCATGCCGTGCGCGGTGACGGCGACGTCGCCGCGGCCGTGAGGGCGATCGTGCCGGGTGGCGCCGACTACGCCTTCGAGGCGATCGGCCTGCAGCGCACGATCGAGCTGATGCCCGACCTCATCTGCCTCGGCGGCAGCGCCGTGATGGTCGGCATGACGCCCGAGGACGTGCGGGTCAGCTTCTCCGGCTTCGGCATGGCCGAATTCGGCCACAGCGTGCTCGGCTCGAACTACGGCTCGTCGGTCGCGCCCATCGACTTCCCGCGCATCGCCGCCCTCTACGAGGCCGGCAAGCTCCCGATCGACCGGCTGATCACGCGGCGGATCGCGCTGGAGGAGGTCGACAGCGCCTTCGACGACATGCGCGCGCGGCGCGGTGGCCGCGCCGTGATCGTCTACAGCTGAGGCACGACGTCAGGCGCTCTCGCCTCCTGGAGGAGCGCGAGCACGGCCGAGGCAACCGCGTCGGGCTGCTCACTCATCGGCACGTGCCCGGCCTCCGGCAGCAGCAGCAGCCGGCCGTCGGGCAGCGCGTCGCGCAGCGGCTCGGCGTAGCGCGGCGAGACGACGTGGTCGCGCGCCCCCCATACGACGAGGGTGGGCAGCGTGAGGGCGTCGAGCCGGTCGCGCAGACCCGCGTAGACGATCTCGATTCCCGCCGCGGGCGTCGAGCGGCCCTGCGCGGCTCCCATCAGCAACTCGCGCGCGAGGTCGGCGTCCAGCGAGGCGGGATCGCCGACGACACGGTTGAACGCTCGCTCGCGCAAGCCGCGCCGCGAGACGATCAGCGGCATCGCGGCGCGGAGCGCAATCCGGCCCAGCGCGTGGAGGCGGGGATGCCGCCACGAGGGCCGCACCGCACCGCTCGCGATCAGGCCGGCCGGCGCGATCAGGACGAGCGCCTGCAACGCACCGCGCCGCTCGGCCGCGTAGCGCACGGTGACGCCGCCGCCGAGCGAATGGCCGAGCATCGCCGGCCGCTCCAGCCCGAGCTCCGCGATCGCTGCCTCGACGCGCTCGCAGACGGCGCCGAGGTCGAACCCGCCGCCAGGGAGCGGTGGCGACCCGCCGAAGCCTGGGAGATCCATCGCGACCACCCGCAGCTGCGGCGCGAGCACCGCCATCAGCCCGGAGAACACCTGCCGCCGCTCGGCCAGGCCGTGCAGCAGCACGAGCGGCGGGGCCGACTTGTCTCCCGCGAGGGAAACGGCCAGCCCCGCCGCGCGTACCTCCGTCAGTTCACTAGCGACGGCTGCGCTCGCGGCCGCCGCCCTGCCGGTCGCCGTCACGGGGCGGGCGCTGACCGCCGCCCTGGCCGGCGTTCGGGAACTGTTCCTTGTAGCGCGCGCCGATCGCCTCGGCCGTGACCTCGGCGCCGTTCTCCGTCTTGGAGACGAGCTTGAGGCCGACGCGTCCGCGCTCGGTGTCCACCTCGGTGACCTCGACGGTGACGACGTCGCCGCGGGTGAGCACCTGGTCGACGGAGTCGACGCGCACGCCCGGCGAGATGCGCGAGGCGTGCAGGAGGCCGTCGGTGCCCTTGCGCAGCTCGACGAAGGCGCCGAACTCGGCCGTCTTGACGACCTTGCGGTCGCGATAGACGGTGCCGACGGAGATCGGCCGCGTCATCTCCTCGATGCGCTGGCGGCAGCCTTCGCCCATCGCCGCGCTCGAGGCGTAGATGCGGACGAAGCCGTCCTCCTCGATGTCGATCTTGCAGTCGAACTCCTCCTCGAGGCCGCGGATCGTCTCGCCGCCCTTGCCGATGATGAGCCCGATCTGGTCGGAGTCGATCTTGACGGTGACGACCTGC
>DASRQS010000012.1:0-47579 GCA_035696365.1 Gaiellales bacterium | reverse complement strand
CCAGGTTCGCCGGGTTCCGCTTGCGCCGTCTCATCGTTGTGGGTGACCCCAGGTTCGCCGGGTTCCGCTTGCGCCGCCTCATCGTTGTGGGTGACCCCAGGTTCGCCGGGTTCCGCTTGCGCCGCCTCATCGTTGTGGGTGACCCCAGGTTCGCCGGGTTCCGCTTGCACCGCCTCATCGTTGTGGGTGACCTTAGGTTCGCGGGTTCCGCTTGCGCCGCCACACGGTCTCGGGTGACCCCCAGGCTCGCCGGGTTCCGCCTTGCCACCCGAGAACGCCCCGGCTGTCCGGGGTCGTTGCCACAATGCAGCTGTGAACGGATCCGTTCTCGACCTCGACCTCGACTTCGACGCATTCTCGGGGCCGTTCGACCTCCTGCTCGCCCTCGTGCTGCGCGAGGAGCTCGAGCTGGTCGAGGTCCCGATCGTCGACGTCGTGCTCGCCTACCTGGCGCAGATGGAGACGGCCGAGGAGATCGACCTCGAGTCGCTCTCGGAGTTCCTGGTCCTGGTCGCCGCCCTCTGCGAGCTGAAGTCGCGGCTGCTGGTCGACGCGGACGGGGAGGACGAGGAAGAGCTCGACGCCGAGGGCGCCGCGGAGGAGCTCGCGCTGCGCCTGGCCGAGTACCAGCGCTTCAAGCGCGCTGCCGAGTGGCTGGCCGAGCGGCGCGCGGCTGCGGGCCTGCGCGTGTTCCGCACGGGCCCCGCGCCGTACGCGCCGCCGCGGCCGGCGGCTCCGCTGGTCGACGAGCAGCCCGGCCGCCTTGCCGAGGCCATGCTGCACCTGCTGGAGCCGCCCGTGCGGGTCGACACCACGACGGTGCGACGCCGCGCCGTCGCCATGCGGCCGTTCGTCGAGCGCTTCCGGCTGCTCGTGCGCGGCCGCGGCGGGTTCGTGTTCGACGACGAGGTCGCCGAGCTCGAGCGAGGAGCGCAGGCGGCGGCGTTCGTGGCCCTGCTGGAGCTGATCAAGCGCGGCGAGGCGCGCGCGGCTCAGGCGGAGCTGTTCGCGCCGATCCACGTCGGCCGCAACGAGGCCACGCTGCGTGTGTCCGCCCAGGTGCTGGACGTGACGGAGGCCGTGGCTTGAGCGAGGCGCTGGTCGCTGCCTGCGAGGCGATGCTGTTCGTCGCGGGGGACCCGCTGACGATCCCCGAGCTGGCCGCCGCGGCGGAAGTCGACGAGGGCGCGGTGGAGAGCGCGCTCGTCCAGCTGGAGCGCGTGCTGGCCGAGCGCGGCGCGGGCGTCGTACTCGACCGCACCGGCGCACGTTACGGCCTGCGCGCCGCACCGGGCGGGCCGGCCGAGGCGGCGAGCCGCCTGCAGGCCCGTGCTCCCGAGCGCGGGCTGAGCCCCGCGGCGCTCGAGGCGCTCGCCGTGGTCGCGTATCTGCAGCCGATCGGGCGGCCCGAGATCGCGCGCATCCGCGGCGTTTCCTCGGATGCGGTGGTGGCCGGTCTGCTCGAGCGCGAGCTGATCGAGGAGGCCGGTCGCGGCGACGGGCTGGGCGCGCCTGTCCTGTACCGCACGACGACCGCCTTCGAGCGCATCTTCGGCCTCGAGGACGGGATCGAGGGCCTTCCGGGCCTCGATCAGCACGGGGAGCTCGACGGCGCGGAGCTGCGCCAGCGGCTGCACGCCGTGGCCGCCGAGCGCGGCTAGCCTCGTTGCCATGAGCACCGAGGCCCAGCGCCTCAATCGCTTCCTGGCCACCTGCGGGCTCGGATCGCGGCGCGGGGTGGAGGAGCTGATCGCCGACGGCCGCGTCACGATCGACGGCGTCGTCGCCACATCGCCCGGTGAGCGCGTGGCCGACGGCGCGCAGGTCGCGCTCGACGGTCGCCCCGTGGCACCCGACGAGCACGCCTACGTGCTGCTGCACAAGCCCGCGGACGTCGTCACCACCGTGCGCGACACGCATGGGCGCCAGACCGTGATCGATCTCGTGGGCGCCGATCGCCGTCTCTTCCCGGTCGGCCGTCTGGACGCCGACACGACGGGGCTGCTGCTGCTGACGAACGACGGCGATCTGGCGGCGCGCCTGATGCACCCCCGCCATGGCGTCGAGAAGACCTACGAGGCGACGGTCGTCGGAGCGGTCAGCGCGGAGACCGCCGCGCAGCTGGCCGCCGGCATCGAGCTGGACGGCAGGCGCACCGCACCGGCGCGCGTGCGAGTGCTGCGGGCCTCGGGCAGGCAGAGCGTGGTCGAGATCGTGCTACACGAGGGCCGCAAGCGCCAGGTGCGGCGGATGTGCGAGGCGGTCGGGCACCACGTGCTCTCCCTGCACCGCTCGGCCTACGCAGGGCTGCGCCTCGGGGCGCTCGCGCCGGGCGCGTCCCGGCCGCTGCGCCCGGCCGAGCTGGAGCTGCTGCGCACGGCGGCCGGCGAGGGCTGAGTGGCGGCCACGCGGCTCAACCGCTACCTCGCGCTGGCCGGTCTCGGCACGCGCCGCAGCGTCGAGGGCCTCGTGCGCGCCGGCCGTGTGGCCGTCGAGGGCGTCGTCGTGCTGGATCCCGCGGCGCCGGTCGAGCCGGGGAACGCGGTCACGCTCGACGGCGGGCGGGTGACCAGCGAGGGCCAGGCGGGGGTGCTCGTCGCGCTCGTCGAAGGGGCGCTGCCGGGACTGGCGCACCCGAGCGAGCTGCACCTGGCCGGCACCTCGGCCGACGGGCGCCTCGCCGTGCTGCTCAACGACGAGCGGCTGGCCCGCCGCCTGCGCGCACTGGGCTACGACCCGGGGCGGCTCGGCGGCATGCATCCCGAGGAGGGCGGCTTCCGTCCGCTCGACCAGGGCGAGCTCGACGGCGCGCGCGGCCTGGCACGGGCGGCCCAACGCGCTCGCGCGCGGGAGCGTGACGGGGAGCCAGGCCCGCCCAGCGACGTAGACTAGGCCTCGCATGGCCGTCACCGAAACCCCCTGGACTCCCGCCTCCTGGCGCGCGCACGAGGCGCTGCAGCAGCCCGTCTGGCCCGACGCGGGCCGGGCCGAGAGCGCCCGCGAGCAGCTGCGCGGGATGCCGCCGCTCGTCTTCGCGGGCGAGGCGCGCGCGCTGAGGGACTCGCTCGCCGAGGTCGCCGCGGGCCGGGCCTTCCTGCTTCAGGCGGGCGACTGCGCCGAGTCCTTCCACGACACCTCCGCAGTGACGATCCGCGAGAAGCTCAAGATCCTGCTGCAGATGTCGGTCGTGCTGACCTACGCGGCGGCACTGCCGGTGGTCAAGGTCGGACGTATCGCAGGCCAGTTCGCGAAGCCGCGCTCGGCGCCCACCGAGCGCGTGGGCGACGTCGATCTGCCCTCCTTCTACGGCCACATCGTCAACGACGACGCGCCGACCGCGGAGGCCCGCGTGCCCGATCCGCAGCGCATGCTGCGCGCCTACGACCAGTCGGCGCGCACGCTCAACCTGTTACGCGCGTTCGCGAAGGGCGGCTTCGCCGACATCACCCGCGTGCACGAGTGGAACCAGGAGTTCGTCGCGAGCTCGGCCGAGGGGCGCCGCTACGAGCAGGTCGCGAGCGAGATCGAGCGGGCCCTGCGCTTCATGACGGCCTGCGGCATCGATCTGGCCCGCGAGGCGCAGCTGCACCAGGTCGACGTGTGGACGAGTCACGAGGGGCTGCTGCTGGACTACGAGGAGGGCCTGACGCGCCGCGACTCGCTGACCGGCGACTGGTACGACTGCTCGGCGCACATGCTCTGGATCGGCGAGCGCACGCGTCAGGCCGGAGGCGCCCACGCGGCGTTCTTCGCAGGCGTCCACAATCCGCTCGGAGTGAAGGTCGGCGTGGCGGCCACGCCACGCGAGCTCGTCGAGGTGTGCGCCAAGCTCGATCCGCTGCGCACACCGGGCCGCCTCACCCTGATCGCCCGCATGGGGGCCTCGCACGTGCGCGAAGCCCTGCCGCCGCTGCTGCGGGCCGTGCGCGAGGCGGGGCACCCCGTGGTCTGGTCGTGCGACCCGATGCACGCCAACGGCATTCGCACCGCGTCCGGCTTGAAGACGCGTCGCTTCGACGCCGTCATGGACGAGCTCGAGGGCTTCGTCACCAGCTGCCGGAGCGAGGACACCTGGCCCGGTGGCGTCCACCTCGAGTTCACGGGCGAGGACGTCACGGAGTGCCTCGGCGGCGCCGAGGAAGTGCGCGAGGAGCAGCTAGAGACGCGCTACATGTCACTCTGCGATCCGCGCCTGAACGCCCGCCAGTCGCTCGACCTGGCCTTCCGCCTGGCCGAGTTGATGCGCGGCGACGCGCGACCCGCGTGATCCAGCGTCTCGCGATCATCGGCCTCGGACTGATGGGCGGATCGCTCGGGCTCGCGGCGCGCGAGCGCGCGGGCGTCGGGTGCGTCACGGGCTGGGATCCCGATCCCGGCGCGCGCGACGCGGCGCTCACACGTGGCTGCGTCGACGAGATCGCGGACGATCTGGCGGGCGCCGTGGCCGGCGCGGAGCTGGTCGTGCTCTGCGCTCCCGTGACGGAGCTGCCGGCAGTGCTGGCCGAGCTCGCCGAGCTCGCGCCCACGGCGACGATCAGCGACATCGGCTCGACCAAGGCCGGCGTGGTCTCCGCCGTGCCGGCGGGGCTCCGGTCGCGCTTCATCGGCGGCCATCCGATCGCCGGCATGGAGACGCGCGGGGCGCAGAACGCCCGGGCCGAGCTGTTCGAGGGCGCGACCTGGTACCTGACGCCGCTGGCGGAGACCGAGCCGGCGCGGCTGCGCGACCTCCACCGCCTGCTGGCGGCGCTCGGAGCCACACCGGTCGCGATCGACGCGGGCGTGCACGACCGGCTGCTCGCGGTCACCAGCCATCTCCCGCACGCACTGGCCAACCTGCTGGTCGTCCAGGCGGGCGAGGCGCGCATCGACGGGCACGACCCGCTCACGGCGATCGGCGGCTCGTTTCGCGACATGACTCGCGTGGCCGGCGCGAACCCACGCATCTGGGTCGACATCTTCCTCGACAACCGCGAGGCCCTGGTGGCCGTGCTGCGCGAGCACCAGCGCTCCCTGGGCGAAGTTCTGACGGCGCTCGAGGCCGGCGACGCGGGCTATCTGGCCCGCTGGATCGGCCAGGCCTCCGGCCACCGCCGCCGCGCGCTCGAGGCCCAGTTCGACCAGCGGCCGGAGGAGCTCTTTCGCGTGCAGGTGCACGTCCCCGACCGTCCCGGGGTGTTCGCGGGCATCACCCAGGCGCTCGGTGCTGCGCGCATCAACATCGAGGACTTCGAGCTGCACCACTTCACGCCCGAGCGCGGCGGCACGGTCGAGCTGCTGGTGGCCGGCCGCGAGGCGGCGGACGCGGCCGTCGAGCTGCTCGACGCGCAGGGCTACGGCGCGCTGGCCGCGCCGGTGCTGGCGGACTCCACGTGAGCTCCGCGACGGGAGCCGACCGCCTCGAGGTCGCGCCGGCCGCCGCGCTGGTGGGCGAGCTGGCCGTCCCCGGCGACAAGTCGATCTCGCACCGTGCGCTGCTGCTCGGCGCGATCGCCGAGGGCACGACCGAGGTCAGGGGCTTCGGACCGAACGCCGACACGCTCGCGACGCTCGCGGCCGTCGAGTCGCTCGGCGCCCGCGTCGAGCGACTGGATGAAGCCGGCACGCACCTGCGCGTGCACGGCTGCGGCCTGCGCGGCCTGCGCCCGCCGGAGGGTGCGATCGACGTCCACAACGCCGGCACGCTCATGCGCCTGCTGCCCGGCCTGCTCGTCGGCCAGAACGGCTCGTTCACACTCGACGGCGACGAGTCGATCCGCCGACGTCCGGTCGATCGCGTGGCCATGCCGCTACGGCTGATGGGCGCAGTGCTGGGCGACAGCGACGGCCGGCCGCCGCTGCACATCGACGGCGGAGGCGAGCTGCAGCCGATCGGCTACGAGCTTCCCGTGGCCTCCGCGCAGGTCAAGTCGTGCATCCTGCTCGCCGGCCTCTACGCCGCCACGGGCCCGACGACCGTGATCGAGCCGGTGACGACCCGCGACCACACCGAGCGCCTGCTGCGGGCCGCGGGCGCGCGCATCGCCAAGGGTCCGCGCACGGTGTCGGTCTGGCCCGTCGAGCGCCTGCAGCTGGACGTCGTCGACGTCCCGGGCGACATCTCCTCCGCCGCGCCGTTCCTGGTCGCCGCCACGTTGCTGGCCGAGTCGCGCCTGTTCGTGCGCGGCATGTCGACCAACCCGACACGCACCGGCCTGCTGACGGTGCTGGAGCGCATGGGCGCGCGCATCAACCTCTTCAACCGCCGCACGACGGCGGGCGGCGAGCCCATCGCCGATGTCGAGGTGCATTCGGCCGAGCTGGTCGCGACGGAGGTCGAGCCCGAGATCGTGCCGAGCCTGATCGACGAGCTGCCCCTGCTGGCGCTCGCGGCCGCGATGGCGCGGGGCCGCACCGTCGTGCGCGGCGCGCGCGAGCTGCGCGTGAAGGAGTCCAACCGGCTGGAGACCGTGGCCGAGCTGCTCCGCGCCGTCGGCGGGCACGCGCAGGCGACCGCGGACGGCTGGGAGATCCAGGGCGTGCCCGCGCGCCCCGAAGGCGGCCGCGTCGACGCTCACGGCGATCACCGCATCGGCATGCTCGGCGCGATTGCCGGCCTCGTCTCCCGCTCCGGGGTGCGCATCGAGGGGGCCTCTGCGATCGGTGTCTCCTATCCGGGCTTCGCCGCGGATCTCGAGCGCCTTGCGGTGCGGCCGTGGTGATCGCGATCGACGGCCCCGCGGGCGCCGGCAAGTCGACCGTCGCGCGCGCCGTGGCCGATCGGCTCGGCTTCCGCTACCTGGACACCGGGGCCATGTACCGGGCGGTCACCCTCGCAGCGCTGCGCGCAGGCGTGGACAGCGATGACGCCGCCCGCCTCGCGGATCTCGCCGACCTGGCGGCCACGATGACCGCCGACGCCCGGCTGCGCAGCCCCGAGGTCGAGCAGAGCGTGTCGTTGGTGGCGCGCCATCCGCAGGTGCGCCAGGCCCTGCGCCGTGCCCAGCGTGCGTTCCTCGCCGAGGGTGATGCGGTGGGCGAGGGCCGCGACGTCGGCGCCGTCGTCTGGCCGGAGGCCGAGCTCAAGATCTGGCTCGACGCCGCCCCGCAGGTGCGCGCAGCCCGCCGCGTGCTGGAGCAGGGCGATCCGGGCGCCGCTGCCGCGCTGGCGGAGCGTGACAGGCGCGACGCCGCGCAGACCGTGAAGGCACCCGATGCGGTCGCGATCGACAGCACCGACCTGGACCTCGACGAGGTGGTCGAGCGGATCGTTGGGCTGGCACGGGAGCCCCGGCCGTGAGCGACGTTCCGGCCGACGACTACCGGGTAATCACGCCCGATCGCTTCTGGGGCTTCTGGAAGCTGCTGCTGCAGCGGCCGTTCACGTGGCTCTTCCGCATGCGCGTGTACGGCGCCGAGCACGTCCCCCGCAGCGGCTCGGCCGTGATCGCCTCGAACCACATCGCGGGAATCGACGTCGTCGTGCTGGGCCGGGCCTCGCCGCGCACGCTGCGCTACATGGCCAAGGCCGAGCTGTTCACGTACAACCGCGTGCTGGCCTGGATGCTGCGCCACGCGGGCGCCTTCGGCGTGCGCCGCGGCGAGTCCGACCTCGAGGCGCTGCGCCTGGCGCGGCGCGTGCTGCAGGCCGGCCACGCGCTCGGCGTCTTCTGCGAAGGCACCCGCCAGCCTTCGGAGGCGATCGGCCCTGTGCAGCCCGGGGCGGCTCTGATCGCGCTCTCCGAGGGGGCGCCGATCGTGCCGGTCGTGATCCAGGGAACCATCTTCATCAAGCAGTCGCTACGGCACCCTGTGACGGTCATGTTCGGTCCTCCGCTGAACGTCGCGCAGACGGCGCAGCGCGGGAAGGCCTACCGTGAAGCCGTGACCACCACCACAGCAGAGCTGCAGCGCGAGCTCGAGCGCCTCCAGCGCAGGACGCAGGCCGCCATCGCGGCCGGGCGCCCGCGCGACCTCTCCGGCGTCGATGCGGAGGCCGGCTCGTGAGCGACGAAGCCCCTCGCTCCCGCAGCTCGCGCCAGCGCACGGCCGAGGCCGAGGCGCAGACCGAGCGCACGCTGGTCGGCACTGTCGCCATCGTGGGCGAGCCGAACGCCGGCAAGTCGACGCTCGTCAACCGCCTCACGGCGACGCGTGAGACCGTCGTGCACTCCGAGCCAGGCGTCACGCGCGACCGCAAGCGCATGGTCGTGGAGTGGGCCGGTGCCCTGTTCGCCCTGATCGACACCGGTGGTGTGGATACCGGCGACGCGGGCCCCTTCCAGAGCGAGATCGTGCGCCAGGCCGAGCTTGCGATCGCCGAGGCCGATCTCGTGCTGCTGCTCGTCGACGCGACCAGCTCGCCCGGCCCCGCCGACCTCGAGCTGGCGGAGCGGTTGCGGCGCTCGCGCGTGCCGGTGCTGCTGGTCGCGAACAAGCTCGACAACCCTGCGCGCCACGACGAGGCGCTCGAGTACCACGAGCTCGGCCTGGGCGATCCGTTCGCGCTCTCGGCGCTGCACGGCATCGCCACGGGCGACCTGCTCGACGAGATCGTCGATCGCCTGCGGGCTCTGGACGTCGCGCACGTGGAGCGTACGACCGACGAGATCGGCGTCTCCATCCTCGGCCGCCCCAATGTGGGCAAGTCGTCGCTGCTCAACGCGCTGCTGGACGAGCAGCGCACGATCGTGAGCGAGATCCCGGGCACGACGCGCGACTCGATCGACATCCGGCTCGAGCGCGCCGACCGCGTCTACCGCCTGATCGACACGGCCGGCCTGCGACGCCATCGCGCGCAGCGCCAGCAGGTCGAGTTCTGGAGCGAGGTGCGCTCGCTCGAGGCCGCGCGCCGCGCAGACATCGCGCTCGTCCTGATCGACTCCACGGAGGGCATCACCGAGCAGGATCTGCACGTCGCCGATGTTGCGCGCCGGGCCAACTCCGCCACGATCTTCGTGCTGTCCAAGTGGGACATCGCGCAACTCGAGCTCGAGGACGTGCGCGAGCGGCTGCACATCAAGGCGCGCCAGCGCCCGCCCATCGTGGTGACCTCGGCGCTCACGAAGCGCGGGCTCGAGCGCCTCTGGCGCGTGATCGACGATGTCTACGACCGCTACACGAGCCGCATCGGCACCGGCGAGTTCAACCGCTTGCTGCGCGACATCCTGGCCACGCGCGAAGCGCCGCTCGTGCGCGGGCGCCGGCTCAAGATCTACTACGGCGCGCAGGTCCAGTCCCGGCCGCCGCGCTTCCGCCTCACGGTCAACGACCGCAGCCGCGTCACGCGCGATTACGCCTACTGGCTCGAGAATCAGCTGCGGGAGGCGCTCGGCTTGCAGGGCGTGCCGGTGATCCTGGACCTGGTCGAGCGCTGAGAGTGCGGGCGCTCGTCGTCGGCGGGGGCTCGTGGGGGACGGCGTTCGCGGGCCTGCTCGCGCACGCGGGGCACAGCGTCGAGCTCGCCTGCCGCGATCCGCGGGCGGTCTCGGAGCTGGCCGAGCGCCGCGAGAACCGCCGCTACCTGCCCGGCGTTCGGCTCGCCGACGGCGTGCAGCCGGTGCTGCTCGACCTGGAGCGGCAGGCGCCGCAGGCCGAGCTCATCGCGCTCGCCCTGCCCGCCGCGGCCTACGCCGAGACCGCCGCCGTGCTGCGTCCGCGTCCAGGGGCATTCGTGATCACGCTGGCCAAGGGCCTCGAGCCCGCCGCCCATCGCCTGCTCACGGATGTCGTGATCGAGGCGACGGGCCATGCTGCCGCCCGCGTCGCGCCGCTCTCGGGCCCGAACCACGCCGAGGAGATCGCCGCCGGGCAGCCGGCCGCGAGTGTCGTCGCCAGCAGGGACGCCGATGTCGCCTGCACGCTGCAGCGCGCGCTCTCGTCGACGCGCTTCCGCGTCTACGCATCGGCCGACGTGCGCGGAGTGCAGCTCTGCGGCGCCGCCAAGAACGTGATCGGGATCGCGGCGGGGATCTCGGACGGGCTCGGCTTCGGCGACAACGCGCGAGCCGCGCTGATCACTCGCGGACTGGCCGAGATGACGCGTCTCGGCTCCGCGCTCGGCGCCGATCCACGCACCTACGCGGGCCTTGCCGGCCTGGGCGATCTCGTCGCGACCTGCACTTCGCGGCATTCTCGCAACCGTGCCGCCGGCGAGCTGCTGGCGCGGGGCCGTGCGCCGGATGCGGCCGAGCGCGAGGTCGGCATGGTGGCGGAGGGCCTGCACACGGCTCCTGCGCTGGCTGCGCTTGCGCGCGAGGCCGGCGTCGACCTGCCCATCACCGACGCCGTCTGCAGCGTCATCGCGGGCGCGTCGATACCGGATGCGCTCGCGACGCTGCTGGCGCGCGCAGCGCCAGCGGGCGAGTTCTAAGAGTTCACGCTGCGCGCGGAAGTTCGACCAGGGCCGGGGCCGAGCCGACCACGCGCGAGAGTGCGTCGAGCACGTCGGAGTCGAAGCCCGTCCCGCGCGCCTGCTGGAGCATCGTGAGCGCCTGGAAATGGCCGAACGCGCGGCGGTAGACGCGCTCGTTCGTGAGCGCGTCGTAGACGTCGCAGACCGCGAGGATGCGCACCTCGAGGCACAACTCGTCCCCACGCAGGCCGTCGGGATAGCCGCTGCCGTCGAGCCGCTCGTGGTGGCCGCGGACGAGCGGGATCTCCTGCCCGAAGCCGCCGATGTGCCCGAGCAGCGTGGCGCCGTCAGCCGGATGCCGCTTGATCAGCTCGAATTCGGCCCCTGTCAGAGGTCCCGCCTTTGAGAGGATCGCGTCGGGCACCTGCAGCTTGCCGACGTCGTGCAGGAGCGCTGCCACGGCAAGCCCTCGCAGGCGCGCTCCCCGCAGCCCCAGCTCCTGCCCGACCTCGACGGCGAGCTGCGCGACCCGGCGGGTGTGCTCGCGCGTGGAGCCGTCCTTGACCGCGAGCCGGGCGAGCAGGCGCGCGACCCAGCTGCCGAGCAGCTCCTCCTGCTGGGTGACGACGTCCCGCACGTCGATCTCCGAGCGCAGGGCGCGGGACGGCGTGGCGCGTACCAGGTCGCTCAGGAGCGCCGACGTGATGACGAGGAAGGCTCCGAGCTCCAGCACGTGGCCGCTCCAGAACCCGATCGACCAGACGGGGCTGAGCAGGTAGGTGGCGACCGCGATGGCGAGCCAGACGAGGCCGGCGACGACGGCGAGGTCGCCGAGGCGGCGCGTGAGCTGGAACGTGCGCAGTGCCCGCAGCGCGAGCAGGCCGTAGACCAGGGCGTTGGCGCCGACGATCCACCAGACGAGCGGGCGCAGCGCGACGGGGATGGCCGGGATCGCCTGCGGTTCGAGCAGCGCGAAGCTGCCGAATGCGACCACGACCGCGACGACGCCGGCCTGCAGGAAGAGCAGATCGCGCACGTAGCCGAGCTCGCGCGGGCGCGAGAGCAGGGCGGCCAGGATCACGGCGCCGCCGAGCGGCACCGCGAGTGCGCCGGCCACACCGACGGCGGCCGTGTACTCCGACTCGATCAAGAAGCCGGGCGTGGTCAGGCCGTGCACCGCGAGCAGTGAGGCGATGACGGTGAAGCCTGCGCCGATCCCGGCTGTGCGCCGATCGCGCCGGCGCACGCCGAGCACGCCCAGCGTCACCGCGAGCCCTGCGCAGACGAGCGCTGTCGCCGACACGGCGTAGAAGTGGACGTTGGGCACCGCGAATGCCCAGCGATCGTGCGCGAGGAGGAGCGGCACGACGGGTGCGAGGCCGATGGCGACAGCGCCTCCGGCGGCGGCGAGCAGGCCTGCACGGTTCATGTGCCCGCTATCGGCATCGGCAGCCGCGGTCTTGAGTCCCTCGTGGGGTGCCGGACACGTCTCCCGTACACTCTCGCGAGGCGTACTACGAACGAAGGGAGCCTCGCGGATGGCGGGCGACATGGTGTTCACCTCGGAGTCCGTGACCGAAGGCCACCCGGACAAGATCGCTGACCAGATCTCGGACGCGGTGCTCGACGCAGTGCTCAGCCAGGATCCGGTCGGGCGCGTGGCGTGCGAGACCCTGCTCACGACAGGTCTCGTCCTGGTGGCCGGGGAAATCACCACGACGGCCACCCTCGACGTCCCGCAGATCGCGCGCGGCGTGGTGCGGGACATCGGCTATACGAGCTCCGAGTACGGCTTCGACGCCGACACCTGCGCGGTCAACGTCGCGCTCGGCAAGCAATCCCCGGACATCGCCCAGGGCGTCGACAGCGCCCTCGAGGGCCGGGAGTCCGGGGGTGACGCGCTCGATCGCATCGGCGCAGGCGACCAGGGCATGATGTTCGGGTTCGCCTGTGACGAGACACCCCAGCTGATGCCGCTGCCGCTGATGCTGGCGCATGCCATCACGCGGCGCCTGGCGGCCGTGCGGCGCGACGACACGCTGCCGGCGCTCCTGCCCGACGGCAAGGCGCAGGTCACCGTGCGCTACCGCCGTGACGCGGACGGCGCCCCCGAGCCCGTGTGCGTGGAGCGCGTCGTCGTCTCCTCGCAGCACCGGCGCGGGACGGACATGGACGAGCTGCGCGAGGCGATCGTGGAACACGTCGTGCGCGCGGCGATCCCCGCCGAGCTGCTGGACGACGCGACGATGCGCAGCCGCGACTTCGTGCTGGTGAACCCGACGGGGCGCTTCGAGGTCGGCGGGCCGATGGGCGACGCCGGGCTGACCGGCCGCAAGATCATCGTCGACACCTACGGCGGCATGGCGCGCCACGGCGGGGGCGCCTTCTCGGGCAAGGATCCGACCAAGGTCGACCGCTCCGCCGCCTACGCCTGCCGCTGGGTGGCCAAGAACATCGTCGCCGCCGGCCTGGCGCGCCGCTGCGAGCTGCAGGTGGCCTACGCCATCGGCGTGGCGCACCCCGTGAGCCTCAACGTGGAGACGTTCGGGACGCACCGCGTCGACCCCGCCGCAATCGAGTCGGTCGTGCGCGAGCACTTCGACCTGCGCCCGGCCGCCATCCTGCGCGACCTCGACCTGCGCCGGCCGATCTACCGCGCGACCGCGTCGTACGGGCACTTCGGGCGCGACCAGGAGGGCTTCACCTGGGAGCGCACCGACCGCGCCGACGGGCTCGCACGCGCGCTCGGAGCCGGCGCGGCACGAGCGTAGACGTCCTCGGCACGATCTCGGCACTCCCGCGCGCGAGCGGCGACGACCGCGTGCGGCATGATCCTGCGGTGCCTCCGCCGCCCATGGTTCGGGTCGTCCCGCTCGTGACGACGCGTGCGCTGCGCGAGCCGCTCGACTACCTGGCGCCCGACGGCGTCGCCCTCGAGCCCGGTGACGTCGTGCACGTTCCGCTGGCGGGGCGCAGCGTGCGTGGCGTCGTCGTCGAGGCCGGCGGGTTGTCGCAGCACGAGGGCGAGCTGTCTTCCGTCGAACGGCTCGCGGACGAGCCCCGCATCGCCCCGGTCGTGCTCGAGCTCTGCCTCTGGATCGCGGCCTATTACGGCTCCACGCCCGCGCGCGCCCTTGCGCTGGCGCTGCCGCCGCGGGTGCGGGCCCCGAGCGACCTGTGGGTGTCCGCCACGGGCGTCCCGGCCACGACGGCGCGCCGGCGCGCGCTGCTCGAGTTGCTGGCGGACGGCCCGCTTCGGCTGCCGGAAGTCGTCGACCGGGGAGGGACCACGGCGGCAACGGTCCGCCGGCTGGCGAAGGACGGCCTGGTCTCACTCGACGCACGGCTGCGGGTGCCGCGCGTCACGGCGGGCCTCACGCCGCGCCCCGAGGAGCTGACAGACGCGCAGACCGCCGCGGTCGCGCGCATCGAGACGCTGCTGGAGGCGGGCGCAGGCGATCTCCTGCTCTACGGAGTCACCGGCTCGGGCAAGACCGAGGTCTACCTGCGCGCGGCCGAGAGCGCGCTCGCGCGCGGGCGGACGGTGCTCGTTCTGGTGCCGGAGATCGCACTCTCGCCGCAGACGGCGCGGCGCTTCGCGGCGCGCTTCGGCGATCAGGTCGCGGTGCTGCATTCCGGGCTGTCCGACGGCGAGCGGCGCGCAGTGCGTGACGCCGCCGAGACCGGCGACGTGCGCGTCGTCGTGGGCGCCCGCTCCGCGGTCTTCGCTCCGCTGCCCCGGGTCGGCCTGATCGTCGTCGACGAGGAGCACGAGTCGGCCTATAAGCAGGGCGACGACCCGCGCTACGACGCCCGCCGCGTGGCCGCCAAGCGGGCGCGGATCGAGGGCGCCGTGCTGGTGCTGGGTACGGCCACGCCACGACCGGAGAGCTGGGCGCGGCTGCCGCGCGCCACGCTCCCCGCGCGCGTCGGCGGCAACCTGCCGCGCGTCGAGGTCGTCGACCTGCGCCGTGACGGCCTTTATCCACTCTCGCGCCCGTTGCGCACCGGACTGATGCGCCTCGCCGACGAGGGCGGCCGCGCGATCCTCCTGCTGAACCGGCGCGGAGAGGCCCCGGCGCTGCACTGCCGCAGCTGCGGCGAGGGCTTCCGCTGCGAGCGCTGCGACGTCAGCCTCGCCCTGCACGCCGGCGGCCGTCTGCGCTGCCATCACTGCGGCTACACCCAGCGGGCACCTCGTGAGTGTCCAATCTGCGGCTCCGTGGAGCTCGCGCGCCTGGGTGCCGGGACCGAGCGCGTGAGCGAGGCGGTGAGCGAGCTGCTGCCGCACATCCCCGTGCTGCGGCTGGATGCCGACGCCGTCGAGCGGCGCGGCTCGCTGGACGCCACGCTGGAGCGCTTCGCGCGCGAGCCCGCGGCCGTGCTCGTCGGCACGCAGATGGTCGCCAAGGGCCACGACTTCCGCGACCTGCGACTGGCCGCCGCGATCGACGCCGACCAGGGGCTCGCCTGGCCCGACTTCCGCAGCGAGGAGCGCACCTTCGCACTGCTCGCGCAGCTCGCCGGCCGCAGCGGCCGGCGCGGCGATCCGGGCTCCGTCGTCTTCCAGGCCTGGGATCCCGACCAGCGCGTCGTCCGGCTGGCCGCCGAGCACGCGGTGGAGGCCTTCCTGGAAGGCGAGCTGGAGCGGCGGGAGCGACTCGGCTATCCGCCCTTCCGGCATCTGGTGCGCGTGGAGGTCGCGGCCGGGCAGGCCGGTGCCGCGATGGAGGCGCTGGCGGCCCTGCGGGCGGCGGCCGAGCCGGCGCTGCCCGGCGACGAGATCCTCGGGCCGGCGCCGCTCTTCCGCGTGCGCGGCCGCGAGCGCGCCCAGCTGATCGTCAAGACGCTCCGGCCCGCGCGCGCCGGCAGCACGCTGGCCGAGCTCGTTGCCCGCCAGGGCCGCGCGCTGCGCCGCGCGGATGCCAGCGCGGTGGTCGATGTCGACCCGCAGTAGCCATCGAGGCCGCTCCCATAAGATGCACTCCGATGGCGACCACCGAGCACGACCACGACCACGAGCACGGGCACGGCCACGATCATGGCCACGACCATGACCACGACCACGACCACGGGCACGATCACGATGCCGCGCCGCGCCGCAGCAAGAAGGAGCTGGAGCGCGAGGCTCGCGCCCGGGCGCGCGAGATGGTCGCGCGCAGTCAGATCCGCCAGTACCCCGAGCCCGTGCTGCGCGAGCCCGCGCGGCCGGTCAGCGAGTTCTCCGACGACCTGAAGGCGCTCGTGAAGCGCATGACCACGCTGATGGACGATGCCAATGGCATCGGGCTCGCGGGCAATCAGGTCGGTCTGCTGCGCCGCGTGCTCGTGTACCGGCCCGACCGCGAGGACGCCGAGCCCCGAGCGCTCGTCAACCCCGTGATCGTCGAGCGCTCGGAAGAGGTCGAGAGCGACGAGGAGGGCTGCCTGTCGCTCGGCCCGCTGCGGGTGCCCGTCGAGCGCAACGTGCGCGTGTCGGTCGACGCCCAGGACGAGAACGGCGAGCCGGTACACATCGATGCCGAGAGCCTCGAGGCGCGCGTCCTGCAGCACGAGATCGATCACCTCGACGGCGTGCTGATCATCGATCGCACGCCGCCCGAGTCGCGCCGCGAGGCGCTGGCCGCCCTGCGGCCGCAGCCCGGCCCCCGGCGCTAAGCGACCGCGCCGTGGCAGGAGCCGGACTCAAGAGTTCCGCCGCGTTCGGAAGTCTCGAATCGCCTCCGCTCTGGCAGCCCCCCGACCGGAGACGGAACTCTTGAGTCCAGCTCCAGTCCGCGTCGCGTTCGCAGGCACCAACTGGTGGTCGGCGCAGGCGCTCGAGCGCCTGGCGGGGGCGCCGGGGCTCGAGATCGCGCACGTGATCAGCCAGCCCGACCGGCCCGCCGGCCGCGGCCGCAAGACGGCGGCGCCCCCGGTCGCAGTGACCGCGCGGGAGCTCGGGCTCGAGCTGTCGCAGCCCGAGCGCCCGGGCGAGGCGTTGCCGCGGCTCCAGCGCGAGGGGGTCCAGGCGGTCGCGGTCGTCGCCTACGGCGAGCTCGTGCCGCGCTCGCTGCTGGACGCGCTGCCGTTCGTCAATCTGCATCCGTCCGCCCTGCCGCACTGGCGCGGGGCAGCTCCCATCGAGCGTGCGCTGATGGCGGGCGAGCGCGAGGGCGCCGTGGCAGCCATGCTGCTCGTCGAGGCGCTGGACGCAGGGCCGGTGGCCGCGCTGGAGCGCTTCGCCGTGGGGGAGGACGACGACGCCGGAGTCGTCTACGCCCGTGCGCTCGAGCTCGGGCTGGAGCCGCTCGCGCGTGCGCTGCAGGACGCGAGCCGGGGCAGGCTGGCGACCGTGCCGCAGGTCGGCGAGGCGTCGTATGCCGCGAAGATCACCGCCGCCGACCGCCTGCTCGACCCGGGCCGCCCGGCGCGTGAGTTGCACGACCGGGTGCGCGCCCTCTCGCCGCACATCGGCGGGCGCCTGCCGCTGGACGGAGCGCCGCACACGATCTGGCGCACGCGGGTCGTGCCCGCCGGCCCGGCGACCGGAATCCTGGAGCGCGACGGCGAGTCCGTCCTGCTCGGCTGCGGCGAGGGGGCGCTCGAGATCCTCGAGCTGCAGGCCCCCGGCGGGCGCCGTATGCCCGCCGCAGACTGGCTGCGCGGCCTGCGCGGCGCCCTGCCGGCGGCGACGGACGCGTGAGCGACGCCCGCACCCTCGCCCTGCGCGTGCTCACGCGCGTCTTCGACGAGGGCGCCTATGCGGACAGGGCCTTCTCCGGCGAGGCCGAGCGAGCCAACGTCGACGCGCGCGAGCGTGCCCTGGCGATGCATCTGGCGTTCGGGGCCGTCCAGCGCCGCCGAACCCTCGACGCGGCGCTCGAGGAGATCGCGGGGCGTCCGGTGCGGCGGCTGGAGCGGCGCCTCGCGCATGTGCTCCAGCTGGGCGTCTTTCAGATCCTGTTCGCGGACGGAATTCCACCGCATGCAGCGGTTTCCGAGAGCGTCGAGCTGGCGAGGCGGGCGATCGGCCCGCGCGCGACGGGTCTGACGAATGCGGTCCTGCGGCGCATCGCGAGCGAGGGGCCGGAGTGGTACGCCGCGCTGCCCGAGGACACGCCCGACGAGGCCGCGCTGCGCCATTCGCTGCCCGATTGGATCGCCGAGCTCTGGTTCGGCGCCTACGGGGAGCAGCGAGCTCGTGCCCTCTGTGCCGCGGCGAACCGCGCGCCCGCCCTGTCGCTCTGGCCGAACCCGCTGCGCGACGGCGAGGCGGTCGTGGAGAGGTGGCTGCGCGAGGCCGGTGCCGAAGCGGAGCGCGACGAGGCGACGGGCGTCCTGCGCGTCTCGAGCGCGCTCGACGTGGCCGGCTCGCAGGCGTTCAAGAGCGGCGCGGTGGTGCCAATTGCCCGGGCGGCGGTCCTGATCGCGCAGCGCGCGGGTGCGCAGCCCGGTATGCGCGTGCTCGACCTCTGCGCCGCGCCAGGCGGAAAGACGGCGGTGCTCGCGGCGAGCGGAGCGGACGTGACCGCGGTCGATGCCCATCCGGCGAGGGCCAAGGCGCTCGGGTCGGCTCTTCGCCGCCTGGGCGTCGAGGCCGAGGTGGTCACCGCCGACGGTCGCACCTATCGCGGGGGGCCGTTCGACCGCATCCTCGTCGACGCCCCCTGCAGCGGCCTGGGCGTGCTGGCCGGCCGCCCCGACGCCCGTTGGCGCCGGACGCCCGAGGACACCGAGGAGCTGGCCACCCTCCAGATGGAGCTGGTGCAGCACGCCCACGAGCTACTGGCGCCGGGCGGCGAGCTCCACTTCGCCGTCTGCACCCTGAACCCGGAAGAGAACGAGGCGATCGCGCCCGCAGCCGGCCTGGTCGCCGAAGACGAGCTGCGCACGTGGCCGGACGAAGGCGACGACGGCTTCTACGCCGCGCGACTCAGATCGACGCACGGCTGAGCACGAGGCGGTGCGACCGACACCACAGCAACGCTGCCCCTCGTTCCTCAGGGTGCGATCGCTGGCGCAGGGGTCAAACCTACCTTCTTGCGTGGGCGGTCGTTCCAGGCGTGCCGCGAGGTCTGCGCCCGCGATACCCGTCGTCACGCGGTGGCCCGTCTTGCCGTTGCGCAGGTTCGATCGTCTTGGCGGGTTTCCGACAGGACCCCCACTCGGTTGCTGGCTCGCCGGGTTTTGCCCCGGTCAGCGGGTGTAGGTGCGCGTGCCGGCGACCGTCAGGGAGTCGAGGATCGCGACGATGACTGCGTCGATCGGGCCCGGGACGCGGATTGCCTCGCGGGCGGCCGAGCCCTGGGCGACCAGCACCAGCTCGCCGTCGCCGGCTCCGACCGTGTCGACGGCCACGAACGGCTCGCCCGCGTCGGCGCCGGCGGTGTCGGCCGGGCGCACGATCATGAGCGAAACGGCGCGCAGGGACTCGGTCTTGACGGTGGCGACGGCTTGGCCGATCACCCGGCAGACGATCATCGGCGTATCGTAGGGACGCGGCCGCGGCGGGGCTACACTCGGGCCGTGAGCTGGCCGGTTGGGAACCTCGTGCTGCCGTCGATCCTCTCGGCGGATTTCGGGGCCTTCCGCAGTCAGGTCGTCGAGCTGCTCGACGCGGGCGCTCGCGCGTTCCACGTCGACGTCATGGACGGGCACTTCGTCCCCGTGATCACGTTCGGGCCGCGCGTGGTCTCGTCGTTCGCGGAGCTCGTGCACGAGCGCGGCGGCACGATCGACGTGCACCTCATGATCGAGGCGCCCGAGCGGCAACTGCCCGAGTTCGCGAAGGCCGGCGCCGACTCGTGCACCGTGCACGTCGAGACCTGCCCGCACCTGCATTACTCGCTCGGGCTCATCCACGAGCTCGGAATGACGGCGGGTGCGACGCTCAACCCGGCGACGCCGACCTGGGCGCTGCGCGAGGCGGCACGCGTGGCCGACGTGCTGCTCTGCATGTCGGTCAACCCAGGGTGGGGCGGCCAGAAGTTCATCGAGTCCTCGATCGAGCGGCTCGGCGAGCTGCGGGCCTTCCTGAGGCCGGGCATGGGTCTCGAGGTGGACGGCGGCATCGGGCCCGCCACGATCGCGCGCTGCCACGCCGCCGGCGCAAATCTCATGGTCGCGGGCTCGGCGATCTACGACCAGCCGTCGCCCGGCGAGGCGTGGCAGGCGCTGACGGCCCTCGTCGCGGACGAGTGAACGAGCGCGACGCGGAGCTGCTCGAGCGAACACTCGACCTGGCCGAGCGCGGGCGGAGGACTGCCAGCCCCAATCCGCTGGTGGGCTGCGTGATTGCGCGCGACGGGCGTGTCCTGGGAGAGGGCTGGCACAAGCGCCGCGGCGAGCCACACGCCGAGCGCAATGCGCTGGACGCCTGCACCGAGCCGGTCGTGGGTGCGACGGCTTATGTCTCGCTGGAGCCGTGCAGCCATCACGGCCGCCAGCCCCCGTGCGCAGATGCGCTCCTGGCGGCGGGGATCGCCCGCGTCGTGTGCGCGATCGGCGACCCCAACCCCGAGGTCGACGGCAGGGGGCTCGAGCGCCTGCGTGCTGCGGGCGTCGCGGTCGAGCTCGCCGGCGGGCGGATCGAGCAACGCGCCCGCCGCCAGAACGCCGCCTTCCGCACGCACGTCGTGCGCGGCAGGCCGTTCGTGCTGCTCAAGCTCGCCGCGACGCTCGACGGCCGCATCGCGACGAGGACGGGGGAGAGCCGCTGGATCTCCTCGCCCGAGAGCCGGGCGCTCGTCCACAGCTGGCGCGCGGAGTTCGACGCGGTCGCAGTCGGCAGCGGCACGGCCGTCGCCGACGACCCCGAGCTCCTCCCGCGCGACGCCGTGCCACCCGCCGAGCGCCTCCCGCTGCGCATCGTGTTCGACCGCCGGGGCCGCCTCGGCGCCGGCAGCAAGCTCGTGCTCGGCGCCGCCACCTCGCCAGTCCTGCGAGTGGCTCCGGCGGGCGCCCTGCCGCCGCCCGCAGGCGTGCAAGCAGTCGCTGCGGACTCGCTCGAAGAGGCGCTCGCCGTACTCGGCGCGCGCGAGGTCACATCGCTGCTCGTCGAGGGCGGCGCCGAGCTGGCAGCGGCGCTGCTGGCAGCGGGACTGGTCGACGCGCTGGCGCTGTTCCTCGCACCCATGCTGATCGGCGGCGACGGGCGACCGCTGCTCGGCCCGCTGGGCGTGGAGACGCTCGCCGAGGCGCCGCCACTGATCGAGATGAGCACGCGGGCCGTCGGCCCTGACGTGCTGGTCGAGGGCCTGCTGAACACTCTGCCGTAGACGCGGCTCTAGAGTGCTCGCGTGTTCACAGGCATCGTCGAAGAGCTCGGCACGATCGCGGCCATCGAGGGCGGCGACGAGGGCCTACGGCTGCAGATCGAGGCGCCGCTCCTCGCGCCGCTCAGCCACATCGGCGACTCCATCAACGTCTCCGGCTGCTGTCTGACGGTCGTGGCCGTGCGAGCTGGGACGCTGTCCTTCGACGTCGTGCCCGAGACGCTGCGCCGCACGGCGCTGGGTGGCCTCGGCCCGGGGGCTCGCGTCAACCTGGAGGATGCCCTGCGCGCCGGGGAGCCCTACGGCGGCCATATCGTGCAGGGGCACGTGGACGGGGTGGGGGAGCTCGCCGAGCGTCGGGAGGAGGGCATCGGCCTGTGGCTGCGGTTCCTGGCTCCCGACAACGTCCAGCGTTACCTGATCGAGAAGGGCAGCGCGACCGTCGCCGGCGTGAGCCTGACGGTCGCGGAGCTGCACGACGATGGCTTCGCGGTTGCGATCGTGCCGCACACGCTGCATGTGACGACCTTCGGGACGCTCGCCGTGGGCGATCGCGTGAACCTCGAGGCCGACATGATCGCGCGCTATGTCGAGCGCCTGCTGGCTGCTGTGCCAGCACCCCGCTGATAGCCTCCCCGAAGCAGGCCCCATGGGCTCCGGCCCCTGTCTGACCGAGGAATCGCAATGAGCGAAGAGCCGTCGCCCTTCTGCAGCATCGAGGAAGCGATCGAGGAGATCAGGGCGGGTCGCATGGTCGTGGTCGTGGATTCCCCTGACCGCGAGAACGAGGGCGACCTGTGCATGGCGGCGGAATACGTCAACGCCGATGCGATCAACTTCATGGCCACCCATGGCCGCGGGCTGATCTGCCTCACCCTGACCCCCGAGCGCTGTGAAGAGCTCGGCCTGCAGATGATGGTCCAGCACAATCAGACGCCCTACGAGACGGCGTTCACGGTCTCGATCGAGGCCCGCGAGGGCATCGAGACGGGCATCTCGGCCAAGGATCGGGCCCATACGATCCAGGTCGCCTGCGCGACGGCCACCGGCCCGCGCGACATCATCAAGCCGGGGCATGTGTTCCCGCTCCGCGCGCGCCCCGGCGGCGTGCTCGAGCGCACCGGCCAGACCGAGGCCTCGGTCGACCTGGCGCGCCTCGCCGGCGTGCGGCCCGCAGGCGTGATCTGCGAGGTCATGAAGGCAGACGGGACGATGGCTCGCGTGCCCGACCTGGTCGCATTCTGCGCCGACCACGGGCTCAAGCTCTGCTCGGTTTCCGACCTGATCGAGTACCGCCGGCGCACCGAGCGCCTGGTGGAGCGCCAGTCCTCCGTGCGCCTGCCCACGCCGTGGGGCGAGTTCACGGCCGTCGGCTACCGCGAGCTGATCAGCGGCAAGCAGCACCTCGCGCTCGTGCACGGAGACATCAGTGAGGGCGAGGACGTGCTCGTGCGCGTGCACTCCGAGTGCGTGACGGGCGATGTCTTCGGCTCGCTGCGCTGCGACTGTGGCGAGCAGCTGCACCATGCGCTCGAGCAGATCACGGCCGAGGAGGCCGGCGTGGTGCTGTACCTGGCACAGGAGGGCCGCGGCATCGGCCTGCTCAACAAGCTGCGCGCCTACGAGCTGCAGGAGCAGGGCCTCGACACCGTCGACGCCAATCTGGAGCTCGGCTTCGCGCCCGACATGCGCGACTACGGGATCGGCGCGCAGATCCTCGCCGACCTCGGGCTGAGCTCCATCCGCGTGCTGACCAACAACCCGCGCAAGATCGTCGGCATCGAGGCCTTCGGGCTGACCGTGACCGAGGAGGTGCCCATCGAGGTGGCGCCTCAGGAGCACAACGTCGACTACCTGCGCACCAAGCGCGACAAGCTCGGCCATCGCCTGCACCATCAGCATCTGAGGCTCGACGCCACTCCGAGGCCGGCCGAGCCGCCGGTGACTTGAGCGTCGAGACGCACGGCGACGGCACGCTCGCGGCGAACGGCGCGAGGTTGCCGGACCCCGAGCCCCTGCCTGCGGGCACGCGCATCGCGATCGTCGTCAGCCGCTACCACTCGAACGTCACGCAGCATCTGCTGGACGGCGCGCTCGAGGCCGCTCGGGCACGCGGCGCGGATCCCGACATCATCCTCTCGCCGGGCGCGTTCGAGCTCGGGATCCTGTCGCTCGCGGCGGCGCGCACCGGTCGCTACGCGGGCGTCGCGGCGCTCGGCTGCGTGATCCGCGGGGAGACGTCGCACTACGACTACGTCTGCAGCGAGTGCGCGCGCGGCATCCTCAGCGCCGGACTGGAAACCGGCGTGCCGGTCGCGTTCGGCGTCGTGACGACCGAGACGCCGGAGCAGGCCTTCGCCCGTGCGGGCGGCACGGCCGGCAACAAGGGCTACGAGGCGGTGGAGACGGTGCTCGACACCGCCGCCGAGCTCGCTGCGGTGCGCGTCGGCAGCCAGGCCTGACGGCAAGGCGCCGATCGCAGCGAGCTACCCGGGCTCGAGACCCGGCGACGCACCGAGCTAAAGGGCCTTGTGGACCTTGCCGGCCTTGATGCAGCGCGTGCAGACGTAGGCGCGCTGTGCGACGCCGTCGACCAGCACGCGCATGCGCTGGAGGTTCGGGTCGAAGCGCCGCCTGGTGGCGGCCATCGAGTGGCTGCGGTTGTTGCCGAAGCCGGGCTTGCGGCCACAGATGGAACAAACTCGGGACATCAGATTCGTCTCGTTCGGATTCGCGGGACCGTGCAGCGGCGAAACCGCCGCGTGGATCTCCTGCAGTATGCGCGAATCCGCGCAACGCCGCAACGGATGGAGTGTCCTGGTCGAACGACTCCGGGCCCCGAGCGCTACCATCGAGTCCGATGACCTCTGCGCCCACCGCCGGCGATGCGCTCGCACTCGTGCGCCTCGCCGCCTCCGGCGCAGCCGGCGCGCTTGCGCGACACGCCTCGCGCATCGACGAGATCAACGTCTTCCCGGTGCCCGACGGTGACACGGGAGCGAATCTCTCCCGCACGGCTCGCTCCGTGCTCGACGCCCTGCAGGCAAACTCGCAGCCCGAGCCGTCCGCGATCGCGAGGGTCGGCGCCCGCGCGGCGCTCCTGGGGGCTCGCGGCAACTCGGGCATCATCCTCTCGCAGCTCGTGCGCGGCGCCTGCGAGCGCCTCGGCGAGGGCGGCCCGCTGGACGGCCCTGCGATCGCCGACGCCCTGCGGCGGGCGAGCACGGAAGCGGACGCCGCGCTGCGCGATCCGGTCGAGGGCACGATCCTGACCGTCGCGCGCGCGCTCGCCGACGGCGCCGAGGCTGCCAACTCGCCTGATCCCATCGCAACGCTCGCCGCCGGCCTGGTCGCCGCCGAGCTCGCGCTCGTGCGCACGACCGACATGCTGCCGTCGCTGCGGGCGGCCGGCGTCGTCGACGCGGGCGGCGCGGGGCTCGTGGAACTCGTGCGTGGCGCACTGGCCGCGCTGCGCGGCGAGGCGGTGGCCGAGGCCGCGCCGCTCTGGGAGCACGCGCACGACCCGGTCACGGCCGACTACGAGGGGCCGCGCTACTGCACGGGCTTCCTGGTCGCGGGTGCCTTTCCGCGGGAGCAGCTGGAGCTGCAGCTGGCGCCGCTCGGCGACTGCCTGGTGGTCGTCTCCGACGGCGAGCTGGTGCGGGCGCACCTTCACACCGATCAGCCGGGCCTGGCGCTCTCGGCCGCGACGGCGCTGGGGAGCCTGTCGGGTGTCGAGATCAGCGACATGTACGAGCAGCGCGACGCGCTCGCCGAGCGCGCGGGCAGGCCGGTCGCCCTCGAGGACGACGGGCGCCTCGCCGACGTGCTCGCGATCGTGGACGGCGACGGCAACCAGGTGCTCTACGCCAGCCTGGGTGCGCGCCTGCTCCTGCGCGGGCGCCCGACCGCAGACGAGCTGCTGGCCGCCATCCGTACGAGCCCGGCCGCCGCCATCGTGCTGCTGCCGAACGACCCAGGCCTCCAGGTCGTCGCGGAATACGCCGCCCAGGCGGCCTCCGTGCCGGTGCACGTCGTGCCCTCGCGCGGGCTCGCCCAGGGCCTGGCGGCACTCGTCGCCTACCGCACGGACCAGCCGGCCGGGGTGCTCGCAGCCGCCTTCGCGGCGGCCGCCGCCTGGGCGGGGAGCGCCGAGGTATCCGGCGGCGCCAACGATGCCGCAGCGCTGCGCGAGGCCGTCGGGCGGGCGCTGGCGCCTGGATCGACGCTGGTCACGGTGCTGGCCGGGGCGAACGCCGAGCAGACGGCGCTGGACAGCCTCGCAGCCTGGCTGCGCGAGGCGCATCCGAGCGTCGAATTGGAGTTGCACGCCGGCGGACAGGCGCACCCGCGCTACTCCGTGAGCGCTGAATGACCGCCGAGGCGCTGACCGCAGAGCGGTGCGCGATCGTACTCGACTCCACCTCCGACCTGCCCGACTGCCGCGAGCGCCACGCCAACATGCGCATGGTGCCGCTGACAGTCCGCTTCGGGGACGAGGAGCTGCTCGACTACGAGGAGATCACGCCGGAGCGCTTCTACGAGCGCCTCGCGGGCGATCCGCTACCGCCCCGCACCGCTGCCCCGCCGCCGGAGCGCTTCGCGGTCGCCTACCGCGAGCTGTTCGAGTCCGACGGCTATGAGCACGTGCTCTCGCTGCACCTCTCGGAGGCGCTCTCTGCCACGGTCAGCTCGGCACGCCTGGCGGCGGCGGAGTTCGGCGGCCGGGTGACGGTCGTCGACACGCGCACCGTCTCGATCGCCCTTGCGCTCGCCGCGCTGGGCATCGCGAGGCAACTCGAGGCCGGTCCCTGCGCGCTCCCCGATCTGGTCGGAGAGGCCGAGGGGTTCCATCGCCGCTCGCGCCTGGTGTTCGCGTTCGAGACGCTCGAGTTCCTGCAGCGGAACGGGCGCATCGGCCGCGGACAGGCGCTTGTCGGCGGCCTGCTCGGCGTGCGCCCGCTGCTGACGCTCGTCGAGGGCGAGATCGAGCCGCTCGGCCGCGTGCGCGGCCACGCGCGCCTGCTCGCCGAGCTGGAGCGGCTCGTGTGCGAGGACACCCGGACGGACGAGCCGCTGCGGGTGGGAGTCGCGCACGCCCAGGCCGAGGCGATCGCGAACGACATCGCCGAGACGGTGCACAGCGCTCGCCCGCAATCCGTGATCGAGCTCGTCGCGCCCCTCGGCGCCGTGGTCGGGACGAACACCGGGCCGGGCGGCGCAGGACTCGTGTGGGCACGCGAGCCAGGCTGACAGGCGCGTTCAAGAGGCTCTTCGCGGCCATGCGGGCGCGACCGCGCCTGCTGGCGGGGCTGCAGATCGCGGCCGCCGTCGTCCTGCTCGGCTTCCTCGCCTACGAGTTCAGCGGCGCCGTGCGCGACGCCTGGCCGCGCCTGCGGCACGCGAATCTCAAGCTCGTGCTGCTCGCGCACGTCCTGCTGACCGCCTACTACCTGCTGTTCGTACTCGGCTGGAAGACCATCCTGCGCGCCTATGGGATCCGGCTCGGCTATCGCACCGTGCTGGGCGCCGAGATGCTGTCGATGCTCGCCAAGTACATCCCGGGCGGCGTCTGGACACCCGCGGCGCGCGTGCTGGCAGTGCGGCGTGCGGGCGTCGACAACACCTCGGTCGTGCTCGCCACGATCCTGCTCGAGGCCGGTCTCTCCGCGGTCGCCGGCGTGATCGTGCTGGCGGCCAGCCTGCCGTTCGTCTCGGGCGTGGATGCCCCGATCTGGCCCGTCGTGGCCTTCGCGCTGCTGGCCGCTGCTCTCCTGCACCCGCGCGTCTTCGCGCCGATGGCCACTCGCGTCCTGCGACCATTCGGGGGCGGTGAGATCGCGCCGCTGCCCTGGGTCACGGGGATCGGCGTGCTGCTGTTCTACTGCTTCACCTGGCTGGTCGGCGGAGCAGCCCTGACGGCCCTGCTGGCCGCCGTCGGCGCCCACCCCGGCGTCGCCGTGATCGCCTACCTGGGCGGTGCCAGCGCCGTCGGGGCGATCGTCGCGGTCGTGACCGTCATCTTCCCGTCCGGCCTCGGGGTGCGCGAGGGGGCCGTGGGCGCCTTTATGCTGGCCGTGGCGCCCGACAGCGCGGTGGTCGGCGCCGTGGTGCTCAACCGGCTGGCGATCACGATCGTCGAGGCGCTGCTGCTGGCGGTCGCCGCCGGCTTCTCCCGCGGCCGCCGGCACTCCTATCCTGCGGCGGAATGACGTTCGCGGTGCCTGCGCGCGAGCGGCCGAAGCCGCGCAGCGCGCCTGATCTCGAGCGCCTGGCCGTTGCGGTCGAGGTGCGCACGCAGACGATCGCCGCCGCGCTCGCGAAGCGCGGCATCCGCACGGCCGGCGACCTGCTGGAGACGCCGCCGCGAGCCTGGCGCGACTACTCCGAGGGCGTCGTCTCGCTGAGCGACGTGGTCGTGGGCGCGGAGGCCACCGTACGCGTCGAGCTCGTCTCGGTGCACGTGCGCCCGACGCGCCGGCGCAACCTGCGCATCGTCGAGGCGGCGGTGCGCGACGACTCGGGAGCGGCGACTGCGATCTGGTTCAACCAGGGCTTCCTCGCACGCACGCTGCTGCCCGGCCAGCTGCTGCAGTTGCGCGCGACGGTGCGCGCGGGCCGCGGCCTCGAGCTCACGGTACGCGAGCACGAGGTGCTGGCAGAGGCGGGGGAGGGGCTCCACACGAGCGGTGTCGTGGCCGTCTACGACGCCTCGAAAACCCTCTCGACCCGCGTTTTGCGCGAGCTCGTCGAGCAGGCTCTACCACGCACCGATGCCATCGCCGACCCCCTGCCAGTGGGGGTGCGGATCGGCCGGCGCCTGCCGCTGCGGCGCGACGCGATCGCCGCGCTGCACT
This sequence comes from Gaiellales bacterium, assembly GCA_035696365.1. GTDB lineage: Bacteria > Actinomycetota > Thermoleophilia > Gaiellales > JALYLC01 > JALYLC01. Next base: position 20,133 of record DASRQS010000012.1, on the reverse strand, counting down.
CGCCGCTCACGCCAGAGGACGCCAAGCTCGCGAGCGATCGCCTGGCCTACGAGGAGCTGCTCCTGCTGCAGGTGGCGCTGGCCGAGCGGCGGGCCGGCGCGCCGCCTGCTCCGTCGCTCGGCAGGCCTGGCGAGCTGCTCCGCAGCTACCACGCGTCGCTGCCGTTCACGCTCACGACCGGCCAGAAGCGCAGCGTGCGCGACATCGACCGCGACCTGGCGCGCGGCGGCCGGCCGATGCGCCGCCTCCTGCTGGGCGACGTCGGCTCGGGCAAGACCGTCGTCGCCGTGCACGCGATGCTGCGTGCCGCCGAGCACGGCGCGCAGGCGGCGCTGCTGGCGCCGACCGAGGTGCTCGTGCAGCAGCACGCGGCCACCGTGCGCAAGCTGGTGGAGCCGCTCGGGGTCGAGGTGGCGGTGATCACGGGCGATCTGCCGGCTGCCGAGCGCCGCGTGCGCCTGCAGCGCATCGCCTCGGGCGATGCGGCACTCGTCGTCGGCACGCACGCGCTGCTCGAGTCGAGCGTCGAGTTCGCGCAGCTGAGCGTGATGGTCGTCGACGAGCAGCACCGCTTCGGCGTCGAGCAGCGAGCGGCGCTTTCCGAGGGGCACGGCGCGCACGCGTTGCACATGACGGCCACGCCGATCCCGCGCTCGCTCGCGCTCTCGCTCTACGGCGACCTCGATCTGACAGAGCTGCGCGAGCTGCCGGCGGGCAGGCAGCCGATCATCACGCGCGTCGTGCGGGCCGCGAAGCGCGACGACTGCCACGGCTGGCTGATCAGGGAGTGGCTCGAGCACCGGCGCCAGGCCTACGTCGTCTGCGCCCTCGTCGAGGGCTCGGCGACCGTGCAGGCGCGCGCCGCCGAGGAGCTGCACGCCGAGCTCGTCGAGAAGCTCGCGCCGCTCACCGTCGGCCTCGTGCACGGACGCCAGAAGGCCGCCGAGCGGGCCGCGACGATGCGCGCGTTCGTGGCCGCCGAGGTGCATGTGCTGGTGGCGACGACCGTGATCGAGGTGGGCATCGACGTGGCAAACGCGACGGCGATGGTGATCGAGGACGCCGACCGCTTCGGGCTCTCGCAGCTGCACCAGTTGCGCGGGCGGGTCGGGCGAGGCAGCGATCAGTCGTACTGCTTCCTGTTCGAGTCGCCGGAGCCGGGCGAGCTCGGCCAGCGCCGCCTGCAGGCGTTGTGCGAGCACGCGAGCGGCTTCGACCTCGCCGAGCTCGATCTCAGGATGCGCGGTGAGGGCGAGCTGGCCGGCCTGCGTCAGTCGGGTGCGAGCGACCTGCGCCACGCGAGCCTCGCCCGCCACCGGCGCCTGGTGGCCCGCTCCCGCGCCGACGCCCGCTTCCTGGAGCGGGCCGGCCCCTTCGATCCGGTGCTCGCCCAGGCGGCACGCGAGCGCTTCGGCGCGCTGGTCGAGCGCATCGGGCGCGCATGAGGATCGTCGCGGGCGAGCTGGGAGGGCGCCGCCTGGAGACACCGCGCGGACGGCTCGTCCGCCCGACCGCCGAGCGCGTGCGCGAGGCGCTGTTCGCGCGCCTGGGGCCGCTCGACGGCGCCTCGGTGCTCGATCTCTTCGCCGGCTCGGGCGCGCTCGGCTTCGAGGCGCTGTCGCGCGGCGCGGCCGCCTGCCTTTTCGCCGACGACGCCGCGGCCAGCGTCGCCTGCGTGCGCCAGAACGCCAAGTCCCTGGGCGTCGAGGAGCGCGTGCGGGTGCGCCGGGCCGACTTCCGGCGCGTGCTGCGCGACGAGGCGCGCACCGGCAGCCGCTTCGACCTCGTGCTGCTTGATCCGCCCTATACGAGCGCTCCGGGCTATGCTGCGGCGCTTGGCGAGCTCTTAGGAGCCGTGCTCGCGCCCGGTGCTGTGATCGCGATCGAGAGCGCGCGCGGCCTCGAGCTCGCGCTCGACCTGCCCGCCGACCCGCCCCGCCGCTACGGCGCCTCGACGATCCAGATCATTCGCAATGCCCCCTGACGTCACACCGTCGACCGCCGACGGCCGCACTGCGCTCTGCCCGGGTACCTACGACCCGGTCACCTACGGTCATCTCGACATCATCGAGCGCGCCGCGGGCATGTTCGACCGCATCGTCGTGGGCGTCGTGCGCCACCCCACGCACAAGGAGCCGTTCTTCGGGATCGAGCAGCGGTTGGAGCTCCTGCAAGAGGTGCTGTCGCCCTTTCCGAACGTCGTCGTGGCAGGGTTCTCCACGCTGGTCGTCGAATACGCGCGGGCGTGGGGGGCGTGTGCATTGGTCAAGGGACTGCGCGCCGTCTCCGACTTCGAGTGGGAACTGCAAATGGCACATCTCAATAAACGCATCGCCCCGGAGATCGAGACCGTCTTCCTGATGTCGTCGCCCCGCTACAGCTTCCTCTCGTCGAGCGGCGTGCGCGAGCTGGCGGCCTTCAACGGCCCCATTGCAGACTTCGTGCCGCCGATCGTCGCCGAGGCCTTCGCGAGGCGCACCCACTAGGAGACTGCATGGATGTCCTCGTCCTCATCGACAAGCTCGACGAGCTGGTACACGGCGCGAAGGCCGTGCCGCTGACCGACCAGGTCCGGATCGACCGCGAGGAGATCTGGGAGATCCTCGACCAGATGCGCGCCACGATCCCCGAGGAGATCAAGCAGGCCCGCTGGATCGTCAAGGAGCGCCAGGAGATGCTGGCCGAGGCCAAGCGCGAGGCCGAGCGGCTCGTCGCCGAGGCCCGCGAGCGCGCGGCCGAGCTGGCCTCGCAGCAGGAAGTCGTGCGCCAGGCCGAGCAGCAAGCGCGCTCGCTGCTGGGCGAGGCGCGGCGCCGCGAGCGCGAGGTGCGCCTGGGCGCCGAGGATTACGCCGACGAGATCCTGGCCACGCTCGAGGTCAATCTCGGCAAGTTCCTGACCGCCGTGCAGCGCGGTCGCGAGCAGCTGCAGCGCCGCTCGGACGAGCCGTCCGCGCTCGAGCTCGACGAGTAGTCACCGGTTTCCTGCAGGCCTGTTCAGGGCAGGGCATTTAGCCTGCGGGCAGACATGACGAAGCTTGACCTGCGCACATTGCGGCTCGCTCCCGGCGACTACCGCCGCGAGCAGGTGACCGCCACCATCGCCCCCTTCACGGCCGGGGCCCAGGAGTACCATGCCGAGCCGGCCCAGGTGCAGGCGAAGCTCGGCCTCACGCGCCTCCCGGGCGGGGTGCTGTTCGACCTCGCGTTCGACGTCACGATCATCGGCCCGTGCCAGCGCTGCCTCGAGCCGGCGCACATCGACCTCGCAGTCGCGGCGCGCGAGTACCAGGCCGACGTGCCCGAGGTCGAGGACGAGGAGACCACGCCGTACCTCGAAGGCGAGCTGCTCGACGTCGACCGCTGGGCCACCGACGCGGCGATCCTCGCTCTACCGATCGTGATCCGCTGCAAACCCGACTGCGCCGGGCTCTGCCCGCAGTGCGGCGCCGACCGCAACCTCGTCGAGTGCGGCTGCGAGCCGCCCAAGGACGCCCGCTGGGAGCGCCTGCGCGAGCTGTTGTAGCCGCTCCTGGTTTCGTCCGCTACGCTTCCGCGCAGCATGCCCGTCCCGAAGAAGAAGACCTCGAAGTCCCGCCGCGACAAGCGTCGCTATCAGGGCGTGCCGCTGGCGATTCCCGTCGGCGTCTGCGCGCAGTGCGGATCGCCGGCGCGCGCGCATCGGATGTGCCCCACGTGCAAGACGTACAAGGGGCGCGAGATCGAGCCGCTCGGGACGTGAGCAGGGCGGTCACCGTCGCGCTCGACGCGATGGGCAGCGACCAGGGCGCGGAGGTGATCGTCGCCGGCGCGCGTGAGGCCGTGTCGCACGGCGATCTGCGCGTGCTGGTGTGCGGGCCGTCCGCCGTGCTCGACCCGCTCGTGGCCGGCGTGCCCGAGCTCGAGGTCGTCCACGCTCCCGGACTGATCCTGCACGACGAGGAGCCCGCCCGGGCCGCGCGCGAGCGCGGCGACTCGTCCGTCGTCACCTGCATGCGGCTCGTGCGCGAGGGACGCGCACAGGCGGCCGTCTCGGCCGGGCCGACCGGCGCCGTGCTGGCCGCCGGGCTGCTGGAGCTGCGCCGGCTGCAGGGCGTCCTGCGCCCAGCCATCGTGCAGCCCCTGCCGTCCTGGAAGGGACCGATCGTGGTGCTGGACATCGGTGCCACGCCGGATCCGCGTCCCAACCAGCTGCACCAGTTCGCGCACATGGGCACCGCCTTCTCGACCAGCGTGCTGGGCGTGCACGGCCCGCGGGTCGGGCTGCTCTCGAACGGGCACGAGGAGGGCAAGGGCAACCGGCTCGTGATCGACTCCTACCGGCTGCTCGCCGACGACCCGCGCCTGCTCTTCGCCGGCAACATCGAGGGGCGCGACGTCCCGCTCGGCGCGGTCGACGTCGTCGTCACGGACGGCTTCACGGGCAACGTCGTGCTGAAGCTGCTGGAAGGCACAGGCGCCTGGCTGTTCGACGAGATCCGCCAGGCCGCCACCTCCTCGTGGCAGGGCAAGCTCGGGGGACTCCTGCTGCGGTCGAAGCTGCGGCCGCTGCGCGAGAAGGTCAATCCCGACACCTACGGCGGCTCGTACCTCATCGGGCTGCGCGCGATCGCGGTGAAGGCACACGGCGACTCGGGCCCCGTCGCGATCTCGAACGCCCTGCGCCATGCGGCGCGCGGAGTGCGGGAGGGGCTGATCGAGGATATCGCCCGGCGCGTGCATCCCGAGCCATCGAGTTCCGACGACGCCGGCGAGCTCGGCAGGGATCCTCAGATTTCACCTGCATCGGCGGACCAAGGCCAATAGCCACCCACGGGCGCGCATGCTACGCTCGCCCGGCCGCACACCCGTACTACTCATGGAGGCACGTTGGCGACGCGCGAAGAAGTCCTCGACCAGGTCAAGCAGATTCTCGTCCAGCAGCTCGGTGTCGACGAGGGCCAGGTCACGCCCGAGGCGTCCTTTCAGGACGATCTCGACGCCGACTCCCTGGACCTCGTCGAGCTGATCATGGAGCTCGAGGATCAGTTCGGCGTGAAGATCCCGGACGAGGAGGCGCAGGGCATCAAGACGGTGAACCAGGCTGTCGACTACATCATGGAGAACGCCTCCTAGCGCCGAACGTGTCCGCGCTCGCAACGCTCGTCGAGCGGCTCCCCGACGAGCTGCGGCGGCGCGCGTTCACCCACTCCTCGTGGGTCGACGAGCGCGTCCAGTCGTACGAGCGACTGGAGTTCCTCGGCGACTGCGTGCTCGGCCTCGCAGTCGCCGAGGAGCTCTATCGTCGTGCGCCGACAGCAGACGAGGGCCGGCTTGCCCAGCAGCGCGCCTACGTCGTCTCGCGCAGCTCGTGCGCGCTCGTGGCGCGCACGCTCGACCTCGCCACCGCGTTCGAGCGCGAGCGCGAGCGGCGCGGCGCCGAGACGCGCATCGAGCCCAGCCGCAACGTGCTGGCCGCGCTCTGCGAGTCCGTGATCGGCGCCGTCTTCGAGCAATTCGGCTATCGCGAGACGGCAGACGCGGTCGTCGAGGCCTTCGCTGAGCGCATCGATTTCGGGGCCGAGGGCTTCGTCGATCACAAGACGGAACTGCAGGAACGCCTGGCACGTCAGGGGGCGTCCGTAAGCTACCGGCTGATGGAAGCTACAGGACCAGCGCACCGCCGCAGCTTCACCACCGCCGCCCTGCTCGGAGACGAGATCATCGGCACCGGCGAGGGTAGCTCGAAGAAGGCCTCGGAGCAGGCCGCCGCCCAGGAGGCGCTGCTGCGCGTGGACGGCGAGGGCCGGCTGTGCACCTGAGCGCCCTCCGCCTCCGCGGCTTCAAGTCGTTCCGCGATCCCCTCGAGCTGACCTTCGAGCCGGGAGTCTCGGTCGTCGTCGGCCCCAACGGGTCCGGCAAGTCCAACATCGCCGACGCGCTGCAGTGGGCCATGGCCTCGCAGCCGCCCAGCCAGCTGCGCGCCCAGACGGGCCAGGACGTGCTCTTTGCGGGCTCAGAGCAGCACGCCGCAAGCGGTGTCTGCGAGGTCGAGCTCGTGATCGACAACAGCGACGGGAGCGTGGGCATCGCGCGCAACGAGCTGTCGGTGATGCGCCGCCTCGATCGCGCGGGCGACAGCGACTACCTGCTCAACCGGCAGGCCGTGCGGAGGCTCGACGTGCGCGATCTGCTCGCCGACGCGGGGCTCGGGCGCGACCTGCACTGCATCATCGCCCAGGGCACCGTCGATCAGGTGCTGCTCGCGCGGCCCGACGAGCGCCGGGGCCTCGTCGAGGAGGCCGCCGGTCTCGGCAAGTTCAAGCGACGGCGGCAGCGCGCCGAGGCCAAGCTCGCGCGCGTCGCGGCCGACCTCGAGCGCGCCGGCGACGTCGAGCGCGAGCTGCGCGCGCGCCTGCGCCCGCTCGAGCTGCAGGCGACAGCCGCCGAGCGCGCGGAGGCGCTCGGACGCCAGATCGCCGAGGCGCGCCTGCGCCTGCTGGCCTCCGCGCTGGCCGAGACCCGTCGCACGCGCAGCGAGCACGAGAAGGAGCTGGAGGCGGCGCGCAAGCTGCGTGACGCAGCCTCGGCGCGCCTGGCCGAGATCACCGCCCGGCGCGCGGAGGCCGAGGGCGAGCTGGCGGCCATCCTGGGCGAGCAGGAGCTGGCGGCCGCGCACGGCATCGCTCTGGCGACGGCCGCCGAGCGCCTCGCATCTCGTCGCGAGGCCCTGGCACAGCGGCTCGGCGACGTGACGGCCGAGGCTGCGCGCGAGCGGGAACTCGCCGACCGGCTGGCGGCCGAGGCGTCGTCGCTGGCCCTGCAGGCAGAGGCCGCGATCGAGGCGGCCGAGCGGCTGAGCGCCGCCGAGGCGTCGCTCGCCCCGGTCGACGAGGCGGAGCTGGCCACGGCCGTCGCCCGCGCGGGCGAGAGCGGCGAGGCGGCGCTGGCCGCGCGCCGCCAGGCGGCGGAGCTGACGGGTGCCGCGGCGCATGCCGAGGCCGCGCTGGCTGCCCAGCGCGCTCGCGCGGCTCAGGGCGCCGAGCGCCGCGAAGGGCTCGTCCGGTCGGCCGAGCGCACGCGCGCCGAGTTGGCCTCCGCCGAGGCGGCGCTGGCCGCCGCCGAGCCCGCGGCAACGGCGGCGCGCACCGCCCACGAAGCCGCCGTGGCGGCCGAGAGCTCCACCCGCGCCAGGGTGGACGAGCTGCGCGGCCGCACGCGCGGCGCGCAGAGCCGGGCCGCCGAGGCGGCCTCGGCGGCAGCCGCCGCGACTGCTCGCGCCGATGCGCTGGCCGCCGCGGTGGAGCGGGCCGACGGCATCGCGCCCTCGCTCGCCGAGCTCGTGCGGCGGGGCGCCACGCTCGCGCTCGCGCTCGTCGAGCCGGAGGCGGGATACGAGCTTGCCGTGGCTGCGGCGCTGGAGCGCTGCGCGGCGCTCGCCTGCGCCGACGATCTGGCCAGCGCGCTGGCACTGCTCGAGGCCGCGGAGGCCGAGGGCGGGGCGCTGCACGTCGGGCGACCGGCGGGCGCGCAGGCACAGGCACCTGCCGGCGCCGCGCCACTCGGGGCGCACGTCCGCCTCGCGCAGGGCGCGCCACATGACCTGCTTGCCGGCGTGTGGCTCGTGGCCGACGCGGCGGCACTGCTGCGCATCAGCTGTGGCATCGCCGTGACCCGCGAGGGCCTGGGGTACGACGCCGACCGGGGGGTCGCGTTCCGCTCGGGCGCGAGCGGGGAGGCGGCTCTGCTGCGCGCGCGCCGGGAGCTCGAGGGCGCCCACGCGGCGGCCGAGCGCGCTGTCGCCGAGAGCGCGTCGCGCGAAGGCGAGGCGGCGAGCCTGTCGGCCGAGCTCGCGGAGCTGGATGCGGCGGAGGCTGCCCAGGCCGAGGCATTGGCCGGAGCGCGCAGCGCACTGGCCGCGGCCGAGCGGGCGGAGCGCGAATCGCTCGCCGCCCGCGAGGGAGCGGCGCGCGCCGCCGAACGGGCCGAGCACGATCGCGACGAGGCCGAGCGCCTCGGCCTCGAGCTCGCGACGGCGATCGAGAATGCCGAGCGCGATTCCGCCGAGCTGGCGCGCTCCGCCGTCGCGGCGGGCGAGACGGCCGCGCGGGCCGACGCCGAGCACGCCGAGCTGGAGCAACTGCGCAGCGCGCTGTCCGAACGCGTGGCCAAGGCGCGCGCCGAGCGCGCAGCCGTGGCGGAGCGGGCCGAGCACGCGCGCCGCGAGCGCGATCGCGTGGTTTCCGCGCGCGCCGGCGCCGAGCGCAGCGCAGAGCGCACGCGCGAGCGGGGCGAGGCGCTGGCATTGCTGGCCTCCGGCGACGGTGCAGCGCTCGTGGCTGCGCTGGCCGCGTGCGGCGAGGCGGCCGCGCGCGCGCGCAGTCCGCTCGTCCAGCGCGGGGCCGAGCTCGGCCGCCGCAGCGAGGCCCTGACGACGGCGCTGCGGGCCTGCGCGCAGGACGAGGCCGAGCACTCGGGCGCCGAGCGCGACGCCGCAGCGCGCGCGGCGTCGCTGGAGCGCGAGGCCGCGCACGCCGAGGAGCGCCTGAGCGAGCTGCGCACGCGGGCCGGGGAGCTCGCGGCGGAGTTCGGCCTGGCGGCCGTGGACGCGGTCGAGCCGCTGCCGCCCGAGGAGCTGGCCGGGCTCTCGGCACGCGTCGAGCGCCTGGAGCGCCGCCGGGGCGAGCTCGGCGCGGTCAACCCGCTGGCCAAGCAGGAGCTGGAGGAGCAGCGCGAACGGCTCGACGACGTGCGCACCCAGGTCGACGACCTGGCGGCGGCCATGCGCGAGCTCGAGCGCGTCATCCGCAGCCTCACGCGCGAGATTCGCGAGCGCTTCGCGGCCACGTTCGCACAGGTGCAGGAGGGATTCGACGAGGTCGTCGGGACGCTCTTCCCGGGCGGCCGCGGCCGCTGCGTGCTGACCGAGCCCGAGCCGAGCGAGGAATCGGAGACGGGGGAGACCCCGGCCGAGCCGCCCGAGCCCGGCGTCGAGCTCGAGATCCAGCCGGCCGGCAAGCGGCTGGCCTCGATGGGCCTGCTCTCGGGGGGCGAGCGCTCGCTCGGCGCGCTCGCCTTCCTGTTCGCGCTGATGCTCGCCCGGCCCTCGCCGTTCTACCTGCTGGACGAGGTCGACGCAGCCCTCGACGACGCCAACATCGCGCGCTTCCTCGAGCTGATCGAGCGTTACCGCGAGCGTGCCCAGTTCATCATCATCACCCACCAGCAGCTGACGATGGAGATCGCCGACGTGCTCTACGGCGTCTCCATGGCGGGTGACGGCGTCTCGACCGTGCTCTCGCGCCGCACGCGCGAACCCGTGGCCGTCTAGATGGCCTGGGAGGAGGTCCTGCTCGGGCTGGCGCCCGCGTCAGATCGTCCGGCCGAGCCGGAGGAACGCCGCCGCGGCTTCTTCTCCCGCCTGCGGGAGAATCTCGGCCGTTCCAGCCGTGCGCTGGCGCAGGGGCTGAACGAGCTCGCCTTCGACCCGAACGACGACGGCGTCTGGGAGCGGCTCGAGGAGCTCCTGATCGCGGCCGATGTGGGCGTTCCCGCGACCGTCGAGATCGTGCGGGCGCTCGAGGCCGAGTCCGCCGCCGGCCGTCTGCACACCTCAGAGGAGCTGCGCGACGAGCTCCAGCGCATCGTGGCCGAACGCCTGGCGCAGCCGCTGGAGCGCCGCGCGCTCGACCTGCGCGCCGATCCGGCCGTGATCCTCGTCGTCGGCGTCAACGGCACCGGCAAGACGACGACGATCGGCAAGCTGGCCTACCAGCTGCACGAGGCCGGCGCGAGCGTCGTGATCGGGGCTGCCGACACGTTCCGCGCGGCTGCGGCGGAGCAGCTGGAGACCTGGGCGGGGCGGGCGCAGGCCGACTTCGTCGGCTCCGCCAGCGGCTCGGATCCGGCCGCCGTCGCGTTCGATGCCGTGAGCGCGGGCGTCTCGCGCGGCCGGCGCGTCGTGATCGTGGACACGGCCGGCCGGCTGCACACGCAGGAGCACCTCATGGAGGAGTTGGCCAAGGTGCACCGCGTGATCGCGCAGCGGCTGCCGGGCGCGCCGCACGAGACCTTGCTGACGATCGACGCCACGACCGGCCAGAACGGGCTGCAGCAGGCGCGCCTCTTCACGCAGGCGGCCGAGGTGACCGGGCTCGTCCTGACCAAGCTCGACGGCAGCGCCAAGGGCGGGATCGCCATCGCGATCGCGCACGAGCTCGGCCTGCCGATCAAGCTGATCGGCATGGGCGAGTCGCTCGAGGATCTCCGGCCGTTCGACGCCGACGCGTTCGCGCGCGCCCTCTTCACGGAATGAGCCACCGGAAGGCCGAAACGTGCGGCGTGTATCATTCAGTCGTCAAAGTGGAGGCGTCACCCGGTTCCCACCCGCCGGTCAGAAGGTCATCGCCGCGTCGGGTCGTGCCAGCTCCTGTGCTGCACGGTGGGTGGTGCCGCCGCGCATGAGAGGAGCAGGTTGAAGCATTCGGTGAAGCGCCAGTGAGGCCGCGTGGTGGCCAGGATGTGCGTCCGGCGGAGCCGCGCACCCGGGTCAATGAGACCATCCGCGTACCGCAGGTGCGGTTGATCGACGACGACGGGTCGCAGATCGGCGTCAAGGCGCGCGACGAGGCCCTGGAGTACGCGTGGGCGAAGAATCTCGACCTCGTCGAGGTCGCGCCCGACGCAAATCCGCCGGTCTGTCGTGTCATGGATTACGGCAAGTACCGGTACGACCAGGAGCAGAAGCAGAAGCTGGCGCGCAAGCACCAGAGCACGATCACCATCAAGGAGATCAAGCTCCGCCCGAAGATCGATCCCCACGACTACGCCACCAAGAAGGGCCATGTCGTACGCTTCTTGCGCCAGCGCGACAAGGTCAAGGTCACGATCATGTTCCGCGGGCGCGAGATGAGCCACCCCGAGCGCGGCAGAGCGCTGCTCGAGCGGCTCGCAGAAGATGTGTCCGAGCTCGGTGTGGTCGAGTCCGCGCCGATCCAGGACGGCCGCAACATGGTGATGTTGCTGGCGCCCGTCAGAGAATTGCCCCCCACGAAGCCGGGCGCCAACGAGCCCCCGGCAGAGTCCGCCCCGTCCGACCCCGCCGCCGCACCGGCGGCGGAGCCGGAAGCGGCGAGCGAGCCCGAAGCAGTGAAGGAACCCGCGCCCGCGAAGGCGGCCGCGAAGCCCCGAGCCGCCAAGGCCAAGGCCGCCAAGCCCGCAGCGGCCGCCGAGGAGCCCGTAGCAGCCGCCCCCGCACAAGAACCGGAATCGACGAGCACCTGATGCCCAAGATGAAGACCCACTCCGGCGCCAAGAAGCGCTTCAAGCAGACCGGCAGCGGCAAGCTGACGCGCCGGCATGCGATGCGCTCGCACATCCTGGAGAAGAAGACGCCGAAGCGGAAGCGCACCTTCCGTCACGCCCAGCCAGTCGCGCACTCTGACGAGAAGGTCGTCAAGCGCATGCTCGGGCTGCGCTGAGGAAGGAACTGTCCCATGACCCGCGTCAAGCGATCCGTCCACGCGCGCAAGAAGCGCCGCAAGGTTCTCTCCCAGGCCTCCGGGTACTGGGGCCTGAAGTCGAAGGTCTACAAGCGCGCGAAGGAGCAGGTGCAGCACAGCCTGCAGTACGCCTACCGCGACCGCCGCGTGCGCAAGCGCGACTTCCGGCGGCTGTGGATCGTCCGCATCAATGCGGCCGCCCGCATGCACGACCTCTCGTACAGCCAGATGATGCACGGACTGAAGCGCGCCGAGGTGGCCGTCGACCGCAAGGTGCTGGCCGACCTCGCCGTGCACGAGCCGAAGACCTTCGCCGCGCTCGCCGAGCGAGCCAAGGCGGCGCTCGCGCAGTGACGTCCGCCCTCGGCGGGTGCGGGTGATACTCCACGATCATCCGCGCTCGTCGAACGCGCAGAAGGTGCGGTTCCTGCTGGGCGTGCTCGGGCTCTCCTACGAGCGGCGGCCGGTGCCGTTCGAGGAGCCGCGACCGGAGTGGCACTACGCCGCCAACCCGATGGGCGGCATCCCGGTGCTGATCGACGGGGAGCTCGTGCTCGCGGAGTCGAACGCGATCCTGCGCTACCTGGCCGCGCGCCAGGGCCGTGACGATCTCCTGCCCGCGGCGCCGGTCGAGCGCGCGCGCGTCGACTGGCTGCTGGATGCCGTCGCCACGACGCTGCGTCCGGCCTGCCGCGAGATCGACGCGCCGGCCTATGGCTTCCGCCCGCACCGCGGCATCGGCGCCGAGGCGCCGCAGGCCGCCGACGTACCCGCGGCGATCGCGCGCATGGAGCCGCAGCTCACCGCGTTCGCGCGGCTGCTCGCAGACGGCGGCCATGCCTGCCTCGGCCGCCTGACGCTGGCCGACTGCGCTGCGATGCCCTCGCTCTGGCGCCTCCAGCACGCCGGGGCGCTCGGACACCAGCCGCGGCTGCAGGCCTGGGCCGAGGCGGTTGCGGAGCAGCCTGCCTGGACGCCCGTCGCCGCCGAGAGCGGAGTGCCGAATTGATCACCAGCCGCGCCAACAGCCGCGTCAAGGCCGCGCGCGCACTGGGCGAGGCCAAGGAGCGCAGGCGCACCGGCCTCTTCGTCGACGAAGGCGAGGACGCGCTGCGCTCTGCGCTGGCCGCCGGCATCGCGCCCGTCGAGGCGTTCGTCGACGACGACCTCGGCAGCGACCGGATCGCCGACGAGCTGGCCGCAGCGGGCACGAAGGTGCTGCGCTGCACGACGGACGTGATGAGCACGCTCTCGTCGCTCTCGCACACGAGCCGTGCCGTCGGCGTCCTGCGCGCCAACGACCTCCCGCGGCTGCCGGCCGACTCTCCGGCACGGGACGTCGGGCTGCAGCTGCACGGCGTCTCCGACCCCGGCAACCTCGGGACGCTGCTGCGTACCGCGCAGGCCTTCGGGCCGGCGCATGTGGCGCTGGCCGAGGGCTGCGCCGATCCGCTCTCACCGCGCGCGGTCAGAGCGAGCATGGGCGCCCTCTACCACGTACCGGTGATCGTCCTGTCCGAGGCCCCGCCCCTGGCGCTGATCGCCCTGGACGCCGGCGGCGAGCACACGCTGGCCGAGCTCGAGCCGCGCGCACCCGTGGCCTTCGCCCTGGGGGGCGAGCGCACCGGCCTCCCGCCCGACGTCACGGCAGCGGCCGGATCGGTGGCGCGCATCCCGCTGGCAGATGGAGCGGAGTCGCTGAACGTGGCGATCGCGGGCGCCCTGGCGCTCTACGAGCTGCGCCGCGGGACCGCATAAATCGGGGTCAGACCCCAAGTTATTCATGTCACGAAGTACACGGTCCGCCTGGCGCTGCATGAGGCGAGCCGGCAGGTGCGCACATTGGGGTCAGACCCCGGTTTGTGCAGGTACCGATTCGTGCTGAACCCGATTCATGCGCGTTCGCAGATGTAGATCTGGTCGCCGGTCTGGTCGAGCAGGTCCTTGCCGCCGAAGCCAGCATGCGCGGCTCGAACCCTGAGGCCGGCCTCGGCGCAGAGGACGCGCCACTCGGCGGCGCTGCGCCACTCGAGCGTCATCGGGACGACACGCCCGGGCAGGCGGACTTCCAACTCCAGGTGCCGCTCCTCTGCGTTCCAGAGCGGGCGTTCCGAGATGCCCTCGCGGCGGGCGATCCAGCGGTCGTGGGTCGCGCGGATGTCGGCCCTGCTCGGCTCGAAGACATCGAAGACGAAGAGCCCGCCCTCGACCAGCAGCGAGGCCGCCGCCGAGAGCGCCTGGCGGCGCTCGTCGTCACCGGAGAGGTGCATGAAGGTGCGAAAGGGCGCGATCACCCGGTCGCTCTGCGGCAAGGGAGGCGGATCGCGCAGGTCGCCCACCACCGTCTCGAGCAGCTCGCCGACGCCCAGGCGCTCGGCCCGCCGCTGCGCCTGAGCCAGCATCGCGGGGGAGGCGTCGAGCGCAACCACGCGATGCCCGTGGCGCACGAGCTCCAACGCGATGCGGCCGCTGCCCGCGCCGAGCTCCACGATCGGGCCTGCCGCGCCCTCGCAGGTCAGCACGTAGAACGGGATGTCGTGATCGACTCCGGCGCACCAGCGGTCGTAGAGCGGGCCCAGTCGCTCGTACGGCTCCCCGCCCGGTGCTGCTGCTCCACGTCGCACACGCGGTAGAATGGCTGCTCCGGCGCCGACGGAGACGAGTAGACGGGGCGCCGTCCGGAACAGGGAGCGGGGCCGTGACTGAGAGCCCCCGCGCGGACGGTCCGTCGAAGTTCACCTCCCGAGCCGGGCGAGACGCCGTCGAACGGGCGGAACTGAGAGGCGCCGGCACGGCGCAAGCAGGGTGGTACCGCGGGGGAGCTCCCTCGTCCCTGCATCGACGCGGGGATGTCAATGGAGGACGCGGCCACCCTGGAACAGCAGGGGCGCGAGCAGCTCGAACGGGCCACAACGGCCAGCGAGCTGGAGGATGCGCGCGTCGAGACGCTCGGTCGCTCGAGCGCGCTGACGCTCGCCCTGCGCGAGCTCGGCCAGCTGCCGGCGGAGCTGCGCGGAGCGCGCGGCCAGGAGCTGAACCGCGTGCGCGGCGAGCTGGAGCGGCTGCACACGGACCTGCGCGAGCGCTTCGAGACACGCGAGCTCGATGCGGAGCTGCAGGCCGCCGCGGTCGATGTGACCCTGCCGGGCGATCCCGTGCCGCGTGGTACCGCGCACCTCCTGACGCAGGTCCAGCGCGAGATCGAGGACGTCTTCGTGGGCCTCGGCTTCCGCATCGCCGAGGGCCCTGAGGTCGAGCTCGAGTACTACAACTTCACCGCGCTCAACACGCCCGACGACCACCCGTCGAAGGCCGAGTCGGACACGCTCTGGGTCGCTCCCGGCGTGTGCCTGCGCACGCAGACCTCCCCCGTGCAGGTGCGTGTCATGGAGCAGCAGCCGCCGCCCGTGTACGTGATCTGCCCCGGGCGCGTCTACCGGCGCGATGCGCTCGACCCGACGCACTCGCCCATGTTCCAGCAGGTCGAGGGCCTGGCCGTCGACCGCGGCCTCTCGATGGCCCACCTCAAGGGCACGCTCGAGCATTTCGCCCGCGCGCTCTTCGGCCCCGACCGCGAGATCCGCCTGCGCTCGCACTTCTTCCCGTTCACCGAGCCGAGCGTGGAGCTCGACGTCTCGTGCTTCCTGTGCGGCGGGAAGGGCTGCCGCGTCTGCAAGGAAGAGGGCTGGATCGAGATCCTTGGCGCCGGCATGGTGGATCCGAACGTGTTCGGCTTCGTGCCCGGCTACGACCCGGAGGTCGTCTCCGGCTGGGCCTTTGGCATGGGCATCGAGCGCGTCGCGATGCTCAAGTACGGCATCCCGCATGTCAAGAGCTTCTACGACAACGACGTGCGCTTCCTGGAGCAGTTCCGGGGGGCCGTGCGATGAAGGTCCCGCTGCAATGGCTTGGAGATCACCTCGCCGAGCTGCCGCCGCTCGAGGAGCTCACGGAGCGCCTCTCGCTGGCCGGCGACAAGGTCGAGGGCGTCGAGCGCCGCGGGCTGCCGTCCGCGGACGGCGTCGAGGAGCTGATCATCGCCGGGCTCGTGCTCGAGGCGGGCAAGCACCCGAACGCCGACCGGCTGCAGCTCTGCCAGGTCGATGTGGGGGAGGCCTCGCCGCGGCCGATCGTGTGCGGCGCCTGGAACTTCGCCGCAGGTGACACCGTGGCGGTCGCACTGCCCGGCACGACCCTGCTGGACGGCCGCCGCATCGCGCGCTCGAAGCTGCGCGGCGAGACCTCGGACGGCATGATCCTGTCCGAGCGCGAGCTCGACATCTCGCCCGAGGGCGACGGGATCATCGTCCTGGGGGACGGCTGGAGGCCGGGCGAGCCGCTCGCCTCGCGCATGCCGCTGGCCCACGACGTGCTCGAGCTCGAGGTCACCTCGAACCGCGCCGACCTGCTCTCGATGCGGGGCGTCGCGCGGGACGTGCACGCGATCTTCGGCATCGACCTGACGCCGCTCGACGACAGCGAGCCGCCGGCGCTCGGCGATCGGCTGACCGGGAACTGGATCTCGATCGGGATCGAGGATGAGGATCTCTGCCCGCGCTTCACCGCGCGCGTCTTCCAGGACGTCCGGGTGGGCTCCTCGCCGCTCTGGCTGAAGGCGCGCCTCAACGCGGCCAGCATGCGCCCGATCTCGAACGTCGTCGACATCACGAACTACGTGATGCACGACCTCGGCAGCCCCCTGCATGCCTACGACCACGCCCGCCTGCGCGGCGCTCACCTGACCGCCCGGCGCGCGCGGCCCGGTGAGAAGCTGCAGACGCTCGACGGGCAGGAGCGCGAGCTCGAGCCGTCGATGCTCGTGATCGCCGACGCCGAGGCGCCGGTGGGCATCGGCGGGATCATGGGCGGCGCGGAGTCCGAGGTCACCGACGACTCGAGCACGATCGTGCTCGAGGCGGCCAACTTCACGCGCACGCAGATCCTGCAGACCTCGCAGGCGCTCGGACTGCGCTCCGAGGCCTCCACCCGCTGGGAGAAGGGCGTCGACCCGCATCTCGCGCCGGTCGCATCGCGCGCCGCGGCGCGGCTCCTGGTGCAGTTGACCGGCGCGCACATGACGCCGCGCCCCATCGACGTCTCCGCCGATCTGCCACCGCGCCTGCAGGTGCGAGTGCGCATGGACCGCGTCACGCACATCACGGCGCTCGAGGTGTCACTCGCGCGGGCGGTCGAGATCCTCGATCGCCTCGGCTTCGATCCGCGCGCCGGGCAGGGCACGATCGACGTGCGCGTGCCGCCGACCCGCTTCGTCGACATCACGCGCGAGATCGACGTGATCGAGGAGATCGCGCGCATCCACGGCCTCGAGCGCGTCCCCTCGCTGCTCTCGGTGGGCTCCGGCGGTGGGCTGACGGCGGCGCAGCGCGTCCGGCGCACCATCGCCGATGCCTGCCTGGGCGCGGGGCTGACCGAGGCGCAGACCCTCTCCTACGTCCCGGCCGACACGCCCGACCACCTCGGCCTGGGGCCCGAGGATCCGCGGCGCAACATGCTCGCCGTCATGAACCCGCTCTCGCAGGATCACTCCCACCTGCGCACGCTGCTGCTGCCGAGCCTGCTCGATGCGCTCGCGCGCAACGCCGACTGGGGGCGGGACGACCTGGCGCTCTTCGAGATCGCGCACACCTACCACCCGGTCGAGGGCCAGAAGCTGCCGCGCGAGCCCTGGACGTTCGCAGCCGTCATGCGCGGTCGCCTCGGCGGCGCAGCCTGGCGCCGCGCGGGCGAGCCGGCCTCGTTCTTCCTCGGCAAGGGCGTGTTGGAGTCGATCCTGGGCGCGGTCGGCGTGACCTGCCGCGTGGAGGCGATGCCCGTCTCGCACGACCCGTTCCTGAACCCCGGCCGCAAGGGCTTCGTGCAAGTGCCGGGCGAGCCGGCGCTCGGCTTCGTCGGCGAGCTGCATCCGCTGACGGCGCGCCGCTACGGCTTCGAGGATCCCGTCGTATGCGTCGAGCTCGACCTCGACCGCCTCTGCGAGCGCCTCGGCGAGCCGCCCAGGGCGCTGCCGCTCTCGGAGTTCCCGCCCCTGCGCCAGGACATCTCGGTGGTCGTTCCCGACGCGCATCCCGCCAGCGAGGTGCTGGCAGCGGTGCGCGACACGGGCGGCGAGCTGCTCAGCGAAGTCCAGGTGTTCGACGTCTGGCGCGACGCCGAGGCGCTCGGCCCGGGACGCCGCTCGCTGGCCCTAAGACTGACCTTCCAGGCCCAGGACCGCACGCTCTCCGACGAGGAGGTGCGCCCCTTCCGCGAAGCGATCATCGAGCGCTTGCGCCGATCCTTGGGAGCCGAGCTCCGCTCCTGATGCGCCGCGCATAATTTGGGGTCAGACCCCAAGTTATTCGTGTCACTAAGTGGACAAAACGCGGTCTGACCCCGGTTTCATTTGCGCGGAACTGGAATCTGTCACAGACGGCGCTATAGGTTATGGCGATGGCAACGCCATGGCCCGAACTGCCCTACGACTCGTGGAGCGCGACGCGTGACACGCTGCACGCGCACACGCAGGTGCTGGGCAAGCTCGCCGCGAAGCTGGCTCCGCCCGAGCCTCAGTTGCAGCACGCGGCACTGCGCCTCACCGCGCGCGGCTGGGAAACGGCGCCCCTGCCGGCGCCCGATGGCTCGGGCGCGCTCGTCGTCCTTCTGGATCTGCGTTCCTTCGAGGCGGTCGCCGAGCACAGCGACGGCCGCGTGGCCCGCGTCCCGCTCACGCCCGACCGCGCCGTCGGGGAGGTCACGCGCGAGCTGCTGGCAGCCGTGGCGGGCCTCGCGGGGCCGGTGGAGCTCAATCTCACGCCGCAGGAGACGCCGTGGACGGCGCCGCTCGATGAGGACGAGGAGCACGCCTCGTTCGACACGGCCCGAGTCGACGCGTACTTCGCGGGCGCGACCCGGGCGGCGCTGGTGCTGGGCGCGCTGCGCGCGCCGTATCGCGGCCGTTCGACGCCGGTCAACGCCTGGTGGGGATCCTTCGACCTGGCTGTGAGCCTGTTCTCGGGCAAGCCGGCCGAGCCACCGTCCCAGGACTTCATCGTGCGCAACGCGGGGAATGCCGAGCAGATCGAGGTCGGCTGGTGGCCGGGCGATGCCCGCTACCCGCGCGCGGCGTTCTACGCCTACGCCTTTCCCCCGCCTGCGGGGTTCGAGCACGCCACGCTACAACCATTGGCGGCGCACTGGGATGCGACGCTCGGGGAGTTCATCCTCGACTGGGACGACATCCGCGACGGCGCCGATCCGCATGCGGACGCCCTCGCCTTCGCGCGCTCCGCGGTCCTGCACGCCTGCGCCGTCTGCGGCTGGGATCCGGCGCTCGCCGACAGCGCCAAGGGCGTGCCCCCGCCTGTTGTCTAAACGGCGTTGATGCCCGACACCGTGTGCCCGGCCGGGCACGTGCAGGTGTAGGCGAGCAGCAACTCGTCGGCCTGGTGCTGCATGCCGTCGGCCTCGTAGGCGACTCCGCAGGCGGTGCAGAAGGCCGGTGGCCGTCCGCGCAGGGCCTCCGCGCAGGCCGCGCAGGTGGTGGACGCGTGGCGCGTGGTGACGAGCCTGCCGCCGGCGAACTCGTGGCGCTCGGAGCCCACCTCGGCGAGCGTCTTCCCGCAGGCGCCGCAGAAAGCGGGCTCGTGCGCGCGCTCGACGACGCAGACGATGTCGGCCGCGACCGTGGTGCGCGCGTCGGAATCGGCCTCGATGCCCTCGATCTCGCCGTCCAGCGAGGCGACCGCGCGGCGGTCGCTGACGCGGCCGAAGCGCACAAGCGCCATCGCGAAGATGCGCCCGTCGAGCGCGGCGTCGGGGCCCGGGACGTCGAGCACGAGCTCCCCGCAAGAGAGGTCGCGCGGCTCGCTGCCCGGCAGCCAGCCCGTCACATGCAGGAGATGGGGGCCGCCGTGGGCGGTCAGCGCGAACGCGATGCCCTCGGCGTCGCCGGCGGTGCCGGGGCGCCAGACCATGCGGCCGCCGCCGAGATCGACCTCGTCGCCGCCGATGCGAAGGAAGGACGCCACGGTGGGGGGCGCCGCGCGGGCGCCTAGACGTAGCCTTGGGTGGCGACGGGCCAGATGTCGTCGACGCCGCTGAGCAAGGCGAGGGATCCGCCCAGGTCCTCGGTGTCGAGCTGCGCGAGGCGCAGGCGCACGAGCCCCGGATACGTGCCGTAGCCGAACCGCCGGCCGGCGATGAAGCGGAGGATGCCAATGCGGTAGTCGTCGTCGCGCCGCCACGGGTTCAGCGGCGCGAGCACGATGCAGGCGCGCTCCGTGCGCGTGGTGTCGTCGAGACGCAGCTCGAGCCGAAGCTGCGACCAGTCTCCGGGCTGGTCGGAGAGGATCGCGTCCCACTGCTCGGCAAGGGGCGTCACGAGCGCCATCGTAGATGATCCGGGTCGGGGTGGCGAAGCGTTTCCGCCTGCTAGTTTGGCTGCGCAAGCGACCCGAGAGGAACCCAGCATGGAGTGCGATCTCGTCGTCATCGGCTCAGGGCCGGGCGGCTATCCGGCGGCCATCCGCGCCGCTCAGCTGGGGGCATCCGTTGTCGTCGTCGAAGAGGCCACGCAGGTGGGCGGCGAATCGGCGGTGGTTGGAGGTACCTGCCTGAACGTTGGCTGCATCCCGACCAAGGCGATGGTGCAGTCGGC
>DASRQS010000011.1:0-2570 GCA_035696365.1 Gaiellales bacterium | reverse complement strand
GCGGGGAGCGGCTGGGACAAGACGCCCCCCGCGCCGGCGATCCCCGACGACGTCGTCGCGCGCACGCGCGAGAAGTACATGCAGGCCTACGAGCGGATCGCCGGCGAGCCCTTCGGCGCCTGGCTCGGCCGCGTGGCGCCGTGAGGGTGCGCGTGCTGATCCGCCCGAAGGCGGGCATCCTCGACCCGCAGGGCCAGGTCGTCGAGCGCGCGCTGCCCGCGCTGGGGTTCGAGGGCGTGGCCAATGTGCGCGTGGGCCGGCTGATCGAGCTCGACGTCCAGGATCCCGACCAGCTCCCGGCCATGTGCGAGAAGCTCCTGGCGAACCCGCTGATCGAGGACTACGACGTCATCTACGACCGCGCCGGCACGAACGGCGCCGGCGCGTGAAGTTCGGCGTCGTCCGCTTTCCCGGCTCCTGCGACGAGGTCGACGCGCAGCTCGCGGCCTCGCGCGTCGGCGAGGCCGTGCTGCTGTGGCACGGCGACCGGGACCTCCAGGGCGTCGACGCCGTGGTCGTGCCGGGCGGGTTCTCCTACGGCGACTACCTGCGCGCCGGCGCGATCGCGCGCTTCTCCCCGGTGATGGAGTCGGTGTTCGAGTTCGCCCGCGAGGGCGGCCCGGTGCTGGGGATCTGCAACGGCTTCCAGGTCCTGTGCGAGGCGGGATTGCTGCCCGGCGCCCTGCTGCCGAACGTCGGGCTGCGCTTTGTGTGTCGGCACGTGGACGTCGAGGTCGTCGACGCCGACACGCCCTTCACGCGCGCGTGCGCGCGGGGGGACCGGCTCACGATCCCGGTGAAGCACACCACCGGCCGCTACCACCCGCCGCCGGAGGGCGCCAACGTCGTTCTGCGCTACGCCCCCGGCCACAACCCCAACGGCTCCGAGCAGGACATCGCCGCCGTGTCCAACGAGGCCGGCAACGTGTTCGGCCTGATGCCCCACCCCGAGCACGCCGTCGACCCGCTGACCGGCTCGACCGACGGACTGCGGCTGTTCGAGTCCCTGGCGGCCCCCGTTGCCGTCTGAGACCGCCATGAGCCGGCATCGCGAGCTCGGGCTCACGGATGCCGAGTACGAGCTGATCTGCGAGAAGCTCGACCGCGAGCCCAATGCGGTCGAGCTGGCGATGTTCTCGCTGCTGTGGAGCGAGCACTGCGCCTACAAGCACTCGCGCAAGCTGCTCCGTCGCCTGCCGACCGAGGGCGCAAGCGTGGTCATGGGCCCGGGGGAGAACGCCGGCGCGGTGGACGTGGGCGGCGGCCGCGCCGTGGCGTTCAAGGTGGAATCGCACAACCACCCCAGCGCGGTGGAGCCGTTCCAGGGCGCGGCCACGGGCGTCGGCGGCATCCTGCGCGACGTGTTTGCGGTGGGCGCGCGCCCGATCGCCGTGCTCGACTCGCTGCGCTTCGGCGAGCCCACCTCGGAGCGCTCGCGCTATCTGCTCGACCGCGCCGTGGCGGGTATCGGCCACTACGGCAACTCGATCGGTGTGCCGACCGTGGGCGGCGAGGTCTACTTCGAGGCGCCGTACGAGCAGAACTGCCTGGTCAACGCGATGTGCGTCGGGCTGGCGCCCCGCGAGCGGCTCATCCGCTCGGCGGCGGCGGGCCCCGGCAACGTGCTCGTGCTGCTCGGCGCGGCCACGGGCCGCGACGGGATCGGGGGCGCCTCCGTGCTCGCGTCGGCGGAGCTCGACGAGGCGGACGAGTCCAAGCGGCCGTCGGTGCAGATCGGCGACCCGTTCGAGGAGAGCAAGCTCGTCGAGTGCTGTCTCGAGCTGCTCGAGGACGACCTGCTCGTCTCGCTGCAGGACCTCGGCGCGGCCGGGTTGACCTCCTCCGCGGGCGAGATGGCGAGCAAGGGCGGAGTGGGCATCGACGTCGACGTCGCGCGCATTCCGCTGCGCGAGGCGGACATGGAGCCCTTCGAGGTCATGGTGTCCGAGTCACAGGAGCGGATGCTGTGCGTGGTCGAGCCCGACCGGCTCGACGCCGTGCGACGACGCTGCGCGCGCTGGGAGGTGCGGGCCACGGCGATCGGCGAGGTCACCGAGTCCGGACGCCTGCGCGTGCTCGACGGCACCGAGGTCGTCGGCGACGTGCCGGTGGCCGCGCTGGTCGACGAGTGCCCCCTCTACGACCTCGCGCCGGCCGCCCCCACCGCGCCGCTCTATCCCGCCCCGACTCCCACGCTGACCGGGGACGACCCGCGCGAGGCGCTGCTCGCGCTCCTCGCCTCGCCCAACCTGTCCTCGCGCCGGCCGCTGTTCCAGCAGTACGACTCGATCGTCCAATCGCGGACCGTGCGCCGGCCCGAGCAGGCCGACGCGGCCGTCCTCGCGCTCGAGGGCGGCGGCGCAATTGCCGTGTCGATCGACGGCAGCGGGCGCCGGGTGGCCTGCGACCCGCACGTCGGCACGATGGCCGCCGTGTTCGAGTGCGCCTCCAACCTCGCCTGTGTCGGCGCGGAGCCGCTCGGGCTGACCAACTGCCTGAACTTCGGCAATCCCGAGAAGCCGCACATCGCCTGGCAGCTCGAGCGTGCGGTGGACGGGCTCGCCGAGGCG
>DASRQS010000010.1:0-48766 GCA_035696365.1 Gaiellales bacterium | reverse complement strand
TGGCTGATCGCGGAGTCCGACCGCAACGATCCGCTCACCGTCACCGCGCGCGAGCGGAACGGCACGGGCTTTCATGCACAGTGGGCCGACGACGTGCATCACGCCCTGCACGTGGCGCTGACGGGCGAGACACAGGGCTACTACGCGGACTTCGCCTCCCCCGGAGCGCTGACGAAGGTGCTCGAGGGCATCTTCTTCCACGACGGCAGCTGGTCGTCGTTCCGGCAGCGCACACACGGCGCACCGTTCGACCGTGCCGCACTGCCGGGCTCGCGGTTCGTCGTGTCGCTGCAGACGCACGACCAGATCGGCAACCGCGCCCGTGGCGACCGGCTCTCGGCGCTCGTGCCCCCTGGCTTGCTCGCCTGCGGCGCCGTCCTGCTACTCACGAGCGCCGGAACGCCGATGCTATTCATGGGGGAGGAATGGGGCGCCTCCACGCCCTGGATGTACTTCACGGACCACACGGATCCGTCCATCGCCGATGCGGTTCGCCGCGGCCGGCGCGCGGAGTTCGCCGCACACGGCTGGACGCTCGAGGACGTGCCGGATCCGCAGGCGCTCGAGACCTTCGAGCGCTCCCGTCTGCTGTGGGACGAGCTCGGGGCAGAACCGCATGCGCGGCTCCTGGCCTGGTATCGGGACCTGCTGTCCCTCCGGCGCGACCCCGACCTGCACGACCCCCGGCTCGACCTCGTACGGGTCGAGCACGATCCGATCGCCGAAACCGTGACGGTGGAGCGCGGCCGGTACATCGTCGTCGCGAATCTCTCGTCGTCCGAGCAAGGAGTCCGCGTCCCGGGTGGCGCTCTCCAGACCGTGCTGGCCTGGGAGCCGCTGGGTGTCGGCTGCGGCGACGGCGAGATCGAGCTCGGCGCGCAGTCCGCGGCCGTGCTGCGGCGGGCGTGACCGACCGGCGGCTCAGGCCATGACCTTCACCGTGTCGAAGCGTTGTCCCGTCGCGTGCAGGCGGGGTTGCCCGGTCATCGCTGCGCAAACCATTTCCGGGCCTCGCGGACATCTCCGAGCGCTGTTTCGGCGCTCCCGCGGCGGGTATCGCCGAGCTCATCCAGCGATTCGGAGGAGAACCATGAGCACGGTCGAGCAGAGCATCGACGTCGACGTTCCGGTGAGCGTGGCGTATGACCAGTGGACCCAGTTCGAGTCCTTTCCGCAGTTCATGCACGGGATCGAGGAAGTGCGCCAGCTCGACGCGACGCACCTGCATTGGCGCGCGAACTTCGGCGGTCACGTCGTCGAGTGGGACGCCGTCATCGCCGAGCAGCTGCCCGACGAGCGGATTGCGTGGCGGTCGACGGATGGAAAGGCCAACGCCGGCGTCGTGACGTTCCATCGGCTGAGTGACGACTCGAGCCGCGTGATGGTGCAGATCGAGCACGAGAGCGAGGGCATCATGGAGAAGGTCGGCTCTGCGCTCGGCGCCGACACCCACGAGGTCAAGAGCAACCTCAACCGGTTCAAGGAGCTCGTCGAGGACCGCGGCCGTGCGAGCGGCGCCTGGCGTCGCACGGTCGAGCACGGCGACGTGCAGCGCTGAGCTGAGAGCCGGGTCCCCGCTCCAAGCGCGCGGGTTTCGCAGCGACGTGTGCGGCAGGAGGCGCCGCACACGTCGCTTTCACGTTTTCCGCCGCCGCTTTTCAGTCGGTGGATTCTCCGACGTGCTCGATCAGCGCTTGGTAGATCTCGCGGACGTCGGCGATCGCCTGGGCGATGTCCTCATCGCCGACGTCTGCGCCCTCACGCACCTCGTCTGCGACCTCCCGCACGGCCCAGTACGTCGCCAGGACCTCGACTTCCTCACCGCCGGCGGCGGGATCGGAGGGCTCGAGCACGTAGCCACGCTCCTCGAGCATGCGTCGCACAACGTCTTCGAGGTCGGGGAGCGCCAGGGCCGGATCCGTGTCGACGTCCTCCCAGATGGATTCGAACTCGCCGCTGTAGTCCGCCCGATCGAGACCGGCGTCGAGGAGCTCCGAGGCGGCGGCTTCCTCCTCGTCGGGGCTGCCGTCGGACTCGCTCGTGTCTTCTGGATCGGTGCTCATCGCGATTCCTCCGAAGCGTCACATCAGGTGCTTTCGCCGGCGGCTCGAACTTCGCGTGCGCGGGCTCGCGCCACCTGCGCAATGCCCAGTGCCGGGAGCGTTCAAACGGTCGTCACCCGGGTCGCGGAGAGAAGGCGTTTACGCCTCGTCCAAACGGGCCTCGCTCGTTTCGGCGCGGCCGGCCGGCGGCACCTCCTGAGTGAGCGGAGCGGCGGGCTCGGGCATAGGCCAGCTGCGTCAGGCGTTTACAAGCCCCAATGGGGTACGAATCGGGGGGGCTGATGAACGATCAGGACGCGAGCGACGAGCAGGGCAAGAACGCCGCGAGCCGGCATCGGGGAATCGCACGGTGGCTCGTGGTCTCCCAGCCACTTGCCATCGACGACGACCCCGACTGGGAGCCGGACGGCGAGGACCGCGAGCGGGCCGCGGCGGGTTCGCGCGAGGGCTCAGGTGGGGACACCGGATAGTCCGGCCGACCGCAATCAGCAACTCTAGTTGCATATAGCGGGGCCGAGCTTGTAGGTTGAGCCCATCTGGGCCAAGAGCGGACCTGAGTCAAGGAGTCGTCGTGCGACGTGATGCGGCATGTTCGTGAACCGGCTGCCCCGCTTCGAGCCGCTCTCGGAGGAGGCACTCGAGACGATCGATCGCGGCGTCGAGCGGCTTGCCGCGGAGGTGGGCGTGCAGTTCGACCATCCAGAGGCGCTCGCCCTCTTCCGCGACGTAGGCCAGACGGTCGAGGGCGACACCGTCCGCTTCGACCCCGGGTTCCTGCGTGCGCAGGCCGCGCTCGCACCGCCTGCGTTCACGCTGCGCGCCCGCAATCCGGAGCGATCGCTCGAGATCGGTGGTGACGCCATGATCTTCGGGCCCGTTCAAGGACCGCCGTTCGTGCGCCGGGGGACGGAGCGCCGGGACGGGACGTTCGAGGACGTCGAGGATCTGCTGCGGCTCGTCCAAGCGACCGACGCGATCGACACCCCTGGGCGCAGCATGCTCGAGCCCAACGACGTGGCCCTGGATGTGCGGCACCTCGCGCGCGCGCTCGCGTCCATACGAATGACGGATCGCGTGTGGGCGGGCGAGGCCTCCTCGAGCGTTGCTGCGGCCGATTGCCTGCGGCTCGCCGAGATCGTCTTCGGCGGCGCCGACGCGATCGCCGCCGATCCCGTGCTGTTCGCGAATTGCAACGTCAATTCGCCGCTGCGCTTCGACGTGCGCATGCTCGAAGGGATCATCGCCTACGCCCGCGCGGGCCAGGCGGTGATCGTGACGCCGTTCCTGCTCATGGGGGCGATGGCGCCGGTGTCCGTGCCCGCGGCGCTCGTGCAGCAGACCGTCGAGGCCCTGGCGGGGATCGCGCTGGTGCAGCTTCTGCGACCAGGCGCGCCGTGCGTCATGGGCTCGTTCCTCTCCTCCTGCGACATGAAGAACGGATCGCCCGCCTTCGGGGGGCCCGAGTCGGCCGTCGGACTGCACGCCTCCGGGCAGGTGGCGCGCCGCATCGGACTGCCCTGGCGCTCGGGCGGAGGCGGGCTGACGGCGAGCCCGGCGCTCGACTACCAGGCCGGCTACGAGACGATGAACACGATGCAATCGGCGTTCTTCGCCGGCGCCAACGTCGTCTGGCAGTCGGCCGGATGGCTGGAGGGCGGCCTGGTCACGTCGCTCGCCAAGTTCGTCGCCGACGCAGAGGTGCTCGACCTGCTGCTCAAGCAGTTCTCGCCGCTGGAGGTGGATGAGGCGAGCCTCGCCTTCGGCGCGCACGTCGAGGTCGGCCACGGTGGGCACTTCTTCGGTGCCGAGCACACGCTCGAGCGCTTCCGCGAGTGCTTCTGGCGTCCCACGGTCGCGACGACGGACAACTTCGACCGCTGGACGCGGGGCGGCGCCCTGGATCACGCCGCGCGCGCGGAGAGCCGCGTGCGCGAGATCCTCGACGGCTACGAGCGGCCGCCGCTCGACGAGGCGATCGAGGAGGAACTCGTCGAGTTCGTCGAGCGCCGGGCGGTCGAGCTCGGCGATCCGCTGCACGTCCCGCCCATGCCGCGACACTCGCGCGCATGAACCCGGGCACGGCCGGACTCGCGCGCGGACTCGAGGTACTGGGGGCGCTGGCCGAACCCGAAGCGGCGCGTGAAGGGCTCGGCGTCGTGCGGCTCGCCGCGATAATCGGCGCCGACAAGAGCCAGCTCTCGCGCGCGCTGGCGACGCTCGCCGAAGCGGGCTTCGTGGAGCGCGATCACGAGACGCTCGCCTACCGCATCGGATGGCGCGTCTTCGCGCTGGCTGCCCGGACAGCCGAGAGCCGGCTGCTCGTCGCCGGGCCCGCTGTGCTGCGGGGGCTGGTCGCCGAGCTTGGCGAGAGTGCCCACCTCTCGGTCAGGCAGGGGGTGCACGTGCTGACCCTGCTCTCGGAGTCCTCGGCGTCGACGCTGCACGCCCCCGGCCGCGTGGGTGCGTTGACGCCGCTCACCACGACCTCGGCCGGCCGCGCGCTGGTCAGCGATCTCGGCGAGCAGGAGCTCGACGCGCTGGGGTTGGCCTCTGCGAGCGAGGCGATCGCCCGTGCGCGCCGAGACGGATACGCGATCGTGCGCGAGGAGTTCGAGGCCGGGCTCGTCGCAGCCGCCGCGCCGATCCGCGATCCGGCGGGACACATCATCGCGGCGCTGAACATCTCCGCCCCCGGTTTCCGCTTCGAGCATCGCCTCGAGGAAGCGGCGCGCTGCCTGGTCGAGGCAGCGGATGCGCTGTCGCGCGTACTGCGCGGAGATCCGCTCGACACCGGGCGCGAATGCCCGCTCGCTCCTGCGCACTGAGGGTGCTTCCTCGCCGGCGTGCGAAGTGTTCAGTGAGAGCGTCTCAGCGCGGTGTGAGGTCGCGCTCGTGCAGGAGCTCGAGCGGCCAGCCGTCATCCGCCTCCGGCGCGCTGCGCCGGATCGTTATCGTTGCGCGCCGCTCATCCAGCTGGAGCGTGGCGATCGAGTTGTCGAACGTCACGGGCGTCACCAGTCGCCACGTCACATCCGGCTGCTCGACACTGGCGGCACGGGCCAGCGCACGGCACACGATCTCGGCGGGCCGTGAGCCGAAGGCCTTGATCACCCGGCGTTCCCGCGGGTGCAGCGGGTTCCTGAAGGGCGAGCAGACGATCTGGAACACACGGCTCTTCTGGCGCGCGCCGAGGTCGAGCTCGGAGATGTACGCGGTATGCACGTCGCCGCCGATGAACGAGATGGTGCCCGGCGCATCGGGCCCTTCGGCGAGCTCGTGCAGCAACTCCACCATGGTCCGGAACGAGCGCTGAAATGCGGGCCAGTGCTCGAGGTCGAGTGCGCGCCGCAGCTTCTCGCCCGCGCGCGCAGCCAGGCGGCCCCACGCCCCCGAGCAGACCGCTTCGTTCCACCCCTCGATCCTGTCGATGGCGTGGGTCATGAAGACGGGCAGCGTGCTGGCGATGATCAGGTGGTCGTACGCGCCGCGCGCATGCTCGGCGATCCAGTCCCACTCCTCCGCATCGACCATGTCTCGCCGGCCCTCGGCAAGCTCGCGCGCGGCCCGTGAATCGATCACGACGAGTCGCGAGCGCCCGAAGTCGCGGTGGAACGCGAACCGGCTGGCCGTCGTGTCGCGATCGACTGCGTGTGCGAATTCGCGGAGGCGAGGCTCGGCGTCCTCATCGCCGTACGACTGCTGCAGCAGCTTCTCCTCGGCGAGCTCGGGCGGCGCCAAGTTGCCGATGTGCTGGTAGAGCCAGTAGGCCATGAAGGCGCCGATGATCCGCTCCTCCCACCACGGAGTGGCGCGCATCTCGCGTACCCAGGCCTCGGAGATGTTCCAGTCGTCGTGGACGTCGTGGTCGTCGAAGATCATGGTGCTCGGCACGGTGGAGAGCAACCAGCGGATGTCGGGGTCGCTCCAGGCCTCGCGGTAGAGCCGCGTGTACTCCTCGAAGTCGGCGACCTGCTCCCCGGGTGGCTGACTCGTGTCGCGGCGCGAGCGGATGAACTCGCGCGTGCCTTCGGAGGTCTCGTCGGCGTAGACCTGATCGCCGAGCAGCAGCAGGCAATCCGGCCACTCCTCGCCGCCCGCCTGCAGACGACGTGAGAACGACCACAACGCGTCGACCCCGAAGCCCTGGGGGTGCTCGCCCGGAGGCAGCGTGTAGGGGGGCCGCTCGGGGTCGCCGACGCGGCAGGATCCGAAGATCAGGCGCGCCTGTCGCTCACGCTCGCGCGTGTGGATTGCGCAGGCGGGCCGGCCGTCGGACGGCGGCCAGACACGCTCGCCGTCGAGCTGAACCTCGTACTGGATCACCGAGCCTTCCGGAAGTTCGCTCAGGACGACGAGTGCGTAGTGATGGCCCCCGACGTGGAAGGTGCGCTGCCGCGCGTCCAGCACGGCGACCTCACAGGCCTCGTCGGTCTCCACCCAGACCGTGGCTTGCGTGCTCCCCGTGTAGCGCAGGAGTGGTCCGAGAACAAGGGCAGGCACGGCGCGCAGACCCTACCGCCTAGCCGGCCTTGCGTGTACGGCCAGGCCGCGACTCGTGGCGCGACCCTACCCCGTGGTGGTCGTCGTCCCGCTGCCCGTCGACGTGGTCGTCGGCGCGGTCGTGGTGGTCGTCGTGGGCGTCGTGACTGGCGTCGTCGTCGTCGCAGCCGGCCCGGTCGAGACGTTGAGCTGCACACTCGCGCCCTTGCGCGCCTGTCCGCCGCTCGGGTTCTGCGCGACCACTGTCCCGGTGGGCTGATCCGACGGCACCTTGGTGATCGTGGGCCTGAAGCCCTTGGCGGCCAGGGCCTGCTGAGCGACCTCGGACGTCTGGCCGACCTCGCTCGGCACGTTGGCCGTCGCTCTGCCCTTGGAGACGTTGATGCGGGCGGACGTGCCGCGAGCGGTTTTCTCACCGGCCGCCGGGGCCTGGGCCACGACCGTTCCGACCGGCTGGTCGGAGCTCACCGCGACGCTCTTGACCTTGAAGCCGGCCGCGACGAGCCGGTCGCGTGCAACGCCCTGCGCGACTCCGACGGCGTTCGGCACCGGGACCGAGGTCGGGGCCGCGGCGACAGTCAGCACCACGACCGCGCCCTTGTCCGCCTTGCTGCCGCCTGCGGGCTGCTCTCCGATGACGGTCCCTGGGCGACGCCCGCTCACGCGGCGGATGATCTGCGTCTTGAAGCCGTCGCTCTGCAAGCGGTTGACGGCGACGGTGAGGGGCTGGCCCGTCACCGGTGTGACAGTCGTCTTCGCGTCCCGCGTGAAGTACCAGATCCCGAGGCCGATCAGGACGAGCAGCAGGACGGCCGAGATGATCCACGGCCACCAGTTGCGCCGCTCGTCGATCGGAGGCTGCTCGACGCGGTCGTACTCGCGCACGATCGAGCCGTCGGTGGCGACACCCACTCGCTCTTCCTCATGCACTGCACCGGGCACGACGCCTGCGTCGAGCGGCGGCACGACAACCTGCTCGCGCACGACACTGCGAACGGGCTGCGCGACCAGCGTCTCGTCGGGCGGCACCGGGACGACGGGGCGTGCCGGGATCTCTTCGGGCGGAATGCGCTCATCGCTCATGAGTCCGGCATACCCATTTGCACGAAAGGCGAATCCCCGCGAGGAAACGGCGCGACCTGCAAACGCCCGTGCGTCTCGGTTTCAGGCGGCGTGCTCGTCGCGACCGCGCAGCCGGCTGTTCTGCAGCCAGGTCTGGTGCCATTCGCGCACGCGGGCAGCCTGCGCCGCGTCGGTGACCTCGAAGGAGAAGGCGACGTGGTGGGCCCCGAAGGGGCGCGGAATGATGCGTGAGACACGAGCCGGAACCCAGCCGGCCCATCCGGTACGCACGGTGTCGGCATCCCAGGCCACATCGACGGCATCGCCGATGCGCGGCGTTCCACCGGGCCAGTTCGCGCGACAGCCGGTGTCCGAGATGTCGACGCAGATCGCGTGCACGCGTCGACCCCGCGCGAGCACCTTGCTCCCCACGACCTTGACCAGAAGCGGCGAGTTCTCGACGGGCGCGCGCACGGAGCGACGCGCCGGCGCCGCTTCCCATTCGTTCGCCGGCGCGAGCTCGCAGCTCACGCGTGCGTCGTCGATGCGGTGCAGCTGCGCGATCGCCTGCCAGGCGCTCGCCCCGTCGAACCAGCGCAGATGCGCTTCCTCGGGGATCCTCGCTTCGCGGCTGAGGCGCAGGATGAAATTGGATTCGTTCGCGCTCTCCACGCTCGCGCTCACGCGAGATGCCGAGAGTCGATCGATGATCTCGACCACATCGAATGCATCTGGCCCGTTCGGGGTGTGGGGCGTCTCGTTCATTGCCTCTCTTATCGACTGCGAACGTCGGAGCTTGACCGTCTCCTGCCTACGCGGCCTTGCGGGAGTCTGCCTCGTGGCCGGGGATGATCTGCTCCCGCAGGGTCGCGGGAAGGTGGAGTGCGGGAAGCGCTTCGAGGTCGATGGCGTCGAGCCGCGTGAGCTCGGCATCCTGATCCAGCTCCGACGCGATCGCGAGGAAGGCCGCGACGAGGGCCGGGTCGAAGTGGGTGCCGCTCCCCTGCGCGACCTCCTCGAGCACCCGCGACGGAGCCCATGGCTCCTTGTACGCACGCCGGGACCCGAGCGCGTCGAAGACGTCGCAGACCGCGCAGATGCGGCCGACGAGCGGGATCTCTTGGCCCTTCAAACCGTTCGGATAGCCGGATCCATCCCAGCGCTCGTGATGAGTCCACGCGATCGTCTCCGCCATCTGGATGAGCGGCGAGCTCGAGCCCGCGAGGATCTCCGCCCCCCTGGTGGCGTGGGATCTCATGGTCACCCACTCGTCGTCGTCGAGACCGCCCGGCTTGCGCAGGATGTGGTCGGGGATGCCGATCTTGCCGACGTCGTGGAGGGCGCTGGCCTGCCGCAGCATGCGCGCCTGGGCTGCACCGAATCCCACCTGCAGCGCCAGCCGCTCGCACAGGTAGCCGATGCGATGGATGTGCGCCCCGGTGTCGCTGTCGCGCGATTCGGCCGCCTGGGCGAGTCTCGTGATGATCTCGAGCTGGGCGTCGCGCAGCTGTTCGGTGCGGCGACGCACCGTCCATCCCAGCACGCTCCGTTCCGAGCTCGCGGTGGAGTAGCTGGCGGCGAGCATTCCCGCCGTGCCCAGGACGCAGGCCAGGAGCGGCGAGGTGACGCTGATCACGCTTCCGGCATCGAACGCGAGCTGGGCCGCCACGAGGTAGGCCAGGCCGCCGGCGAGGGCGATCAGAGCGGCCTTGATGACGCCGAGCCTGACAACCGCGAGAGGGGCCGCCAGGGCGGCGAGCAGGATCGCGAGCACGGTCAGCCAGCCCGGGCCGTCCCTGAGGGGATTGCCGTGCATGGCGGTCCAGATCGCGTTCGCCTGGACCTCGGGACCCGACATCAGGTCGGCGCCGCTGGTGGGAGTCGCGTGGAGATCCTGGAGGCTCGGCGCCGTCGCCCCCACGACGACGATCTTGCCGCGCAGGCGACTGCCGGGAATACGTCCACGCAGGACCTTCCAGAACGGGAAGGAAGCAAAGGTTCCGGGCCCGCCGCGGTAGTCGATCAACGCGCTGTTGCCTGGAAATGCCGAGCGGGGCAGCGATCGGCCGTCCGATCGCTCGGCGGCGACGACCGCGAGGCTCGCGAGGCCCGAGAGCGCTCGCGGGAAGCGCGTGATCGTCCCGCCGGCGGTGGTGGTGAGATTGGCCGCCGCCGCGCGCGCGTGGACCTGAGCCAGGTTGGCGTCGCCGCCGAGCACGTTGGTGTGGCCCTGCTGGTCGCTCTGGCTGGTCGCGAGCGTCGCACCGCCCGCGCGGCCGATCGCGTCGTACAGCGCCTGATCCTGCCTCGCATCGTGCGACGGCTCCGTGAACTGGACGTCGTAGACGATCTCCTTCGCGCCCGCCGCGTGCAGACGGTCGATGACACGCCCATGGAGCGAGCGCGGGAACGGCCATCTCCCGAGGTGATCGATCGAGTCGTCGTCGATCGTCACGACCACGATGCTCGAGGGCCGCGGCACGTGTCGCAACGCGAATCGCTTGGCGATCGTCGTGCGCTCGAGCGAATCGAGGGCGCCCGTCAGATCGGCCAGCCCGGCGAGCGAGGCCGCTGCCGCGAACGCCACGACCAGCGCGACCACCCGGCCACGCCCCAGGCCCGAGCCCGGGGGCGTCGACTGAGCGACCCGCGCCCGCCGCCTCAGCCCCGGAATCATTGCAAGCGAGCGAGGTAGCTGCGGCCCGCCGAGACGACGACCGTGCGGTGTTTGACGAGATCGCGCACCGAGACCGAGCCCTGCGCGACCTTGACCAGCGTGCCGGCGCAGGTGTCACGCATGAACCAGACGGTGCCGCGCACGGTGGCGACCGCGGAGCGGCCGCGCGTCACGAAGTGCCCGTGGTTGTCGCGTCCCCAGAGCTGGCGCGTCTTGCCCGCCTTTTGCGGGGTCACTGCGGACAGGTGGCGGGCCTTGACACAGCTCATGTGCGCGGTGAGCGTCAAGACGGTCGGAGCCTTCTTCTTGCCACGGGCCTGGCGGACGATGAACGAGCCTCCCCAGAACTTGCCGGTCTGGAGCTTCCCGCTCCGGTCACGCGCGTTGGTGAGCCGGACAGTGCCGGCGGTCGCGTCGATCGTCGTGCCGACCGGGACCGTCGAGGCGGCACTGAGCGGCAGGAAGTCGTCTCGACCGGGAAGCCCGACGAGCACGGTCCCAGAGACGGTCTTGATCGTCGCGGACTGCCCGAATACCGGACGCGTGGCGGGCGGCAAGCCGACGGGGGTCGGAGGCGGGACGAAGAGCGAGGCGGTCGTGAACGACTGGTCGGTTCCGAGCGTCGTGCCGGCGCCGTTCGTGGCAACGACCCTGAAGTGGTACGTGGTCGAAGGCGCAAGCCCTGCGATCACCGCACTCACCGCGACGGCCGCTGCTCCGCTGCCTGCAGAGGCCGGGGCCGTGGTCGAGCCATAGGCGCTCGTCAGGCCCCAATCGAACTGGTAGGTGGTTTCCTGGGAGCGGGGGATGACGATGCCGGTGAACGTTGCGTCCGCGTAATGGACGGCGAGTGCGGCGCTCGTCGTGGCATCCGGCGCAACGGTGAGTCGCGCGACACGGTTGCCGGCGCCTTCCGTGAACCAGATGTTGCCGTCAGGTCCGCTGGCGATTCCCCAGGGTGCGTGACTCAGCCCGGCCGTGAACTCGGTTACGGCGCCCAAGGGCGTGATTCGCCCGACGGCTCCGACGACCTCGCTGAAGTAGAGGTTGCCGTCGGCGCCTGCAGTGATGCCGAGCGGAACGCCGTTGCTCGTAAGGCCCGTCGTGAATCGCGTAAGCGACGTCCCCGCCGTGGAGATGCGGTCGATCTGGTCGTTGTTCGCGGTATTGGTGAACCAAAGGTTGCCGTCCGAGCCCGCGGCGATGCCCCATGGCAAATCTCCAGCCAGAGCAAAGTGGGTGATCGTGCCGCTTGTCGTGATCTTGGCAATCCCGCCTGGGGAAGTCTGTTCGGTGAACCAGAGGTTTCCGTCCGGCCCCGCGGTGATCGCGTAGGGGCTGTAGTTGGAGCCCAGGGGGAACTCGGTAACCACGCCTGTCGGCGTGATGCGGCCGATGCGATTCCCGTTCGACTCGGTGAACCAGAGATTTCCGTCCGGCCCCGCAACGACGTCCTGCGGTCCGCTACTTGCGCTGATGTTCGCGGAGAACTCGGTGATAGCCCCGAGCGGCGTGATGCGGCCAATGCGGTTCTTGGTGTTCTCGGCAAACCAGAGATTTCCGTCGGGTCCCAGAGTGATTCCCGAGAGCCCGGCATTCGACGAGAGGCCTGTAGAGAACTCGGTCACTGTCCCCGCCGGCGTCACGCGGCCGATCTTGTTCGCGTTGGTCTCGGTGAACCACACGTTGCCGTCGGGCCCCGCAGTTGCGTCCGTGGGGCCGTTCCCGCTCGTGAACTCGGTGATCGCCGGGGCGGCAAGGGCGCTCGAAGGCAGTGCTAGGACTATCGTCGCCACGAGAGCGGACGCGAAAAGCGTCAGCCTCCCAACGGTGTGATGTCGACTGGGCATGGTCCCCAATCGGCGGTCGGGCGACAAGCGGAACCCCTCATGAGAGGGATGCCTCGGTTTCGGTCGAGCTTCCGGTCGAGCGGGGCCGCCTCAGGGCTCGGCAATGCCGAGCGCGATCGCCGCGTCCCTCGCGGCTTCGCGTGAGTTGACCTCGAGCTTGCGATAGATGGCTGCTATGTGGTGCTCGACGGTCTTGGGGGTGACATACAGGCGAGCGGCGATGTCGGCGCTGCGCAGGCGGTCGGTCAGCAGGGACAGGACCTCGAGCTCGCGGGCGGTGAGGTGGGCGGGATTGGCGAGCGAGGAGCGCCGCGGGCCGCGGGCCACGCCGCGCACGCCCGCCGCACGGAGCTTCCTGGCGACCGCGAGAGCAGCGCGCGCGGCTCCGAGCCGGTGCAGCGCGTCGAGCGCCTCGCGGGCGACAGCCTCGTCGTGGCTCTCCGCCTGCGCGAGCGCGGCCTCGTAGGGATAGCCGAGCTCGCCCCAGATGCGCGCGGCCTCGGCCGAGTCTCCATCGATCTGCGCGCGATAGGGGGCTGCGATCCAGTCCGGCCCGCACTCGCGCAGACCCGCCTTGAAGCGCCAGTACACGAGCTCTCCGGCAAGCCATGGGTCGCGGCGCTCGATGGCGCCCGGCAGCGCCACGTCGGTTGCGGCGAGCACACCGGCGTTGTCCCCCGCGAGCCAGGACGCCTCCGCGCGAACGGTCGAGAGCATCGCCATCTGCTGGGGGTCGTCCTGGGCGTCCGAGCACGCCGCGGCGAGCAGCTCCTCGGCGTCGGGATCGCCGCGTCGGGCCGCCACGAGCGCGACGACGAGCTCGAGCCCGAGTCGCAGGAAGCGCGTGGGCGGGGGCCGCCGCAATGCCTTCTCCGCGATCGCGCGGGCGCCCGCCCAATCTCCATACGCGAGCAGGCAGCGCGCCCGCTTCTGCGTCACGAACGGGCCCTGGGAATGGAGGTCGCGCTCGGACAGATAGCGCTCGCCCTCGTCGATGTAGCGCTCTGCCTCGGCGAGGCGGCGGTGATCGAGGAGGAGGCCGGCAAGGTTTCCGACGGCACGCAGGACGTGCTCTTCGGCGCCGCAGGCGCGCGCGATCTCGAGGCTCCGCTCGAGCCACACGACGCCGCCCTCGTCACCGATGAAGAGCAGCGAGGAGCCAACGTCGTTGAGCGCGGCCGCCAGCACGTCGAGCTCGTCGAGCGCATCGGCGAGGATCATCGCGAGCTGCGACCAGACGATCGCCTCGTGCGGTCGCATGTCGAGCTTCAGCAGGCGGCCGAGCGTCGCGTACGCGCCCGCGAGCTCGGCGCCCGGCGGCTCGGCCTCGAGGATCGAGACGGCGAGCTCGCAGATCTCGAGCGCCTGCCCGGTGCGGCCGAGCCACCACATCACGGGTGCCGCGAGCGTGAGCGCCGCGCCGTGCCGCAGCACGAGGCCGAGCTCGGCAGACAGCGCCGCCGCGGCGACGGCGCTGTCGTGCGCCTCGTCGAGCTGATCGGTCAGATAGCACTCGTAGGCGTACGCATACAGAAGCTCTGCGCGTGCCCCGGGAGCGAGCTCGGCGATGTAGGGCAGCGCATGCCGGAACTGCCTGGCGGCCTCCGAGTGAGCGCCGAGCTCCGCGGCGCGGCGCGCCGCGAGCGGTGCGTAGCGCAGCACGGCCGCTGCGTCAGCGGCTGCGGCGGCATGGTGGGCGAGCCGCGCAGGATCGGGCCAGGACGAGGCAGCGGCGAGGTGATTCAGAGCGGCCGCATTCAGCTGCTGGCGGCGGTCGGGAGGGGTCGCTTCCTCGATCGCCACGCGGGCCAGCTCGTGCCGGAACTGCACGTGTCCGTGGTCGTACTCGAGCATGCCCAGCCCGAGACACCGCTCGAGCTGTGCATACCCGGCGGGCAGGATCGCATCGAGCAGATCCAGCTCGATCCGCGACGGCACCGCCGCGACCGCTTCGAGCAGCCTCCGCTCGGGGGTGGTCATCCGGCTCGCTCGAGCGAGCACGGCATCGCGGACAGTGTCGGGAATGCGGTCGCCACCGCCGGCGAGCACCTCGCTGAGGAAGAACGGGTTCCCGCGCGTTTTGGCGAAGAGGTCGCCCTCGTCCGCGCCGTGGTGCGCGGCGAGGCGGCCGACTGCGACGGGCGAGAGGGGGGCGAGCTGGATGCGCGCGATCGTGGGCTCGGTCGCGAGCTCGCCGAGGACGAGCTGGAGCGGATGGTCGACGCCGACCTCGTCGTCGCGGTAGGTGCCGATGACGAGCGCCGGCACCTGCGCGGCGCGGCGACCGAGCAGCGCCAGCATGTCGAGCGTCGCCTCGTCGGCCCAGTGCAGGTCCTCGAGCACGAGCACGGTCGGCGCGTCGCTCCGTAGCTCGCCCAGCAGCGCGGCGAAGACCTCGCCCGGCACGGGATGGCTCGCGAGGCGACTCGCGAGCGCGCCGCCGGTCTCCTCGGCCACGTCCATCAGGGGCCCGAGCGTCCGGGGTGTGAATAGCCGGTCGCAGGCGCCCCAGAGGACGCGTGTCGACATGTGCCGCGTGCAGAACGCGCGCGTGAGCGCCGTCTTGCCGACGCCGGCCTCACCCGAGACGAGCGCCAGACTCCCCGTCCCGGTCCCGGCGCTGCACAGGAGCGACGTGAGCGTGGCAAGGGGCTCGTCGCGCTCGAGCAGGTCACCCTGCTCGAACGCGTTCTGCTCGACTTCTCGTGTCGCGGCGGCGGCCATGTCTCCGCTGACTACGAGTGCGGCGGCGATCGGGATTGGTCGTCGGTGGACGGAGCGCGCAACCTAGGGGAGGCCGGTGCCCAAGACCAGGGACGGGGCCCGATGTGATGCCGCCAGGGCACTCCTAGCATCGACGACATGCAACCCATCACACACCTCGCCCGCTTCCTTGCGGAGGCCGCTGACGCACAGCTTGCAGCCCGCGACCCGCACTGCGCAGCGCGATGAACGTCCTCGCGACCGACACGGCGACGCCTCCGCAGGTCGACGCCACGGCACTCGTCGACCGTGCCCTGCTCGAGCAGCGGGTACGCGAGATGTACCGGCTGGTGGCCACCGATCCTGGCGCGCCGCGCCACTTCGAGACCGGCTACAGCCTGGCGCTCCGCCTGGGCTATCCGGAGCGCCTGCTCAGGTCGATACCCGCGGAGGCGGTCGCATCCTTTGCGGGCGTCGGGTACCACCTCGACCTCGCTCACCCCTTCATCGGTGACGCCGTGCTCGATCTCGGCTCCGGCTCCGGCATGGACGCCTTCTGCGCCGCCATCGGCGTCGGAGCGAGCGGGCGCGTCGTCGGCGTCGACTTCACCGATGCTCAGATCCAGAAGGCGACCTTCCTGCGCGCCCGCGACGGCTTCGACAATGTCACGTTCGTGGAGGCCGGCATCGACGAGCTGCCATTCGAGGACGGCTCCTTCGACGTGGTCATCTCCAACGGCGCGATCAACCTCTCGCCCGCGAAGCACCTCGTGTTCGCCGAGGCTGCGCGCGTGCTGCGTCGCGGTGGTCGCATCGCGATCGCCGACATGGTCAGCGCTACCGCTCTCGAGGAATCCACGCGCCGCACCACCGAGCTGTGGGCCGCCTCCGTCGCGGGCGCGATCCCGCGCGAGGCGTACGCCGACGCGCTCGAGGACGCAGGCTTCCGCATCACGACCATACGGCGCAACGAGTACCGCTTCACGTCGGAGCGCGTCCGGCAGGCCTGCCGGACGAACGGCATCAGGAGCACGACGTTCGCGGCAGTCCGCAGCGCCCGCGCCAGGGCGGCCGACGGCCGTCGCCTGGGGCCGCTGCGATGACCCGCGGGCGCCGGCCGGCCGATGGCGCCTGCGGCGACGCGCGCGCCCGGGCAGCGCGCATCCGCGCGGCGCACGACTTCGAGCACACGCAACTCGAGTCGATGCGGCTGCGCGCACTCGAGCTCGCGACGGCCCGCCGGCCGCGACGGTCCTACGTCGCCCGGCTGGCCCGGCTCTGCGGGCGCGTGCTGGGGCGCGAGCCCGCCCCCGGCCGAGCGCCGGCCTCGGATTCGCCGATCCCGGGCAGTTCGGATGTGGCTGGCGCGCCGGCGCACCGGCTCCCGTGACAAGCCGCGGTCAGGAGTCCGCCTGTCGTGAGGCCTGTGGCAATTCGATCCGCCCGTGATCGGCGAGACTGGCCAGCGAGAGCAGCGTGACGAGACCCCGCCACTCGACGGATTGACCCTCCGACCATGCGAGCCAGTCGAACGTCCAGCCCCCGTCGGCTTGCTGGTCGTCCTCCAGGCGGTCGAGATCGGCGTCGATCTGCTGTTGTGTGAACAGCACGCGGCTCCGCGTCCCGGGCTGCGGCGACAGCCCCAGCGGGGTCAGTCGCTCGTCGTCCGTGCCACCGGCCACCGGCATCGTTCCGTCTGGGCCGATCCGCGAGCGCAGGCCCTCGATGGCGGCGGTGGCACGAGCTTCGTCGGGCACTGCGTCGAGAAAGGCGAGCGCGAACTTCACGCGATAGGAGTGGAGCTCCTCCGGGTGGGCGATCCGCCTCCAGCACCACTCGGTCGCGCGCGGCAGCCAGGGATCGTCCGAGTCTGCCTCGGTGAGCACGGCCGCAAGCGCGAACGTCAGCTGCGAGCCGCCCTGGGTCGGCACCATCCAGGGCGCATGCGGATGCAGCGAAGTCGCCGGCATGACGAACGGCACGCCGCCATCCGCGTCGGCGATCCCGCCGATCCAGGCCGCGGCGTCTGCCACCATCGGATCGTCCAGCTCGCCGACTTCGGCCAGCACCTCGAGGGCGGCCAGCGTCGCGACCGGCTCGCTCTCGGGCCCGCGGACGTCGGGCTCGAGCGCGTGGCCGAAGCCGCCGTCGGCGTTGCGATAGGCACGCAGAGCGTCGAGGACGGGGGAGGCGGCACCGCCGTGCAGGAGCACGGCCATGCGGTGCCGCTCCAACAAGCGGGCGTTGGAGAGGAGGAACTGCTCGGCGGCGGGCACATCGACTGGCATGCCGTCACGTTAGGCGGCAATGAGCTCCGCGTCCTTCAGGAAATGGGCGTGAGGCCGGTCAAGCGGCGCACCTCGTCGTTCATGTGCGTCTGGTTGGCGTACCCGGCTGCGAACGCTCGCGGTGTGAGCGGGTCACCCGGTCCGACTGCTCCATCCGGATGGGAGCGCCCTGCACCCCATCTACTCCGCGCCGGACATCGAGCGCGGCATCGACTGGGGCACGGGCGGCTGAGGCGGGCCAACTCCGTCGCTCGCAGGCGCGCGCGCCGGTTCTGGCCTGCGCGCCTCCAGCGCTACGCGACGAGCGACGCGGGCTCCTCGATCGTCTCGGCCAGCGCCTGCAGGAAGGCGCTGCCTCGGGCGCCGTCGACGACGCGGTGATCGCACGAGAGCGTCAGCGTCAGCATGGGCCGCACGGCGGGCAGGCCGCAAACCGCGACGACGCGATCGGCGATGCGGCCGACGGCCAGGATCGCGGCCTGCGGCGGATTGATGATGGCCGTGAAGGCGTCTGCGCCGTACATGCCGAGGTTGCTGATCGTGAACGTCCCGCCCTGGACGTCGTCCGGCTGGAGGCGTCCCTCTCGCGCGCGTCCAACCAGGTCTTCGCGCCGTGAAGTGAGCGTCGGCAGGTCGAGCTCGTCGGCGTCGTGGATCACGGGCACAACGAGCCCGTCGTCGAGCGCGACGGCGAGGCCGATCCCGATGGCAGGGCTCGTGACGAGGCCGTCGCCGGACCAGGATCGCGTAAGCGCTGGGTGGGAGCGCAGCGTGAACGCCACCGATCGCACGAGAAGGTCCGTGATGGTCACGTGCGCGCCGCTGTGCTGCCGTGCCCAGTGCTGCCAGCTGAGCAGCCGGCTCGCGTCGACATCGCGCTGCACCGCGAAATGCGGAGTCGACGTCCAGCTTGCCAGCGTGCGTGCGGCCATCGTGCGCCACGCGTTGCTGACGGGCTCCAGGTCGCCCGTCGCCGGCGCGACCGGCGGAGGCGCCACCGCTCCGGGAGCCGCCGAGGCTGCCGGCAACGCGGAACCCGTCACGTCGATCGCCTGCACGGGCCGGCCCAGCTGCTCCGCGAGGGCGGCGAGATCGATCCCCGCCTCACGGGCCATCCGCCGGGCGAGTGGCGATGCCGGCGCGCGACCCGTTGCTCCCGCGGTGGGGCCGGGCTCCGCCTCGCCGGTCGCGAGGATCAGCGCAATCACCGTGCCCACGGGAACGTCGTCGCCAACATGCGCGGTCACGGTGGCGAGGGTCCCGTCGGCCGGCGCCTCGAGCTCCACGGTGACCTTGTCGGTCTCGACCTCGATCAGCGGGTCGCCTTTGCGCACGACGTCGCCCTCCGCCGACAGCCAGCGGATCACGCGCCCGCTGTCCTGAGCGACGCCGAGCACCGGCATGATCACGTCGACCGCCACGCTAGGCGGGTGCCGTGGCGTGATCGCCATGGGGCAGCGGCGCCGCGCCGTTGCCGTTGCCGTTCAGGTGCGACTGGGTCTCACGGTTCAGGGAGAGCGGGCCGCTGACCGCGTGGTACCGGGTCCCCGCGACCATCAGCTCCTCGGCCGGGAACCGCGTGATGACCTCGCAGCCCGTCGCCGTGACCACCAGCTCCTCCTCGATGCGGGCCGCGGACCAGCCGTCCGAGGCCGGCCAGAACGTCTCGAGCGCGAACACCATCCCCTCCTCGATCACCTCGGGGTGCTCGAGCGAGACGAGCCGGCTGAAGATCGGCTTCTCCCAGATCGAGAGGCCGATGCCGTGGCCGTACTGGAGCGCGAACGCGGCCTCCTCGTTCGGGAAGCCGAACTCCTCGGCCTTGGGCCAGATCGAGACGACGTCGGCGGTCGTGGCGCCCGGTCGGATGAGCGCGATGGCGGCGTCCAGGTAGTACCGGCAGCGCTTGTAGGCATCCACCTGCGCATTCGACGCGCTCCCGACCGCGAACGTGCGGTAGTAGCACGTGCGATAGCCGAGGTAGGCGTGCAGGATGTCGAAGTAGGCCGGATCGCCCGGCCGCAGGATGCGGTCGGCGAAGACGTGCGGATGTGGATTGCAGCGCTCGCCGGAGATGGCGTTGACGCCCTCGACGTGCTCCGAGCCGAGGTCGTAGAGCACCTTGGAGACGAGCCCGACGCACT
Source organism: Gaiellales bacterium (assembly GCA_035696365.1). GTDB lineage: Bacteria > Actinomycetota > Thermoleophilia > Gaiellales > JALYLC01 > JALYLC01. Next base: position 29,479 of record DASRQS010000010.1, on the reverse strand, counting down.
CGTTCTCGCTCATCCCCGGCTTCATGGCCCGGTAGAGCTCGTCGTAGGCGGCGTCGGCCATCATGCAGGCCGTGTTGAGGAGCGTGATCTCGTCCTCGGTCTTGATCACGCGCGCGTTCTGCATGAGCTGCTGGCCGTCCAGCACCGTGATCCCCTCGGCCTGCAGGGCGAGCAGGATGGGGAGCTCGATGACGTCGACGCCGATCGGCGACCCCATCAGCCCCCGCTGCTCCAGCTCGCTGCGCACCTTGCGCGCGACGTCCTGGGCCTGCCCGACCTCCGGGCCGAGCGCGCCGCGCAACGTGGAGATGCCGGGCCGCGAGCGCTCGCCGAGCCACGGGCAGTAGAGCTGGTGGTGGCGCGCGGCGGAGCCGAAGTCCCAGAGGATCGGCTCGTCGCCCTGTGGCAGCAGCGTGAAGCGCGCGAGCTTGTCGATGGCCCACGTGCCGATGTGCGTGGCCGTGAGATAGCGGATGTTGTTCATGTCGAAGCACAACAGCGCGCCGAGCTCCGACTCGGCCAGCAGGTTCTTGGCGCGGGCGAGCCGCTCGCTGCGCAAGCGTTCCATGTCGACGCGCTGCTCCCAGTCGACAGCGGTCAGACCGAATGTCTTGAGTGCCATTGGGGCCCCTTAGGCAGGTAGGCAGAGCGCGCGCGCCGCGGCGGCGACGCTCTCGGCGGTCGGTACGGTCAGGTCTTCGAGCACGGGCGAGAACGGCACGGGGACGTCCATCGCGCCAAGGCGGGTGACGGGCGCGTCGAGATAGTGGAAGGCGCCCGCGGCGATCACCGCGGCGAGCTCGGCGGAGGCGCCGTAGCTCTGGTGTCCTTCGTCGACGACGAGCGCCCGGCTCGTCTTGCGGGCTGAGGAGATGAGCGTCTCGGTGTCGAGCGGCGAGGTCGTGCGCGGGTCGACGACCTCGGCGCTGATTCCCACGGCGGCCAGCAGGTCGGCGGCCTCGAGGGCGATGTAGACCATGCTGCTCGTCGCGACGATCGTGACGTCGGTCCCCGACCGCTTGATGTCGGCGACCCCGAGCGGGATCGTGTACTCCTCCTCCGGCACCGGACCGCGCACGGCGTAGGCGAGCTTGTCCTCGAAGAAGACGACCGGGTTGTCGTCGCGGATGGCGGACTTCAGCAGGCCCTTGGCGTCGTACGGCGTCGCGGGCAGCGCGACCTTGAGACCTGGGACGTGGCTGACCCAGGCGTGCAGGCTCTGGCTGTGCTGAGCCGCTGACCTGCGGGTCGCGCCCAGCGTCGTGCGCAGCACCATCGGTACCTTCAGGGCGCCGCCCGACATGTAGTGCACTTTGGCGGCCTGGTTGGCGAGCTGATCCATGACGAGCGTCAGAAAGTCGCCGAACATGATGTCGACGACCGGGCGCATCCCCGTCATGGCGGCCCCGACGCCGATGCCGGTGATGCCCGCCTCGGAGATCGGCGAGTCCATCACGCGCTCCGGGCCGAACTCCTCGACCAGCCCGAGCAGCACCTTGAATGGCGTGCCGGCCTCGGCCACGTCCTCGCCGAGGATGAACACGGACGGGTCGCGGCGCAGCTCCTCGCGCAGCGCCTCGTTGATGGCCTGCCCGAAGGTCAGCTCACGCGTGCCGGAGGCGACGGGCGCCTCGCTCGCGGCGCTAGGCGAAGACATGCTGATCGACCTCGCTGGGGTCTGGGAAGGGAGCCGCCAGGGCGAACTCCACGCCGGCCTGAACGTTCTGCCGGACTCGGGCCTCGACCGCTGCGAGTTCGTCGTCGCCGGCGAGTCCCTCCTCGCGCAGCCACGCTCCGTGGAGCGCGATCGGGTCGCGCCCGTCGCGCCAGGACGCCTCCTCGTCGCGCGAGCGGTAGTAGGCGCGGTCGACGTCGCCGACGTGGTGGCCGTGGAGGCGGTAGGTCTCGCACACGAGGAAGGCGGGGCCGTCGCCGCGGCGCGCGCGCTCCACGAACTCGCCTGCGGCCGCGTGGACGGCGCGCACGTCCTGGCCGTCGACCGTGCGCGCGGGCATCCCGAACGCCTCGGCGCGAGCGCTCACGCTGCCGGCGGTCGTCTCGCTGAAGTGCGTGTACTCGTTGTAGAGGTTGTTCTCGCACACGTAGATCACGGGCAGCTTCCAGAGCGACGCCATGTTCATGACCTCGTAGAGCAGGCCCTGGCCGAGCGCGCCCTCGCCGAAGAAGCACACGGCGACCTGCCCGCTCTGCCGCTTGTGCGCCGAGAGCGCCGCCCCCGTGGCGATGCCCGCGCTGCCGCCGACGATCGCGTTGGCGCCGAGGTTTCCGCTCTGCTGATCCGCGATGTGCATCGAGCCGCCCTTGCCCCGGCAGTACCCGGCCTCGCGGCCCAGGAGCTCGGCGAACATTCGGTCGATGGCCGCGCCCTTGGCCAGGCAGTGGCCATGGCCGCGGTGCGTGCTCGTGATGTAGTCGTCGTGCCGCAGAGCCGAGCACACACCGACCGCGACGCCCTCCTCGCCGCTGTAGAGATGGGCGAGGCCCGGCATCTTGGCCGTCGTGTACAGCTCGTTGACGTGCTCCTCGAAGACGCGGATCGTCAGCATCCGCTCGTAGAGCTCGAGCTGTGCAGAAGCGGCGACTGGCGAGTCGGCCGACATCAGCGTGCGGGCACCGGCAGGCCGGCGAGCTGCGCGAGCACGTCGAACATGACAGCGAAGTCGTGCTTGTCGAGGCCCATGCCGCGCGCGGCGGTCAGGAACTCGTTCGTCGTCGCAGTGGTCGGCAGCGGCACGTTGAGCTCGCGGCCGAGGTCGAGCGCGAGCACCATGTCCTTCTGCATCATGTTGCAATCGAACCAGGCCTCCTCGGGCATCTCCAGCACGAACGGCCCGCGGTAGCGCACCATGGGCGAGGCGATGGCGCTGTTGGTCAGGACCTGCACGGCGTCCTCGCGCGAGATCCCGCCCTTCTCCGCCAGCAGCACGCCCTCGCTGAAGGCCAGCATCTGCACCGCGAGGCTGAGGTTCGTCGCGATCTTCATCAGCACCGCCTGGCCGTTGTCGCCGACACGCGTGACCGTCGGGCCGATGTCGCGCAGGATCGGCAGCACGCGCTCGAAGGTGGCCTCGTCGCCGCCCACGATGACCGAGAGCTTGCCCTCCTCGAGGGTGATCACGCTGCCTGAGACCGGCGCGTCGAGCATCGTCGCGCCCGTGGCCGAGACGCGCCCGGCGAGGTCGCAGCTGGCCGCCGGGCTGACCGTGCTCATGTCGACGTAGACCTTGCCAGCCGAGAGCCCGGCCAGGATGCCATCCAGGCCTTCGGTGACCGCGGCGAGGGCCTTCGTGTTCGTGACCATCGAGAAGACGACGTCGCTGCGCTCTGCCGCCTGGCGAGGCGTCTCGGCGAGCGCCATGCCGGCTGCGATGAGCGGTTCGCACTTGCTGCGCGTGCGGTTGTAGCCGATCACGTCGTGACCGGCCTCGAGCAGCCGGCGCGCGACGCCGCCGCCCATGACGCCGAGGCCCACGTAGCCGATCTGCGCCATTGCGCTACTCCCTCTCGTCGGTTGGCGGAGGCGTGCTGAAGTCGGCCAGCCGGCTCGAGGTGACCGTCTCGTGGATCTCCCGCTCGACGCGCGTGAGGTGCGAGCGCATGTGTGCGCGGGCATCCCGCGCACTCCCCGTCGCGATGGCGGCGAGGATCTCGCGGTGCTGCTCGAGCGAGCGCGCCGCGCTCCCGGGAATCCCGTAGACCTGCTCGAGCGCACGCTCGAGCAGTTCGCGGATCGCATGCATGGCGTGCAACGCCACGCGGTTCCCGGTCGCCGCGGCGACGGCCACGTGAAAGCGCACGTCGGCTGCGGCGTAGGTGTCGCGGTCGTCGAGGCCCTTGGCCATCTCGTCGATCGCCAGCGCCATCGCCGCCAGATCCTCGTCCGACCGGCGCATGGCGGCCAGCGCGGCCGCCTCGCCCTCGAGCATCCGGCGCAGCTCGTAGAGCTCGCTCAGGTTTGCCTCGTCGAGCGAGAGCAGGAGTGCGAACGAGCGGTTGAGCGGACTGCGGAGCGACGACACCACGAAGGTCCCATTGCCGACCGGCTCGATCACGCCCTTCGACTCGAGCATGCGCAGCCCCTCGCGCACCGAGGAGCGCCCGACCTTGAACGTCGCGGTCAGCTCACGCTCGGTGGGGAGCGGATCGCCGGGACGCAGGCGCGTGCCGATCTCGCTCATCAGCTGCTCGGCGATGAGCTCGTAGGTGTTCCGCTTCTCGATCGGCGCCCGCATCGGGAGGCATGCTCCTTTGTCCGACAAGCTGACAGTGCTGCGCGGACAGTAACCCAAGAGATCTCGCTGTGCAACGCCGTTGCCCAGGCCTTGACGCGATGTGCGCCTCTCCCTATAGTCGCCGATTGTCTGACGATCAGACTCATACAGCTGGATCCGAAGGGGGATCACGGTGACCAGAACGCGCATCGGGCTTGCGATCGGGATCGCTGCCGCGCTCGCCGCCACGTCGGTGGCCGGGGCGCAGGCCCGCTCGCATCGGACGACGGCGACGCAGCCGCTCGTGATCGGCATCTCGCTCTCCTTGTCGGGGGACTTCTCGGATCCCGGCAAGGCTGCGATGAGGGGCTACAAGCTGTGGGCCGCCGAGGTCAACAAGCACGGCGGCGTGCTCGGCCGCAAGGTCCAGCTCAAGATCGTCGACGACACGAGCAGTCCCACGCAGGTCGTCACGAACTACCAGACCCTGATCTCGCGCGACAAGGTCGACCTCGTCTTCGGGCCGTTCTCGACGCTCCTGACCGCTCCGGCCGCGCGCGTCGCCTCGCGCTACCACTACGCGTTCGTCGAGCCCGCGGGCGGCGGGCCGGCGGTCTTCGCCGAGCATCTGGGCAACGTGTTCTTCGTGCAGCCCGCGCCGACGCTCAACAGTGGCGACGCGTTCGTGAAGTACATCCTCTCGCTGCCGAAGGCCAAGCGCCCGAAGACGGCGGCCTATCCGTCCCTCGACGATCCGTTCTCGTCGCCGATCGCCGACCGCATGCGCAGCCAGTTCGAGAAGGCCGGCATCAAGACCGTCTTCAAGACGATCTACCCGCCGGAGACCGCGGATCTGACGCCGATCGTCGCGAAGGTCGTGGCCGCCAAGCCCGACATGGTCGTCGGCGGCACGCAGTCGACCGACGCCTACGCGCAGGTCAACGCCATGATCCAGCTCAAGTTCAGCCCCGCGTTCCTGTTCCTCTCGAACGGGGCCAACTCGCCCGTCGAGTTCCCGAGCAAGGTCGGCGCCGGCAACGTCAACGGCATCTTCTCGAGCGGGGACTGGTTCCCCGACTCGAAGGCGTCCGGCAATCCGGCCTTCGTCGCCGCCTACCTCAAGAAGTACGGCGGCGACCGGCTCTCGATCGACTCGGGATCCGCGGAGGCCTATGCCGTCGGTCAGGTGATCCAGGACGTGGCCGCGAAGACGAAGTCCGTCGACAACGCGACGATCATCAAGACCCTGCACTCCGGTGTCTGGCCGACGATCGAGGGCAACCTGAGCTGGGACGCCAACGGCAGCCCGAAGGGCGCCGACAGCGTCGTCGAGTGGGTCGGCGGCAAGCTCGTCCCGGTCTACCCGGCCACGGTCGCGCGACACGCTCCGACGATCCCGAAGCCGGCCTGGAAGGGCTAGGCCCGGCGCCCGAAGCTCCGCCCGTGCACCTCCTCATCCAGGCGGCCATCCTGGGTCTCCTGACCGGGGGCGTGTACGCGCTGATGGCGAGCGGGCTCACGCTGGCGTTCGGCATCATGCGCGTGGTCAACGTGGCGCAGGGTGCGCTGATCGTGCTCGGCGCGTACGTGAGCCACAGCCTCTTCTCGGCCGCCGGCATCGACCCGTTCGTCTCGATCCTGATCATGACGCCGTTCGCGTTCGCACTCGGCGTCGGGCTCCAGCTCGCCTTCCTGCGCCCGTTGCGGAGCGACGAGCGCGAGCAGCTCTCGTTGCTGGTGACCTGGGCCGTCGCACTGGGCATCGAAGGCGTGCTCAGCCTGATCTACAAGACGACGTACCGCTCCACCATCACGAGCTACGCCAATGACTCCTGGAGCGTCGGCGGGTACGTCATCTCACAGGTGCGCGTCTACGCCTTCCTGACGTCCGTCGTGATCCTCACCCTGCTGTACCTGATCCTCGTGCGCAGCCGCTTCGGCCGGTCGGTGCGTGCCACGATCCAGAATCCCCAATCGGCCCAGCTGCTCGGGATCGACCCGCAGCGCGTGGCGGCGATCGGGTTCGGGCTGAGCGTCGCCACTGCCACCGCCGCCGGCGCGGTGTACGGGATCGTGTTCTCGTTCAACCCCGGCAGTCATTACGACCTCATCTCGCGCCTGCTCACCATCATCGTGCTCGGCGGGCTCGGGAGCCTGGCGGGCGCGGTCGTCGCATCGCTCGTCGTCGGTGTCAGCGAATCCGTGCTCGCGACCGAGATCTCACCCACCTGGTCGTCCCTGACGTTCTTCCTCGTGCTCATCGCCGTGCTGATCCTGCGTCCGCAGGGACTCTTCGGGCGGGTCGAGCGAGGTGCGCTCTGAGCGGCCGGGTGACACGCTGGGGACTCGGCCGCGCGCTCGGCGTGTTCGTGCCGCTCGCGGTCGCCCCGTTCGTGTTCAGCGAGCACTGGGTCGTCAACATCGGGATCTTCGTCGTCATGTACGCGGCGCTCGCCAGCGCCTGGAACCTGATCGGAGGGTTCTCGGGCTACCTCTCGCTCGGGCACGTCGCGTTCTTCGGGCTCGGCGCCTACGCCAACGCGATCGCGTTCGAGCACCTGGGGCTTGCGTCGGGCTACGGACCGTTCCTGTTCCTCCCGGTGGTCGGTCTCGGCGTCGCGCTGGTCGCGCTCCCGATCGCCTGGCTCGCTCTGCGCACGCGGGCTGCGACGTTCGCAATCGTCACCCTCACGCTCGTGTTCGTCGCACAGCAGCTGGCGTTCAACCTCCACTCGCTGACCGGGGGCGCACAGGGTGCCTCCATGCCGCTCCCGCCCTTCGCGCTCGCGCACTACGAGCTGCCGTTCTACCTCGCAATGCTTGCGCTCCTCGCGCTGGCCATGGGGGTGTGCTGGTGGGTGCGCGCCTCGAACCTCGGCTTGATGCTGTTCGCGATCCGCGACGACGAGGACCGGGCCCGCGGGCTGGGCGTGCACACCACCGTCGTCAAGGTGGTCACGCTGGCTGTGAGCGCGGGCCTCGTGGGGATGGTGGGAGCCACCTGGGCCTACTACATCGGCTTCATCTACCCGCAGTTCGCGGTCGATCCGCTGATCACCATCGGGATGGTGCTGATGACGTATCTGGGCGGCAAGGGCACGCTCTGGGGACCCGCCCTCGGCGCGTTCATCCTCGTCCCGACACAGCAGTACCTGGCCTACCGGCTGGGGGCGAGCGAGCTCTACCTGGTGGGGTACTCCGCGGTCTTCCTGGCCGTGATGCTGCTGCTGCCGCGCGGCGTCCTGCCGTCGCTGCGGGACAGGCTGGCCGCTCGCGGAGGCGCGCGCCGGACGGGGCCCGAGGCACGCGAGGCGGCGGCGGCCCCGTGACGTCGCTGCTCGCAGTCGAGGGTCTCACCAAGCGCTTCGGCGGCGTCGCGGCGGTCGACGACTGCAGCTTCGCGGTCGAGGAGGGCAGCGTGACGGCGCTGATCGGCCCGAATGGCTCGGGCAAGACGACGGCCTTCAACCTGATCACCGGCTACCTGCCGGCCGACCGGGGGACGGTCATGTTCCGCGGCCGCACGGTGCGCCGGCCGGATCCGACGCGGCTCGCGCGCTCCGGCCTCGCGCGCACATTCCAGCGGGCACGCGTGTTCCCCGAGCTCACGGTGCTGGAGAACCTCGCGGTGGCGCTGCAGCAGCCGTGGAAGGGCCTCCTCCGGCAGTCGCTCGCGCGCGCCGAACGCGAGCGCGCCGACGCGCTGCTCGAGGAGTTCGGGCTCACGCGCGTCGCCCGCGATCGCGCGGGGTCGCTGTCGTTCGGGCAGCGCAAGCTGCTCGAGTTCGCATCGCTTCTGATGGGCGAGCCGCACCTCGTGCTGCTCGACGAGCCGGCCGCCGGCGTCAATCCCGTAATGGTCGAGACCATGGAGCGCCACGTCCGCGACCTGCACGCGCGCGGGCTCACCTTCCTGATCGTCGAGCACGACATGCACCTCGTCATGCGCCTCAGCGACACGGTCATCGTGCTCGACCACGGCAGCGTGATCGCGACGGGGAAGCCGCTCGAGGTACAGCGCGACCCGCTGGTGCTCGACGCGTACCTGGGTGTCGCGTGAGCGCGATCACGATCAGCGGGCTCGTGGCGGGATATGGACAGGACGACATCCTCCGCGGCGTCGACCTGGAAGTCGAGAGCGGCACGATCACGTGCGTGATCGGCCCGAACGGCGCCGGCAAATCCACGGTGCTCAAGGTCATCAGCGGGCTCGTGCGCTGTCGCCTGGGGAGCGTCGAGATCGGCGGCACGCGAGTGACGGGACGGACGGCGCGCCAGGTGCTCGAGCTCGGCGCCGTGCACGTGCCGCAGGAGCGCAGCCTCTTCCCGCTCATGACCGTCTGGGACAACGTGCTGATCGGCGGGCACATCCTGAAGGATCAGCGGATCGTCCACCGCCGCGCCGAGGAGCTCGCGGAGCGCTTCCCGATCATCCGCGAGCGACGCCGCGACCGCGCCGGCTCGCTTTCGGGCGGTCAGCAGAAGCTGATCGAGATCGCACGCGCCCTCCTGCTCGAGCCGAAGGTCATCCTGATGGACGAGCCGTCGATGGGCCTCGACCCGAAATCCCGACACACGGTGTTCGAGACGATCCGGACTCTCAACGACGGCGGGCGCACGGTGCTGTTGGTCGAGCAGAACGCGCGCGCCGGGCTCGCGATCGCTCATCAGGGCGCCGTCATGGACGCCGGAGTCGTGCGCCTCGCCGCCCCGAGTGCCGAGCTGCTGCGCGATCCGCGCGTCGCGGAGCTGTACCTCGGCGCGGCGCCGAGCGTGCCCGCGGGTCCCTCCTGAAGATCAGGTGGTCATCTCGGTGTCTGGCCCGGGGTCGCCCCCCGCGGCGCGGGTGCCCAGCCGCTCGAGGTAGCGCTGCCAGCCTGCGCGATGGTGGTCGGCGAGGGGAGGGGGAGCGAGGCCGCTGTGAGTCAGGCGGAGCAAGGTTCCCGTCTCATGCGGCTCGAGCTCGACGACGACGGTGCTCGATCCGGGCGGCAGCGGCGAGTCGTCGCCCTCCCAGCCCCAGGTGAACACGATCCGCTGGTCGGGAACCACCTCCACGAAGCGGCCCGAGGCGACCTGGGCGCCGGGCATCCTGATCCGGAACACACCTCCTGGTCGCGCTTCGATTTGCCCGTCCACGCCCTGCCATGCCGTCCAGCGCTCGAGGTCGCTGAAGAACGAGAAGACGGTGCCAGGGCTGGCCGCGATGATGCGCGTCACGACGACGTCGCTCACGGCGAGTCTGCTTCCTCGGCGAGCCGGGCCAGGCGGTCGACGCGCTCTGCCCAGAACGCCTCGAGAAAGGCGGTGAGAGGGCCGAGCCGCTCGCGGTCTGCCCGGTAGAGGCGCCGCTTTCCGTCGCGCCGCACCTGGACGAAGCCGGCCTCCCGCAGGACGGCCAGATGCTGCGAGACGCCGGCGTAACTCAGGTTCAGCCGGTCGACGAGCGCTCCCACAGCCAGCTCGTCCTCCCAGACGAGCTGAAGGATCTCCTGCCGTCGCGGCTCGGCCACGATCTGCAATGCGTCCACCCGGTCATTTTATTCAACAGTGAAACGTGTGCTACGTTCACGTTTCACCAAGCGCTGAAATGAAGGAGAGGAGGACGCATGCCGGACATCCTGTTCCGGTTCGACGTCGATGCCCCAGCCGCCACCGTGCTCGCGGCTCTGAAGACGGCGGACGGGATCAAGGGCTTCTGGACGAGCCGCGCGCAGGTTCCGAGCGAGGTCGGCGAGACGCTCGAACTGGGCTTCGCGATCGCGCCTGCGCCCTTCGACCTGCGCCTCGAGCAGTCCGACCAGAGCAGCGTGAGCTGGCGAACGCTGTCGTTCCCACCCCACTGGGTCGGCACGACGATCCGCTGGGACGTCGAGCCGCGCGAGGGCGGCTGCACGGTCAGCTTCCGCCACGCGGACTTCCGCGATGATGCGGATGCCGGGCATGCCGCCTACACGTGGGGCCAGATCATGACGCGGCTGAAGGAGTTCGCGGAGACCACTCGCCCGGATCCGGTGTTCGCATAAGAGCTCATTCTGAAATGAGCTCTAATGCGCCAATGCCCGTCGACGTCGAAACCGACATCGAGATCGAGCGCCCTCGCGAGGAGGTCGCGGCCTACGCGGCCGACCCCGACAACGCGACGGCGTGGTACGCGAACATCGAGCGCGTCGAATGGAAGACGACAAGACCGGTCGCGATCGGTTCACGCGTCGAGTTCGTTGCGCGCTTCCTCGGCCGGCAGCTGGCGTACACCTACGAGATCCGTGAGCTCGTCGCCGGCGAACGCCTCGTCATGAGCACGGCCGAAGGCCCGTTTCCGATGGAGACGACCTACACCTGGGCCGACTCGCGGGGCGGTGTCACGCGCATGACCCTCCGCAACCGAGGCGAGCCCTCGGGATTCTCGAAGCTGGTTGCGCCCTTCGTGGCCCGCGCGATGCGCAAGGCGAACCAGAAGGACCTGCGTCAGCTCAAGAGCATCCTCGAGAGCCGCCCGCCCGCGGGCTGACGTCCAGTCACGGGCACGGGTCGATGCGCGAGCGTCACGGGCCGCCACTGGTCGATGGCCTCCGCTGTCCTAACGTTCCAGGAATGACTGCACTCACAATCGCCGGGCTCGGCGGATCGCTCGCAACCACTTCCCGCAGCCGATCCGCGTTGCAGACGGCGCTCGACGGGGCCGCCGCTGCCGGGGCGGAAACGATCATGCTCGACGTACGAGAGCTCGCTCTGCCCATGTACAACGTCGAGGACGACGCGCCGACCGAGGCGGCCGCGCGGCTGATCGAGCTGAGCTACGCCGCGGACGGGATGATCTGGAGCAGCCCCATGTATCAGGGCACCGTCTCCGGCGCGTTCAAGAACGCACTCGACTGGCTGCACCTGCTGCTCCATCGGGACCCACCGTTCCTGTACGACAAGGTGATCGGCCTGCTCAGCGTCGCCGGCGGAACGCAGGGCCTCCAGACGATCAACACGATGGAATTCTCGGCGCGCTCGCTACGGGCCTGGAGCGTTCCCTATGTCGTCCCGCTCAGCGGCGCGACGCACGCCTTCGACAGCGACGGCCGGATCCAGGATCCCACGGTTCAGATGCAGCTCGAAAAGCTTGGCGAAGAAGTCGTTCGCGTCACCGAGAAGTTCGCCGGCGACCGCTCGCTTCACCGCGAGGCGGAATGCGCCGAGGCGGCTGACCGCGTCGCCACGGCATCGGCGGCCGGCGCGGCCTGAGATCGCCCGCGCCAGGGGATGCGATCATGCCCCATGGCCTACGACGCGGAACTCGCCGAGCGTATTCGCCGGCTCGCCGAGAGCGAGCCGGGACTGTCTGAGCGGAAGATGTTCGGCGGCCTCGCCTTCCTGCTCCACGGCAACATGGCCGTTGCTGCGAGCGGGCAGGGCGGTCTGCTGGTCCGCGTCGACCCGGACGAGTCCGACGAGCTCGTGTCGACCTCGCAGGCCAGCGTGATGGAGATGCGGGGCCGGGCAATGCAGGGCTGGCTCCGGGTGGACAGCGACAAGGTCGCAACCGACGGCGCTCTCGCCAGCTGGGTTCAACGTGGCATCTCCTACGCTCGCTCGCTGCCGCCGAAGCCATAGGCGGGAGTACGGCTGAACGGTGGGAGACCACGCCCGGGTCGCGGATTCGCTATCGTCGCCCATCCGCGTGAGTCCGAAGGGAGCAGGCCATGGCCGATTCGTACGGTGACGCACGGCTGACGCGTCGGGATGCGCTCGCGCTCGGAGGCCTCGCCGCATTCGGGCTGGCCTCGGTGCCCCAGGCGCTCGCCGCGGACGCTGCCTACGAGGGCCAGCTCAACATCTACAGCTGGGCCCAGTACCAGGATCCCGGGAACCTCAAGGCCTTCGCCAAGCAGGCGGGCGTCAAGGTACACACGACGTTCTACACGTCGAACGAGCAGCTCCTGACGCAGTTGCAGACCACCAAGGGCCAGAAGACGTACGACATCATCGTCCCGGACGGCGATCACGTGCGCATCGAGAAGGGCGACGGCGGGCTCGGGCTGCTCGCGCCGCTCGACCACTCGAAGATCCCGAACCTCAAGTATCTCGGATCGCAGTGGCGCAAGCTCGCCTACGACCCGGGCAACAAGTTTTCCGTGCCCAAGGACGCAGGCGTCACGGCCTTCATGTACAGGACCGACCGCGTCAAGGCGACACTCAATTCCTGGAAGGACTTCTTCGCCTTCCTGCCACACGCCAAGGGGCTCCACGTCAACTTCATCGAGAGCCCGGCGGAGGTCATCGGCGTGGCGCTCAACGCGCTCGGCTACTCGATGAACACCAAGAGCGACAAGGAGTTGCAGGCCGCCAGCAAGCTGCTGCTCTCGGTCAAGCCGTATGTCACCACAATCAACGAGGTCTACCTCGACGACTTCTCGGCGGGCAAGATCGACCTTGGCATCTCCTACTCGGGCGATGCCCTCCGCACGCAGACGGCCCGCAAGAAGCAGGGCGACATCCGGGTGGTGCTGCCGGCGGGCCGCTCCGAGTTGTGGATCGACAACTGGGCGATCTCGGCCGACGCGCCGCATCCGGACGCCGCGCACGCGTGGATCAACTTCGTCCTCCAGCCGAAGATGAACGCGGCCGAGATGCGCTACGTCTCCTACGAGGTGCCGACGCCGGCGTCGTTCCCGCTGGTCGGAGCGGCCGCGAAGAACCCGAAGATCGTGTTTCCGCCCCGGGTGTTCAAGGACTACGAGATCCTCGAGACCACGCCCGATGGCCTGTCGAAGCGCGTGAAGATCTGGGATCAGTTCAAGGCCGCGTAGGCGGCCGCGGCGAGGCGATGACGGCCGAGGCGGCAGGCGCGGAAATCGACGCCGAACTGATCGGCGTCGTCAAGCGCTTCGGCGCCGTCACGGCAGTCGACGGCGTGGACCTCGCCGTGCGTCGCGGCGAGTTCCTGTCGCTGCTCGGCCCGTCGGGCTGCGGCAAGACGACGGCGCTGCGCCTGCTGGCCGGCTTCGAGCAGCCGAGCGAGGGCTCGATCCTGATCGGCGGAGTCGATGCGGTCGGCATTCCGCCCTACCGGCGCAGCGTCAACACTGTCTTCCAGCACTACGCGCTGTTCCCGCACATGTCGGTGCTCGAGAACGTGGCCTACGGACTGAAGCAGCGGAGGGTCGCGAGCGGTGAGCGCACGCGTCTTGCCGAGGAGGCTCTCGAACTCGTGCAGCTTCGGGGGTTCGCCCGGCGGCGGCCGCGTGAGCTCTCGGGAGGGCAACAGCAGCGGGTCGCTCTGGCTCGCGCCCTCGTGCTGCGCCCGCGCGTGCTGCTGCTCGACGAGCCACTCGGGGCGCTCGACCTCAAGCTGCGCCGAGAGATGCAGATCGAGCTCAAGCGCATGCAGACGCAGCTCGACCTGACGTTCGTGTACGTCACGCACGACCAGGAGGAGGCGATGTCGATGAGCGATCGAATCGCCGTGATGTCGGGCGGGCGCATCGAGCAGCTCGACCGGCCGCTCGTGATCTACGATCGCCCGGCCAGCGCCTTCGTGGCCGGGTTCATCGGCGACATGAACTTCCTCGAAGGCGAGGTCGTCGAGGTGCATGCCGAGGGGTGGTCGGCGGAGATCGGACAGCTCACGGTGCGCGGGCACGGCAGTGCCCGGCGCGGCGCGGCGGTACGCATCGGCGTCCGGCCCGAGAACGTCGTGATCGAGGCGGGCTCCCCGCCGCCGGCGGCGAGCAACTGCACGGGCGCGACGCTGATCGCCGCCATGATCCTGGGCGATCAGGTGCAGCTGATCGCCGAGCTCCCCGGCGGCGGACAGATCGTGGCCCGGGAGCAGCGCGCGGCGGCCGGCGCCGCGGTCGAGCAGTTGGCCGGGGGCGACGCGGTCGTCGTTCGCTGGGCACCCGAGGCGGCCATGCTGCTCGAGGAGATCGCCGTGCCCGCCTGGCGCGACGCGTGAAGCCCGAGAGCACCGCCGGCGAGCCTGCGGCCCCGCGCCGGCGCGGCCGCTCGTTCGCGCCGCGCTACCCGGCCTGGCTCACGCTGCCCGTGCTCGGCTATGACGCGCTCTTCTTCCTCGGGCCACTGGCGATCCTGATCGTCTTCTCGCTCGCGAACACCGTCGGCTTCGGGCAGGTCTCCTACGCCTTCAGCGCGGTCAACTTCCGTCAGCTGTGGGACCCGCTCTACCTCGACATCTTCAAGACGACGCTCACGATGGCCGCCATCGGGACGGCGCTCACGCTTGTGGTCGGCTATCCGATGGCCTACTGGATGGCGCGCTGCCTCACGGGCGGCAAGTCGCTCGCGCTGATCCTCGTGATCATCCCGTTCCTGACGTCGTTCCTGATCCGCACGTATGCCTGGTTCATCATCCTCGACCCCCAAGGCTTCCTCGTCCGCTTCGTGCATGACATCGGCTTCGGCGGCTGGCGTCCCCTGTACACGACCCAGGCAATCGGCATCGGGCTCGTCTACGGCTATATGCCGCTCCTCATCCTGCCCGTCTATGCGTCGCTCGAGCGCATGGACTGGAGTCTCGTCGACGCCGCCCTCGACCTCGGCTCGTCGCCGCTCAGGGCATTCCGCCAGATCACGTTGCCGCTCACGCTGCCGGGCCTGGTCACGGGCATCCTGCTCGTGTTCATCCCGATGACGGGCGAGTACGTGATCCCGTCGCTGCTGGGCGGCGGCAAGCGCGAGTTCGTCGGCAACGCCGTGGGTGATCAGTTCCTCGTCGCGCAGAACTGGCCGTTCGGCGCGGCCATGGCGATCGCGCTGCTGCTCGTGCTGAGCGTCTTCCTGATCGTGTACCTCGCGTTTGCCACGAAGGAGGAGCAGTTCGGTGCCTAGGCGGCTTCGCATCGGCGGACGGGGTCTGCTGACGGGCTGGGCCATGCTGGTCTACACGTTCCTGTACGCGCCCATCGTCGTCGTCGTCATCTTCGCGTTCAACAGCAATCGCCAGGTGACGGTCTGGCGCGGCTTCACGACACACTGGTTCGGCGATGCCTGGGACGACCCCGTCTATCGCAGTGCGCTGACGACGAGTTTGCGCATCGCGCTGGCGAGCTCGCTCCTCGCGACCATCCTCGGGACTGCCGCGGCGCTGGCGCTGAGCCGCATGCACCGCCGCCTGAGAATGCCCTTCGACGCGCTCGTGTACCTGACACTCGTCGTGCCGGAGATCGTGATCGCGGTCGCCTCGCTGATCTTCTTCGTCCGCTTGCACGCCCGCGTCTCGCCGTTCCCCCAACTCGGCCAGGCGACCATCCTCTTCGGGCACACGGTCTTCAACACATCGCTCGTGACGCTGATCGTGCGGGCCCGCTTCGTCGGCATGGGATCCGCGCTCGAGGAGGCGAGCTTCGACCTTGGCGCCGGGCCGCTCTCGACGTTCCGGCAGGTCACGCTGCCGCGCCTCTACCCGGCCGTGATCGCGGCGGCGCTGCTGTCCTTCGTCTTCTCGTTCGACGACTACGTGCTGTCGGCGTTCACGGCAGGCGGCACGACGCAGACCTGGCCGATGGTGGTCTTCGCGGCGGTGCGATTCGGCGTCACGCCGGCCATCAACGCCTTCGCGACGCTCATGCTGCTGGTTACGCTGAGCGTCTTGGCGGTGACGGCGATCGTTCTGCGCCGGGCGCGGGCGACGACGCCCGACGAGGGCGGGCTCACGGGGACGCTCGGACTCGGCTGAGACCCTCTAGCGGGAGCGGACGGCCTCGAGGTTGCTCCGGTGGACGCGCTCGTACGGCTCGAACCACGAGATCCAGCCGGCCGCGAGCTCTGCCGCGACGAACGCGCGCAGGTCGGTGTGTCGCTCGAGCGGCTCGGCCGCCGTGACGAGCAGCGCCTGCACATAGCGCTCGGTCGCGTCGATGAGGGTGCTGGCGTAGCCTCCGCTCTCGATGCGCTCGCGGCTTCCGTGATTCGGGAGGATCCTGGAGGCGCCGAGACTCCGCATCCGCTCGAGCTCGCCGATGTGCCCCTGAAGCCGATCGGGCTCGGCGACGTAGGTGACCGTGTCCTCGACGGTGTCGCCGGCGAGCAGCACGCCGCTCTCGGGCAGGTGGATGACTGTCGCATCGCGGCTGTGGATGTCGAATTCGACCAGGTCGACCTGCAAGTTGGGCAGCTCGAGCCGGAGGCGATCGTCGAAGAGCGTCGTGGGCAGGATCAGCGGCGCGATCGCCGGTGGGCCGTGATGCGTCCCTGCCTCGATCGCCGCGCGGTGCTCGGCCAGGAGCGCCGCCGTCGTGCGGTTGGCGATGATCTCGCAATCGGCGAATACCTCGCTCCCGGCGATGTGGTCGAGGTGCCAGTGGCTGAGCACGACCCGGATGCGGCGCGCGCCGAGGTGCTCCACCGCCTCGCGGATCAGGCGTGCGTGCTCGAGCGACACATGCGTGTCGTAGACGATCGCATCGCCGCCGTCGACGATGGCGTAGCTGCAGATACCGAGGGAGAGCGCGCCGTCCTCCACCCAGGTGTCGACGGACGTGTTCGTGGCGCCCGGACGGCGGCCGTCGTAGAAGCCCAGCACGTGGTCGCCGAGGCGGATGACCTGCAGGCCGTCCGTGCTCATCGACCGCCCTTCACGCAGGCGTCTCGAGATACGACTCCGAGAGGTCGACGCAGACCTCGAACGGAGGCTCCTCGCCGGCGCCGTAGAGCTCCTCGGAGCAGAACCGCACGGAATAGACAGCTTCAGGGGGGACGTGCTCGCCGCGCGCCACCGCGTCGGGCAGCCAGTCATCGCCGTGCACGCGCTCGACGACTCCGACGGCGCCACGCACGTAGCGCGGGCAGCGCGTGTGGCCCGCCGGGCGCATGTGCCGTACGCGCACCCGGTCGCCCACTCCGAAGCGCGGAGCTGCGGCGGCCGGCAGGGGGTCGCCAGCGCGCTGCGCCTCCACGCAGAGCCGGGCGAAGGCCGGGTCGGGGCGCCGAGGCATCGTGTCGCTGCCGAGACGTGTCATGGCAACCTCGACGTCCCCGGGCGCCAGTGTGCCGGCGCGCTGCAGGCGGCGCTCCAGACCGAACAGCCAGCGCTCGTAGTGCGACGCGGTGAGGTACGCACCCGGCGGCATCGACTCGATCGCCTCGCGAAAGTGGCCTTCGGTGATCCCGGCGACGGTTGCCACTTCGCTCAGGGCGAACAGCCGCGCCTCCCACTCCGCGTGGAAGATCGCCCCGTCGGGCACGACGGCGCCGAACCCGTGCATGGCTCCGAGGTCGTGAGCGGCGTCCACGCGTTGATCCTAACCCGCGCGGGTGCTGGCCAGCGGTCGTCCCCGAGACCGCTTCAGACGCCGACGGGACGCAGCCTTTGCTGCAAGTTCGCCGTTGCGTGATGAAGTCAGTGCCCTTCGGCGCCTCCTCGAACAGCATGCTCAGCGCGCCGGTGACGCGTCGCGCGTCGGGTTCAACGATTGCCGGCGAACCAGAAGGCCACTACGAGAAACGCGTATGTGCAGAGCAGGATCGCACCGCCCAGCCGTGTCGTCCTTCCGCCTCTCAGCACGAGCGACGCCAGAGCTGTCGCGACGACGAGCGCCCCGAGCTCGACCGGGCGGAAGCTGAGAGCCAGCGGGTTGATTGCCCAGGAGCACAGCGCGACGAGCGGAATCACCAGACTTGCCACCTGTGCGCTCGACGCGAGGGCGATCTCGGTCGCCAGCCGGATCTCGCCGCGCCGGGCGAGAAGCACCGCACTGCCGTGCTCGGCGGCGTTGCCGACGATCGCGACGATGACGATCGCGACGAAGAACTCCGACAGGTCGGCCTGGCGCGCGAATGACTCGAGCGAGCCGACGAGGGCGTTGGTGACGAGTGCCGTGACGACGGTCGCGAGAGCCAGCACGGCGAACGCGGCCCGCAGCGGCCAGCCCGCCTCTCCGCTGGGGCCGGCCTCGGCGTGCAGCGCTCGCTCGCGACGCAATGTGGAGCGGATGACCGGGACACGCACGATCAACAGGCCAGCCGCAACCGGGAGCGAGAGCAGTGCGAGCGAGCGGCGGTCGGGATCGCCGTGAAAGCCGGGCACGGACGTCACGAACAGGAGCAGCGTCGCAAGTCCCACCAGGGCGAGCGAGGTGGCGGCCGACCTTCGATCGATCTCGCCTCGTTGCCCGATCACCATTGCGAACCCGAGCACGAGCAGGAGGTTTCCCACGATCGAGCCGACGAGCGATGCCCTGACGACGTCGGTCAGCCCGTCGGAGACGGCAACGAGCGCAATGATCAACTCCGGAGCGTTGCCGAAGGTGGCGTTAAGCAGGCCGCCTATGCCTGGTCCGGTGTAGTAGGCGGCGTTCTCGGTCGCCTCGCCGATCAGCCAGGCGAGAGGGACGAGCGCGGCGGCAGCGAGGACGAAGATCGCGAGCTTCCCGGCGGCGCCCAGCACGTCCAGCACGACGACGAGCGGGCCGAGCGCCAGCATCGCCGGGAGCAATCTTGGAATTCCGCTCCGGGTATGCACAGCCACGCTTCGTATCCAACGTGAGCCCGGAGTTCAAACGCGACAAAGCTCGGTGGGGCTACGAGGTCCTGCCCGAGAGTGTCGGGTCGGGATGCACCCCGCAGCGGATCGCGCGCCGCTCGTGGTCGGTGACCAGGCGCCCGCCGATGAACACCACGCAGTACTGCACGATGTGCGGATCGCCGAAGTTGACCTTGCAGCGCGTCACTCGGAGCGATCGGTAGGTCGTTGCGTCGCGGTAGCAATGCGCCCACCTGACCGACAGGTACTCCCCCCGGAGCTTGCGCACGAGCGCGCTCCGAACGACGGGGAGCGGCAGTGGCGGGGGGGCTGCGATCACGGCCGCAGCACGACCTTGGTCGCCTCGCGCGCGTCGAACATGCGGTAGCCCTCCGCGGCGTCTCCGAGCGCGAGCCGGTGCGTCACGACCGGCGTCGGATCGAGGCGTCCCGCCGCGACGAGGCCCAGCAGGCGCTCGCGATCGTGAGCGGGATCGCCGATCGTGAAGCGCAGCGTCAGCTCCTTCTCGAACATGGTCGCGTTGTTCAGAGGGTAGTCCGGCTCGAAGTGTGCACCGACGACCGAGACGGTGCCGCGCCCGCGGCACAGGCGCAAGCTCGCGTCGAGAGCCGCCGGAACTCCGGCCGCCTCGATCACGACGTCGGCTCCGAGGCCGCCGGTCGCCGAGAGCACGACGTCCTCGGCTGAGGCCGGCGTGACGGGCTCGGCGCCCAGCCGCCCGGCGAGTGCCAGCCGCTCCGCGATGCCGTCGACGGCGATCACCCGCCCGGCGATGCCCACCGCACAGAGCACGGCCATCAGCCCGACCGGGCCGCAGCCGAGCACGACGACCGTGTCGCCCACCGCGACGCCCCCGCGCACGACGGAGGCATAGCCGGTCGGCAGGATGTCCGCGACGAAGATCGCCGCCTCGTCGCTGATCGCCTCGTCGAGCGCCAGCAGGCTGCGGTCGGCGGCCGGCACGCGCACGAGCTCGGCCTGGCCGCCGTCGAGCCTCGGGTAGACCCCGGAGTAACCGAACAGCGCGCGCCCCTGGCACTGCGAGACGCGGCCGGCCCGGCAGTGCGTGCAGGTGCCGTCCGAGATCGTGCTCGTGCAGACGACGCGCTCACCGACGTGCACGCGGCGCACGTCGGCGCCCGCCGCGACGACGGTGCCCGTGAACTCGTGGCCGAGGATCGTGCCGTTCTCGAAGCCGGGGGTGAAGCCGTGGAACGGGAACAGGTCGGCGCCGCAGATCGCCGTCGCCGAGACCTGCACGATCGCATCGCCGGGGTCCAGGATGGAGGGATCGGCCACCGTGTCGACGCCGACGTCGCCGGGCGCACGCAGGACGACGGCCCTCATGCCGGCTGCTCGATCTCGACGAGGTAGCCGTCGGGGTCGACGCAGAAGAAGCGGCAACCGCCCCAGGGCGGGCTGCACGGCGGCGCGAGCATCGTCACGTCCTCGGCAAGCAGTGCGGCGTGGGCGGAAAGCGCGTCGGCCACCTCGAGCACGAGCACGACGTTCGCGGGCGATCTGTCCGCAGGAGCGGCCATTTCGACACCCGGCCGATCCTCGGCCGGGTGGCCCTGCTCGGCCAGCGACACGCGCGCGCCCGCGCACGCGAGCGTCACGTAGGGCGGATCGTCGTAGACCGCCTCGACCGCGAGCCCGAGCCGGTCGCGGTAGAACGCGAGCGACGCCTCGAAGTCGGACACCGCCAGGATCGCGCCCGCGCGCGTGACCGAGAAGGTCGCCATCAGCTGTGGGTGTGCCCGCCGTCGGCCACGATCATCTGGCCCGTGACCCAGCCGGCCTCCTCCGACGCGAGGAAGGCCACGGCCGGCGCAATGTCCGACGGCATGGCGCGCCGCGGGATCGCCTGCAGCATCTGGACGAACTCGAAGGCCTCTGCGTGCGGGCTCGCCAGCACGCCTTCCGATGCCGTCAGCCCGGGCGCCACCGAGTTGACGGTGATGCCGTGCTTGCCGAGCTCTCGGGCGGCCGCGCGCGTGAAGGACCACACGCCACCTTTCGACGCCACGTAGTGGGCGAGGTTGGGCGTGCCCGCCAGTACCACATTGGAGGCGATGTTGACGATGCGCCCGTACTCCGCCTCGCGCATCGGTTTCTCGACCGCCTTGATCGTCAGGAAGACGCCGTCGAGGTTGACCGACATGATGCGGCGCCACTCCTCGAACGTGATGTCGTCCCAGGCAGTGAACGGCACGATCGCGGCGACGTTGACGAGCACGTCGACCTTGCCGTGACGCGAGACCGTCTCGTCGACCATGCGCTGCACGTCGGCGGCGTTCGAGACGTCGACGGTCAGCCCGGTGGCGCCGGGCAGCTCCGACGCCGCCTGCTCCACGCCAGGGCCGTTGATGTCGGCAAGGACGACGTACGCGCCCTCGTCGGTGAGCTTCTGGGCGATCGCCCGCCCGATCCCCTGAGCGGATCCGGTGACGATCGCGACGCGGTCCTGCAGCTTCATGTCGGGCCTCTAGATCTCGTAGAACTCGGGGGCGTGGAGGTACGTCTGCCAGGCGTCCATGTCGTGCGAGAGGAAGACCTCCGCACCGTGCTCGGCGGCGAGCTCCTTGACACGGCGGATCGACAGGACACCGTCGTGCGGGTTGTTGTGGAAGCCGGGCTGGATGCCCTTCTCCAGGGCGGTCGCCGTGTAGGCGACGTCGACGGCGAAGAGCAGCGGCTGCGCGCTGCCGCCCGGCGTCAGCAGCAGCGAGTAATGCCCGACGGTGTGGCCGGGCGTCTCGTACAGGAAGATCCCCTTGGCCAGCTCGACGTCCCCGCTCACGGTCTCGAGGCTGAGGCCCTCGTAGTCCCAGGACTTGTCGGAGTAGCCGAAGAACTCGAACGGCTCGTGGTTGCGCGCCTGGGCGACTTCCTTCTCGTGGATCACGGTACGGGTCCCGGGGAAGAGCTTGTTGCCGCCCACGTGGTCGATGTGCAGGTGCGAGTTGACGAGCGTCGTGACGTCCGAGACCGAGAAGCCGCAGGCCTCGAGTTGCGCCGGGATCGTCTGCTGCGGTGTCTGCTCCGGCAGCTCGAACGGCAGCACCCGGTTCATGTGATCGAGGTCGATCCCGGTGTCGAAGAGCAACAGCTCGTCGTCGCTCTCCACCAGCACGCTGTAGACCGGGATGCGCACCTGGGGCCCGGGGACGTTCCACAGGAGCTGCGTGTGCTCGATCACGATGGAGCCGTTGTCGAGCAGCCAGACCTTCATGACTCGAGCGCCTTGCGGACGGCCACGAGCTTGCGCGCGCGCTCGGCACGGAGCTCGGCGATGCGCTCGGGCGTGTAGTCGTAGAGCCCCTTGCCCGTCTTGATGCCGAGCTCGCCGGCCTCGACTCGGTCGGTGATGGTCTTCGAGACCTCGGAGCCGTTGCAGAGGTCCTTGTTGAGGTACGAGCCGACGTTCGTGTAGATGTCGAGCCCGGCCATGTCGAGCAGCTCCATGGGTCCGATCACGGCGAGCTTGTAGCCGATGCCCCAGCGCACGCAGCGGTCCATGCCGTCGGCGTCGATGATGCCGCGATCGACGAGATCGACTGCCTCGCGCATGATCGCGTAGAGGATGCGGTTCTCGACGAAGCCGGGCACCTCGCGCTCGATCACGGCCTCGTAGCCGATCCGCTCGACGAGCGCGACCGAGGCGTCGATCGTCTCCTGGCTCGTCTTGTCACCCGGGATGACCTCGATCATCGGGATCAGGTGCGGCGGGTTCGACCAGTGCATCCCGACGACGCGCGAGGGGTCGGAGCAGACCTCGGCGATCTTCGTGATCGGGATGCCCGAGGTGTTGGAGGACAGTATGGCGCCCGGCGCCGCAAGCCGCTCGAGTTGGGGGAAGAGCTCCTGCTTGAGCTCGAGCCGCTCGGGAATCGCCTCAGCCACGAACTCCGCGCCCGCCAGCGCAGCGGCCAGATCGCTCTCGTAGCGGATGCCGCCGCCCTCGACGCGGGGCGTCTCGAGCCGATCGAGCACGCCGTCGGCCAGCTGGAAGCCCGCCCCCGCGCGCTCGAGCGCCTCGGCGCTGACGTCGTAGACCGCGACATCGATACCCGCGCGCGCGAGCACCGCCGCCATGCCAGGTCCCATCGTGCCCGTCCCGATCACCGCTGCTCGCTTCACGTCTGCCATGCGTCCTCCTGTTGCAATTCCTGGATACGCCGCCAGACGCGTTCCGGCGTCAGCGGCAGCGTGGTCATGGGCACGCCCGCGTCGGCGAGCGCGTTGACGATTGCCGCGGGCACCGCGGCCAGCGCCCCCTCGCCGCAGCCCTTGGCGCCGAACGGGCCCGGCCCGTCGCCGTTTTGGACGACGATCGACGTCATCCGTCCCGGCATGTCCTCGAACGTCGGGACGCGGTAGTCGAGCATCGTGTCGTTCATGAGGAAGCCGGCCTCGAAGACCATCTCCTCGTAGAGCGCGTTGCCGATGCCCTGCATCGTCGCGCCCTCGTCCTGGCGCTCGACCATCTGGGGGTTGATGGCGCGGCCCACGTCGGCCACCGTCGCGGTGCGCAGCACCGTGACGATGCCCGTCTCGGGCTCGACGGAGATCTCCGCGGCGGCCACGCAGACCTCCCAGAACACGGGGCCCTCGGCGTACGACCCGCTGCCTTCGGGGTGGACGTCGCCACGTCCGATCAGCTCGCCGCCGGCCAGACCGAAGCGGCGCTCGATCAGTGCCGGATAGGTCTCGGGGGCGGGATCCGGCTCCCCTGCGATCTCCTCCAGTTGCGTCCGGATCTCCTCGGCGGCGCGCATCACGGCGAGTCCCGCCAGCGTGGTCGAGCGGCTCGCGCCGGTCGAGCGGTCATACGGGGTGAAGCGCGAATCGGTGCCGCGGACGACCACCGTCTCAGCCTCGATCCCGAGCACCTCGGCGGCGATCTGGGCGAACACGGTGCGCGGGCCCTGGCCCATCTCGGTCGTCCCGCTCAGCACCGAGACTCGGCCGTCGGCCTCCATGCGCACGACAGCCGTGGAGACCGGGTGGGCGCCGGCGGCCAGCAGTCCGACCGACACGCCGCGGCCCACCAGCGGCGCCTTCGGCTCGTCCCATCCGACCGCGGCGGCCGCCTGCTCGACGTCGCCGATCAGGTCGGCGTCGAGCGGCTTGCCTCCCTGGCGGATCTCCTCGCCCGGCAGGCAGAGGTTCTGGCGGCGCAACTCGAGCGGGTCGATGCCGCAGCGTCGCGCGATCTCGTCGACCTGGCTCTCCCCGATCCACTGCAGGTGCGTCGCGCCGAACGCGCGGTAGCTGCCCGAGGGCGCGGTGTTCGTGTAGACGCAGCGCGCGTCGACCCGGAACGACTCCCAGCGGTAGGGGCCGGGCGCGGCATCGCCCCCCGTGGCCGTGACCCTCGGCCCGTTGTCGGCGTAGGCGCCGGTGTCGAACCAGCACTCCACGTTGCGCCCCAGCAGGCGGCCGTCGCTCGTCGCGGCCGTGCGCACGCGCGCCTTCATGCCGTGGCGCCGCGACGTCACCATCGACTCGCCGACGGCGTTCTGGATGCGCACTGGGCGGCGGGCCTTGCGGGCCAGCGCGACCGCGATGGGCTCCATCTTCGTATACGACTTCGAGCCGAAGCCGCCGCCCAGGTAGGGGACGATCACCCGCACCGACGAGAGCGGCCGCTCGAACAGCGCGGCGATCTCGGCGCGCACCAGGAACGGGTGCTGGCAGGTTGCCCAGAGTGTGATCTCCTCGCGCTCGACCTGGGCGATGACCGTGTGCGTCTCCATCGCGTACTGGTAGACGGCCGGGAACTCGTACTCGCCCTCGACCACGATATCGGCGTGCGCGAAGGCGGCCTCGACCTCGCCGCGCTCGATCCGGTAGCGGTAACAGACGTTGCCCTCGCGCGGCGGGAGCTCGCCCAGGCCGTGGAACAGCCCGGGTCGCAGCGGTCCGTCGTTGACGAGCGGCGCGTCCGGCGCGATCGCCTCGTCCACGGTGCCGGCGACCGGCAGCTCCTCGTAGGTGACGTCGATCGCGAGCAGGGCGCGCTCGGCCGTAGCCTCGTCGTCGGCCGCGACGGCCGCCACGGGCTCGCCGTGGAAGCGCACGCGGTCGATCGCGACGATCGGCCGGTCCCTGATCGCATGACCCCAGTAGGGGTCGATGTCGGCGAGATCGCTCCCAGTCAGCACGCACGCGACCCCGGCCATCGCCTCCGCGCGGGAGGCGTCGATCGAGACGATGCGCGCGTGCGGGACGGGGCTGCGCAGGACCTTGCCGAAGAGCATCCCCGGCACGGACATGTCGCCCACGAACTCGGCTTCACCACGGAGCTTCTCACGGCCGTCGAGCCGTTCCATCGAACGGCCGACCTGCGGCGCGGTGACCCTGGTGGGGCTGACGGTGCTCATGCCGCGGGCACTCCGGCGAGCTCGCAGACGGCCTCGACGATGCCCTTGTAGCCGGTGCAGCGACACAGGTTGCCGGCCAGCGAGCGGCGCACCTCGGCGGCGCTCGTGAGCTCACCGGCGGCGAGCAGCGCGGACACCGTCAGCAGCATCCCGCCCGTGCAGTAGCCGCACTGGAGCGCCGCGTGGCGCATGAACGCGTCCTCGAGCAGCGCGAATTCCGGCTGCTCCGCGAGTCCCTCGATCGTCGTCACCTCGGCACCCTCGGCCTGCACGGCCAGCGTGCAGCAGGCACTCACGGGCTGCCCGTCCAGCAGCACCGTGCAGGCACCGCAGACCTGGACGTCGCAGGAGCGCTTCGCCCCGGTCAGGCCGAGCCGGTTGCGCAGGAAGTCGAGCAGCAGCTCCTCGGCCGGCACGTCGCGCACGACCGTCGAGCCGTTCACACGCAGCTCCAGGTTCACGTTTGCATCCGCACGTCCGCCGCGAGACGGCCGAGCTTGCGCAGCCATGCGGCCCAGTACTCCTGGACGAACGCGTCGCGATACTTGTCGGCATGCATGGCGAGCGCGGCCTGGGCCGGGATCGGCCGCAGCGAGCCGAAGGTGTGCGCGAGCGACTGAAGCTTCGCCGCGCGCTCGAGCGTCGCCGCGCAGAGCGTCGCCCAGGGAACGTCCTTGCCGGTCACGAGCACCCCGTGATTGCACAGCAGCACGGCCCGGTGCGGGCCCAGCGCCGCGGCCACGGCCCGTCCCTGGTGGGCATCGAGGATCAACTCCGGCGAGCCCTCGAACACCGGCACGCCGTCCGCGAAGAGCACGGCGTCGTGCGTGAGCAACTCGAGCGGCGCATCGGTCGCTCCGAGCGCCGTGGAGTAGGGGGGATGCCCATGCACGACGGCCCCGACGTCGGGCCGGGCCTGGTAGACGGCCTGGTGGAGCACGGCCTCGAGATGCATGTCGGGCGCGAACACGCTGTCGGCGTCGTCGACCGAGAACTCGACGACGTCGTCGGGCTCCACCTCGTCGAGAGCGACGCCCTTGCGCTTGATGTAGACGCGCCCGTCCTCTCCGCGCGCGCTGACATGCCCGAGCGTGAGATCCGCGTACCCCTCGGTCGCAAGGATGCGCGACGCCCATGCGACCTGCTCGCGCAACGACTGCTCGCCCATCGTCAGCCGCGGCGCTCGGTCGGCGGATAGTCGGGATGCGGGAACCCGAACACCATGACCGCGTCCTCGTCGCCCGTGTTCGAGACCGCGTGCCAGACGCCACCCGGGATGTAGAGCGCGTCCCCCTGCGCGAACGGGAGCGTCTCCCCGTCGAGCAGCAGCTCGCCCTGGCCGGAGACCACGAAGGCGAACTCCTCGGTCTCGTGTCGCACGGGCACGAGCGTTGTGCCGGCCGTGAAGACCGAGTAGCCGAGCGAGCCCCGGTTGCCGCCGACGTTGCCCTCGGTCACGAGCATCCGGCTCCAGCTGCCGTTCGGCAGCTCGATCGGATCGACGGCCGCGAGCGCGACGACCTGCGCTAGATCGCCCATTCGCCGTCTTTCAGGATGTAAGTGCCGTCGTCGACGATCTGCATCGTGGCGTTCAGGAAGACGCCGTCGAGGTGCAGGGAGCAGACGTTCTGCCCGCCGGGATAGGCGTTGTGGTTGTCGCCGAGGGCGAGGTGGACGGTGCCAACGCGTCCCTTCTCCGAGGGCGTGCCGTAGGGGGCCTTCGTGCTCGTCCCGAACGCGAACTCGCCCAGCACGGTCGCGTTCTCGACGCCGTCGATCGCGGCCTTCAGCTTCGTCGCCTCGTCGCCGCCCTCGATGCTGACTACCTTGCCGCCCTCCATCTTCCACGTGATCGGATCCTTCACCTGGCCCGTCAGGCCGATGCCGAGCATCACGCCGTCGACGACCGCGGTGCCGTGGGTGAAGTCCTCGACCGCGGCGAAGGCGACCTCGGCCCAGAGCGGCACGGGCCCCATCATCTGGCCGCGCTTCTTGATCGGCGTGACCTCGAGCGACGGGCGCCCCTCGATCGAGACCTCGAAGTCGGTGCCGGCCGGCGTGGTCACGTGCACGCGCTTCCTGCCCTCGAGCACCGCCATCGCGTCCCGCGCCCGCTGGGTGGCGACATGGATGTCGTCGACCGTGAGGTCCCAGGTGCTGCCCATGCCGCCCTCGACCGACGCGATCTTGCCATTGGCGGCGCACGTCTCCTTGACTGCCGAGACGTGCGCGAAGCGGTTGGCCCACTCGAGGTTGGTGATGATGATGACCTCGTCCGAGGCCACCATCGCCTGATGCAGGTTGCGCGGCGGGGCCATCGGGAAGCGCACGTCGGCGCGGCCGCGCCGGACCTGCGTCTCGTTGTTCATGACCACCGGCCAGGCGCCGCGCTCGACGCAGACCTCCGCCACCGCCTCCGCCTGCTCGCGGTGCTCGTCGTCGCAGATGATCGTGACGACGTCGTCCTGCTCCACGGACATGCAGACGTCGACGACGAGGGCCGCGTCCTCCAGCATCTTGTCGCTCGCCATTCGAGTCACCCCACTCGCTCGTGTGTGAACTGCGGCAGCACGTCCTTCGCGAAGCGCTCGACCTGCCCGAACTGGTCGAGTGCGCCGAACCGGCAGATGAAATGGTCGACGCCGGCCTCGGCGAAGGTGCGCAGCCAGGTCGCGATCTGGTCGGGCGTGCCCACGGGCCCCCAGTTCGAGAGATCCATCGCCTTGGAGAGCTCAGGGTAGTACTGCGAGATGTAGCTGTCGAAGTCGCCGCGGGCGGCCTCCTCCGACTCCCCGATGTTCATTGTGACCTGGTAGGAGATGACCAGCCGGTCGAAGTCCGCGCCGACCTCGTCGGCATGGGCGCGGATCAGCCCCAGCTGCTCGACGAGCTCCTCGGGGTGCTGCGCCCGGCAGCACGTCATCCAGCCGTCGCCCCAGGTGACGATGCGCCGGCAGGCGGCGCGCAGGCGGCGCTCCATGACCTCCGGCGGGGCGTCGCCCTTGAGCCGCGGATTGGACACGACCCAGATCGGCGGCGGCGTCTGGGCCGGCATGAGCGGGCCCTGCTCGGTTCCCGAGTAGAACGACACGTCGTCGTAGGTGAAGTGCTCGCCGTGCAGCGTGACGCTGCCCTTCGTCCAGAGCTGGCGGATCGCTTCGAGGCCCTCGTCGAAGATCGCGGCGCGTTTCTTGTAATCGAGCCCGAGCGCGGCGAACTCGCGGCGCACACCCTCTTCCGGGTTGCCCATGCCGGTACCGAGAATCGTGCGGCCGCCCGAGATGGCGTCGAGCGTCGCCCATTCCAGCGCGAGGTAGAGCGGGTTGCGCGTCGACGAGACCATGCAGGCCGTGCCGAGCCTGACGCGGGAGGTGCGCTGTGAGATGGCCGACAGCAGCGAGATCGGCTCCCAGCGCGGCTTGGAGAAGAGGCTGTCGCCGACCCACACGGAGTCGAACCCGAGCTCCTCCACCACCGTCGAGAGGTCGAGCAGCATCTTCAGGTCGTAGTCGGGGGCGATCAACGGTTCCCGGTTGTTCAGGTTCACGCCGAACTGGAGCGGCCTCGCGTCAGATGGCATCGCGGACGACGACCTCCTGGTCGGGCGCGTCCTCGATGCGCCGCTGCGGGATACGGATGTGCTCGCCGAGCAACCGCACGGCCTTCTCGGCGTCGCCTTCGCGCACGGCGCGGAGGATCGCCTTGTGCTCGATGGTCGAGCGCCGCAGCGAGCCGCGCAGCGCGACCGAGCGCATCTGGTAGCGGCCCATCTGGCCGAGCAGCCTGCTCATGGTCGCCTGCAGCATCGCGTTGCCGGAGGCCTCGACGAAGGTCGCGTGGAAGGCGGCGTTCGCGCGGAAGAACCCGTCGACGTCGTCGCCGTCGGCGAGCACGACCATCTCGTCGACGAGCGCCTGCAGCCGCGCCAGCTCCTCGGGCCCGAGACGCGGCACCGCGAGCCGCATCGCGAGCGTCTCGAGCGCCTCGCGCAGCTGGTAGGCCGCGAGGAACTCCTGCGCGGAGAGCGCGGTCACGATGGCGCCGCGCCGCGGGCGCACCGTGACGAGGCCCTCGGAGGCGAGGCGTCCGATCGCCTCCCGCACCGGTCCCCGCGAGACCCCGAGCGATGCCGACAGCGCGACCTCGTTGAGCTCGCTGCCCGGCGGCAAGCGGTTGTCGAGGATCTCCTGGCGCAGGTGCTCGTGCACCCGCTGCCAGAGCGTCAGGTTCTCGATCCCGGCACGCCCGGCGGCGTCCTGCCGCTGCTCCGTCTCCTCGGGCGTCATTGCAATCACTTCCCCTAGCGGGTATAAGAAACGCGACGTGTCAAGTGTTGACAGTTCGGAGTCGACCCTAGCACCTCGGGA
>DASRQS010000009.1:0-202109 GCA_035696365.1 Gaiellales bacterium | reverse complement strand
CAAGACCGTCCGCGCACGCGACCTCATGCGCCAGATCGCCGATGCAGCCTGGCGCTGCGCCGATCCGGGCATCCAGTTCGACACGATCATCAACGACTGGCACACGTGCCCGAACACCGGGCGCATCAACGCCTCGAATCCGTGCTCGGAGTACATGCACGTCGACAACTCGGCCTGCAACCTCGCGAGCCTCAACCTGATGCGCTTCCGCAAGGAAGACGGCGAGTTCGACGTCGAGAGCTTCAAGCACGCCGTCGACGTCGTCTTCACGGCGCAGGAGATCCTGGTCTCCAACTCGTCCTACCCGACCGAGCAGATCGGCGTGAACGCGCACAAGATGCGCCAGCTGGGGCTCGGCTACGCCAACCTCGGCGCGCTGCTGATGGCGCGCGGGCTGCCGTACGACTCCGACGAGGGCCGCGCCTACGCCGCCGCCATCACCGCGCTCATGACGGGTCGCGCCTATCGCAAGTCCGCGGAGGTCGCGGCGCGCATGGGGCCGTTCTCCGAGTACGAGCGCAATCGCCAGCCGATGGTGCGCGTGATCGAGAAGCATCGCGCTGCGGTGGGCAACATCGAGGACCGCGAGACGATCGCCGACGATCTCGTCGACGCCGCCCGCGGCGCCTGGGACGAGGCCCTCGAGCTGGGCCGCGAGCACGGCTACCGCAACGCGCAGGCCACGGTGCTCGCGCCCACCGGGACGATCTCGTTCCTGATGGACTGCGACACGACCGGCGTCGAGCCCGACTTCTCGCTGGTCAAGACCAAGCGCCTGGTCGGCGGCGGCGAGCTCACGATCGTCAACGGCACGGTGCCGCTGGCGCTCGAGGTGCTCGGCTACACGCCGACCGAGGGCGAGGCCATCGTCGCCTACATCGCCGACCACAACACGGTCGTCGGCGCGCCGGCGATCAAGCCGGAGCACCTGGCCGTGTTCGACTGCGCGATGGGCGATCGCGCGATCGACTACAACGGCCACGTCTCGATGATGGGCGCCGTGCAGCCGTTCATCTCGGGGGCCATCTCGAAAACCGCCAACATGCCCGAGTCGGCCACGGTCGAGGACGTCGCCAAGCTCTACCTCGACTCCTGGAAGATGGGCGTCAAGGCGCTCGCGATCTACCGCGACAACTGCAAGGTCGCCCAGCCGATGGGCGCCAAGCAGGCGGAGCTCGTGCACAAGCCGGTGCGCAAGACCATGCCGATCGAGCGCATGGAGATCGGCCGCAAGTTCCAGGTCGGCGAGTACGAGGGCTACATCCACGTCGGCCTCTTCCCCGACGGCACTCCCGGCGACGTCTTCGTCGACATCGCCAAGGAGGGAACGACCCTTGCCGGCCTCATGAACGCGTTCATGATCTCGGTCTCGCTCGGCCTGCAGTACGGCGTGCCGCTCGACGTCTACGTCTCGAAGTTCAGCCACATGCGCTTCGAGCCGTCCGGCCTCACCAACGATCCGGACATCCGCGTGGCGAAGTCGCTCGTCGACTACATCTTCCGGTGGCTCGGCAAGAAGTTCCTCGACGCCGACACGCAGGCCGAGCTCGGCATCATGTCCGCCGAGGTGCGCGCTCGCCTGCAGGGCCAGCCGGCCGAGGCCGAGCCGCTCGCAGACGGCACCATGTACGGCGACCTCGTCGCGTCGCCCGAGGCCACCGAGGCCCGCGCCGTCGTCCCGATTCAGTCCGCCGGCCAGCGCGCGCTCTTCAATGCCTGGGAAGACGCCCAGGAATGCGCGAAGTGCGGCGGCCGCAAGATCCGCACCGGCTCGTGCTACACGTGCCGTGACTGCGGGGACAACTCCGGCTGCGGCTGATCGCAGCGGAGTCGAGCACTGGAGGATGTGCGGGGACCGGGGCGGTCCCCGCACAGCCTCCGGTCGCAACTCATCGGTCGGCGTTTGCCCGGTAGATCAGCCCCGGCACCTCGGTCCGGGACACGCCGAAGTAGAGCGCGACGAGCGCGTCGAGCGCGAACGAGGCGTACGGGCTCACGAACGCGACGACGATCGCGCACAGATAGGGCACGCCTCCGAGGAATGCGCGCAGCAGACCGGCAGGCACCGCCGGCCTCGCCGGCTCGGCGACGAGCTCGAGGTGCCGCGAGAGGTAGCGCCAGCTCTCCGTGTGGGCGAGCGCGATGCACAGCATGATCGAGGCGTACAGCACCGCTGCGGTCCGCGCCTCCCCGTGGCTCGACCGTGCGTACTCGGCGGCGATCGCGGTCGGCCATGGGATGATCGCGGCGAACAGCAGGAAGAGCAGCGTGCGCTCGAGGAAGCGCTTGTCGATGCGCTCGACGTTGCTCATCATCCCATGGTGCTCGATCCAGAGGATCCCGATCGTGACGAAGCTGATCACGTAGGCCGCGTAGCTCGGCCACTGGTGCACGAGATCGTGCGCGAGGCGCGCGGAGTGTTCAGGCCGCGGGAGGTCGAGGACGAGCAGCGTCGCGGCAATCGCGAAGACCCCGTCGACGAAGCCGTGCAGGCGTCGTGGTCCCACCGGGGGCACCTTCGCACGGGGGGGCGGAGACTCCCTTCAGTCCGTTGGCGTTCTCGCGGTCTTCCCGCGAGCGCCGGATGCTCATGCCGCCAACGGTCGCCACAGCCACCGTACGCCGGAGGAGCTTGCGGTCCAGCGGCCCGATCATTGACCTGGGCGCGGCTGCGCGCTAGCGTCCGGGGGGCCGGCGCCCTCCACCCAAACCCCGTGCAGGCGGCGGCAGTGAGGCCTGCAGGATGCACAGCGAACGACCGAGCGTCGTCGGCGGCGACGCAGCGACGGATCGGCGCGAGGACAGCGCGGGTCCCGCTCGGACGCGAACGGTGGCGTCCCGGGTCGACGGCCTGAAGGTGCTTGTCGATGCGCTCGGCCGGTTGCCCGTGACGGTGCGCTTCTGGGACGACAGTTCGGTCGTCGCCCGTGACGACCCCGATGCGCCCGTCGTGCTCATCCGCGACGAGCAGGCGATCGCGCATTTTTTGCGCGCCCCCAATCAGCTCGGGCTCGGTCGCGCCTGGGTGTCTGGGGCGCTCGACGTCGACGGCGACCTCGAGCGGGTGCTGGGTCTGCGGCAGCGCGTCGCCGGCCTCTCGCTCGGCCGAATGGGGCGTGCACGGCTCGCAGCCGCCGCGCTGCTCGTCGCCGGCCCTCGCGCCGTGCGGCGGCCGCCCATCCCCGCCTCGGAGGCGGCACCCGCAGGGCGCTTGCACTCGCTGCGGCGGGACCGGGCCTCGGTTCGTCATCACTACGACGTCTCGAACCGCTTCTACGAGCTCCTGCTCGGGCCGAGCCTCGTCTATTC
The DNA here is from genome assembly GCA_035696365.1 of Gaiellales bacterium. Classification (GTDB taxonomy): domain Bacteria; phylum Actinomycetota; class Thermoleophilia; order Gaiellales; family JALYLC01; genus JALYLC01. Next base: position 198,800 of record DASRQS010000009.1, on the reverse strand, counting down.
CTGTGCGTATTTCGCCGGCGAGGACGACTCGCTCGAATCGGCGCAGGAGCGCAAGCTCGAGCTCATCTGCCGCAAGCTGCGCCTGCAGCCCGGAGAGCGATTGCTCGACATCGGCTGCGGCTGGGGATCGCTCGTCCTGCACGCGGCGGCGCAGCACGGTGTGCGCGCGCTGGGCGTGACGCTGTCCGAGCCCCAGGCCGAGCTGGCGCGCCGGCGCATCGAGGCCGCAGGGCTGGCCGATCGCGCCGAGGTGCGCGTGCTCGACTATCGGGAGATCGACGAGGAGCTGTTCGACAAGATCGCGAGCGTCGGCATGTACGAGCACGTCGGGCGCGCCCAGCTCGCCACCTACGTCGAGGCGGTGCACAGGTTGCTGCGACCGGGCGGGCTGTTCCTCAATCACGGCATCACGCGCCTGAACGCGCTTCCGCCGCGCGGGCCGACCTTCATCAGCCGCTACGTGTTTCCCGACGGCGAGCTGCATCCGGTCAACGACATCCTCGGCGCGCTCGAGAGCGGCGGTTTCGAGATCCGCGACGTCGAGTCGCTGCGCGAGCACTACGCGCTCACGCTGCGGCGATGGCTCGCGAACCTGGCGGCGCATCGCGACGAGGCCGTCGCCGAGATCGGGACGGAGCGCGAGCGTGTCTGGCGGCTCTACATGCTGGGATCCGCCCAGGGCTTCGAGACGGGCGAGATCGGCATCCACCAGACACTCGCGGCGCGTGAAGGCGCCGAGCCGGCGCTGCCGCTCGGTCGCGGCGACCTACTGCTCGCCCGTTAGGCCGCTCAGAAGTCGAAGGTGATCTGCTTGGTCTCGGTCACGGCGTCCGCGATGCCGTCGGCCAGCTCGCGACCCGAGCCAGAGCTCTTGGCGCCTCCGAACGGCGCCATCTGATCCCAGTAGTTGGTCGTCTCGTTGATGTGGACGGTGCCGTGGCGGAGCTCCGAGGCGGCCTTCCAGGCATCGCTGAGCGAGTTGGTGAAGACGGCGGCGGTGAGCCCGAACTCGGTCTCGTTGCCGATCGCGATCGCCTCTTCCAGCGAGGAGAAGCGGATGATCGGCGCCACGGGCCCGAACGTCTCCTCGCGCGCGATCTCCATCTCGCTCGTGATCCCGGTGAGGATGGTCGGCTCGTGGTACATGCCGTTCGAGCCGCCGCCGTAGACCACGGCGGCGCCGCGGTCGACGGCATCCTGGATGTGCCGCTGGGTGCGTTCGAGCGTGACCGAGTTGCACATCGGGCCCATGTCCGTGTTCTCGTCCAGCGGATCGCCGATCTGCAGCAGCCGCGTGCGGTCGATCAGCAGCTCGACGAAACGGTCGTGGACTTCGCTGTGCACGAGCACGCGCTCGGCAGCGGTGCAGACCTGCCCGGCGAGGTAGAAGCAGCCCATCACGGCGGCGTCCGCGGCTGCCTCGAGGTTGGCGTCGGCGAGCACGATCTGCGGCCCGTTGCCCCCGAGCTCGAGGATGCGGTTCTTGAGGCCCGCCTCGCGCGCGACCTTCTCGCCGGTCGAGACCGAGCCGGTGAAAACGACGGAGGCCACGTCGCGGTGCGCCGTCAGGGCGGCGCCGACGTCGCCCCGACCGTGCAGGAGGTTGACGGTGCCAGGCGGGAAGCCGGCCTCGTGCAGCACGTCGACGAACAGCTCGGCGCACAGCGGCGCGAGCTCCGACGGCTTCCAGACCGTCGTGCAGCCGAAGGCGAGCCCGTAGACGATCGGGATGCCGGCGATGTCGACCGGGAAGTTCCAGGGGGAAATCGCCGCGACCACGCCGACCGGCTCCTGCACGACGAGGATGCGCTTGTACGTCCGGCCCTGCGTGGAGGGCAGCACTCGGCCCGTGTGGCGGAGCACGTCCTCGGACGCACGGCGGAAATGGTCGGCGGTGTACTCGACCATCTCCTCGCGCGACTCGCGAATGGTCTTGCCGGTCTCGCGGGTGATCATGCGGGCGATCTCCTCGGCTCGCTCCATGCAGATCTCGTAGCCGCGCCGGCAGATCTCCACCCGCTCGAGCACGCTCGTGCGGCGCCACGTCTCGAATGCCTCGGCGGCCGCCGCCACGGCCTGATCCACCTGGTCGGCGGTCGCCGCGCGCACCGCTCCGAGCAGCTCGCCCGTCGCGGGGCTGCGCACCTCGATCTCCTCGCCCTCACCGGACAGCCACTCGCCGCCGACGAAGGCGCCGCGCTGGGTCAGCACCTGAGCCATCTCGACCTCCTTCGGCGCCAATCCTACTCAGGGACTGGCGCTCGCTCGCCAACTGCGGCCGCCGTCATCGCTGCGCAGGAGCGTTCGGCTGTCGAACGCCCAGCGCAGCGAACGGCCGAAGAGTCTGAGCGTCGGAGGCTCCAGCGCCGCATCGGTCGGCGCCGCTCGCCGCAGAGCGACGCTCCATGTGCGCCCGGCGTCGTCGCTCACCGTGAGCACGTCCGCCCGCCGGCCGAGCACGTGCCGGCGACGAGGGCCTAGCCGTTGTTGGCATCGGCGAAGCTGACGTCGACGACGCTGCCGGCGCTCGCACTCGGAGCGATTGTCAGCAGGGCAATCGCCGCGGCCATCAGGACACGCACGGAGTTGAGTGTACGAACCTGGCAGGCTATTGCCATGCCTCGCCTCAACATCGCCTCGCCTGCGTTCGAATACGACGCCACCGACCCCGAGGGCTTTCGAGCCGGCCTGTTCCGCTTCGGCGAGCAACTCGGCGCGAAGGACACCGGCTGCTCCATCTACGAACTGCCGGCCGGCCAGTCGATCTGCCCCTACCACTACGAGTACGGCGAGGAGGAATGGCTGCTCGTGCTCGAGGGCCGGCCCACGTTGCGCACGCCCGAGGGTGAGGAGGAGATCGGCCCCTGGGAGGTGGTCTTCTTCCCGACCGGTCCGGGCGGTGCCCATTCCGTGCGCAACAACACCGATGCGGCCGTGCGCGTTCTGATGTTCTCCACGCGCACCCATCCAGCCGTCGCGGCCTACCCGGACAGCGGCAAGATCGGGATTTTCACCGGCAACAAGGACGACGACGTGATGGTCCGCAAGACGAGCGCCGTCGACTACTGGGATGGCGAGACGCACTAGGCTGAGAGAAGTGGAGGGGTCCACGACCACGGAAGTGCGCTTCCGCGATCTGCGCACGCCTGTGAACGTGCAGGCGCCTGCGTCCGATCGGGCTGCGCTCGTGACGTGCGCGCGGCGTCAACGTCCGCTCGGCCTCGACCTCGGCGGATGCGGGCGTGCGGCGTGAGCGCACTCGAACCCATCCGCCCGGCCACTTCCCGGCCCGATCGCCGTCCCGCTCTGCATGCGCTTCCGCTGCGAGAGCGGGCCGATCCCGCGGCGCAGCTCAAGCTCGATACCGTCACCGAGGCCGCCGGCTTCGCCGAGCTCGCGCCCGCCTGGGACGACCTCGTCGCGACGCTCCCGCGCCCGACGCCCTTCCTGTTACACGCCTGGCTCGAGGAGTGGTGGCGGCACCTCGCCGGCAACGCACGCATGACGGTCGTCGTCGCCCGGCGCGACGGACGGCTCGTGGCGGCGCTGCCGCTCATGATCAGCCGGCGGCGCGGCGTCCGCGTTGCCGAGTTCATCGGCGGCAGCGACGCCGCCCTCGCCGACCTGCTGCTCGCCGTCGATGAGCCCGATGTGACGGCCCAGGCGATCATCGAGGAGTTGCGGCGTCAGCCGTTCGACGTGCTCGATGTGTTCGGCCTCCCCGCCGGCAGCCGGCTCGCACGCGCCGCGGGGAGCGAGCTCGCAGTCCACGAGCGCGTCGAGGCGCCGGTCATGCTGATGCCGGACGGTTTCGATGCGGCCTACCGCGCCAAGCGCGGCTCCAAGCGGCGCGCCGAGCACCGGCGGCGCATGCGGCGCCTGCTGGAGAGCGGCGACGCGGAGTTCACGATCGCGCGCACGATCGAGGAACTCCAGCCGGCGCTCGAAGAGGGCTTCCGCATCAACGGCCTGCGCTGGGAGGGGCGACCCGATCGCTCGCTGTTCTCGTCCGCTGCAGGCCACGCGTTCCATCGCGCCGCGCTGCCCAGGCTGGCCGAGCTCGGTCTCGCCCGGATCCTGCTCCTGCGCTCCCAGGGCCGCGTGGTCGCGTTCCAGTACTGGCTCGCGTATCGCGGCTCGATGATCTCGACCCGGCGCGCCTTCGATCCGTCGTTCCGCAGCTTCTCACCCGGCATCCTGACGATGCTCCATGCGCTCGAGGACGCCTCGGAGGAGGGGCTCACGCGCGTCGAGTTCCTGGGCGGGCCTGAGCCCTACAAGCTCGAGTTCTGCGACGACTTCGAGCCGCTGCACCAGGGCATCGGCTTCGCCACGGGCCTGCGCGGGCGCGCAGGTGCGCAGGTCGCGCTCGGCATGATCCACCTGCGCCGCAAGGTGCGTACCTCGCCCGCGCTGCACAAGCTGTACGTCGACCGCCTCGCTCCGGTGCGGCGCCTCGCAGGCCGTCTGCGCGGGTAGCGAGCCGAGAGCTCGGCGAGCCCGCTCCGCGTCGCGACCGCGGTGACGTGATCTCCTGGCGACCGGAGCAACCCGGCCGTACCTCGGGCATGGCCGTCGTCGCTCAGTGGCCTCGCGCGCGCAGGTACAGATCGATGCGCGTGAGCGCTTCCGGCGAGGCGTCCCGGACGCGAGCCCAATCGAGGTCGCGCGGTCCGGGCTCGCCGTCGCCCAGCAGCCAGAGACCCTGTGCCTCACGCCGCGGCGTGTCGGGAGAGGTGAGGTAGCGGTGCGCGCGCTTACGCACGTCCGCGAATTCCGCTTCGGTCAGGCGACGCCGCTTGCGTGGACTCATCGAGGGCCATGCTATCGCCCCGTCGAATCGTCTTAGACGGCCTTCTGCGAGAGCAGCGCGAACTCCTCGATGCCGGAGAGCGCGGCGCTGCGCGATGTGTGCACGCTGAAGAGGCTCGCGATTCCTGTGACCTCGAACAGCCGCGTCACGTACCCGGCCTGCGCAGGCACGATGAGCTCGCAGCGGCCCTGCGCGGCCTCCAGCCTGCGCTGCGTTGCGAGCAGCAGGCTGATCACGGCCGAGTCGATGAACGTGCAGCCGGAGAGATCGACCAGCAGGTTGCGGGTCTCGCTGGCGTAGGCGAACGACGCTCGCAGCGCGGAGCGCGAGTCGAGGTCGTGCTCTCCGATCAGCGCCACCACGGCGGTGCGATTGGAGGCAAACTCGACCTTGACCGTCCCGATCTGTCGCTCCTCGCTCACAAGTCCTCCGATGCGTTCCGTCTCTGCCCACGCTGTAGCGGTTCGCGCGGGCGGTGGACATCACCACTCTGATGGTGGCGCTCAGGCCATCCAGCGACTGAGTGTCACGCCGTGCTCGGCCGAGGAGGTCGCGGAGTTCGAAAGCAATCCATTCGCCGGCGAAGCGGTGCGCCTGCGCCGCTGGGACGACGTGGGCAAGATCGAGGGACTCGAGACGCCCGCCCTCGAGCACTTCCGGCCGGCCCTGCGCGCAGGGATGCGGAGCGCTACTGCCTGACGGCGTTGACGACGCCGTCGCAGAACTCCGCGACGGCGACCTCGTCGATCAGCAGGTTCCAGCCGGGCTGGTCGAAGGGCACGGGCAGGCCGTGGTTGGTCAGCAGGATGGCGATCAGCTCGCGCTTCGGGTCGATCCACATGAACGTGCCCGCGCCGCCCGACTTGCCGTACGAGCCCGGCGTCAGCCGCATGCCGCCCGGAGAGAAGCGGTGCGTCCACAGCTCGAAGCCGTAGCCCTTGGGCGTGAACAGCAGGTTCGTGGTCGGATCCTGGTCGGTGGCCGCCTCGGTCACCTGCGGCGTCTGGTTGGCGACCATCGAGGCCACGAGCTTCTTCGGCAGGATGCGCACGTCGCCGTAGTGGCCGCCGTTGAGGATCATCTGGCTGAAGATCGCGACGTTGCGTGCCGTCGCGAAGGCGCCGTCACAGCCGACGATGCCGCCGACCTTCCAGTCCTGATCGTCCTGCACGGATCCGCGCAGCGGACCGGGGCGGAGGTTGAGCGAGCCCGGGCCCGTCGCGGCGCAACGCGGTACGAGCGACGGTGCCGGGTTGTAGGTCGTGTCGCTCATGCCCAGCGGGCCCCAGATCTCGCGCTTCGCGAACGTGTCGAGATCGGTCTTGGCGACGGTCTCGATCAGCCGGCCGAGCAGCCGGTAGCCGAGGTCGGAGTACTCGACCATGGTGCCGGTCGGATACTCGAGGGGCGTGTCGAGCATGAACTTCCAGATGGCGTCGACGTCGTCGGTGTCGACCTTCTGGTTGTCGATGGGCAGGCCCGACGAGTAGCGAAGCAGGTCGCGCACGAGCACGCTGCCCTTGCCGTTGGCCGCAAATTCGGGCAGGTACTTCGCCACCGGCGCGGTCAGGGAGAGCTTGCCGCGGTCGACGAGGATCATCGCGGCCGTCGCGGTCGCGAGCACCTTCGTCATCGATTCGAGGTCGTAGAGCGTGTCGACGGTCGTGGTCTCGGTCGAGCCGGCCAACCGCACGCCGAACGCGCGCTCGCCCACGACGACGCCCCGGCGCGCGACGAGGGCGACAGCGCCCGGATAGCGACCGTCGGTGGCGCGCCGCGCCACGCGCGCGAAGGCGTCCTCGAGCGCGTCGGCGTCAATGCCGACGTCGCCTGCACGCCCGTCGGTGAGCACGCCGGAGCGGTGCAGGTGGTGCTTCGGCGAATGGCCGCTGCGCGCCGCCGCGACCTCCGGTGCGACGGCGAGGCCGAGCGCCGTCGCGCCCGTCATGCGCGCGAGCGCGCTGCGGCTGATTCGTGGCCCGTGCTCTTCCATGCCTATCCCTCCTCGACAGCGCGACAGCATACGTCGCGCGCTCGCGGGCGGCCTATTTCACCGCGCCCATGGTCAGCCCGCGTACGAGGTGGCGCTGGACGAGCAGAGCGAAGACGATGATCGGCACGGCGCCGACGACGCCCGCGGCGCTCATCGCCCCCCAGTCGATGTTGATGCGACCGATCAGCGTCGCGGCGCCCACGGGCATCGTCTCGGCGCTCGGCGTCGAGGTCAGCACGAGCGCGAACAGGAACTCGTTGTAGGTCACGATCACGGCGAAGATGGCCGTCGCGACGAGGCCCGGACGGGCCAGTGGCAGGACGATGCGGCGGAACGCCGTGAGGCGCGAATCGCCGTCCACCATCGCGGCCTCCTCGAGGTCGACCGGGATCTCGCGGAAGAAGCTCTCCATCATCCAGACCACGAAGGAGACGTTGAAGGCCGAGTAGATGACGATCAGCCCGAGCCAGGTGTTGAGCAGGTGCAGCCGCTCGACGATCAGGAAGGCGGGCACGATGATGACGATCGGCGGCAGGATGCGCAGTGTCAGTAGACCGACGCCGATGTGCCGCTCGAGCCCGAAACGCAACCGGTAGCGCGCGAGCGAGTAGGCGGCCAGCGAGCCGATCACGAGCGAGATCAGCACGCTCAGCGCCGTGATGCCGACCGAGTTCGTGAGGTACGAACCGAAGTCGCGGCCCGAGAAGAGGCTGCGGTAGTTCTGCAGCGACGGGGAGTGCGGATAGAGCGTGCCGTCCTGCGTGATCTCGCGGTTCGACTTGAGCGAGGTCTCGATCATCCAGACGAGCGGCGCCAGCGCGACGATCACGGCGAGCAGGAGCGCGAACGGGCGGAGCGCCCTCATGCCGGCGCCGCCTCCCGGCGCATCAGCCGCACTGCCAGGAACGCGCAGGCGAGCACGAGCAGCGCCACCATCAGCAGCATGGCCGCGGCGTAGCCGTACTGCTGGAAGCGGAAGAAAGTGTCGTAGCCGTAGATCGAGATCAGCTGCGTCGAGGTTCCTGGGCCGCCGTGCGTGAGCACGTAGACCTGGTCGAAGGTCGTGAACGCGTCAATCGTCCGCAGCACGATCGCAACGACCAGCACGGGCGCCAGCATCGGCAGCGTGTGGTCGACGAAGGTGCGCCAGGTGCCCGCGCCGTCCACGCGCGCCGCCTCGAACGGCTCCTGCGGCAGCGACTGCAGGCCGGCCAGCAGGATCAGGAAGATGAGCGGCGTCCACTCCCACACGTCCAGCAGCACGAGGCCCCAGAAGGCGCGGGTCTCGCTGTCGAGGATGCCGACGGAGCCGCCGCCGACGAGGCCCGAGGCGGCGGAGAGCAGGCCGACGTCGGAGGCGTAGATCAGCCTGAAGACGATGCCGACGACCACGGGCGTCACCACCATCGGCACGATCAGGATCAGGCGCATCGTGCGGATGAACGGCAGCTCGCCCAGGCAGAGCAGCGCCAGCCCGAGCCCGAGCGCCGTCTCGATCGCGACGGCGAAGAACACGAACTTCAGCGTCGTCCAGAGCGCACCCGTGAAGAGCGGGTCGTCGAGTGCCTGGCGGTACTGAGCCCAGCCGACGTTCGAGATGGCCGAGCCGAAGCGGTAGAACTGCCTGCTCGTCTGCACGCCCGAGATGAGCGGGTAGACGACGACGGCCAGCACCAGCAGCACGGCCGGGGCGAGCAGCAGGTATGGCAGGATCCGATCGAGCCCCGCCCCCTGCAGCCGCGCCCGGGCCGTGCGCTGGGCGGCCATCAGCTGTAGTAGCCCTGTCGCTTGAGGTACGCCGTGGCCTGCGTGGCCGCGCGATCGAGTGCGTCGCCGCCACCCTTGCCCGCGACGAGCGCCTTGTTGAGCTCGGTGCCGAGGATGCTCTCGACGGCGCCCCAGTCGGGGGTGCGCGGGCGTGCCTCGGCGCCGGCGTTGATCTGCGCGAGCACCGTCGGGAGCAGGCGGTGCTTCTTGACCAGCGCCGGGTCCTTGAGCGGCTTGATCCGCACGGGCACGTCGCCCGTGCGGCCGAGGGCGGTCTGCGCCTTGTCGGTCGCGAACCACTTCATGAAGGTGATCGCGTTGTCCTTGTTGGGCGCCGACGCGGAGACGCCGTGGATGAAGATCCCGATCTGAGCGAGCGCCTTGACCTGCTTGGGCACCACGGCGAAGTCGAGCTTCCCGACCTCCTTGGACTGTTTGGGGTCGTCGGACTTGATGGCGTTGCCGGTGTACTGGATGATCGCGCCCGCCTTGCCGCCGAGGATCGCCGCGCCCTCCTGATCGGAGTCGTACTCGGCGACGCCCTTCGGGGCCAGCGACTTCAGCTTGCCGACGAAGAACTCGGCCGCGGCCTTGCCCTGCGCGCTGTTGAACGTGACCTTCCAGTTGTTGTCGAAGAACTTGCCGCCGTAGCTCAGGAAGATCGGGTACCACGACGTCACGATCGGGTTGCCCTTGACGCCGCGGAAGACGATCGCGTCCTCGATCTTGCCGGCCTTCATGGCCGCCGCCCCGACCGTGACGAGCTCGTGCCACGTCTTGGGCGCGGTCTTGTAGACGTCGTTGCGGTAGGTCATCGTCTGCAGGTCGCCGATCGTCGGCAGGGCGACGAGCGCGGGCTTCTTGCTCTCGAAGCCCTTGATGCGCGGCCCGGAGCGCGGGGGCCAGTAGCCCAGATCGAGGAACGGCTTTGCGAAGCCCGCGTCGCCCTTGATGCCGTGCTGGCCGAGAACCTCGAGGATGCCCGCCGCGGCGAACTGCGGGATCCACGGGTCGTCCATGATGTAGATGTCGTACTGCCCTGCCTTGCTCTGCCCGTCCTGGAACGCCTTCGAGTTGAAGGCGTCGTAGGGGGCGGTCAGGAGCTGGATCGAGATCCCGGTCTGCTGCTTGAAGAGCGGGATGATTTTCTTGAAGGCGTCGATCGCCCCGTCCTCGAATGCGCCGATCACGAGCTTCCCGGCGTCGGCGGCGCCATGGCGCCTCGCTTGTGCGAAGGCCGGCGCCGTGCCCAGGAGCGGGACGGCGGCGAGCCCCGCGCCGGCGGCGGCGGTGCGCAGCAGGTCTCGACGGCTGAGCCCACCGTTCTCGCGTGGGGCCGAGCCCTCGGTCGGCAACTCGGGTGTCATGCGGACATCTCCCTTCGCTTGCTTGCCCGGTCGCTCCGGTGGAGCGCCGTCGTTCCCTCCGGCCCGAAGAAGCACGCGCTCTTCAGTGCCACGCGCACGCCGATCGGCGAGCCGATCGGAGCGGCGAATTCGCGGGCGGCCCGCGCCATCACGCGCTGGTCGCCGATGCGCACGTCGACGAGCGTCTCGTTGCCCATCGGTTCCACGACGTAGATCTCGCCGGCCAGCGCTCCCGGCGTCCCCTGAGGCAGGATCTCGAGGTCCTCCGGCCGCACGCCGAGCGCGGTCGCATCGGCTGCGTTCAGCCCGCCGAGCGCCAGGGCCTGGTCGCCGATCAGGAAGCTGCGCCCGTCGCCGGTCGCCGAACCCTCGAGCACGTTCATCGGCGGATTGCCCACGAAGGCGGCCACGAAGCGGTTGGCCGGGCGGTCGTAGAGCTCGTCCGGAGGCGCGAGTTGCTGCAGCTCGCCGTCGCGCATGACCGCGACCAGGTCGGCCATCGTCATCGCCTCGGCCTGGTCGTGCGTGACGTACAGCGTGGTTGTCCCGAGGCGCTTCTGCAGGCGCTTGATCTCGCCGCGCATGGACGTGCGCAGCTTGGCGTCGAGGTTCGAGAGCGGCTCGTCCATGAGGAAGACCGAGGGCTCGCGCACGATCGCCCGCGCCAGCGCCACGCGCTGGCGCTGGCCGCCCGAGAGGTGGCGCGGACGGCGGTCGAGCAGGTGCGAGATCTCCAGCGACTCGGCGACCCGCTGCACGCCGGCGCGCTGGTCGGCCTTGCTCAGCCCGCGAATGCGCAGCGGGTAGCCGATGTTCTCGGCCACGGTCATGTGCGGGTAGAGCGCGTAGCTCTGGAAGACCATCGCCACGTCGCGGTCGCGCGGCTGGATGCGGGTCACGTCGCGGCCGCCGATGTGGACGGTGCCCGCGGTCGGTATCTCGAGGCCGGCGAGCACGCGCAACGCGGTCGTCTTGCCGCAGCCCGAGGGGCCGAGCAGCACGAGGAAGGCGCCGTCGGGCACGTCGAGGTCGAGCGAGCGCAGCGCCAGCGACTGCGCGTCGAAGCGCTTCTCGATTCCGCGGAAGCTGACCTCGCTCATGCCATCCTCGGGGGGCCCGTCGACTCGCGCACGATCAGCTCGCCGCGCAGAAGCTCGCGCTGCTCCACGTGCCGGCCCTCGCTCACGGCGGCCAGCAGCAGCTCGGCCGCGCGCGCTCCGATGGTGGCGGCGTCCTGACGCACGGTGGTCAGACGGATGCGGTTGTGCGAGGCCAGCGGCACGTCGTCGAAGCCCGTCACGGACATGTCCTCGGGGACGCGGCGCCCGCGGCGCTCGAGCGAGTCCATGAGGTCGATCGCCACACCGTCGTTCATACAGCAGATGGCCGTCGGGTCGTCGCGCGGCGCGACCTCCTGCAGGTCGCGCCGGCGCAACGCCTGTGAGAAGGCCAGCGGGCGGCGATCCACCTCGGCCTCGCGCGCGTGCTGGCGCGCGAATGCGTATCTGGTGTGGCCGAGATCGGCGAGGTAGCCGATCACGGCGTCCATCGCCTCTTCCTCGTCGATGTCGATCGCGCCGGCACGGCGATCCAGCGTCCCGCCGAACGAGGCCAGCATCGTCGGCACGCCGCGGTCGAGCAGGTCGCCCAGGCTCGTCGAGTCCTCGGCCAGGGCGGCGAAGATGACACCGTCCACGCGGCGGGCCACCAGCGCACGGCACTGGGCAGCCTCGATCGCGGAATCGCCGTCGGTGTCGGCGATCAGCACCGCATAGCCGTCGCGGCGCGCGCGCCGCACGACCGCCTGGGCGAGCGTCGCGGCGAAGGGGTTGACCGTGTCGGTGATGACCAGCCCGAGCGTGCGAGTCGCTCGCTGCTTGAGCGCGCGCGCGACCTCGTCGGGCCGGTAGCCGAGCTCCGAGATGGCCGCCTCGACGCGTCTGCGCGTCACGGGCGCGACGGGCGTCGTACCGCGCACGACATTCGACACGGTCGACTTGGAGACCCCGGCTCGCCGGGCGACGTCGTTGAGCGTCACTGCCACGCCAGCGCCTCGCGCAGTGCAAGCGCGGAGGCCTCGATCGAGGCCTCGGCCGTGAGCGTGGGATCCTCGTGCTCGATCGAGACCACGCCGTCATAGCCGCTGGCGCGCAGCGCCGAGAGCAGCGCCCACCACTCGCTCAGCGGCCGGCCGCCGCCGACGGCGGCGAAGTGCCACGAGGCGGTGTCGGGATCGATGGGGTAGCGCGCGTCGAGCAGCCCGTGCACGCGGATGCGATCGGGATGCAGCAGCGTGTCCTTGCCGTGCGCGAAGCCGATGGAGTCGCCGTGCTGCTCGACGATCGCGAGCGGATCGACGCCCTGCCACCAGAAATGGCTCGGGTCGAGGTTGATGCCGATGTTCGGGCCGACCTCGGCGCGCAGGCGCTCGAAGCTGTCCGATCCGAAGATCGTGAGCCCGGGATGCAGCTCGAGGCAGATGCGCACGCCCGCGGCCGCTTCCGCCGCCCAGGCCGAGAGCTCCTGCCAGAAGGGCACGACGTGCTCGCGGAACTGCCACTCCCAGAGCGGCTCGTCGTCGCAGCAGACCCAGGAGACGGCGAACACGCCCGTCGAGTCGTCGCCACCCCGGCCGCCGGGGCAGCCGCTCATCGTCACGACGGTGTCGACACCCAGCAGGGCGGCCAGCTCGATCGCCCCGCGCAGCGCCGCCTGCGCCTCGGCGCGCATCGCCGGAGCCGGCGCGAGCGGGTTGCCGGCGGCGTTGACGCAGGCCAGTCGCTGGCCGTGCTCGCGCAGCTCGCCCTGCAGGCGGTCGCGCTCGGAGGGCTCGGCCAGGAGCCGCGCCAGGTCGAGATGGGGCCGCGGCGACCAGGTGCCGACGCCCATCTCGAGATCGTCGATGCCGCGTTCGGCGCACCACTGCAGGGCCTCGCGCCGTTCCAGATGGGCCAATCCGTCGGTGAACAGGCCGACTCTCACGACCACGCCCCTGGAACGGCTCTGGAACGATCCAACAAGGCGCCGATTGAATCGCTAGCCCGCCCGCTTGTCAAGGGGAGCGGACCGCATAACTTGGGGTCAGACCCCAAGTTATTCGTGTCACAAACGCATAAATTGGGGTCAGACCCCAAGTTATTCGTGTCACAAGGGGCCCGACGCTACGGGTCCGCGACGTGCACCGCTAGGAGCGCTCGACCGCCTGGCGGTAGGCGTCGATCAGGAGCGCCACGTCGGCGCGGCCCGCCTCCACGGGGGTGACGACCGGGCCCGTGCCTTCGCAGGCATCTGCGAAGGCACGCAGCTCCTGACGGAAGGCTTCCTCGTACGAGACGTGGTGGACGGTGGTGCGCAGGCCGATGTCGCCCTCCGAGCGGTACTCGACCAGGCGCGTGGGCTGGTGGCGCAGGTAGGGCGAGGGGAACGTCAGCTCCAGGACACGGTCGGTGCAATGCAGCGTCACGCGCTCGCTGTAGTCGTTCACGCCCGGCAGGTTGTGGTGCATCAGGTGCGCGCGGCCGCCGCCGGGCAGCGTCGCCGAGAGCGAGACGGCGCGGCCGCCGTCCCACCAGGCGCCGTCGTCGGCGCGCTCGCACCACGGCTCTCCGAGATGCTCGAGCACGCCCTGGAGCAGGCTGACGTCGTGCACCAGCGAGGAGAGGTAGGCCTCGAACGCGCGCGATCCGCCGGCCGGCGGATCGCCACCCGTGGCCTCGCGGATGCGCGCAGTCATGCGGGCGCGGAGTTCCTGGCCGAGTTCCGGCGCGAGATCCGAGGCGGGGGTCATCGGAAGGTGGGCAACGAACGGACGCTGATCGGGGTCCCGCACCTCGACCGATAGGTAGCGCAGGTCGGCGGCGCTCTCGGGCAGGAGCTCCAGCAGGCGTAGAAAGGCCGGGTCGTAGCGCTTCATCGTGCCCACCTGCAGCACGCGACCCGATGCGTCGCGCGCGGCGGCGATGCGGTCGCACTCCTCCAGGGAGAGCGCGAGCGGCTTCTCGCAGAGCACGTGCAGGCCTGCCCCGAGCCCCTGGCAGGCGATGTCGGCGTGGAACGCGTCGGGAACGGCCACGACGATCGCGTCCAGTGCCAGGCCCAGCAGGTCGCCGAGCGCGGCATGCCTCTCCGGGATCCCGTAGCGGTCGCCGACGGCGGCCCGGACCGCGGCGGAGGGATCGGCCAGCGCGACGAGGTTGAAGCGCTCGCGCTCGTCCCACAGAAAGTAGGCGTGCGCAGCCTGGCCGACAAGGCCGGCGCCGATCAGCCCGACGCGAAGCCGCGTCCCGCTCGTACCCACTGACCCTCCCTGGAACGTTGCAACAGCGGAACTACGATAACCCTCGCCGCGCCTCGCTGCACGCCCCACCGACTGAGAACCATGCGAACGGGGCATGATCGAGGCCGTGCGCATCGTGGACGCGGAGAAGAGGATGATCGCGGGCCTGCAGGCGAGGCACCCCTCGTTCGCGCTGGTCATGGCCGTGGGGCGCAAGTACTCGGAGGATCGGGCCGGGTACCTGGCTGCGGCGATCGCCTACTACGCGTTTCTCTCGATCTTTCCGCTCATGCTCGTACTCGTCACGCTGCTCGGCTACGCGCTCCAGGGCGACCCCGGCATGCAGCGCAGGGTGCTCGACTCCGCCCTCGCCGACTTCCCCGTGATCGGCCCGCAGTTGCGGGACAACGTGCATTCGCTGACCGGCAGTGCGCCGGCCCTCGTGATCGGCCTCGCCGTGGCCCTCTGGGCGGGCACCGGGGTGTGCCTCGCGCTCGAGCACGCGTTCGACTTCATCTGGGGCGTCCCGCGGAAGCGGCGCTCGAACTTCGTCTGGGCGCGCCTCCGCGCCCTCGCCTGGCTTGCCGTGCTCGGCGTCGTCACGGTCGCCGGCGGGGCGGCCGGTGCGCTCGGCACGTCGACTGCGTCTTACGAGGTGTGGCTGCGGTTGCTGGGCATCGGCGTCTCGCTGGCGCTCAGCCTCACGATCTTCCTGACGTCTTTCCGCGTGCTCACGAGCGCGAGCCCATCCGTGCGGGAGGTGCTGCCGGGCGCGATCGTCGCCGCGATCGCCTGGGAGGTGCTGCTTACGGTCGGCGGCTACTACGTCTCGCACCAACTGCAACACGCCTCCAGCACCTACGGCGTCTTCGCGCTCGTGATCGTGCTGCTCGGCTGGCTCTACCTGGCCGCCATGATCGCAGTGCTCGCCGCGGAGCTGAACTCCGTGCTTGCACGGCGCACGCCGCTCGCGCCGGGCGTTTGACGAACGGCCGCGGCGGCCATCACCCCTGCATGCCACGCGCAGTCTGGACCGGTGCGATCTCGTTCGGCCTCGTCAACGTGCCGGTGCGCATGTACACGGCGATCAGCGAGCACAACGTGCACTTCAACATGCCGCACGCCAGGAGCGGCGCTCGCATCCACTACCTTGCATGAAGGGCTCCTTCGACCACTCCGCCTATCACGATCGCTATCGCGACCGCCTGATGGCGATCGTCGCCCGACGACCTCATGGCCGCGCTCCAGGAGAGCCTCGATGCCGCCGTCGGCAAGCAGGGGCGAGCAGCTGCGAAGACGCGGGCAGCCGAGCCGAAGTCTCGCGCCAAGGCGCCCAAGGCGCGCGCGCAGGCGAAGTCGGGCCGCACGAGCTGAGTGGCGCTGCGATGCTTCTGGGCAACCGTGGCTGATCTCGAGGACTACCGGGCCAAGCGCCACAAGGGCAAGACGCCCGAGCCGCTCGAGGGCAAGAAGCAGCAGAGGTCGTCGAGAGCCCCCGTGTTCGTGGTGCAGCGACACTCGGCGCGCGCCCTGCATTACGACTTCCGCCTCGAGCGCGACGGCGTGCTGCTGAGCTGGGCGCTGCCGCGCGGCGTGCCGCTGCGGGCCGGTGAGCGCTCGCTGGCGGTGCACGTGGAGGACCATCCACTCGACTACGCCGACTTCGAGGGCGAGATCCCGGCCGGCGAGTACGGCGGCGGCTCGGTGGAGGTCTGGGATCGCGGCACGTACGAGCTCGAGCGCGAGCGGCCCGACGGCACGCTGACGGTGATCCTCCACGGCAAGAAGCTGAAGGGCGAGTGGGCGCTGGTCCCGGCCCGCCTGGGCGGCGAGCAGCGCAACTGGCTGATCGTCCGGCCCGCGAAGGAGGCGGCCGCCGGGCCCATGCAGAGCTACAAGCCGATGTGGCCCCGCGAAGCCCAGCGCGTGCCGAGCGGCACGGGTTGGGCGTTCGAGCTCGCCTGGCTGGGCGTGCGCGCGCTGGCGCCCGTCGAGGGCGCGCGCGGGCACTTCCAGCACGACGGCGGTGATGCGATCGACGCGCGCGCAAAGCAGGTGCTGGCCCGCATGCCGCGGGCGCTGCGCACCAGTGAGTGCGTGCTCGACGGCGTGATCTGCGCCCTCGACGACGAGGGGCAGCCGAGCCGGAAGCTGCTCGAGAGCGGCGGCGGGACCGTCGTCTACGTCGTCTTCGACGTGCTCGAGTACGAGACGGAGCCGATCCTCGAGGAGCCCTGGAAGGAGCGGCGCAAGCGACTGGAGGCGATGCTCGACGACAGCATCGCCGAGCTGCGGCTCTCACGCGCCTACGACGACGGCGCCGCGTTGCGCCGCGCGGCGCGGGCCCGCGGCCTCGGCATCGTCGCCAAGCGCGTCAAGTCCGCCTATGGCCCGGGCGAAGTCAGCGACGACTGGCGCGTGCTCAGGCCATAGGCCTCAGGACGTCGGCAGCTCGACCTCGGGCTCGGCCATGCCGTGCACGTAGTGCGAGCCGCGCAGCCAGGAGGCGGCGGCCGCGACCAGGCACGCGACGATCGCGAAGTCGAACGCGACGTGCAGGCCGTTCGCGAACGGCTGGGCGATCAGGTGCGGGAAGAACTTCGGGCCGGTGAGGTAGGCCGCGTTGGCGGCGGGGATCTGGTGCAGCGTCGGCCCGAGCAGGTGCTGCATCGGGTTGTAGCCGAGGAACGACGCGAACAGCACGCCGACCGCCGGCAGATGGGAGATGCGCGCCGCGTCGGCCGCCGGCACGCCCTGCGCGACGAGGCCGTGATCCATCGTGCCGGGCAGCGAGGCGCTCAGGCCGATGATCATGAGCGAGAAGAAGATGCCGATCGAGAGCACCATCGCGGAGTTCTGGAAGGTCGCGGCCATGCCCGAGCCGACGCCGCGGCGGTGCGCAGGCAGGCTGTTCATGATCCCCATCTGGTTGGGCGCGGAGAACAATCCCATCGCGAGCCCCATCAGCAGCAGGAGGGCGGCGAAGGCGCGGTAGTCGAAGTCGACGGGCAGCAGCTCGAGCAGCAGGAACGCGACGGCGGCGGCGAGCATGCCGCCCGTCGCGAACGGCCGCGCCCCGAAGCGATCCGAGAGGCGCCCCGAGAGCGGGCCGGCCACGAGGAAGCCCACCGTCAGCGGCAGCATGTAGATGCCCGCCCAGAGCGGCGTCTCCGAGAAGCTGTAGCCGTGCAGGGGGAGCCAGATGCCCTGCAGCCAGATGATCAGCATGAACATCAGGCCGCCGCGCCCGAGCGAGGCCAGCAGCGTCGCGACGGAGCCGGCCGTGAAGGCGCGGATGCGGAATAGCCCGAGGCTGAACATCGGGTCGTCGATGCGCAGCTCGATGGCGACGAAAGCCGCCAGCAGGACCAGGCCCGACAGCATCTCGCCGATCACCCTCGGATTCGTCCAGCCCATGGAGTGGCCGCCGTAGGGCTGGATGCCGTAGGTGATCGAAACGAGCACGAGGATCAGGCCGACCGCGAAGGTCACGTTGCCCCACCAGTCGATGCGCGCCGGCCGGCGCTCGCCGCGCTCCTGCAGCTTCCAGTACGCCCAGATCGTGCCGAAGACGCCGAACGGGACGGAGACGAGGAACACGAGCCGCCACGACGTGGGCGCCAGCAGCCCGCCCAGCACGAGGCCCATGAACGAGCCCGCGATGGCCGCGACGGCATTGACGCCGAGCGCGAGGCCGCGCTCCTGGCTCGGGAACGCGTCGGTCAGGATGGCCGCCGAGTTGCCCATCACGAGTGCGCCGCCGACGCCCTGGCCGATGCGCATCCCGATCAGCCACAGCGCGGCCGACGAGCCCGTCATCCAGGTCACCGACAGGAGGATGGAGCAGACCGTGAACACAGCCAGGCCGAGATTGAACATGCGCACGCGCCCGAACATGTCGCCGATGCGCCCGAACGTCACCACCAGCACGGCGGTGGCGACCATGAAGCCCATCATCATCCAGAGCAGGTAGCTCGTATTGCTCGGCAGCAGCGGGTCGAGGTGGATGCCGCGGAAGATGTCCGGGAGCGCGATCAGGACGATCGAGGAGTTGATCGTCGTGATCAGCATGCCGATCGTCGTATTCGAGAGTGCGATCCACTTGTAGCGATCGTGCCGCGGCGGGACCTCGGCAGCGGGGCGCTGGGGCCGGGCGACGGTGGCGCTCACGCGGGCTCGTCGCCCAGCTCGAGCAGGATCTCGCGCACGCGGCGGCGCTTCTCGGTCAGCTCGTCCTCGAGCTCCTCGAGCGCGGCACGGCGCGACGCGACGAGCGCGATCTGCGTCTCGATGTGCGGCAGCGCCTCCTGCACGATGTCGCGGCGCGTCTCGGTGTCCGCGGCCTCGCCGCTGTCCCAGCGCTCGCGCAGTGCTGCGCGCGCGGACTCCGCCGCCATCCAGGCGCGCAGCTCGTTGAGTGTCAGGCCGAGCAGCTCCTTGATGTGCAGGAGCTCCTTGAGCCGCTCCACGTCGTGCTCGTCGTACATGCGGTGGCCGCCGCGCGGCCGCCCGCGCTCGGGCAGCAGTCCGAGCTCCTCGTAGTAGCGCACGGCACGCGGGGTCGACCGCGCGCGGCGCGCGAGCTCCCCGATGCGAAACTGTTCCTTGACGGCACTCACTTTCTGGCGGCCTCTCATAAACGTGACGTACACGTCAGTTTATCACGCGGGAGATGGCCGATTTGCCAGGAGCCGAACCTAACGTATGCTGGAGGTTGGTTCGCCGGGAGGTCGGGGTTGCCCGCGCCTCGGCGTGGAATCACGAAACGCCCAAAGGTGCCCCGCATGCCCGCGCTGTCGCACGCCAAACGACCGCACTACGTGCTGACGTTCGCTGTGCTCACGCTCGCGGCGCTGGCCTTCGCGCTGCTGCAGTCGATGGTCGCGCCGGCACTGCCCGAGATGCAGCGCGCACTGCACACCACGCCCACGGGCGTCAGCTGGATCCTCACTGCGTACCTGCTCACCGCCTCGGTCGCGACGCCCATCGCGGGCCGCCTCGGCGACATGTTCGGCAAGGAGCGAGTGCTCGTGATCGCGCTCGTCGCGCTCGCGCTGGGGACCGTGATCTCGGCGCTCTCGACGTCCATCGGGCCGATGCTCGTCGGGCGCGGCATCCAGGGCATCGGCGGCGCCGTGTTCCCGCTCGGCATCGGCATCGTGCGCGACGAGTTCCCCAAGGCTCGCGTGGCGACGGGCATCGGACTGATCTCGGCCACCTTCGCCGTTGGCGGAGGCGTCGGCATCGTCGCGGCGGGCCCGATCGTGCAGCACCTCGACTACCACTACCTCTTCTGGATCCCGCTCGTGGCCGTCGTGCTCGCGCTGGTCGCGACCTGGCTGTTCGTCCCCGAGTCTCCGGTGCTCAGCCCCGGGCGCGTGAACTGGCTGGGGGCGTCGCTCCTGTCGGGCTGGCTGGTGGCGATCCTGCTCGGCTTCAGCGAGGCGCCGACGTGGGGCTGGCTCTCGCCCAGGGTCATCGGGCTGTTCGTCGTCGGGCTCGTGCTGCTCGGCCTCTGGGTGCGGGCCGAGTCGCGCTCCACCGAGCCACTCGTCGACATGAAGATGATGGTGGTGCGCGGCGTTTGGACGGTCAATCTCGCGACACTGCTGATCGGCTTCGGGATGTACAACTCGTTCATCCTGATCCCGCAGTTCGTCGAGTTGCCGGAGAGCACGGGCTTCGGCTTCGGCGCGAGTGTCACCGAGGCGGGCCTCTTCCTGTTGCCCACCACGGTGCTGATGCTGGTCGCGAGCCCGATCGCGGGCCGCATGGCGGGACGCATCGGCTCGCGCATACCCCTGATCCTCGGCGCCGGCTTCGCGGCGGCGGCCTTCGCGTTGCTCGCCGTCGCCCATTCCTCGCCCTGGCAGGTGTATCTCGCGGCCGCCATCCTCGGAATCGGCATCGGGCTCGCGTTCGCCTCGATGGCCAACCTGATCGTCGAGGCGGTGCCGCCGCAGATGACGGGCATCGCCACCGGCATGAACACGATCGCGCGCACCGTGGGCGGGGCGCTCGGCACGACGATCGCGGCCAGCATCATCGACGCCAGCCTGACCTCGAGCGGTTTCCCCAAAGAGCGCGGCTTCACGATCGCCTTCGCGCTCTGCGCCGTTGCGCTCGTGGTGGGCGTCGTGGCCGCGATGATGGTGCCCCGTCCGTCCCCCCGCGTCACGCTCGCAGACCAGCAGCAGCGCTCGGCCGGGTCGCTGGCGGACGAAACCGCCTGATTCGCGACCTATCCCTCCACTGAGGGATGCGAGTGTGACCCGGCGGACTCGATCCCGTATGCGTGAGCGCGATCTTCGAGCGAGGAACCCGCGTGCCCGGAATCGGGCAGGCCTGCAAGCAGGTCGCGACGCTCGGCTGGCTCGCGCTTTTGCCCGGCCTCGTGGTGTTGTACGTCGTCATGAGCATCCGCAACGGGCACGCGGCCTGGGCGATCGACTTCAACGGCAACCTCCGCTTCCCGGCACAGGAGATCCTGCGCGGCGACTCGCCGTACCACCCGGATGAGCTCGTCCGGGTGCGCGCCGCGGTGGCCGCTGGGCACAGCCCGATCTCCTACCAGCACGGCGTCTTCCCGACCTACCCGGCGCCCGGGCTCCTGCTCGGCGTGCCATTCGCGGCGCTCCCGGCCATGCTCGCCGAGTGGCTCTGGGTCGGCTGCATGCTGCTGGCCGGCGCGCTGGCTTTGCGGCTCGCCGGGGTGCGCGACTGGCGCGTCTACGCCGCCGCGGCCACCGCTCCGCCGGTCGTCTGCTCGCTCTTCTTCGGCGCGGTCGATCTGTTGCTCATGCTCGGGCTGGCAGCCTGCTGGCGCTGGCGTGAGCACGCCGGGAAGGCGGGCGCCGCGCTGGGCGGCATCATCGCCATCAAGCTGATCGCGCTGCCCCTCGTGTTCTGGCTCGTGGCAACCAGGCGCTACGCCGCGGCCGCCGTCAGCCTTGTCACGGCGGCCGGGCTCGCCGCGCTGTCATGGGCGCTGATCGGCTTCCACGGGGTGGCCGGCTACCCGCACCTGCTCTCGCTGCTGACCGACGTCGAGAGCACGCGTGGCTTCTCGGGAGCGTCCTTCGCGCGGGCGTTCGGCGCAGGTGCGGGCACCGCCGCGCTGGTTCCCTATGCGGCAGGCGTGTGCGTGGTCGCGGCGATCTGGATCGTCGCGCGCCGAGGCCCGCAGGCCGATGCCGCCCTGTTTCTGCTCGGCGTGCTCGCAGCGCTCGCGTTCTCGCCGATCGTGTGGCAGCACTCGCTCGCGCTGCTGCTCGTGCCGGTCGCCGTGCTCCGCCCGCGCTTTGGGGTGGTCTGGTCGCTGCCAGTGCTGTTCTGGCTCATGCCGGACACCTCGGGCCTCGTGTCCATCTCCTCGCTCGTCCTCTGCGCCGTCCTCCTGAGTGGCATCTGCGCGCTTGCGCTCTCGTCGAGACTGCGCCCGCGCGGCGGCCCCTCGTCCCGGCCGCAGGCGACGGTGACGCTCGCATGAGCGCCGCGCAGGTCCGCCACGGTGTCGTGACACCCGCGCTGGCGCGCGCCGCGCGCCGCGTGCTCACGATCGGGCTGCTCGGAGTGCTGCCCATCGTGATGCTGGTGACGATCCTCATCGGCAGCTATCGCAGCGGCACCGGCGCCTGGGCGATCGATTTCCACGGCAACTTCTTCGTGCCAGGCCATGAGATCACGCGCGGCCTGTCGCCGTACCACACGGACGAGCTCATTCGGGTTCGCCACGCCGTGGCCGCCGGGCACCGCCCGGACGAGTACCACGACGGCGTCTTCGCCGCCTATCCCGCACCGGCGCTGCTGCTGGGCGTGCCGTTCTCGTACCTGCCCCAGGCCCTGGCGGAGTGGCTCTGGGTGGGCTGCATGCTGCTCGCCGGCGGGCTCGCGCTTCGCCTCGTCGGCGTGCGCGACTGGCGCGTCTACGGCGCCGCGCTGCTGACACCGGCGGCGATGAGTTCGGTGCTGATGGGCTCCGTCGACTTCCTCGTCCTGCTCGGCCTCGCCGCCTGCTGGCGCTGGCGCGATCGGGCGGGCCGGGCCGGGATCGCTCTCGGTGCGATCATCGCGCTCAAGCTGATCGCCCTGCCGCTCGTGGTCTGGCTCATCGCCACGCGGCGCTGGCGGGCGGCCGTGATCAGCCTCGCCGCTTCGGCAGGGCTGATCGTCGCCGGCTGGGCGCTGATCGGCTTCGACGGCCTGGCCGGATACCCGCACCTGCTCTCGCTGCTGACGGACATCGAGCGCACGCGTGGCTACTCGGCAGTGGCCTACGCGAATCTGGCCGGGCTTCACGGGCCGATCGCGGCGGCTGCGCCGTATGTCGTCGGCTTCAGCCTGGCCGTGGCCGTGTGGGTGGCGAGCAGGCGCCGCGAGGGCGGCGACCAGGCGGCGTTCCTGCTCGGCGTGCTCGGGCTGATCGCGTTCTCGCCGATCGTCTGGCACCACTATCTCGTGCTGCTGTTCGTACCGCTGGCGCTCTACGCCCCGCGCTTCCGCCCCATCTGGACGCTGCCGCTCGTCTGCTGGTTCGTCTGGCGCGGGGCCTTCTTCTACACCGGCCCGGTCGAGCGCATCGTCTTCCTCGCCGTGATCATCGGCATCGCCGCGTGGGCGCTTTTCCCGCGCGTCCGCGCTCTCGGTCGCCGCTCGCGCCAGCAGTCGCCGTCTGCTGGCAGACTGCCCGTGTGGCGATGAGACCGACCTATCGGGTTCGCATCGAATACTGCGTCCCCTGAGGGGCGACGCCGAACGCCTCCGGTCTGGCGGCGCGCATCCTCGAGGGCTGGTCTCCTGTCCTGACCGCGCTGGAGCTCGTGCCCGGCACGGGCGGCGTCTTCGACGTGGACGTGGACGGCGAGCGCATCTTCTACAAGAAGATGATCGGCCGCTATCCCCAGCCCGAGGACGTCCTCCCGCTGCTGCGCGAGCGCATCGGCCCCGAGGTCATGTAGCTGCCACACGCGGGGGTGAGACCCCGGTTCGTGCACCTGTTCATGCGGTTTCGGTCCGCATAAATTGGGGTCAGACCCCAAGTTATTCATGTCACAAAGCGTCCGGCATGGCTACGCCAGGTCACCCTTGAGCTCGCCCGCGTCGACGACCACCAGGCCGTCCAGCGCGACGGTGCAGTTGCGCATCGGCAGGTCGAAATGCCCGGCCGTATAGCGTCCGGCGTTCTCGTTCGCACCGGTCGAGAAGAGGAAGTTGCCGGCGAAGGCGCGTGCCTCGGTGCCGTTGATCTGCGACTTGTCGTAGAGCTCGAGGTAGTCCCAGCGCGCGGCCCGGTTCATGCCGAAGCCGACGTGGCTGACGGCGTAGCTCTCGCGATCGCCGAAGGCGGCGAGGTATGAGCGAAAGAGCTCGGCGTCCAGGCCCTCGCCCTCGATCGCGACGACGTGGTCGTCCTCGATGCGCAGGCGCACCGGCTCGCGCACGTAGGTCTTGAAGGTGAGGTTGATGTCGCCGGGAGCGAGCACGACGAGACCGTCGACGCTGTGCGCCGCGGGGAACGCCAGGCACAATCCGCCCGGCCAGTGGGCGATCGTGCCGGGCTCCGTGGCGACGCCCGACGATCCGGCGCGGAACGCGCCCGTGAGTCGCGCCACGAGATCGGTGCCCGCGGCGGAGGTCACCCGCATCTCCGCCGCCCCCTCCAGGAGCGCCACGCCCCGCTCCACGCGTTCTGCGAGCGTCGGGTCCTCGGTGTAGCGCTCGAAGTTCTCGGGGTGCTCGTTGCTGATCATCAGCACACGCGCGCCGCCGCCCAGGATCTTGCCGAGCTCGGGCGCGTGCAGCAGGCCCTCCACGGTGCAGTCGATCACGAGGTCGGCGGCTGCCAGGCCCGCGATCGCGCCGCGGTTGCCGGCCAGCGCGACCGATGCGCCCGTCGAGCGCAGCGCCACCGGGCCGGTCGCGGGCGGCGTCGGCACGACGACGTCGTAGACGCGGCCGCCCAGCATCTGTGCCGCGATCCGGCTCGTCTCGACCAGCTCGCCGCGGCTGGCCGACTCGGAGAGCACCGCGACGACGTCGCCGTGGCTCAGTGCGCAGGCGCGCAGGTGGCGCGCGAAGACGTCCAGCCAGCGCCACTCCGTCATGGCCCGGCCTCCACCGCGTCGAGGTGCTCGCGCAGAGCGATGTTGACTGCCACCGGGGCCTCGAGGTTCGAGATATGGCCGGCGCCCGGGATGATCTGAAGCCGTGCTCCGGCGATGCCCGCGGCCAGCGCCTCGGCATAGGAGAACGGCGTCTCCTCGTCGTGCTCGCCGACCAGCACGAGCGCCGGAACGTCGATCTCGCCGAGGCGGTCGCGCACGTCGTGGGAGGGCAGGCACTCGACCGAGGCGCGCAGCCCGTCGGCGGAGATGCGCGACATCGACGCGACGGCCGCGGCCAGCGCGGGGTCGCCGACAGCAGGCGCCATGATCGAGCGCAGCACGCGCTCGGCCATGCTCGCGGGCGTCTCGCCGGCGTCCAGGGCGTCGAGCCGCAGCCGCTTCCAGGCCTCCGGATCGGTGCCGTCGAGCCCGAAGGCGGGGCTCGAGTCGAGCAGCGCCAGGGAGCGCACGCGCGCGGGGTACAGCAACGCAGTGTGGAGTGCGACCTGGCCGCCCATCGAGAGTCCGACCAGGTGCGCCCGCTGCTCTCCGAGCGTCTCGATCAGATCTGCCGCCGCTCCGGCCAGGAGCGGAAACGACAGGCCTCCGGGGGGCAGAGGTGAGGCGCCGTAGCCCGGCATGTCCCAGGCCACGCAGCGATAGCTCGAGGCGAACGCCGTCAGTTGCGGGTCGAAGCCCGTGCGGGTCGTGCCGAGACCGCCGAGGAAGAGGACGAGCGGGCCGGAGCCCGCCTCGCGCCAGGCCACCGGTAGGGCGTCGACGTCGCGCAGATCAGACACGGCGGTGATCGTCCGGCTCCTCGTAGAGGCCGAAGCGGCCGAGCAACTCGAGGCACACCTCGGCGCTCCAGGGCAGCATGACCGAGCCGCAGCGCGCATCGCGATAGTGCCGCTCGAGCGGCAGGTTGCGCATCAGCGAGCCTCCGCCGCAGGCGCGGATCGCGAGCGCGGCGACCTCCGGCGCGGTCTCCATGGCCGTGTACGAAGCGGCCCACGCCCGGCGCAGCTGATCGGGCGTCGGATCGACGCCGGCCTCCGCGACCGCGCATTCCCAGAGCGACCGGCTGCGCTCGTAGGCAATCTGGATCTCCGCCCAGGCCCACTGCTTGGCCGGCACGTCGCGGCGGGCAGGAACCCCGGCGGGCGGCGTACTGCCCAGGTACCCCTGCACGAAGTCGACGACGGCGCGCATGAGCCCGATGTACGTCGGCGTGAGCGTCAGGTAGACGTGTGGCCAGCGTGCCGCGAGCTGGTCGAAGCCGCCCGGCGGCAGCAGCTCGTCGTCGCCCTCGACGAACGCGTCCTCGAACACCAGCGTGCGCGAATCCGTGCCACGCATGCCGAGCGGATCCCAGTCGCCGACGATCCGGACGCCGGGGTTGTCGGAGCGCACCGAGAGAAAGCGCAGGCCGTCCTCCCCGGCCACTCGGCAGGTGAAGTTGTAGGCGTCGGCGGCCCCGGCCAGTGACGCGAACACCTTGCGGCCGTTGACGTGGAACCCGCCTGCGACGGGCGTGGCCGTCGTGGCGACGCCGGCCGTGGCGCCGCGCGCGATCCCCTCCGACAGCGGCTGGCTCATGAGCGCGCCGTCCTCGAGGATCCAGCGGTAGAGGCCGCTGCGGATGCGCTCGTGCCGCTCGCGCAGATCGGCCGGCATGTCGAGGTCGTCGGCCAGGATCCCCGTCCAGAGAGCTGTCTGGCTGTGCATGTTGTAAGTCAGCGCCGTGGTCGGGCAGAAGCGCGCCAGTTCGGCCGAGAGGTGCATGTAGTCCTGGAAGCTCGCTCCCATGCCGCCGTAGCGCTCGGGGATGCAGAGACCGAGCATCCCCGCCTCGCGCAGCTCGGCGTAGTTCTCGAACGGGAACGCGGGCTCCCGGTCGTAGCCTGCGGCGCGCTCGGCGAACCCGGGCCCGAGCTCGCGGACGACGGCGAGCGCGCGCTCGCGTACTCCGGCCGCGGGCGTCACGCGCGCCAGACGATGTAGCCCTCGCGTGCGATGCGGAAGCCCGCGTGCTTGTCGTGCACGTAACGGCAGGTGACGCCGATAGCCGCGGAGCGGCAGCGAATCGGCCCGATGTTCACCGAGCGCCCGTAGCGCAGGGTCGTGCAGTCGTGGAAGCAGCGCGGCCCGACGTCGCCGCGGCAGGCGCCGATGCCGACGCGCCGGTTGCCGAGGCTGAGGTTGTACGGCTCCCAGTCGAGGTCGCAGTTGAGGGGCCTGGGCGGTCTCTGCGGCCAGGCCGCGTGGCGCACCTGGCATTCGACGTAGGCGGGCGACGTGCCTCCGATGCAGTTGATGTTGCCCGTGGGGCTGCGGAAGTGGGCCACCACCGGATCCGCCGCGGCCGATCCGGTGCCGGCGGCCGCCAGGACGAGCATGGCGACGAGGATCGCGCGGCGCATCATCGGGTGAGCATAAAGTGCGCTCGTGAACCCGCGCATCGCCTGCATCCAGCTGCGCGCCGGCAGCACGCCCGACGACAACCTCGCCTCCGCCGAGCGATTCGTGCGCGAGGCGGCTGCGAGCGGTGCCGAGATCGCGCTGTTGCCCGAGCGCTGGGAGGCATTCGGCTCGGCGGACGAGATCCGCGCGGCGGCGCAGCCCCTCGACGGCGCCCGCCTCACAGCCGTGCAGGGCTGGGCGCGCGAGCTCGGCATGGCGATCGTGGCGGGATCGGTGGCCGAGCGGATCGCGGGCGACGAGCGGCTTCGCAACACGAGCGTCGCGTTCGACCGTGACGGGCGCCGCGTTGCCGTCTACCGCAAGATCCACCAGTTCGACGTCGACCTCCCCGGCCAGCGCGTGCGCGAGTCCGACACCGACGCTCCCGGCACGGGTGGGGAGATCGCGACCCTCGGGGACGTCCAGGTGGGCCTCACGATCTGTTACGACCTGCGCTTCCCCGAGCTCTATCGCGCCTACGCCGTGGCAGGAGCGACCGTCCTCACCGTGCCCGCGGCCTTCCTCGAGCGCACCGGAAGGGATCACTGGGAGGTGCTGCTGCGGGCACGGGCGATCGAGAATCAGTGCTTCGTCGTGGCCGCGAACCAGCATGGGGCACTGCCGGCGGGGCTGACGGCTTACGGGCGCTCGATGATCGTCGACCCGTGGGGGACGGTGCTCGTGCAGGCGCCCGACGGGCAGGGCGTGATCGTCGCCGAATGCGATCACGGCGCGCTCGCACGCGTGCGAGCGCAGGTGCCCTCGCTGGCGCACAGGCGCCCGGAGGCGTACGAGCTTTCGCAGACCTGACCTTCGGGTCGCGGCGGTCGCCCTGGCCGTCGGGCTCGTGCTGGCCGACGCCTCGGTCGTCATCCTCGCGTTGCCGGCGATCTACCGCGAGTACTCGGCACAGGTCGCCGATGTCGCCTGGGTCGTGACGGCCTTCAACCTGGCGATCGCCCTCGCGGCGGTCCCGGCCGCGCGCATGGCCACACGCCGTCCCGCCGGACAGGTCTGTGCGGCCGGCCTGGTGCTGTTCGCAGCAGCCTCGGCCGCGTGTGCGCTCGCACCCTCGCTCGGCTTCCTGATCGCCGCGCGCGCCGTGCAGGGCATCGGCGGAGCGGCCGCCGTGTGCGCCGCCCTCGAGTTGCTGCCGGGGTTGGCGGGCGGCGAACGCCGGGCGGTGCGCGTATGGGCCGCCGCCGGAATCGCCGGCGCGGCGCTCGGCCCCGCCATCGGCGGCCTGCTCACGCAGCTGATCTCCTGGCAGGCGATCTTCGTCGTGCAGGTGCCGCTGGCCCTGATTCCCGCGCTCGTCGTGTTCGGGCGCGGCGCGCCCGCCGTGGCCGGGCGCGCCGGCTTGCCGAACATCGCGGCCAACCTCGCGCTCGGGCTCCTCTCGGCGGGTCTTGCGGCCGTGCTCTTCCTGCTCGTCCTGTTGCTTGTGGAGGGCTGGCGCATGCCGCCGATCTCCGCTGCGCTCGTCGTCACGGCAATGCCCGCGGCGGCGCTCGTCGCCGGGCCGTTCGAGCGGCGCGTCGCCAGCCCGCGCACCCGCGCTGCCGCCGGGACGCTGCTGGGGACGGGCGGTGTGGCGGCGCTCGGGCTCCTGCCAGGGGCGGGCTGGGGGTGGACGCTCGCACCGCAGCTGCTGGTCGGCGCCGGTCTCGCGCTCTCGCTCGGTGCGCTGACCGAGGCCGCAGTGGCCGGGCGCTCGCCGGCTGCCATCCATGGCGGCGTCACGATCGCCGCGCGCCACGCCGGTGTCGTGCTCGGGCTCGTCCTGCTCACGCCCGTGTTCGTGGGCGACCTCGAACGCCAGCGCGAGCGGGCCACGCAGAAGGGCGCCGAGCTGGTGCTGGACGCGCACATCGACGCGCTCACCAAGATCGATCTCGCCTCGCGCATCGCGGCCGACATCCGCAGCCAGCCGGGCCGGCTGCCCGACATCCACGGCTCATTCGCGGCGGTGAATGCGAGCGACCGCGAGCGACCACAGCTGCAGGTGCTCGAGCGGCAGCTGAACGAGCAACTCGACCGCGCCGCCACGTCGTCGTTCGAACGCTCCTTCCTGTTCGCCGCGGTGCTCGCGGCCCTCGCCCTCATCCCGATCGCGCTGACGCGGCGGGTGACGCTGTGAGGTCGACGCGCCAGGCCCTCGCGGTGCTCTCGTGCTCGGCAGCGCTCGCCGTATCCGTGCCCGCGGCGTACCTCGCACTCGGCGGCGGCTCCTACGAGCCCTCGTCCGTGCGCAATCCGTGCGCGCCGCGCTCCTGGACGAATCCCGGCGGCGCCGAGGCGATCGCCCAGCAGATCGCGCTCTCGGCGCTCGACGGCGCGGCCTGTCACTTCGGGGTCTCGCGCGAGACGCTCACACTCGCTCTGGCGAGCTCCAGCTCGCGTGCCCGCTTCGCCCGCGACCACAACGTGGACAGCCACGAGCTCGAGAACGCCGTGCGCAGCGGCCTCGAACGCTCGATCGACGACGCGGAGCACGCGGGCGCGATCGGCGGCTTCCAAGCCACGGCGCTGCGCTTCGCCGTCGACCATCTGCCGGTCGGGCAGATGGCCGACCTCGTCGCGACGCTGCAGTCGCTCGGCGGCTAGCTCGGCGCGAGGCCGCGGGCGTCGAACACGACGCGGATGCTCGTGATCTTGCCGTTCTGGACCTTGCTCCAGTTCGCCGTGGGCTTGGGTCTCGCCACGGACGTGTGGAGCTCGAACCAGGTGAGCACGTCGTCGCCGTCCACCCAGACCTTGCGCACCACGATGTCGGTCACGATCTTCGACATCTCCTGCAGGCCGTTGATGCAGTCGTCTGCGTTGTCCAGGTGGGCCAGCGGCCCGTCGAAGGTCACGTCGTCGGCCAGTAGCAGCCGCAGCGTGTCGAAGTCGCGCGCCTTCCACGACTCGAAGTAGGTGGAGGTGACCCAGACGGCGTCGGGCGGCATGCGGTGACGTGCCCGCGCCCGGAGTTCTCCAAACGGCGCCGGAGAACGCTCTCATGGCGGCGGGCGGCCGCGCCGATAGGTCGTGTGTGGCTGCGACCGGCATCCGCAACCGATCGGCGCCCTTCGACGTCGCCGTTCGAGCTGCCGTGACGCTCGGCGGCGCCGTGCTGGTCGCAGTGGCCGCCCTCGCCTGCTTCCACCTCGTCGCGAACTCGCCCGACCGCGCGATCGACTTCCGCACGGGAGTCTGGCAGCCGGCCGTCGACATCCTGCACGGGAGCTCGCCCTACGCGGCGGGAGGCGTCCTGCGCCTCCAGGACGGCGTGCCGTCCATCTACCCGCCCTTCATCGCGCTGCTCTCCATCCCGCTCGGCCTGCTGTCGTTCGCGGTTGCCTCGGTCATGTGGGGCGCGATCCTGGTCGTCGCCCTCGCCCTGACGCTCTGGGTGCTCGGCGTGCGCGACTGGCGACTCTACGGCGGCGTCTTCCTGCTGCCGTCGGTCGTCGACGCGATCGGGCTCGGCCAGGTGGAGATGCTGCTCGTGCTGGCGCTGGCCGTCGTCTGGCGCTACCGGGACCGCTGGCTGATCGCGGCGCTCGCGCTGGGCGCCGCGCTGGCCGTGAAGCCGCTGATGATCCCCGTGCTCGCGTGGCTCCTGATCACCCGCCGGGTCAAGGCGTCCCTTGCGAGCGTCGTCATCGCCCTCGGCCTTGCGCTCGGCAGCTGGGCCGTCATCGGCTTCGAGGGCATGCGCATGTACCCCGCGCTGCTGCAGGCCTGGGATCGCATCTACGGCGGGTGCGGCGTCTCGATGAGCGCGCTCGCGCTCAAGCTCGGCGCGCCGGGCATGCTCGCGTCCGTGCTGCCGCTCGCCGTTGCGACCGGCCTGCTCGTCTCTGCATGGCGGTTGTCGGGAGGTCTCGAGGGCGACCGGCGGTCGTTCGCCGCGGCCATGTGCGCGGTCGTCGTCGCCGCCCCGGTCGTCTGGTCGCACTACCTCGTCTACCTGATCGTCCCGCTTGTGCTCGCCGCCCCTCGCATCGACTGGCGCTGGCTGCTGCTCGCGGCACCGTGGGCATTCGGCCACGAGAGCTCGATCAAGATGTACCTCGCACACGCGGGCGGGCGCGTGGTTCCCACCGCGTCGTTCGTCGGCTCGAACACCTATCCCGTGCTGATCGAGTACCTGGTCCTCACGGCCGCCATCGTCCTCGTCACGATGCGAGCCAGCGCAGCTCGAGGGTCGCCGGCCTCCTGAAGGCGAAGCCGGCCGGCTCGGGCGCGTGCACGATCTCGAGCCCGGGGAGCCGGTCGAACAGTTCCGTCAGGGCGATTTGGCACTGCATCCGGCCCAGATTGAAGCCGAGGCAGTGGTGGTGGCCGTGGCTCAGTGTGAGGTGGTGGCGGGCGTTGCCGCGCCGCACGTCGAAGCGCTCGGGAACGGGGAACACCGCCGCGTCGCGATTGGCGGCGACCGTGCTGAGGCCGATGAACTCGCCCGCGCCGAGCTCGACGCCGCCGAGCTCGCACGGCATCGCCGTCCAGCGCTCGATGAACGCGACGGGCGGAATCAGGCGCATGCCCTCCTCGATCGCATTGGCCATGAAGTCCGGCTCCGAGCGCACCGTCTCGAGCTCGCCGGGGTTGAGCAGCAGGAGCAGTACGGCATTCGCGAGCGTCGACTCGACCGTCTCGATCGCACCGAAGAGGATCACCCGCAACTGCGCCGCGATCTCGTCGTCCGAGAGGCCGCGCGCCGGGTCGTTGGCCACGGCGCTCGTGACCGAGTTGTCGGGCTGCCGTCGCGAGCGCTCGATCTCGGCGAGCAGGATGGCGTTCAACTCTGCGCGGGCCGCGTCGGCACGCCGCTGCGGCTCGGGATCGCCGTCGTAGACCATCGCGCCCGCGAACGCCTCGTAGAAGCCCTGCACGCGCAGGACGTCGTCGAGCGAGAGGCCGAGCACGTCGCCCGCGACGCCGATCGCGAAGGGCGACGCGAACTGCGCGACCAGCTCGCAGGCGCCGCGTGGAGCGAGCTCGTCGAGTAGCCCAGCCACGCGCCGGCGCACGGGCCCGGCGAAACGCTCGCGCACCGGGCGCACCCCGAACGGCTCCTCGAACGGTCGCCGCTGCCGCGTGTGCTCGTCGCCGTCGCTGCTCAGCATCATCAGGCCGAGCGACGCCCGCACCAGGTTGGGCTCGGCCCAGACGGTGAACTCGTCGCGCCGGCTGAGCAGCTCGCGCGCCAGCAGGTGCGAGGTGACGAGCCAGCCGCCGAGGGCGGGCACCCAGGAGATGGGCTCGGCGTCGCGCAGGCGATCGAGCGCACCGGCGCGGCTGTCCAGCTCGAGGTCGGCGAACTCGATCGCCGCGCCGGCGGGGAAGCGCTCGCGCCGCCCGGCCTGCTCGGCGTCGTCGAGCGCGATCTGCGGAACCAGCGCCTTCACGCGCCGATGCTACCCGTGCGCCGCATCTGCGATCGCTGCTGCGACCGCGCGCGGATGCGTGATGAGCGAGAGGTGGCCTGCGCCCGGGACGATCTTGACCGGGGCGTGCAGCACTTCGGCAACGCGCCAGCCGCTCGCGACCGGCACCGAGCCGTCGTGTTGCCCGAAGACCACGGTGGCGGGAACGTGCACGCGCGCCAGGTCGTCGATCTCCAGGCCCTGTATCCCGTTGGAGATCATGGTCGCCAGCGCGCCCTCGGTGCCGTCGACGTGCAGCGGCCGGCGCCAGCGCGCCAGCTCGCCGGCATCGATGCGCACGGGATCCGGCGCGTAGACCCTACGGATGAGCTCGCGCATGGCCCAGTCCCAGCCCAGCACGATGCGGAAGACGCTCGTGCGGTAGGGGTCGACGATGAGGTCGCGCAGGAAGCCCGGGCCGCCGCCGCTCGCCAGGGCGTCGCCGTCGACCAGCACGATGCCGACGGTACGGCCGGGGTGGGCGAGCGCCTGAGCGGCGACGACGCCGGCGCCCAGCGAGTGGCCGGCCAGCAGCGCGCGGTGGATGCCGAGGGCGCCCATGAAGGCGTCGAGCTGGCGCTGCCAGTCGCCCAGCCGGTAGTGCCCGCTGCGCTGCGAGTAACCGAACCCCGCGAGGTCCATGGCGAACACACGGTGGTTTCCGGCGAGCTCGCGGGCGACGCCGTCCCACACGTCGCTCGGCTCGAGGAAGCCGCCGACCAGGACGATCGGCGAGCCGCGCGCCCCGAAGCGCTCGTAGTGGGTGAGCACGCCTCCGGCGTTCACGAAGCGACCCGACGGAGCCAGCGAGCCACCGGACTGCTCGTGCGGCGAGGTCGCGACGTTGTAGATCGCCGAGCAGCCGGTCACCCCGACCGCGATGGCGAAGGCGCCGATCCCGAGCCGCTTCGCGATGCCTCTCGTCCGGGTCACGGGTTCACAGTAATCGTGAGCACCGGAAATGAGCCCGGGCCAGCGAACGTTGTTCACATCGGCCCGCATCACGGGCATACTGCCGAGCTACTACTCCCGGGGAGAAAGCCACATGTCGTCGGAAGCCGCCGACCCGCGCCGCTGGATCGCTCTGATCCTGCTGTGTGCAACGCAGTTCATGCTGATCATCGACGTCTCGATCGTCAACGTCGCGTTGCCGACCATCGAGGTCGATCTGCACTTCAACAACTCGAGCCTGCAGTGGGTTGCGAGCGCCTATGCGCTCACCTTCGGCGGGTTCCTGCTGCTGGGCGGGCGCATGGCCGACCTGCTCGGCCGGCGGCGGATGTTCATGGCCGGCCTCGCGCTCTTCACCGTCGCCTCGCTGGCCTGCGGCTTCGCGTCGTCCAGCAACTTCCTGATCGGCGCTCGCGCGGTTCAGGGCCTCGGAGCCGCGATGATCGCGCCTGCCGCCCTCTCGATCCTGTCGACGACCTTCGCCGAAGGCGAGGAGCGCAACAAGGCACTGGGCGTCTGGGGCGCTGTCTCCGGTGCGGGTGGCGCCGTGGGCGTCCTGATGGGAGGCGTGCTCACCCAGTACGTCGGCTGGGAGTGGGTCTTCTTCGTCAACGCGCCGATCGGCCTGGCGGCGATCCTGCTCGCGCCGCGCCTGCTGAACGAGAGCCGCGTCGAGGATGCGATCCGCTCCTTCGACATCATCGGCGCGATCCTGGTCACGTCCAGCCTCTCGCTGCTCGTCTACACCGTCGTCAAGACCGACCAGTACCACTGGTTCTCGGCGCGAACCCTCGGCTTCTTCGCCATCTCGGCGGTGCTCATGATCGGGTTCCTGCTCAACGAGCAGCGCGCCAGCAGCCCGCTGCTCCCGCTCTCGATCTTCCGGCTCCCGACGATCGTGGGCGCGAATGTCGTCGGCTTCATGCTGGGCGCCGCGATCTTCGCGATGTTTTTCCTGCTCGCGCTCTACATGCAGCAGCCGCCGGGACTCCACTACACGGCCATCCGCAGCGGCGTCGGTTACCTGCTCGTGGCCTGCACGATCATCGTCTCCGCCGGCGCCTCGCAGGCGCTCGTGGGGCGCTTCGGGGTGCGCCGCATCCTCGTTCTCGGCCTCGTGCTGCTGACGGCGGGCCTGCTGTTCTTCACGCAGGTCTCCCCGCACGGGACGTATCTCGGCGACCTGGCGCCCGGCTTCGTGCTGGCCGGCATCGGCCTCGGCTTCGCGTTCATCCCGGTGACCATCGCCGCGCTCATGGGCATCAGGGACGACCAGGCGGGGCTCGCGTCCGGCCTCATCAACACCTCCCAGCAGATCGGTGGCGCCGTCGGCGTCGCGCTGCTCGCCACGGTGTTCACGAGCCGTACCGCCGAGCTCCGCGCGAGCGGGACGGCGGCGGACGTCGCATTCACGGACGGCCTCTCACGCGCCTTCCTGGTGGGCGCGTTGATGGCGGCGCTCGGCCTGGTTGCGGC
This sequence comes from Gaiellales bacterium, assembly GCA_035696365.1. GTDB lineage: Bacteria > Actinomycetota > Thermoleophilia > Gaiellales > JALYLC01 > JALYLC01. The sequence continues at coordinate 164,174 of DASRQS010000009.1, read as the reverse complement.
GCTCGTGCTGATCCGCGGGAACTCCGCGGAGGCGGCAGCGCCGGTGGCCGAGACCGAGGCCTCGGTCGCACCCACCGCCTGACGCACGTGGCCGGCCGCCGCGGCTCTGGGGAGGGCCGCGGCGGCCGCCGGACGACGCCTACGAGGCCGGGTTCGCCTCGCGCACGTGCTCACTCGCGGGAGTGCCGACCAGGCGAAGGCGGGGGGACTCACCGCTGCGGCGTGCGCCGTCGGGCTCGCCTGTGCCTCTGGGTCGGGCGTGCGGGTTCGTCCAGGCTGCGCGCTGCTCACAGTCGTGCTGAAGGCGCTCGAGTGCCGCTGCTCGCTCGTCTTTTTCCGCGGCGAGGCGGAACGGACGCCCCCAGGCGACCACGAGCGCCGCCGCGACCAGGAGGCCGAGCAGGACATTGCCAATCAGTGTGGCGGCGAGAGACACGGAATGCTCCTAGGCGACCGTGAACGTCTTACGCATGCCGGCCTTCCAGTGGCCCGGCTTGCGGCAGGTGAACGTGTAACTGCCTGCCTTCGTGAGCTTCCACACGGCGGACTTGGACGCGCCCGGAGCGAGGTTCTCCAGCTCGAGGTTGTGGCCCTTCAGCTTGACAGCGCACTGCTTCGTGCAATTGCCATTCTCGAGCACCAGTTCGTGGAGCACTCCGCCCTTGTTGGTGACAGTGATGCGCAATTGCGTCCCTGCCTTGACGGTCGCCGGGACGCCGGCGATGCCCCACTCGGACTCGGTGATTTGAACATCCTTCTCGGTGCCACTCTGTGCGAGCGCGAAGGGCGCCGCAAAGGCGGCGCACGCGGCCAGGGCGACAATGACTTTGCCGAACATTGTCAGCCTCTCTTTCGATTGGGCTCTGTATGAGCTACGGAGCGCCAACGTACTCCTGCAAACGCGAACAGCAAACTTGCATGACGGCACTGTCACTTTGTCGTCATTGTCGCTCCGCGCGAGACGTGCTCGGCCGTCGACGTCCGGCCTCCTCTGAGCCCTCCGCGAGGCGGACGCTCCGGAACCCGAGCTCGGAGACGAGCGCTCGGAGCGTCCGGCGCCCCTCGGCCTGACCCCGATAGATGCACGGGCGCCCGAGGCCCGTACACTGCAGGCGCGATGAAGCTGGAAGGCGTGCACCACATCACCGCGATCACCGGGGATGCGCCGCGGAACGTGAATTTCTACGCCGGCGTCTTGGGGCTGCGGATGGTCAAGAAGACCGTCAACCAGGACGATCCGAGCGTCTACCACCTGTTCTACGCCGATGAGCACGGCAGCGGCGGCGCCGACCTCACGTTCTTCGAATACCCGGGTGCCGCGCCCGGCCGCGCCGGGCCGGGGATGGTGCACCGCATCATCTGGCGGGTTCCGTCGAGCGACGCGCTGGACTTCTGGACTGAGCGGCTCGCCGGCGAGGGCGTCAAGACGGAGCGCACCGGCGATCGCCTGTTCTTCGCCGATCCCGAGGGCATGGCGCACGAGTTCGCCGCCGTCGAGCGGCCCGACCCCCCGCTGATCGCGCTCCACCGGGAGGTCCCCGCCGAATATGCGCTGCAGGGCTTCGAGGGCGTGCGGGCCTCCACCATGCGGCCCGATTCGAGCCGCAAGCTGCTCGAGGAGGCGCTCGAGTTCAAGCCCCTCGACGACGGCTGGGAAGCCCGTGGCGCGGAGCGCGGCGGCACCTACGCCTACGACTCGCTGCCCGAGGGCAGGGGAATCCCCGGCGCCGGCACGGTGCACCACATCGCCTGGGCGTCCACGTTCGAGGATCACGAAGCCTGGGGCGAGCGCGTGCGCGAGCTCGGACTGCACCCGACGCAGGTGATCGACCGCTTCTACTTCCGCTCGATCTACTTCCGTGAGCCGGGCGGGGTGCTCTTCGAGATCGCGACGCTCGGGCCTGGCTTCACCGTGGACGAGCCGCTGGAATCGCTGGGCGAGCACCTCTCGCTGCCGCCGGCGTTCGAGCACCTGCGCGAGCGCATCGAGCCGGTGCTGACTCCGCTCCCCGACATCCGCGCCTGGCGGCCCGACCCCGCGTGAGCGGCGTCGAGGCCTTCGCCCACCGGTACGAGCCCGGCACGGGGCCGGCGACGTTCCTGCTGCTGCACGGCACCGGCGGAGACGAGCACCAGCTGATCGATCTCGGCCGACAGCTCGCTCCCACCGCGGCCCTGCTCAGCCCGCGCGGCCAGGTGCTGGAGGGCGGCGTCGCCGCGCGCTTCTTCGCACGCCGCGGCATGGGCAACCTCGACCTCGACGACCTGCGGCGGCGCGGTGGCGAACTCGCCCGCTGGGTGGGGGACGCGAGCGCGCACTACGGGCGCGATCCGGGGGGGATGATCGCGCTCGGCTACTCGAACGGGGCGAACATCGCGGTCGAGTTGCTCTTCCGGCACGGTGGCGTCCTGCGTGGCGCCGCGCTGCTGCGGCCGATGCTGCCCTACCGCCCCGAGGAGCCGTTGTCGCTCGCCGGCACCGACGTCCTGATCGCAGCGGGTGACGCCGATCCCTACAGCTCCCCGCAGCAGATCGAGGAGCTCGCCGAGCTGCTGGCGGCGGGCGGTGCCGAGGTGCAGGTGTCGCGCCAGCCGGTGGGTCACGAGCTCACGCAGGGCGATCTGGACGCGCTTGCCGCCTGGATTCAACCGCACGTGGAGGTCCAATGAGCGTCCCGATCCCCGACGCGACGCACATGGGCGCAGTGCACCTCACGGTCTCCGACCTCGAGCGCTCGCTCGCCTACTACCGCGAGTCCATCGGCCTCGACGTGCTCGCCCAGGATGCCGGGCGCGCGACCCTGGGAGCGGGCTCGGCGCGGCTGCTCGAGCTGGTCGAGGAGCCGGGCGCGCAGCCCACGCCCGGGCGCACGGGCCTTTTCCACTTCGCCCTGCTGCTGCCCGACCGGCCGAGCCTGGCGCGCTGGCTCGCGCACGCGGTGCGCGAGCGCGTGCGCCTGTCGGGAGCCTCCGACCACTTCGTCAGCGAGGCCATCTACCTCAGCGACCCTGACAGGCACGGGATCGAGATCTACCACGACCGGCCGCGCGAGCAGTGGGAGGGCCGAGTCGCGGCGCGCATGGGCACCGATCCCCTCGATCTCAACGGCCTGCTCGGCGAACTCGACGACCCGGAGACGGAACCCTTCGAGCGCCAGCCCGAGGGCACGGCTATGGGGCACGTGCACCTGCAGGTCGCACATATCGCCCCGAGCCTCGAGTTCTACCGCGACCTGCTGGGCTTCGGCCTGATGGCCGAGTACGGCGGGCAGGCCGCGTTCCTCTCGGCCGGCGGCTACCACCACCACGTCGGCGCCAACACGTGGCGCAGCGGCGGCGCGCTGCCACCGCCGCCCGGCTCGGCGGCGCTGCGGCGCTTCGAGATCGTGCTGCCGAACGCGGCGGAGCGCGACGCGCTGGCCGACCGCATTCGTGAAGGCGGGGTGGAGGTCGAGGACGATCCCGCCGGGCCGCTCGTGCGCGACCCCTCGCAGAACGCGTTCGTCCTGCTGAGCTAGCTGACGCCGAGCTCGGCGGCTGCGCGCGCCCGCGCGGTCTTGGTGCGCCCGCCGGCCGGGAGCACGACCTTGCGCAGCCGCACGTGCGAGGGCGTGACCTCGACGGCCTCGTCCTCGCGGATGAACTCCAGCGCCTGCTCCAGCGAGAGGTGCCTCGGAGGTGCCAGGCGCACGAGCTCCTCGGCGTGGGCCGAGCGCATGTTGCTGGCCTTCTTCTCCTTGGCGACGTTCACGTCCAGGTCCTCGGGGCGCGCGTTGACGCCGATGACCATCCCCTCGTAGACGTCGACCGCCGGGCCGATGAACAGCTCGCCGCGCTCCTGCAGGCTCATCAGCGCGTGCGAGGTCGAGACGCCGCGGCGATCGGCCACCAGGCTGCCGTTGGGGCGCGTCTTGAGCTCGCCGAACCACGGCGCGAAGCCCTCGAAGACGTGGTGCAGGATGCCCGTCCCGCGCGTCTCGGTGATGAACTCGGTGCGGAACCCGATCAGGCCGCGCGCCGGCACGAGGTAGTCCAGCCGGACCCAGCCCGTCCCGTGATTGACCATCTGCTCCATCTTGCCCTTGCGCAGCGCGAGGAGGCCGATGACGACGCCCGAGTAGGCCTCGGGGACGTCGATGGCGAGCCGCTCGACGGGCTCGCTGAGCACGCCGTCGACGCGGCGGGTGACGACCTGCGGCTTGCCGATCGTGAGCTCGAAGCCCTCGCGTCGCATCTGCTCGACCAGCACCGCGAGCTGCAGCTCGCCGCGGCCCTGCACCTCCCAGGCGTCGGGGCGGTCGCCGTCGAGGACGCGCAGCGAGACGTTGCCGACGAGCTCCTGGTCGAGCCGGTTGCGCACCTGCCGGGCCGTCAGCAGCTTGCCGTCGAGGCCGGCGAGCGGCGAGGTGTTGATGCCGATCATCATCGAGAGGCTCGGCTCGTCGACGCTGATCACGGGGAGGGGACGCGGGTTGTCGGGATCGGTCAGCGTCTCGCCGATGGCGACGTCTTCGATGCCGGCGATCGCGATGATCTCACCGGGACCGGCCTCGTCGGCGGGTACGCGGGTCAGCTCCTCGGTCACGGTCAGGTCCGTGATGCGCACGCGTTCGGTGCTGCCGTCGATGCGGCATCGCAGGACGCTGTCGCCGCGCCGGAGAACTCCGTTGCGGATGCGGCAGAGCGCCAGGCGGCCGAGATACGGCGAGGCGTCGAGGTTGGTGACGAGCGCCTGCAACGGATGGCCCTCCTCGTACGAGGGCGGCGGCACGGTCTCGAAGAGCGTCTGGAAGAGGGGCTCGAGATCCTCGCCCGGCACATCGGGGTCGAGCGTCGCCTGCCCGGCGCGGGCGTTCGTGTAGACGATCGGGAACTCGATCTGCTGCTCGTCGGCGTCGAGATCGAGGAACAACGCATAGACCTCGTCGACCACCTCGGCGATGCGCGCGTCGGGCCGGTCGATCTTGTTGACGACGAGGATCACGTGCAGCTGCAGCTCGAGCGCCTTGCGCAGCACGAAGCGCGTCTGGGGCAGCGGGCCCTCGCTCGCGTCGACCAGCAGCAGCACGCCGTCGACCATCGTCAGGCCGCGCTCCACCTCGCCGCCGAAGTCGGCGTGGCCGGGCGTGTCGATGATGTTGATCTTCGTCCCGCCGTGCCGCACGGCCGTGTTCTTGGCCAGGATCGTGATGCCCTTCTCGCGCTCGAGATCGCCCGAGTCCATGACGCGATCCTGCACCGACTCGTTCTCGCGGAAGGCCCCGGACTGCCACAGCATCGCGTCCACGAGCGTCGTCTTGCCGTGATCGACGTGCGCGATGATCGCCACGTTGCGGATGTCTGCGCGTTCTGCCACAACTGCAGTGTCCGCGACCTGCCCCCGGAGGGCGGCAGGAAGGTCAGGCGGAGGCGTGCCGGGCAGACTTCCGCGCGGTCATCAGGACGTCCGCACGGGAGAACTGGAAGGTCCCGCCCTGGCCCTCGATGACGCGCCGGTAGCCGGCCTCGAAGGCCTCCCGGCGATCCTCCGGGATCCTGAAGTAGAACGATGACGTGCGCAGGTGCGCGAGCACCTCGCCGGCCGTCTGCTCCTCGCGCGCGAGCACGGTCGCGATCTCGACGCCGTCGAAGAGCTCTGCCGCCTCGGGTCTCGCGAGAGCATGACGGCCGTCGCTCATGACCCAGTCCCAGACCTCGGACGCATTCGCGCGTCGCGCGCGGGCCCCGGCGACGACCGATTCGAGGCTGGGCATGGCCCTCCAGTCGTTCGCGAGCACGGGCGCGTGCTCGCGAACCAGCTGCACGAACGGTTCCTCGAGGGCGGCCGAGCGCTCGTCCTCGACGCCGATGTACGCGAGCAGCGCCAGCATGCCGCGCGGCCGCAGGAGGGAGGCGACCTTGGCCCAGCCGATCTGCGGTTCGACCCAGTGGAAGGCGGTGGCCGAGAACACGGCGTCATACGAGCCCTCGGGCAGGTCCGCGTCCTCGAAGCGCCCGAGCTCGAGCTGCACCGCATCCGTGGGCCCGAGGCGCCTGCGCGCGGCCTCGATCAGGTTCGCGCCCGGCTCGATGGCGTGGACGCGCAGGCCGCGCGCGACGAGCAGCTCGGTCAGCTTGCCCGTTCCCGAGCCGATCTCCAGCACGGCCGAGTCGCCGGCGAGCACGCCCGCGGCAAGCGCGGCGTCGACCAGCTCGGGGGCATAGCTCGGGCGGGCCGCGTCGTACTCGGCCGCGACGCCGTCGAAGACACGACCGTACGCCCTGATCGCCGAGGCCTCCTCCACCTCAGCAGAAGACCGCGACCGTGAAGCTCGTCGAGACCGCCGTGCCGTTGGCGCGATTGGTCTGCACGCGCACCGAGGTCTGACTGGGAAAGCCCGGGGCGTAGTCGACTCCCGTGCTGCTCATGGTGACGAACGCAGCGCCCTGGATGCCCGCGGTGGACTGACCCGGGCTCGTGAAGTTGGGGATCGAGGCCTGAGTCGCGACCGTCGCGCACTGCGTGATGTCCTGTGCGAAGTTCACGAAGTAGTTGCCCGTGCCGCCGGTGCGGGCGGTGACGCCCGGCCCAGCGGCGTTGACGGTGCCGTCGGCCTTGATCTGGGCCCACAGGTTCGTGGCGTCCTGGCCGTCCTGGCCGTCCTGACCGTCGAGTCCGTCCACCCCGTCGACGCCGTCGACGCCGTCCTGGCCGGCCGGCCCGCGAGCGCCGTGCAACGCCTTGCGCGCGCTCTTGCTCAGCGATGCGAGCGAGACCGACCCTGGCCTGATCTGCTTGGAGGAGGTGATCGTGTATCCGGAGGCGGCAACGGATGTCCCGATGGTCGCCATGACCAGTGCCGCTGACGCCAGCACGAGCGCCGCAGATGGCTTGCGCATAGATCTCTCCCCGAGGCTCGGAGCGCGCACCGCCGCCCGCGGTCGGCGCATCGCGTCATAACCATAGGGGCATGCCGCGAATCAGCAGAAGACGGCGACATAGAACGTCGTCGGAGCGACTGCTCCAGATGCGGCCTCGTTGGTGGTCGAGACGATCATCGAATAGGCGGACGGGAATCCTGGCGCGAGGTCGATGCCTGCGTTGTAGACCCGCACGAGCGGGGCGCCGGCGAGGCCACCCGACAGTCCTCCGGGCGCCGCATACGAGGGAATCGCGCCCTGGGTTGCCATCGCCGCGCAGCGCGTGATGTCCTGGCCGAAGTTGACGGCGTAGGTGCCGGAGGAGATGCCGGGCCGCGCCGAGACCCCCGGGCTCGAGGCGTTGACGGTGCCGTTGGCGGCGATCTGGGCCCACAGCCTGGTAGCCGGCGTGCCTGGCGGGCCGACGGCGCCGGTGGCTCCCGCGGCCCCCGTTGCACCCGTCGCACCTCGTGCGCCCGGCTTGCCGCGTTCGCCGCGGAGGGCCTTGCGTGCGCCCTTGCTGAGGGCCGAGAGCGTGATCGATCCGGGCTTGATCTGCTTGGGCGAAGAGATGACGTAGTGGGTCGCCGCGACCGAGGTGCCGATGGTCGACATCACCAGGGCCGCCGACGCCACGACGAGCGCTGCAGATGGCTTGCGCATACCGACCTCCCGAGGTTCGGAGCGCGCACCGCTGGTGTGGATCGGTGCGTCGCCGCGCCGACTCTACGGAGCGCCGCGCGCGCCTGCCATCCCTCGGAAGTCAGCTCTCATGCGCGCAGACCGAGCCGCAGCCCGACGATCCAGTCGTAGGTGCCTTCCACGTGGCGCTCCGTGGCGGCGTGCGCCGCGTCGGTATCGCCTGCGAGGATCGCCGCGACGATGGGGTCGTGGCTGGCCTGGGAGACCGCTCGCGCCAGCCGGGGGCCCGGGACGACGCGCAGCATCTCGGCGATCTCGACCTGGATCTGGGTCTCCGCGGCAATCAGCCGCCGCGAGCGCGCGGCCTCGGCGACGGCGACGTGGAAGCGCGCGTCGGCCAGCCGGAAGGCCGCGAACTCGCCCACGGCGCGCTCGGCGGCCGCCGCAGCCTCCGCCAGCGCGCCGCGCTCGCGCTCGGTGGCCCGTTCAGCCGCGAGTGCTGCGGCCTCACCCGAGACGGCGCGGCGCCAGTCGGTCAGCTCGCGCAACTCGCTGCGCGTGGGCGGCGAGGCCGCAAGTACGAGCGCCGCGGGCGGGTCGTCGCGTACGAACGAGCCGCCGTTGCGGCCGCGGCGCGTCTCGACGAATCCCGCGTCGCGCAGGATCTGAAGCGACTGCCGCAGCGTCATCGGAGCCACGCCGAGCTGCGCCGCCAGCTCGAGCTCGGTCGGAAGCCGCTCGCCGGGCGCGAGCACACCGGTGCCGATGGCCTCGCCGAGCCGCCGCACGATCTGCTCGACGGCGCCCTCGGCCTGCAGCGGCGCGAGCGCGACGTCGCGGGCGGTGACGTTGAACACCATTACATCTAGATGATAGAACTTTATGCATGACGAAGACCGATCCGACCGCCGAGCAGATCGACCAGTACGCGCGCGACGGCTTTCTGATCGTCGAGGGTTGGCTCTCGGACGACGACGTCGAGCGCACGCGCGAGCGCTTCCATGCCTGCTTCGAGCACGAGTGGGAGACGGGGCTCGCGCCCGACGAGGTCAACTACACCCCCGGCGTCACCCCACCCGACCGCACGCGGCAGCTGTGCAACGTCTGGAAGGCCGATCGCTGGCTCGCCCGCATCACGCTGCAGGAGCGCAACGGCCGCTTCGCGGCCAGGCTCGCAGGTGAGCCCGGGATGCGCCTGCTCCAGGACAACATGATCTGGAAGCCGCCCTCGGGCAAGGCCCTGCTGGCACACCAGGACGCGGCCTACGTGCCGTTTCTGGAGCCGCCGAACATGACCTCGTGCTGGATGGCGCTGGACGAGACCGCGGCCGACACGGGCACGATCTACTACGCGCGCGGCTCGCACGCCTGGGGCGAGCTGCCGACAGGCGACACGTTCCACGCGCCCGAGGACTGGCTTGGCTGGATGAGCGAGGTGCGCCCGCCCGAGGCCGAGATCGACATGGTGCCGATCGAGGTGCCGCCGGGCGGTGCGGCGTTCCACCACGGTCTCTGCTTCCACGGCTCACCGCCCAACGAGCGGCCCGATGCCGACCGCCGCGCCATCATCAGCCACATGGTCACGACCGACACGACCTGGCATCCGACGATGCGCCACCCGCTCTACTCGCGCTACATGCGTCCCGACGACCTGGAGATGGACGAGGTCTACTTCCCGATCCTGTGGCGCGAGGATTCCTACCGCACGCCCTACATCGAAAGCCACTTCGCAACGGCCGCCTGACGTCATGGCGCCGGCGCTGGATCAGGGCGAGTTGCCATGAACGGCCTCGTGAGCCCGGGCGCGCTGACGCTGTGTTGCTCCGACATGGCCGCGCCTCCGTTGTTCTGGACCGAGGGCGACGGCACCCGCCACGGCTACGAGCCAGGTGCGGCGGGGGCCGTGGCCGGCGCCCTCGGGCTCGAGGTGCGCTGGATCTTCCGCCAGTGGGCCGACTTCGCGCGCGCCCTGGCCGAGAGTGAATGCGACGGCATCTGGTGCGGCTCCGCCATTACGCCAGAGCGCGAGCAGCGCTTCCTCTACACCCGGCCCTACGCGGTCTTCGACGAGTCGGTGGTCGTACGCGCCGGCGACGCGGTCGCAGCTGCCGCCGACCTGCGCGGGCGCCGCGTCGGCGCCATCGCCGGGAGCACGAACATGGCGCTGGCCGAGACGTTCGAGGGTGCCGAGTGCGTGCCGTTCGACGGCGTGACCGACGACGTCTTCGGCGACATGCTGCGCGCGCTGCAGATCGGCGAGGTCGACGCCGTGGTCGACGACGACGTCGCCTTCCTCGGCATCGAGCGAACCTACCCCGACATCCGCGTGGCGTTCACGGTGAAGACCCGCAACCGCTGGGGCTGCGCCCTGCGCCTCGGAGACGCCGACCTGAAGAGCGCGCTGGACGACGCGATCGCGCAGGCCGACCTGCCGGCAGTCTGGCGCGACTGGCTACCGTCGCTGACCTATCCGCTCTGAGCGCACAACCCGGCGTCAGAGCCCGATATGTGCGGCTGGAGGCATGCGCTCGTGACATGAATAACTTGGGGTCAGACCCCAAGTTATTCGTCGCACAAAGTTTGGGACACGCCGGGTCTCATCCGGCTCGTGTTGCAGGTTGTCGATGCGCTCGTGCCAGCCGGCTGCTCAGAGCTCGCCGTCGAAGTACTCGAGGCGCGGGCTGCGGCGGACGATCAGGCGCGTGGAGCGCACGAGCACCTTGTCCGAGTCCGGGAACTCGGCCACGTCCGAGGTCACCTTGTTGCTGATCGCGAGGTAGACGAACGGCATGTCGCCGTCGTTGATGAACTGATGCGCGATGCCCGTGCCGGCGGGGAAGGCGACGACGTCGCCGGGCCCGAGCTCGACCACTTCCTCCTCGCCCTCGCCGTTTCCCTGGCGCAACAGGCCGCGGCCCTCGAGGACGTAGAACGCCTCTTCCTCGCCGTGGTGGAAGTGGTAGGGATACGAGCGCGAGCCCGGCGCCACGAACGAGACGCTGTAGCCCAGATCGCGCGCGCCCACGGCCTCGGCGACTTCCCTTCCGCCCACCTGGAAGCGCCCGCTCGGCTCGGAGTAGTCCTCCTGCGGCACGTCGCGGGCGTTGACGACGTTGTTGAAGCGGCTGCGCACGAGAGCGCCTCCTCAGGTTCGGGATTCGGCGGCCTGCAGTGCCGTTCGCACGGCCAGCGCGGCCTCCTGGCCGCTGGAGATCGCCGTGTCGGTGTAGACGCCGCCCAGGTAGTCGCCGGCGAGATGGATGCGGCCGAGCGGACGCTCCAGCGCCGGCTGGAGCGCCGAGCGGCCGGGCGCCGCGTAGGGCAGCATGCGCGGCAGCTTGAGCAGGATCGTCTCCGTCACGATGCCCCGTGCCTCCGGGTAGATCGCGTAGAGGTCGTCCAGGAACGCCTGCTCGACGACCGAGTCAGGTTGCTCGAACATCTCGATCGCCGCATGGCCGGCGCGGTAGACCATCAGGCTGCCGCCGGGAGCGCGCTCGGCGCTGCGCGGCCGCAGCACGTTGACCGTGTTGAAGAGCATGTTGAACGCACGCTTGGGAGTCGCGAGTGCGTACAGGTCGTCCCAGGGCATGGGCCGCGTCTCGTTCGTGAGCATGGCCATCACGACCGTCGGCCCGTACGGGATCGACGTCAGCGCCGAGTGCGTGTCGCCGGGGAGGTCGCGGATCAGGCGCGCAGCGTCGTAGGCCTTCGTGGCGACGATCGCGTGGCGCGCGCGCAGCTCGCGATCGGCGCCCCCAGCGCGGTAGCGCACCCGCACGACCTCGCCCTGCTCGGCGATCTCCTGCACTTCGGCGTCCATCACGACCTGCCCCTGCAGCTCGGCGGAGATGCCGTCGATCAGCGCGCCCGCGCCGCCCACGATGTTGCGCGAGAGACCCGAGCCCGAGCTCCAGACGAGTGCGAAGTAGCCGGTGCCGGCCCCCGCGGTGATCTCCTCCGGCTCGGCCGTCGAGCGCGTCACCGTGGCTCGGAACATGAGGTCGGCATCGCCCGGCAGCCCGCCCAGCCAGTCGGCGAAGGTGCGGTCGTCGCCGTGCGCGAGCACCCGCCGGCGCGTTTCCGCGGCCGACTCTCCGGGGCGCGGCCTGGCCACGCGCTCGTAGCGCGCCACCGCAACCCGCAGTCGGGCGCCCGCGCGCGCGAGCGCGACGCGCTCGGCGGCGCTCAGCGGCAGCCGGAGGGGATACAGCTCGGGCCGGCCGCCGACGAGCAGGCGCCCGTTCAACTCGAGGGCGACCAGGTGTCCTGGCACCGGAACGGACTCGACACCGACGTCGGCCACCAGTCGGCCGGTCGCCGAGCCGGGACCGCTGAAGACGTGCGCGCCGAGGTTCAGCCAGTACGGGTCGCGCGCCTCGCTGCGGATGCGGCCCCCGAGCCGCGCCGTGCCCTCGAGCACCACGACGTCGCGGTTGCGCAGATCCCAGGCGGCCGAGAGGCCCGCGATACCGCCACCGATCACGACCGCGTCGTGCACGGGCTCGCTGGTGGGGGCGTCGGCGGGCAAGGTCGCCGAGTCTAGACGTGAGAAGGTCGTCGCGTGGCTTCGCGGCGTTCTCTACGTTGCAGGTTTGGCGAGCTCGTCGCTGATACGCTCGCACTGCTGGCGCTCGGCATGGCCCTCGCGTCCGTCGCGACGGGCAATGCCGTGCTGATCGGCTCGCTGCTCGCGGTCGCGCTCGCGGCTCAGGGAATTCCGGTCGCGGTTACGATGGCGCGGTGTCTGCATCGCCCGATACCGCCACCGCTGCCGCCGGGCTCCGCCTAGCCCGCGTCGAGCTCGCCGCCGCGCTGCGCGCCGCCGCGCTGTACGGCTTCAACGAGGGCATCGACAACCACTTCAGCCTGGCCGTGCCGGGCAGGAGCGACAGCTTCCTGCTCAACCCGTACGGGCCGCACTGGTCCGAATTGCGCGCCGGCGACCTGCTCACGATCGGGCTCGGAGGCGAGCGGCTGGCAGGTGACGGCGAGCTCGACGTCACCGCCTTCACGATCCATCTCGGCGCCCATCGCGCCCGGCCCGACGCCCACTGCGTGCTGCACACGCACATGCCTTACGCCACGGCGCTGTCGATGACAGAGGACGGGTTCGACACGCGGGCCAGCCAGAACGCGATGTACTTCCACGGCCGCATCGCGCGCCTTGCCTACGGCGGCCTCGCCGAGGCCGAGGAGGAGGGCGCTCGCATCGCCGAGGCCCTCACCGACGGCGTCAGCGTCCTGCTCATGGACAACCACGGCGTGCTCGTGGTGGGCGAGTCGGTGGCCGACGCCTGGCACCAGCTCTACTTCCTCGAGCGCGCCTGCCAGGTGCAGCTGCTCGCCCAGTCGACCGGATCTCCGCTCCTGCGCGTGCCCGAAGCCATCGCCGAGCACACCGCGGCGCAGTTCCGCGGCGCCGGCGGGCAGGCCGAGCTGTTCGCCGCGGTGCGACGCGAGCTCGACCGCGTCAACCCCGGCTACGACCGCTGAGCACCCTGCCTCCCGGCTGATGCGCACCGTCGTTGTCGACGACTACGCGGCCCTGAGCCAGGCCGCCGCCGACGTCATTGCAGAGACCCTGCGCCGCAAGCCCGACGCGCTGCTCCTGCTCGCGACGGGTGACACCCCCATGGGCGCCTATCGCGAGCTCGGCGAGCGCCGCCGCCGCGGCGAGCTCGACACCTCGCAGGTGCGGGTCGCCCAGCTCGACGAGTACGCCGGCCTCGCAGAGGGCGACCACCGCTCGCTCTACGGCTGGATGGTGAGCTCCTTCACCGAGCCACTCGACGTGCCCGAGGGCCGCATCATCCGCCTCAGCGGCCGGCTGCCCCCCGCCATCGCCTGCCGCGACTACGACGCGGCCGTGGCGGCGGGCGGCGGCTTCGACCTGGCCGTGCTGGGCCTGGGGCCGAACGGGCATCTCGGCTTCAACGAACCGCCCATCGAGCGCAATGCGCCGACCCGCCTCGTGCCGCTCACGCCCGCGAGCGTGCGGAGCAACGCCCGCTACTGGGACGGCGAGGACAGCGTGCCGCGCGAGGCGCTGACCTGCGGTCTGTCGAGCATGCTGGCTGCGCGCGAGATCCTGCTGGTGGTCTCCGGCTCGCACAAGCGCGAGATCCTGCGGGAGACGCTGGCGCCGCTGCCCTCGGCCGACGTCCCCGCCTCCTGGCTTCAGTCGGCGGCGGGAGAGGTGCTCGTGCTGGCCGACCGGGCGGCCCGCCCCGAGGGCTGATCAGCGCACGAGCTCACTCACGGTCGCGTAAGCCGGCATGGTCCCCGGGCGCGTCACCGAGAGCGCCGCTGCACGCACGGCGAAGGCCGCGGCCTCACGCAGCGAGTCGCCTTCGCGCAGGCCAACGGCGAGGGCGCCGATGAACGCATCGCCCGCGCCCGTCGTGTCTACGGCCACGACATCGGGCGGCGCCAGATGCTCTGGAGGTCCTCCCGTCGCGACGTAGCAGCCGTCGTCGCCGGCAGTGACGATCACCGCCTCGCCGCCGCGCTGCCGGCACAAGCGGTCGGCGAGCTGCGAGGGCGTCCCGTTGCGGCCGGCCAGCACCGCCGCCTCGTGCTCGTTGGGGACGAGGATGTCGGTGAGCGCCAGGAGCTCTGCTGTGAGCTGCTGCGCGGGCGCAGGGTTGAGCACGGTGCGTGCACCCGCCGCGCGCGCCAGCCGGAAGCTGGCCAGGGCGCAGCCTTGCGGCGCCTCGAGCTGGCACAGCACGAGCGAGGCATCCTCGAGCGCGCTGCCGGCCCGCTCGATCAACGCGAACTCGAGGGCGACGCTCAGCTCGATCGAGCTCGCGATCGCGGGGATACGGCTGGGCGGCAGCAGCACGAAGCCGACGTCGGTCGCCCCCGGTTGCTGCATCACGTAGGTCGTGTCCATGCCGTAGCCCTCGAGCAGTGCCCGCCAGCGGTCGCCGCGCTCGTCGTCGCCGAGCAGTGTCACGAGGCGGACGGGAGCGCCCAGCTTGGCCGCTGCGACCGCCTGGTTCGTGGCCTTGCCGCCGTCTTCCGGCTCGGAGAACCCGCGGCCGAGCACGCTCTCGCCCTCGCGCGGCACTGCGTCGACTTCGAGCACGAGGCCGGCGACGTGCGACCCCACGACGACGATGGGTCGCGCGCGATCCATCGGACGACGGATCAGGACGCTCCGGCCGGCGGCGGGCAGGCTGCCGTCGCGGCGTCCGCGACCACGAGCAGATCGACGTGATCGCGGGCGAGGGTTGCGGGGTAGTCCACATCTGGCTCCGAGAAGAGCAGGATGCGCAGGATCGTCTGCTTCCACGAGCCCGTGTCGAGGTACAGCCGCACCCGGCGCGCCGAGAGCAGCTCGCGCATCCCCAGCGTGATGGCGAGCGGCGGCACGGCGAACACGTTGCCGCCGACCCGCCGCTGCGCATGGGCGATGATCGTGTCGACCGCGAGGGGCACGACCCGCGTGCGAGAGCTCCGCAGCTGCTCGGCGGTGACGCTCGTCCAGCGCGATGCCGGCGGCTCATTGAAGGCGATGTGGCCCTGAAAGCCGACACCGCCGAAGGTGGCCGCGACCTGGCCGCGGCGGCTCATCTCCTCGGCCGAGCGATCGAGCGCCAGCGGCGACGGGAAGATCACGTTCTCCGGGCGGGGCCGCAGGCCGGGCTCCACGAGTGCGATGAACTCCCGCCGGAACGTGCCCTCGAGACTGAACGGGTGGTCCAGCGGCAGTGGCCGGCCCTGCCAGTCGAGCCACTCGTCCATGCCGAAGAACGTGGCGTGCTCGAGGCTGAGGCCGGTGTCGTTGATCCTGCGCGCCAGGATCGGGTACTGCCCCATCGGCCCGAGCGGGACGATCAGTGAGACCTCCGCGCCGGCCTGGCGCGCGCTCTCCAGCTCGGCGTAGAGGTCGTCGGCGAACCGCCGGTGCAACGCTTCCCGCGACTCCACGAGCAGGAAGGGCACCGGTGATCGCTCGGCCAGTTGCTCGGGCGGGATCGCAAGCCACTCATCCAGTCGCTGCGGATCGAGCGTCACCGCGTCACTCCTTGATCGCGCCGGCGAGCACGCCGCGGATGAAGTGCCGCTGCAGGAAGAGGTAGACGAGAACGACGGGAGCCGCGACGAGCACGGATGCGGCTGCGACCTTGGTCGGGTCGGAGCCGCGCACTGCGCCGGCGAAGAAGGAGAGGCCGAGCGGCGCGGTGGTGTTGTTGGAACCCGCGAGCAGCACAAGGGCCAGCAGGAACTCGTTCCAGGTGTACATGAACACGAGCAGGCAGAGCGTGAGCAGCGCCGGCCTCGCCTGGGGCAGCAGGATGCTTCGGAGGATGCGGAACGAATCGGCACCGTCTATGCGGCCCGCCTCGACGAGCGCCTTCGGCGTGCTGAGGAAGAACGCGCGCATCCAGAACGTCCCCAGCGTGACCGATTGACCGATCTGCGGCAGGATCAGCGCCCAGTACGACCCCGCCAGGTTGATCCCGGCCGGGTGGTAGTTGAGGAAGTCGTAGTAGAGCGGGATGACCGTCGCCTCGTAGGGGAAGATCAGCCCGACCACGATCAGGTTGAACAGCAGCCCGGAGCCGCGGAAGCGCATGGTGCCGAAGGCGTAGCCGGTGAACAGGGAGAGCACGGCAGACACGACGGTCACCGTCGCGGCGACGAGGAAGCTGCCCCACATGCCCTGGCCGAAGCTGCCTTCGTTCCAGGCATCGACGAACGTCTGCGGGCTGAAGGTGGTCGGCAGCGAGAAGCCCGTGACGAGATCGGTCTTCTTGTGGAAGGCCAGGAAGAGGATCGACACCATCGGATAGATCGCGAGCAGCGAGAACGCGATCAGCACGACGTAGGTGGTGTAGCGGTCGATCCGTGCCGTCATGCACTCGACCTCGAAAGCTGGCCGATGAGCAGCGCGACGCACGTGATGATGACCGTGAGGACGACCGCGATCGAGGCGGCGAATCCGACGCGGCTGTACGAGAACGCGTTCTGGAACATCAGCCACGACGGGACCGCGGTCTCGCCGCCCGGACCGCCCGCCGTGGTGTTGTAGATGATGTCGAAGTTGCGCAGCGCGGTGATGGTGGTGAGCGTGGCCGCCACCACGACTTCGTTGCGCAGGCCCGGCAGCGTGACGGCGAAGAACTCGCGCACGAACCCTGCGCCGTCCACACGCGCGGCCTCATAGAGCTCGGTGGGGATGCGCTGGGCGCCGGCGAGGAAGAGCACGATGCAGAGGCCGAACGTGAGCCAGGTGCCGATCAGGCCCACCGCCGGGAGCGCCCAGTTGAAGTCGCCCAGCCACGTCTTCGCGAGGAAGCCCAGGCCGACCTTGTGCAGGATCGAGTCGAGCGGGCCCGCAGGGTCGTAGATCCAGACGAACGCCTGCGCGACGACGACGGTGGCGATCGTCTGCGGCATGAACAGCACCGTGCGGAAGAACAGGAAACCGCGCACGCGGAAGCGCGTCAGAAGGGCCGTGAGGAACAAGCCGATCACGATCGAGAAGACCGCGTAGAAGAGGATCAGCTCGACCGAGTGCTGGAAAGCGCCCCGGATCTCGGGCGTGTGGTAGAGCTCGCGGTAGTTGTCGAAGCCGATCCACTTCTGCGGCGTGATGCCGTCCCACTGGAAGAACGAGAGCCGCACCGTCTGCAGAAGCGGGAAGAACGTGAAGGCCAGATAGACGGACAGCCCCGGCAGGATGTAGAGGTAGGCGACGCGGCGCGGCTCGCCGGGCGCCCGTCCCGTGGTGCGGCTCCGGACCGCCTCAGCGCGCCCGGGCAACTCCCGGGCGCGCTTGGCGGTCGGTATGGCCTCTCTCGCCGGAGAGGCCTCGCTCACTTGATCGTCTGGTCGAACTTCGCCCAGTCGGCCTGGATGGCCTTGGCCGTATCCGGAGCCGACTGGCGTTGCGCGATCATCTTCTGGAACTCCTGGCCCATCGTGGTGAGCATCGTGTCCGACGCCCAGTCGGGATAGAGCGTCAGCCCGTTGCTCTTGACGAGCTGCTTCCAGCCGGTCGCGATGGAGCTGAGATAGGGGTTCCCCTGCGCAGCGGGAGCGCCCGTGATCGCCGGGATCTGGTTCTGGGCGTACATCATCTGTGCCGAGCCCTTCGAGGAGATCAGCCAGTTGATGAAGGACGCTCCGACGTCGGCGTACTTCGTCCTCGCCGAGATGTGCCAGGGCAGGCTCGTCGCGCCGATGGAGACGTACTTGCCGCTGGGACCGGGCGGCATGTCCATGAACCCGACGTTGCCCTTGAGGCCGGACTGGATGACCTGAGCCTGCCAGTTGCCACCCAGGTAGAAGATGCCCTTGCCCTTGGCGAACGCGGCCGAGGCGTCGTTCTCGCCCACGGCGTTGTAGTCACTGCCGAAATAGCCGGCCTTGAACCACCTCTGGAACTCCGTCAGCGCCTTGATGTTGGCCGGGGCCTCGTAGTTGCTGCCCGGGACGTGGAAGATCCAGTTGCGCATGAACTGGCCCGTGACGTACGCGCCCTGCACCATGCCGAAGTCGTGCAGCGACTCGTAGCCGTCCTTGTTGCCGAGCTCGATGATCGGCATGCTCGAGGGCGCCTTGGCGCGCAGCGTCCCCAGCAGCTTGCTGAAGTCGGCGAACGTCTTCGGCATGCTGGCCGGATCGCCGCCGTACTTCTTGAGCAGCGTCTTGTTGTAGAAGACGCCGACCGACTGCCCGAACTGGCCGACCCCCCAGAGGTTGCCCTTGCCGTACGTCTTGCCGTCCGGCGTCCACCGGAACTGCTGCGCCGTGCCCGGCGGGTAGTACTTGTTCCAGCCGTACTTCGCGGCGTAGGGATCCAGGTTCTTGATCAGCTTCGCCTTGACCAGCAGGCTGTCCATGCCGTAGCCCTGGTTGCCCTCGGTCACGTCCGGCGAGTTGGCGCTGTTGAGCGAGAGCTTGAGGATCTTGATGAAGCTGTTGAAGTCGTAGAACTTCAGCTTGATGGTGACGTTCGGATACTTCTTCTCGAAGGTCTTCGCAAGCCCCTCGATGACCGGCTTTGGCCCCGGGTCCTGATTGTCGGCCGACCAGACGTTGAGCGTGATGTTGCCGTAGTGCGCGAACGGGTTGGTGGCTGCCTTCGAGCTGGCCGCCGAGGTGCCCGTCCACACGGCTGCGATCGCGGCGACGGCCGCGAGCGCCGCAAGGACGGCGACGCCGTGCAGGCGTCCTCTTCCACGGTTCTCCATGCTGCTCCCTGCTTTTCGGGGCCTGAGGCTAAGGCGGCGAGTATACGCCGAATGTGCGGGCCGGCCCGACCCGGCGCCGGTTACGACGATCGACGGCCGCCGCCGGTTAGAACGCCGGGGCCCAGCGGGCCGGATTGGGGTGCTGTGCTAGCGTCGCGGCCGTGAGCGAGGCGGCCATCCGGATCGGCGTGCTCGGTTTGGGGAGCGTGTTCTACGGCCCCTACATGGGCATGATCGAGCGCCTCGCCTCGGCGGGCCGCGCTCGGGTCACGGCTGTCTACGACATCGACGAGGGCAAGCGCCGCGCGGCCGGGATCCGGCTCGATCTCGACCCCGGCCTGCGTGGCCCGGAGGCCGTGATCGAGAGCGACGAGGTCGACGTCGTGCTCGTGCTCACGAGCATGAACGAGCACGGGCCGCTCGCGAGCGCCGGGTTGTTGGCCGGCAAGCACGTGCTGGTCGAGAAGCCGATGGCGACGTCGCTGGGCGAGGCCGCCGCGCTCATGCAGCTCGCAGCCGAGTCCCCCGGTCATCTCGTGTGCGCGCCCCACATCCTGCTCTCGCCCACCTACCGGGCGGTGCTCGGGCGCGTCGAGGCCGGCGAGATCGGTCCGCTCTTGCTGGCGCGGGCGCGCTACGGCTGGTCCGGGCCGGACTGGGGGCGCTGGTTCTACGAGCGCGGAGGCGGCGCGCTCTTCGACCTGGGCGTCTACAACGTCACCGCGCTGTGCGGGCTCTTCGGCCCGGCCCGGCGCGTCACGGCGATGGCCGGCGTGGCCATTCCCGAGCGCGTGGTCGAGGGCGAGCTCCTGCGCGTGAAGGCCGAGGACAACGCACACGTGCTGATGGATTTCGGCGAGGCCCGCTTCGCCTCGGTGACGACGGGCTTCACCATGCAGAAGTACCGCTCGCCTGCGCTCGAGCTGTACGGGAGCGAGGGCGTACTGCAGATGCTGGGCGACGACTGGGCGCCCGAGGGCTACGAGCTCTGGCGCAACAGCTCCGGCTCCTGGGAGCTCTTCCCCGAGAGCGATCCCGGCTGGCAGTGGACGGAGGGTCTGCGGCATCTCCTCTCCTGCATCGAGCACGACTATGAGCCCGTGATCCGGCCCGAGCACGCCTACCACGCGCTCGAGATCATGCTGGCCGCCAAGGCTGCAGCCGTGGACGGCCGCGCGCGGGAGATCACGAGCGACTTCCCGCGCCCGGTCTACTCGACAGTGGAGTTGCGCCTGGGCGGGCACCGCGTGCACGACCCGCGCTCGACGTTGATCCAGGGAGGTTGAGGATGGCACGCATCAAGATGGCGTACATCGGCGGCGGCTCCACGCGTGGAGCCGGCACCATGGCGAGCTTCATCCATCAGGGCGAGAACTTCGAGGGCTCGGAGGTCGTGCTCGTCGATCTCGACCCCGATCGGCTCGACCTGATCCGCCGGCTGTCGGAGCGCATGGCCAAGGCGCGCGGCCTCGACCTCACGATCGAGGCAACCACCGATAGACGCGCAGGCCTCACCGACTGCGATGCGATTCTCTCGAGCTATCGGCCCGGCGGCTTCGCGGCGCGCGTGCTCGACGAGCGCATCCCGCTCAAGCACGGCATCATCGGCCAGGAGACGCAGGGCCCGGGCGGCTTCTTCATGGCGCTGCGCGCGATCCACGCCATGCAGGGCATCCTCGATGACGTCGAGGATGTCTGCCCGAAGGCGCGCATCTTCAACTACACGAACCCCGTCAACGTGCTGGCGCAGGCGGTGACGACGCATTCCGACATCCCCTTCGTCTCGCTCTGCGAGGGGCCGATCTACTTCGCCGACCAGATCGCCAAGGCCGCGGGGCTCGAGCGCGGCGAGCTGGAGACCGTCATGGTCGGGCTCAACCACGCCTGCTGGAGCGTCGTGCACGAGTACAAGGGCATGGACGCGATGCCGTTCGTGTCCGAGGCCTGGGAGCGGCGCAAGGACGATCCCGAGCTGACCGGCGGCCTGCGCAGGCAGCTGCGGATCGCGGCCGAGATGGACTCCATTCCCGCCGACTACTTCCAGTACTACTACTGCCAGGACGAGGTGCTCGCCGAGTTGCAGGCCAAGCCCACGACGCGCGCCGAGGACATCCTCGGCTGGTCGACCGGCTACTGGGAGCACTACGCCGAGCAGGCCGAGAGCGACGATCCGCAGCTCGATCCGAAGTTCTCGCGCGGCGGCATCCACGAGCTCGAGCTCGCGATCGACGCCATGGATGCCGTCTTCAACGAGAAGGACGAGGTGCTCACCGTCAACGTCCCGAACGCCGGAGGGGCCCTGCCCGGCTTCGACGAGACGCTCGTGGTCGAGTTGCTCGGACGCTGCGGCGGCCCGGACGGCTGGATCCGGCCACTGAGTGTGCCGGCGCCTCTACCCGCGCACGTGCGCGGGCTCGTGCACGAGCTGGGCGAGTACCAGGCCCTGGCGGCCGACGCCGCCTGGTCGGGCACGCGGCTCGACGCCATTCGCGCGCTCGCCGCGCACCCGCTGATGGTCGACCTCGACCGCACCGAGCGCGTCTACGACGAGCTCGCGATGGCACACCGCGAACATCTCCCCGAGCGTCTGCTGCGGGCGTAGCCCACGTGCTCTACCTCGGGGTCGACGGTGGCAACACCAAGACGATCGCGCTCGTCTGCGGAGCGGACGGGCGCATCGCCGGACACGCGCGCACCGGCTGCAGCGACGTCTACTCCGTGGCCGATCCGCTGGCGGCAGCGGGCGAGATCGTGCGCGCGGCGACCGCTGCGATCGCCGCGGCCGGCGGCGGCGAGGTCGCCTGCGCCTACTACTCGCTGGCGGGCGCCGACTGGCCCGTCGACATCGCCTTCTACGAGCAGGAGTTGTCGCGCCGCATCCCGGCGGGGCGCACCGTCGTCGTCAACGATGCGATCGGAGCCATCCGCTGCGGCCCGGCCGACGGCGTCGGCTGCTCGCTCGTGGTCGGCACGGGGACGGCGCTCGGAGCGCGCGCACGCGACGGCCGCCTCTGGCACGTCAGCTGGAACGCCGCACCCTCGTTCACGATCGACCTCACCCGCGCGGTGCTCGATGCGGCGGTGCGCAGCGAGCTCGGAATGCTGCCGCCGAGTGCGCTGTCGGCTCGGGTGGCGGCGGCCTTCGGGACGGCCGACGCCATCGGTGCGATCGAGCGCCTCACGGGCCGCAAGCCGCATCCGGCACGCGTCTCGCTGGGCGGCCTCCTGCTCGACTGCGCCTCCGAGGGCGACGAGCTGGCGCTCGAGCGCCTGCACTGGGTCGTGCGGGAGAACGCCGCCTACCTGCGGGTCGCCGCGCGCAAGAGCGGGCTCGGCGAGCCGACCCCGCTCACGCTCTCCGGTGGCGTCATGCGCCACCCGTCCTTGCTGCTCGTCGACGCCCTGGCCGCGGAGCTGCCGGGCAGCGAGCTGATCCGCGCCCGCCGCGAGCCTGCTCACGGCGCGCTCCTGGCTGCGCTGGACGAGGGCGGTGCGGCGGCGGTCGCCCTCGACGATGCGGCGCTTCCGGCGGATCTCTTCGCCACGGGGTAGGGGTTGCGCTCCAGCAGCTCGCTTGGGTGCCGACGATGTTCCCGAACGAGATCGTGTGGGCGAAGACGCTCGTGGCGCGCGCCACCTGACGCCGGCCTGTCGATTCCCGGTTGCTCCGTTCGTCCTCGCTACTGTCACCACTCCGCGAGCAAGGAGCACCACCGTGCAATACATGCTTCTGATCCATGACGATCCGAATGCCTGGGCAGGGATGAGCGAGGAACAGGTCAATGCGGTCATGGGCGAGTACTTTGCCTACTCCGCCGCGATCCGCGACGAGGGGATCTTCGTCGACGGCCAGCCGTTGCAGGGCCGTGACGCCGCGCACACCGTGCGCGTGCGGGACGGCGAGCGCATCGTGGCCGACGGGCCGTTCGCCGAGACCAAGGAGATCGTCGGCGGCTACTACGTCATCGATTGCGAGACGCTCGACCAGGCCCTCGACGCGGCGGCGCGCATTCCCAGCGCCCGCTTCGGCGCCATCGAGGTCCGGCCCATCGCGGAGATGTGAGCACGCCGCCGCCGCTGCAGCGCGAGGCCATCGGCTGGCTCTACCGGGAGTGGTTCGGCCGGGCCGTCGGTGTCCTCGCGCGCAGCATCGGCGATCT
The DNA here is from genome assembly GCA_035696365.1 of Gaiellales bacterium. GTDB lineage: Bacteria > Actinomycetota > Thermoleophilia > Gaiellales > JALYLC01 > JALYLC01. Next base: position 141,262 of record DASRQS010000009.1, on the reverse strand, counting down.
CGACCTGGCCGAGGAGGTCGTCCAGGACGCCTTCGCCACCGCGGTCGAGCGCTGGCCGCGCGACGGCCTGCCGGACGACCCTGGCGCCTGGATCATCCGCACGGCGCGCAACCGAGCGATCGACCGGCTGCGGCGGCGGCGCATGGCGAGCGAGCGCGAGCGCCAGGCCGTCGAGCTGGAGGCGCTGCGGCGCGCGATCGAGCCCGAGCGCGACTCCTCGATCCCCGACGAGCGCTTGGGCCTCATGTTCGCGTGTTGCCATCCGTCGCTCGCGCCCGAGGCGAGCGTCGCGTTGACGCTGCGCCTCGTCGGCGGCCTGACCGTCGAGGAGCTCGCCCGCGCGCTGCTTTCGACACCACCCGCGATCGCGCAGCGCCTCGTGCGCGCCAAGCGGACGTTGCGCGAGGGCCGGGTGAGCGTCGACGTCCCGCCCGATCATGAGTTGCCCGAGCGGCTGGGCGCCGTGCTGGCCGTCGTCTACCTCGTGTTCAACGAGGGGTACTCGGCGACGGCCGGCGAGCAGGCCGTGCGCGCCGAGCTGTGCGTGGAGGCCATTCGGCTCGCGCGCGTGCTGGCTCGGCTCATGCCCGACGAGACCGAGGCGCGGGGGCTACTCGCCCTTTGCCTGTCGACCGACGCGCGCCGCGCGGCCCGCTATGACGCCGCCGGCAACTACGTCACGCTCGAGGAGCACGATCGCTCGCTCTACGACGCCGCGGCCGTGAGCGAGGCCGACCAGCTCGTGCGCGGCGCGCTGGCTCAGGGACCGGGTCCGTACGCATTGCACGCCGCCATTTCATCGCTGCATTCGCTGGCGCCGGCCTACGCCGACACCGACTGGGAGCAGATCGCCGCGCTCTACGGGCTGCTCGCGCGTTCCGACCCGTCCCCGGTGGTGGAGCTCAACCGCGCTGTCGCGGTCTCGTTCGCCGAGGACCCCGAAAGCGCGCTGCCGCTACTCGAGGCGCTGGAAGGCGAGCTGGCGGAGTACGCACCGTTCCAGGCGGCTTGCGCCGACGTGCAGCGCCGTTTCGGGGACGCAGCGGCCGCACGAGCGGCCTACGAGCGCGCGCTCGAGCTCACGCGCAACCCCGGGGAGCGCGGCTTCCTGGCGCGCCGGCTGGCCGAGCTCGGTTAGCGATCCCCGACGTCGCCCAGCACGGGCTTCAGGTCGAGGATGGGCGTGCCGTCGAGCGCCTCGAGATTCCGCACGCGCATCCTCTCGCCTTCGATCTCCACGATCTCGACCCGGTGCAGGCCGATGGGGTTGGGGCGATCGGGCGAGCGCGTCGTGAACACGCCCTGCACGGGATTCGCGGGGTCGCCGCGCGGGTGCACGCGGAGCACCTCCCGCCGCGCGCGATCGAGCCACGTCAGGACGATGACGTCGGTCCCGACAGCGAGGTCGCGAAGGCCCTCGGAGACGGCCCGGTCGAACACGAGCCAGGCCTCGGGCGCCCCCTCGTCGCCCTGCTTGGGCGCCGCGTCGCGGTCGCGCAGGGGCGATTCGACGCGTCCGATCGGGCGGAGCACGTACACGGCTTCAGCCATCCCCGAGGACCGCCTCCGGTCGCGTCGGCTGGAATAACTCGACCGCATTGCCGGACGGGTCGTCGACGAGGATCTGCTTGCCGCCGAGCCCGGTCACGATGTCGTTGCGGAAGTGAGCGCCTCCCTCTCTCAGGCGAGCGACCACTGCCTCCAGATCCGGGACCTCGAGCTGGAAGCGATTCCAGCCACCCGGCGAGGGGAGCGTCCCGTCGGGCATTGCCTGACCGCCGCCGCCGGGCCCTCCTCCGGCCGCGCTGAGCACGAGCCGGAGGCCTCCTCGGGAGAGCATCGCAAAGGTCGGGGCCGGATGCATGTCCTCGTGAAAGCCCAGGCGGCTGCAATAGAACTCGATCGCTTCGTCGACATCGTCGACGATGTAGCGAACGCTCACGGTGGCCATCGCCTGCTCCTCTCGTAGACGGATGCAGGCTAAGAGGTTCTCGCTGAACGAGCGTGACGAAGCATGCTCATTCAGTGAGAACCTCTACGCGCAGGCGGCGGCCCGGTCAGGCCACGCGGGACTGCGCGACCTCGCGGCGGCGCTGCGCGAACGCGCTGGTGACGACCAGCTTGCGCAGATCCTCGGCGGCACGGCCGGACGCCAGCGGATCCCGGCCGTAGAGCGGGGAATCGACGCCGTCGGTCATGAACGCCTGGATCGCGTCGAGCGACTCGCGCGACACGCCGGTCTCCCCGTTGCGCAGCGCTTCGGCAACGGCCGAGAGCGCGGGCGCGGCGGCGCGGACGACGCCGGGGCGCGTGATCCGCATGCGCACGGGCGTGGAGGGGCGGGATGCATCCTTGATGGCGTTTTCGATGGAGCGAGCCCAGAGCGTGCGCTCGTCCATCGTGACCTTGCCGGCTTCCTTCCTCAGCAGCTTGTGAAGCAGGCCGCGGTCAGTGATCTCGTTGTTGACGAACATCCTTCTCACCTCGAAGAGAACGTTGGAATGGCACCTCGAGTGTCAAGCTAGCTTCGGGGCCTGTGTGTCGCAATCCCAACGGAGTGACACTCCTCGGGAAGCCGCCGAGGCCCGTATCGCGGAGTGTTGCTCTCGCGCTGCGCCCGGAACGCGGGACGTCCTCCAGCGACGCTGCGCACGATTCACCGCTCCGTCACGGGTTGCCGGTGGCACGCAGGCGTAAGCTCTGACTCCGTGATCGTCGACAGCGCCGTTTACCGCGCCGGTGTGCGCGATCCCGACCTCTCGGCGTTCGAGGACCTGTACGCCGCGTGCTGTGCGGGCGACGCGCTGGCATGGCTCGGCCTTTACGAGCCGACGCGCGAGGAACTCGAGTCCGTCGCCGCTGCCTTCGGCCTGCACGAGTTGGCCGTCGAGGACGTGCTCACGGCGCATCAGCGACCGAAGCTCGAGCGCTACGGCGACGTGTACTTCATGGTGCTGCGGGCCGCCCGCTATGTCGACCAGACCGAGACCGTGGTCTTCGGCGAGGTGGATATCTTCGCGGGCCCGAACTTCGTGATCACGATCCGGCACGGCGAGGCGCCGAGCCTCGGGCACGTGCGGCGAACGCTGGAGGCGCGCCCCGATCTGCTCGCACGCGGTCCGGTCGCCGTCGTGTACGGCGTCCTCGACCACGTGGTCGACGGCTACTTCCCCGTCCTCGCCGGGCTCGAGAACGACATCGACGAGATCGAGGACGAGGTCTTCGGCGGCAGCGCGACCGTCTCGCGTCGCATGTACGAGCTGACGCGCGAGGTGATCGAGTTCCAGCGCGCGACCAAGCCGCTGGCCGGCATCCTGAGGCGTCTGATCGACCTGCCGGGCGTGGACGACGAGGAGCGTCAGTATCTGCGCGACGTGCAGGACCACGCGATCCAGATCGAGGAGGCCGTCGACGGCTTCCGGGCGCTCCTGCAGAACATCCTCAGTGTGCATCTGACGCTCGAGACGAAGGCACTCACGGAGGTCGCGGTGAGCCAGAACGAACAGGTGCAGAAGATCTCGGCCTGGGCCGCAATCCTGTTTGCGCCGACGCTCATCGGGACGATCTACGGCATGAACTTCAGGGACATGCCGGAACTCCGCTGGCGGCTGGGCTACCCGATGGCGGTCGCGCTGATGCTGCTCGTCAGCCTCGTGCTCTACGCGCTCTTCAAGCGCCGGCGCTGGATCTAGACGTTCCACCGGGCGGCGCCAAGGCGCCGCCCGGTTCCGACGACCGTCAGACGGTGGTTGCGCGGTCGGCAACGCGCGCCGGACGCTGCTCGGTCCCCGCGCCGGCCAGGCGGTCTCGGAGCGCGTCGGCGCCACGGCGCGATGCGAGCGGATCGCGGCCGTACAGCGGGGAGTCGATCCCATCGGTCATGAACGTGCGGACCGCATCGAGGGCGGCTCGCGAGACAGTGATGTTGTCATTCCGCAACGTGGCGGCGACGGCCGTGAGGGCCGGCTCGGCGGCGAGCACGACGCCAGGACGAGCGACTCGGTTGCGCATCGGGACGGATGACCGGTGAGCGTCCTTGACGGCGCCCTCGACGGAGCGCGCCCAGGCATTTCGCTCTTCCATGGTGACCTCCTGCCTTGCGCGCTCGAGGACACGATGGAGCATTCCCCGATTGGTGATCTCGTTGTTGGCGAACACGGTATTTCTCACCTCTAAGAACACGGTTGAACTTGACGACTACAGCATTGCCGCGCCGGCGTGAACGCCGTCTGCCGATCACGCGCTCGGCCGTCAAGCTTGCGACAAGACGGCGCGAGAACGGTCGTGCGCTGCCGTAGCAGCGGCGTCAGTCTCTCCGCGGCGCTGCAATCAGCTCAGCCGGAAGATGTCGCCGACTCGCGCACTTCGCGGGCGTGGCGACGAGCGGCTGCATCTCCTCGCCAAGGGGCCCTCGTCGCTGAACCGAGTTCTCATCGCTCGGCCCACCGCGAGCCGATGAGGCGCCTAGTGCGGCGAGCGCGTGTCGAGGTCGAAACGGATACGACCGAGCTCACGCCGCAGAGCCTCGCCGTCGCTGCGGAACAGCGGCGATGTGACGCCGTCGGTGAGGAGCCACTCGCAGAGGGCCACGCCACGTGCCCGCTGCACGACGTCCGTGCGCAGGAGACACGCGATCTCGCGCACGAGATCGGCGTGCGCCAGGAGCAGGGGCGCGTTGCCGATCGGGCGGAACATCGGCAAGGTGCGATTCCACTCCTCGGCATGCTTCAGGTAGCGCTCGAGTGATGCTGCGAGCTGCGATCGCCGGCGCACGTCGAGCAGCCGTCGTCGCACGGGCTCCAGCTCGTCCAGCGGCAATTCCTCGCCACCGGCGATGATGACCTCGAGCGCCTGATCGCGCCGGCTATTCCCGTGGATTGCAGCGAGGCCGGCGAGGACGAGGCAGCCGACGACGCAGGCCGCGAGCTCGGCTCGGCGCGCCGGCCCGTGCACGAAGGCGGTGATGGCTACGAGCAGCGCGAGGACGCACAGGAGCTGGAGCAGGGTGGTCTCGAAGCGCCGCGTCGCACGAGTGAGCGGATGGTCCGATCCAAGCAGGTCGCGGGCGGTCATATGGCGGACAGCCTTTCGCGCGACAGGCGAACGCCGCCTGAAACTTCCGGCAAGAGGGCTGAAGAATCTGTCAAGGCGCTCGGAGCGCCAGCCGCACGGGCATGATTGGCGCGTGAGCAGCGGAATGCCAATGCGGACCGTGCAGCGGATGGCGGCGGCGGCGCGCCGCGCGGACACACGTCTCGGCGTCGCTGCGAGTATCGCCTCGGTCGCCCTCGTGACCGGCTTGATCGCAGTGCTGCAGCTGTTCGTCCCCGTGCTCAGCCTCGGTGCTCTCTACGTGGTCGCCGTGCTGCCGATCGCGATCGGGTGGGGCCTGCCGTTCGCGATCGGCGTGTCGGTCGCATCGATGCTGATCTTCAACTTCCTCTTCCTGCCGCCGGTGCATTCGTTCACCGTCAACGACTCGCGCAACTGGTTCGCGCTCGCGGTCTACGTCGTCACCTCCGCGGTGGTCAGCGAGCTGGCTGCGCGCTCGCGCCGGCGTGCGACCGAATCGGCGTTGCTGGCGGAGATCGCGCGCTCCCTGCTCGAACGCGGCAGTGTGAGCGGCGAGCTCGACCGCATCGCCGCAGGCGCGGCGCGCGCGCTGGGGGCCGCCGAGGCGCACATCGAGCTCGGCGACCCGTCGCTCGAGTTGCGCGCCGACACCGACGCGACCCCGCTGCTCGCGGGCGCTCGCCGCGTCGGTACCATCTCGCTTCGTCGCTCGCGCCGGCCGTATGCGCGCTCCGGCTCGCCGCTGCTGCCCGCGCTGGCATCGCTGCTCGCCGTCGCGATCGACCAGGAGCGGCTGGGGCGCGAAGTACTCGAGGCCGAGGCCCTGCGGCGCTCCGATGCGCTGAAGACGGCGCTTCTGCGAGCCGTGAGCCACGATCTGCGCTCGCCCCTGATGACGATCCTCACCTCCGCCTCGGCCCTCTCACGGCCTGATCTCACGCTGGCCGCGGCCGATCGCGACGAGCTCCTCTCGGGCATCCTCAGTGAGGCTCAAAGGCTCGACCGCCTCGTCTCGAACCTGCTCGACCTCTCGCGTCTGCAGGCCGGAGCGGCCACGCCCGAGCCGGAGGTGTGGACGGCCGACAGTCTCGTCGTGCACGCGCTGGGCAGCCTGGGCGCCGCCGCCGACCGCGTCGAAGTCACACTCTCGGAAATGCCCATCGTGGTGCGCGTGGACGGCAACCAGATCGAGCGCGTGCTTGCGAATCTCATCGAGAACGCCGTGAGATATTCGCCCGACCACTCGGCGCGCGTGCTGGTCGGCTCGACTGCGCGCGAGGCGCTGGTGCGCGTCGTGGATCACGGCCCGGGCGTTCGCCCGGAGGAGATCGAGCGCGTGTTCGAGCCTTTTCAGCGCGGCGCGCTGGGCAGCGACGGGCGCGGTGCGGGCCTCGGCCTGGCGATCGCCCGGGGATTCGCCGAGGCCAACGGCGGGCGGGTCTGGGCGGAGTCGCGCGTGGGTCAGGGCGCGACGTTCGTGCTCGCGCTGCCGATCGCGCACGTCACTGAGGAGGACGAGTGAGCGGTCAGCGCATCCTCGTGGTCGACGACGAGCGTCAGATCCTGCGCGCACTCTCGACGAGCCTGCGCGCGGCCGGCTACACGGTCGACACCGCCGAGACGGCGGCGGGAGCGCTTGCCGCGGCGGCGATGCGGCCACCCGACGCCGTCATCCTCGACCTGGTGCTCCCCGACGGCACCGGCACGGACGTCTGCCGCGAGTTGCGCACCTGGTCGAGTGCGCCCGTGATCGTGCTCTCGGCGGTGGGTGACGAGCACGAGAAGATCGCCGCCCTCGATGCCGGCGCCGACGACTACGTGACCAAGCCGGTCGGCATCGACGAGTTGCTCGCGCGCCTGCGTGCGACGCTGCGCCGCGCCGGCCCGTCGCTCGAGCCCGTGATCACGATCGGCGGGCTCGTCGTCGATCTGGAGAAGCGGCTCGTGACCGTCGAGGGCCGGGAGGTCAATCTCACCCCGCACCAGTTCGACATCCTGCGCGTGCTGGCGCGCGATCAGGGCAAGCTCGTCACTCACAGAGCGCTCCTGCGCGAGGTCTGGGGGCCGGGCTACGGCTCCGAGTCGAACCTCCTGCACGTCCACGTGTCGCAGTTGCGCCGCCGCATCGAGCCTGATCCCGCGCGTCCCCGCTACCTGATCACGGCGCCCGGGGCGGGCTACCGCCTGGTCGATCCCGGCCGGCCGGAGGCCGGGCCGCGCACCGCCTGAGAAGCTCTTAAGGAGTTCTTCAGCCTCTCGCGGCAAACCTTCATTCGGCCTTCCGGCGAGCCGTCCTAGGCTCGCCACATGGCTGACATCGAAGCGCTTGCAATCGCGGTCGCGTGCCTCGCTTTCACGTTCGTGCTCCTGTTCGCGCTGGAGCACGTGTGATGGCAGCGGGCGACGTGTTCGGGCTGATCGTCGCGATCGGCATCTTCATCTACCTCGTCTATGCGCTGCTGCGCGGGGAGCGGTTCTAGATGAGCACCCAAGGCATCGCGCAGATCGCCTTCTATGTCATCGTCCTCTGCGTGCTCGGCTATCCGCTGGGCATTTTCATGTCGCGGATCTACGAGGCCGAGACAGCCCCGGGCGGGCGCCTGCTCGGCGGGATCGAGCGGGCCTTCCTGCGACTCGTCGGCGTGCGCGACAACGAGAGCTCCGAACAGACCTGGAAGGCCTACGGCCGGACGGTGCTGATCTTCTCCACGGTCTTCTTCTTCGCGCTGTACGTGCTGCTGCGCATTCAGGGACATCTGTTCCTGAACCCCGACGGCCTGAAGGGCGTCGCCTCGCCGCTCGCCCTCAACACGTCCGCGAGTTTCATCACGAACACGAACTGGCAGTTCTACGCAGGAGAGGCGACGATGTCGTACCTCTCCCAGATGGCCGGGTTGGCGGTACAGAACTTCGTCTCGGCTGCCGTTGGAATGGCCGTGCTGGCGGCTGTCGTCCGCGGCTTCGCCCGGCGCAACTCCGGCAGCATCGGCAACTTCTGGCGCGACTTCTACCGCTCGCTCGTCTACATCCTCCTGCCGCTCTCCATCGTGCTGGCCCTGATCCTCGTCTCGCAGGGCGTCGTGCAGACGTTTGCCGGACACGCCACAGCGACCACGCTCGAGGGCGCGCATCAGACGATCGCGCGCGGCCCGGCTGCCTCGCAGATCGCCATCAAGCAGCTCGGTACCAACGGCGGAGGCTTCTTCGACTCGAACTCTGCCGTGCCGTTCGAGAACCCGAACGGCCTCACGAACTTCCTCGAGGTTCTGGCGATCCTGCTGATCCCTGTGGCCCAGGTGTTCATGTTCGGGCGCATGGTGCGCGCGATGCGGCAGGCGGTCGCGATCTTCGCGGCGATGTTCGTGCTCATGATCGCGGGCATTGGCATCGTCCTGCCGGCCGAACAGCACGGATCGGCAGTCCTGCGCCAATCCGGAGTCAACCTCAGCCAGACCCAGCAGAGCGGCGGCAACATGCAGGACAAGGAGGTCCGCTTCGGCATCGCCAACAGCGCCCTCTGGTCGGTGACAACGACTGATGCCTCGAACGGCTCCGTGAACGCAGGACACGACGCCTACACCCCGGTCGGCGGCGCGGTGCCACTCGTGAACATGTTCTTCGGCGAGGTGATCTGGGGCGGTGTCGGGTCGGGTCTTTACGGGATGTTCTTCTATGTGCTGATAGCCGTCTTCGTGGCCGGTCTCATGGTAGGGCGTACACCCGAGTACCTCGGAAAGAAGATCGAGGCGCGTGAGATCAAGTACGCCGCCGTGGGCGCGCTGTTCGTGCCGACGATGGCGCTGGTGCTCACGGCAGTCAGCATCGTCACACATGGTGGCCTCGTGTCGCTGTACAACACCGGCGCCCACGGCTTCAGCGAGGCGCTCTACGCCTACACCTCGCAATCGAACAACAACGGCAGCGCCTTCGCCGGCTATGGCGGAAAGACATTCTCCGAGCAACTCGGCACCATAGGCCTGTTCCTCGGCCGCTTTGCGCCACTGCTGGCCGCGCTCGCGATCGGCGGCTCGCTGGCGGCCAAGAGGACGGTGCCGGCCTCGGCGGGGACGTTCAGGACCGACGGTGCGACCTTCACGGTCCTGCTGGTCGCCGTCATCGTCCTGACGGCCGGTCTGATGATTCTCCCGGCACTCACGCTCGGGCCGATCGTGGAGGCGCTGCAGTGATCCGCACGACTATCCGCTCCCTCATCGTCGTGGTCGTCACGACGATCATCTTCGGCGGTGTCTATCCGCTCGTCGTCACGGGCATCGCATCGGTCGCCTTCTCGCACGAGGCCCGCGGCAGTCTGATCACGAGCAACGGCAAGGTGATCGGCTCGGAACTCACCGGTCAGGCGTTTGCCAGCCCACGCTACTTCCACTCGCGCCCGTCGGCCACGGCCCCCCCGTACAACGCCGGGTTCACGACGTTCGCCAACCTCGGGCCGACCAGCTCGGCGCTGCGCGATCAGGTCAAGGGGCAGGTCGCCGCTGTGCTCAAGGCCGAGAGGCCTTACAACCCCGGCCTCACGGTGGGAAAGATCCCGGTGGACGCCGTCACGACGTCGGGGTCGGGGGTCGATCCCGGCATCTCTCCCGCCTACGCGAACCTGCAGGCGCGCCGCGTCGCGGCCGTACGGCACCTGCCCCTGACGCGTGTCCTGCAACTCGTCCAGTCCAACACGGACGGACGGAGCTTCAGCTTCCTGGGTGAGCCGGCGGTCAACGTGCTCACCCTCAACCTCGCACTCGACAAGGAGCACTAGGCGTGGCCCGCAGGTCCGCTTCCATCTTCTCGCGCGACATCGTCCTCTCGTCGATCCGCGCCTCGTTCCCGAAGCTCGACCCCCGGCTGCAGGTGCGCAACCCGGTGATGTTCATCGTCGAGATCGGGAGCGTCATCACGACCGGCATCTTCATCAAACAGCTCGTTCAGGGCCATACGAACGGGCTCTGGTTCGTCGGCTCGATCAGTGTCTGGCTGTGGCTCACCGTGCTCTTTGCGAACTTCGCCGAGGCGATCGCCGAGAGCCGCGGCAAGGCCCAGGCGAGCGCACTGCGTGCGACCCGGACGACGACGCTCGCCCGCAGGCGGCGTGCCGACGGCAGCGTCGAGGAGGTCCCCGCCCCCGATCTGCAGAGGGGCGATGTGTTCCTCAGCGACGCGGGCGAGATCATCGCCGCCGACGGCGAGGTCATCGAGGGCGTGGGCTCGGTCGACGAGTCGGCCATCACCGGTGAGTCGGCGCCCGTCATCCGTGAGGCCGGCGGCGACCGCTCCGCCGTGACCGGCGGCACGCGCCTGCTCTCGGACCACCTCGTGATCCGCGTGACCCAGGAGCCGGGCCAGTCCTTCCTCGACCGCATGATCGCGCTCGTGGAAGGTGCCGAGCGGCGCAAGACGCCGAACGAGATCGCTCTCAACATCCTGCTCTCCGGCCTCACGATCACATTCCTGGCGGCGGTGGCCACGCTGCGGCCCTTCGCCATCTACGCAAACACGGCCGTCTCGCAGACGGTCCTGATCGCCCTGCTGGTCGCGCTCATCCCGACCACGATCGGCGCGCTGCTCTCGGCCATCGGCATCGCGGGCATGGATCGGCTCGTGCAGCGCAACGTGCTCGCCATGTCCGGTCGTGCCGTGGAGGCCTCCGGCGACGTCGACGTGCTGCTGCTCGACAAGACGGGCACCATCACGCTCGGCAACCGGCAGGCGACCGAGTTCATCCCGATGGACGGGGTCTCCGAGAAGGAGCTGGCCGAGGCGGCGCAGCTCTCCTCGCTCGCCGACGAGACGCCGGAGGGCCGCTCGATCGTCGTGCTCGCAAAGGAGCGCTACGGGTTGCGCGAGCGCGAGCTCGCGAGCCATGAGGCCACGTTCGTGCAGTTCTCGGCGACCACCCGGATGTCGGGCGTCGACCTGGACGGCAAGCACCTTCGCAAGGGGGCCGGGGACGCCGTCAAGCGCTTCGTCGAGGAGAACGGCGGCTCCGGCGACACCGCGCAGCTCGACGCCGAGGTCGACAGGATCGCGCGCCTGGGCGGCACGCCCCTCGTCGTCGCGCAGGACAACTTCGTGCTCGGCGTCATCTATCTCAAGGATGTCGTCAAGGGCGGCATGAACGAGCGCTTCGACGAGCTTCGGCGCATGGGCATCCGCACCGTGATGATCACCGGCGACAACCGCGTCACCGCCGGCGTGATCGCGAGCGAGGCCGGTGTCGACGATTTCCTCGCCGAGGCCACGCCCGAGGCCAAGCTCGCCCTGATCCGCGACGAGCAGGGCAACGGGCGCATGGTCGCGATGACCGGGGACGGCACCAACGACGCGCCGGCGCTCGCGCAGGCGGATGTCGGCGTGGCCATGAACACCGGTACCTCCGCCGCGAAGGAGGCCGGCAACATGGTCGACCTGGACTCGAATCCGACCAAGCTGATCGAGATCGTCGAGGTCGGCAAGCAGCTCCTGATCACCCGCGGCGCCCTGACGACGTTCTCGATCGCCAACGACGTCGCCAAGTACTTCGCGATCCTGCCGGCCATGTTCGCCTTCACTTACGGCGTGAACGGCCAGCGCGGACCGCTCGACTCGCTCAACGTGATGCGCCTGGGCACGCCCAACAGCGCGATCCTGAGCGCGATCATCTTCAACGCCCTGATCATCCCGGCGCTGGTGCCGCTGGCGTTGCGCGGCGTGAAGTACCGGGCGATCGGCGCCACGGCGCTGTTGCGGCGCAACCTCCTGATCTACGGCGCGGGCGGCGTGATCCTGCCGTTCATCGGCATCAAGCTGATCGACCTGCTCGTGCACAACGTGTTCGGCGCCTGAACCTCCCACAGCCGGCACCGAACGGCCCGCCCCGCTCCTGCCCGAGCGGGCCGGGCCTCGTTTTCGCTCCGGTCAGACCTCGCTTCTCGGCTCTCTCGTGGCTGGAGCCGCCGGCCTCGCTGGTGCGTCGCCCGCCGTGGCAGCGATCAGCCGACGCGCGACCACTGGCCGGCCCATACGAAGCCGCGGACGCCGCACGGATCCTCGCCGCGCTGCGGTGTGAGCGTCAGCGTCGTGCCGCTGACGGACCACGTGTAGGTGCCCGACGGGCCGTCCTGCCAGCACCACCAGCCGGCCTCGGCCGCCGGCGGGTTCTGAGCGGGCCGGAAGGTCACCGGGCCGAGCGCCTGCAGCGTCGCGCCTGCGAGCGTGAAGTCGGAGTCGATGATCCAGCCCGCGGCGCTCGTGTCGCTCTCGGGCCAGTGGTAGACGCCGGGCCAGTGCATCTGGATCATGCGGTTGCCGATCACCATCGTGTACGCCCCGGGGACGACGGTGGTGCCCGTCGGGTTGCCGGGTGTGCCGTCGGCCGGGGCGCCGGACACGTCTGTGAGCGTGCGCTTCAGGTTCCCGCGAGGCTGGCCGGGAGGTCGGGCGCGGCCACGACGCGGGCAGTCACGCTGTGGGAGACCTTCGTGCCGTCGATTTTCACCACGCGCACCGCGAAGCGATGCCGGCCGGGCTTCAGCCAGGAAGTGACGAGATATCCGAGATGGGCTCCATCCTCGTCCTCGGAGAAGTTGTAGGGAGGCAGACGCTCGATCCAGGTCACGTTCCCGTCGATCAGGAAGTCGACGTGGTCGACCTTCACGGCCGGGATCCGCGGACGCGCGATCCAGCGGAGACGGTGCGGCAGCACCGTCTTGCCGTCGATGCTCGACGTGACCTTGAACGCGGGCTTCTGCGCGTGCGCCGCGGCTGGCAGCGCGAGGACCGTGGCGAGCGCCGCGACGGCGGCAATGCGCGGGACGGATGGCACGGGGCAAACTCCTTTCGGTCGGATGGCCGCCCGATCTTGGACGAGCGCTGTTGCAGCGCTGTGGAAAATCTGTTGCAGCCGTGGTTTGCTGGCCCGCGTGGAGTTCCGCCTGCTCGGCTCGCTGACGGTCGTCGACGACGGCCGGCTGCTCACGCTGGGCGGGCCGAAGCAGCGCGCGGCGCTGGCGATGCTCCTGCTCAACGCGAATACGCCCGTGTCGCGCGACCGGCTGCTGGGGGCCGTCTGGGGAGACGAGCCGCCGCCGGGTGCGACGCGCTCGCTCGACAGCTACCTCTCGCGCCTGCGCGGGCTGCTGGGCGACGACAGGGTCGTCCGGCAGGCGCCCGGCTACGTCCTGCGCGTCGGCGAGGGGGAGCTCGACCTCGAGCGCTTCGACGTGCTCGTCGAGCAAGCGGCGGCGCAGTCGGCCGCGGGCGACGCGCGAGCGGCCGCGGACACGCTGCGGACGGCGCTCGTGCTCTGGCGCGGCGCACCGCTCGCGGATCTGGCCTCGGAGCCGGTCGCCGACGCGCACGCGGACGAGCTCGACGGGCGCCGTCTGCACGCGCTCGAGCGCCGCATCCTGCAGCACGATGAGCAGCTGCTGCGCCTGCAGCCCGCCGTGGTAGGGCGGGAGCGGCACGGACGCCTGCGCATGGTCGCATTCGCGGGGCTGCTCGTCGCCGCCCTCGGAGGCCTCGCCGCGGTGCTCGCGCTGCGCGGCGGCCGCGGCGGCCCCGCGGTCCCGACGGCGGGGGATCACCTCCTAGCCTACGGGCCCGGCTCGGGTCTCGTGCACCACGCCGACGCGCTCGAGTCGACGCCGTCGGCGATCGCCGTGCGCGGCGAGGACGTCTGGCTCACGACCGCCGGCTCGCACGACGTGTTGCACGTGGACGCGCGCACCGGCGACGTCGTCGACCGCATCCCGCTCTCGGGCCAGCCCAGCGGTCTCGCCGTCGGGCGCCGCGCGGTGTGGGTCGCGAGCACGCTCACCGGCACGCTCTCACGCATCGCCTCGGAGACCGGCGACGTGACGCAGACGCTCCGGCTCGGCGGCGCCGACGCCTCGGCCGTCGCGCTCGGCAACGCCGGGCTCTGGGTCTCCGATACGACCGACCATGCGCTCCTTCAGATCGACCAGTCCACCGGCCAGACGGTGCGCACCGTCACGCTCGAAGGTCGCGCGACGGCGCTCGCCGTCGGGCGGACCTCGATCTGGGTCGCCGACCACGACGCCGGCACCGTCACCGAGATCGACGCACGCTCGGGCCGCACGGTCGCGTCCGTCGACGTGGGCGGCGGGCCGTCCGCGCTGATCCTCGCGCCGGGCGCGCTCTGGGTCGCGAACAGCCTCGACGCGACTGTTTCGCGGATCGACCCGCAGCGCGGTCGCGTGGTCGCGACGCTACCCGTGGGCAGCGACCCCTCGGGGCTCGCGATCGCCGGCGACGCCGTCTGGGTCGCGAACGAGGAAGCGCGCACGCTCACGCGCATCGACGCACGTTCGAATCGCGTCGCCAAGACGATCCGGATTTCGGGACGGCCATCCGCGATCGCAGCCGGCGCGTCGTCGATCTGGGTCGGCTCGGGGCCCGCGCCCGCCACGCACCGCGGCGGCACGCTCGTTTTGGCCTGGATCGGCCGCTTCGCGTCGATCGATCCCGCGTTCCAGAACATCGCCGGACCGAACCAGTTCGGCAAGCTCGCGTACGACACGCTGGTCACGCTCCAGGCGGCCGGTGGCGCCCCGGGGCTGCGTCTCGTCCCCGACCTCTCGGTCGCGCTCGCGGCGCCCGAGAACGGGGGGACGGTCTACACCTTCCGGCTCCGGCGCGGGATCCGCTACTCGGATGGGCGCCAGCTGCACGCGCGCGACTTCCGGCGGGCGGTCGAGCGCCTCTTCAGGGTGGGATCCCAGGGCGCGGACTACTACTCGGGCGTGGTCGGGAGCCGCGCCTGTGCGGAGGATCCCGCGCACTGCAGCCTCGCGGACGGGATCCGCACCGACGACGCCGCCGGGACCGTCGAGTTCCACCTCACGGCTCCCGACCCTGACTTCCTCTACAAGCTCACGCCGTACGCGTACTCCGCGCCGATCCCGCCCGGCGTGCCCGACCGCGACGTGCGCTCCGACCCGGTGCCCGGCACCGGCCCGTACCGACTCGAGCGCTGGCACGGCGGCGACCCTCGCTTCGTGCGCAACCCCTACTTCCGCGAGTGGTCGCACGCGGCGCAACCGGACGGCAATCCGGACGTGATCCAGTGGCGCCGCTACCCGTCGTTCGCGACCGCGGCGCGCGCCGTCGAGCAGGGGCGGGCCGACTGGATCTTCGGCCTCCTGCCGCCCGGGCAGCTGCGCCGGCTGGCACTCGACCACCCGGCCCAGATCCACGAGATCACCGGCTTCGTCATGGACTTCCTGCCGCTCAACACGCATGCGCCGCCGTTCGACGACGTCCGGGTGCGCCGGGCCCTCAACCTCGCGATCGATCGACGGCGCATCGCGGCGATGTACGGCGGCCCGGTCGCCGCCACGGCGAGCTGCCAGGCGCTCCCGCCAGGGTTCTTCGGCTACCGGCGGTACTGCCCGTACACCGTGCAGCCGGGCGCCGGCGGCACATGGCGCGGGCGGGATCTGCGGCAGGCGCGGCGCCTCGTGCGGGCCACGGGCACGCAGGGCCGGCGCGTCGACGTGTGGGGGGTCAGCGACTCCCTCGGCGTTCCCCGTGGCGTCCCCGCGTACGTGGCGTCCGTGCTGCGCTCACTCGGGTACCGGGTGCGGCTCCATATGGTCGCGGGCGCGACGATCTCGTACGCCGAGCGCCGCACCTTCCAGCTCTCGGCCGACGGCGACTGGGCGCCCGACTACCCGGCGCCCTCCGCGCTCCTGCCGCCGTTCTTCGGCTGCAGCGGCGGCTATACCAACGGCTACGTGTGCGACCGCGAGCTCGACCGGCTCATGCGCGCTGCCTCCTCGGCGCAGCTGCGCGCGCCCGAGCGCGCCTCGGCGCTCTGGGCGAAGGTCGACCGGCGGATCGTCGACCAGGCCTACTGGGTGCCGACCGTCATCTCGCACGCGCCCGCGTTCGTCTCCGCGCGGCTGCGCAACTACCAGTACAACCCGATCTGGGACTTGGTGGCCGACCAGGCCTGGGTGCGCTGACCCGCTCTACGCTCCGCGTCAAGCAGGAAAACCGTCGCGTTCTCAGCCGTCGCTGCGGCCGTCGAGGAAGCGGTAGCCGAGGCCCGGCTCGGTCACGATCAGCGCCGGGTGCCGGGGATCCGCCTCGATCCGGCGACGCAACTGCGAGATCTGCACGCGCAGGTTGTCGGCGGCGGCGGCGTCGGGATCGCCCCACACCTCGGAGACGATCGCGCGATGGGTCAGCAGCCGGCCCGGGTGACGCGCGAAGCAGGCGAGCAGCGCGAACTGCGTGCGCGTCAGCTGAACGGGCTCGCCGCGCACGCGCGCCGTGTGCTCGGCGAGGTCGAGTTGCACGACGCCGCGCTCCAGGCGGGTGGACTCGGCGCGGACGTCGGCTGCGTCGGCATGGCGCAGCGCGACGCGTACTCGAGCCAGCAGCTCGCGCACCGAGAACGGCTTGGAGACGTAGTCGTCGGCGCCGAGGTCGAGCGCCTCGACCTTGACCGCGTCCTCGCCCTGCGCGGAGAGGACGATGATCGGCAGGCCCGGATGCAGTAGGCGCACGCGCCGGATCACCTCGAAGCCGTCCACTCCCGGCAGGCCGAGGTCGAGCAGCACGAGATCGAAGGCGCCGTTCGAGATGCGCTCGAGCGCGTCCTCGCCGGTCAGCACCGCTGAGACGACGTAGTCCTGCGCCTCCAGCGCCACCCGCAGCGCGCGCAGGACGACGGGCTCGTCGTCGACGAGCAGGATCAGCGGGCGCTTCACTGCGCGAGCGGCAGCTCGACGATGAACGTCGCGCCGCCGCCGGGCGTGGGCTCGACCCGGAGCTTGCCCCCGTGGGCCTCGACGTAGCCGCGGCTGATTGCCAGCCCGAGGCCCGTGCCCGTGCGGCCGTCGTGGTTCTTGCGCAGGCGGTAATAGGGCTCGAAGATGCGCCGGCGCTCGGCCTCAGGCACGCCAGGGCCGTGATCGACGACCGAGAGGCGGAGGGTCGTCCCCTCGTGGGCGGCGTACAGGCCGATGGTGTCGTCCGGGTCGGCGCGGCTCGCGTTCTCCAGCAGGTTGACCAGCACCTGCCGGATCATCGTCTCGTCCACGCTCACCGGCGGGAGCTCGCTCGCGCCGTCGACGTCGACGTCGACGAACTGCCCTTCCAGCGCGGCTGCGGCATCGTCGACCGCTGCATACAGGAGCTCGTCGACCGGCATGAGCGTGCGCCTCGGGCGCAACGCGCCGGCCTCGATGCGCGAGAGGTCGAGCATGTTGTCGACGAGGCGCACCAGGCGCCGGGCCTCCTGCTCGATACCGGCGAGCAGTGCGTCGCGCTCGTGCTCGGGCACGCTCTCGCGCAAAGCCGAGGCGGAGGCGGTAATGGCCGTCAGCGGCGTGCGCAGGTCGTGCGACACGGATTGCAGGAGCGCGCTGCGCAGGCGGTCCGTCTCCTCGAGCGCCCGCAGCATCACGCCCTCGTGCTCGAAGCGCGCGCGTCCCAGCGCGAGGCCGAGGATGCTGCAGAATGACTCGAGCAGCGCGGTGGTCTCGTTGTCGACGCGGCGATGGCCGGTGTCCAGCGCGACGAACCCGAACGTGACGCCCCTGTCGGCGATCGGAAGCGCGAGCACTCCGTGGTCGGCGCGCAGCGAGACGAGCGCGGGCTCCTCCGATTCTGACGTCACCTGGGCGAGCAGCGTCGTCGCCTTCTCGGCCTGGCCGACCTGCTCGTCGACCTCCAGGTCGCGTACCGTCACGTGCAGCGCGGCTCCGCGCAGGGCCAGGCCCGTGCAGAAGTCCGAGAGCGAACGACGCAGTGCCGGGCGCAGATCATCGCAACGGATCAAGTCGACCGCCAGAGACTGCAGCAACTCCATGCTGCGGGCGCGACGCTTCGCGGCCGCACTTGCGGAGCGGAAGCCGCCCACGTAGTTGGCGAGCACCAGCGCGATCAGCGTGTAGATGAGGAACGCAGCGATGCTGGCAGACGAATCGATGCGGAACGAGTAGTACGGCTGCGTGAAGAGAAAATTGAACGTCAGGGCGCTGATCAGCGCGAGCACGAGCGAGAGCGTGCGCCCGCCGTTCGTGGCGATCAAAGGCGGCAACAGCAGAACCAGGGCGAGCGAGCCGGTGTCGAGCCGGTCGCGCAGTGGCACGAGCACGGCGATGGCGACCAGCAGCGCGAACAGCGAGGCCGCACCTGCCAGCGCGCCGCGCCAGGCAGCCTCGTCGTCGAGCTCGGGCAGGCGGCTGTGGACGGCCGCCACGGTGCGCGTGCGGAGGCTCATGGCGACCACGGTACACCGCACGCCTGAAGCTGCCCGAAAGGTCGCGGGCCAACGTCTGAAGAGGGCCTAAAGACGCTCCACTGCGCACCTGCCCGGAGCCTAGACTCGGAGCGTGTCGGCTTCGCTGCAGCGAGGACGCGGATTCCTGCGCATCTACCTCGGCGCGGCCTCCGGCGTTGGCAAGACCTACCAGATGCTGGGCGACGCTCGGCTGGCCGCACACGAGGGCACCGACATCGTGATCGGCTATCTCGAGCCGCATGGCCGCGTCGCCACCGAGGAGCGGGCGCGCGGTCTCGAGCGCGCTCCGGTCGTGCATTACGGCTCGGGCAGCCGGGCCGAGACGGAGCCGGATGTCGACTGGCTCGTCGAGCGAGCGCCCACCGTGGCGATCATCGACGAGCTGGCGCACACCAATCCGCCGGACGCGCCGCGGCCCAAGCGCTATGACGACGTCGACTTCCTGCTCGCGCACGGCATCGACGTCTGGACGACCGTCAACATCCAGCATCTCGAGAGCCTCGGCAGCCGCATCCGCTCGCTGACCGGCGTCGAGGTGCGGGAGACGTTTCCCGACCGCCTTCTGCACGAGGCCGACGAGATCAGGCTCGTCGATCTGAGTCCCGCGTCGCTGCGTGAGCGCATCGCACGCGGTCTCGTGTACGAGCCCGCCCGCGTCGACCAGGCGCTCAACGGGTTCTTCACGGTCACGAACCTGACCACCTTGCGTGCGCTCGTCCTGCACGAGCTCGCCGAGGTGGCGGCTGCGCAGCTCGACAAATCAGTCCCGGGCGTGCGAACGAGCCAGCGCGTGCTGGTGGCGACGGGCGGCCGGCGCGACTCGTACGCCCAGCTGATCCGGACCGGCGCGCGGCTGGCACGTCGCAGCGACTCCGAGCTCTACGTGCTCTCCGTCGAACCCCAGGACGGCCGGGTCGCTGCCGATACTGCGCGCGTGCTGTCCGATGCCGAGGCGCTCACCCACTCGCTCGGTGGCGTCTACCTCCGCCGCCGCGCCGAGAACCCGGCGGCCGAGATCATCCGCGAGGCCGAAGCGCAGCACATCACTCAGATCGTCATCGGGAAGAGCCGGCGATCGGGCTGGCGCGTGCGCCTGGGCGGTTCTCTGGTCGAGGCCGTGCTGCGCGGGACTTCCGGCATCGACGTGCACGTCGTCGACGACCGGGCACATGCCTCCGATCGGGCCGGATGAACGCATCCGGCCGCGGCTTCAAGCGCACGCTGGTCGGCCGCCGCATGCCCATGGGGAGCCTGGAGGACGAGCTCCTTCCGCGCTGGATCGCGCTGCCGATCTTCGCCTCGGACCCGCTCTCGTCCGTCGCGTATGCGACCGAGGCGGCGCTCGTCGTGCTCGTGGCGACGTCGGTCGCCTCCCGTGGCCTGATCGTCCCCATCTCGGCGGTCATCGCAGCGCTCCTGGCCGTGGTCGTGCTGTCCTACCGGCAGACGATCTTCGCCTACCCGAAAGGCGGCGGCTCCTACGTCGTGGCGAAGGAGAACCTCGGTCAGATGGCGGGTCTCGTCGCCGCCGCCTCGCTGCTCATCGACTACGTGCTCACGGCCGCGGTCTCGATCGCCTCGGGCGTGCTCGCGGTCACCTCGGCGGTGCCCGAGCTCTCCACGCACGCGGTCGAGCTGAGTCTCGGGGTGCTGCTCGTGCTGGTGCTCGTCAACCTGCGCGGCGTGCGCGAGTCGGGCTTCGTGTTCGCGCTGCCGACCTACGGCTTCATCATCGCGATCGGTGCGACGATCGCCGTCGGCTTCGTGCGCGGCCTGATGTTCGGCTGGCCGACCGCGCACGTGCCCGATCCGGCGCACGCCGGGCTCGCGGCCTCGGTCGGCATCGTCGTACTGCTGCGCGCCTTCGCGTCAGGCTGCAGCGCGCTGACCGGCGTCGAGGCGATCTCCAACGGCGTCACGGCGTTCCGGCGCCCGCAGGCACGCAACGCCGCCAGCACGCTCATGTGGATGGGCGTGGTGGCGATCATCCTCTTCCTCGGCGTCTCGATCCTGGCCTGGAAGCTCGACGCACGGCCGAGCGGGTCCGTCTCGGTGCTCTCGGAGATCGCGCGGGCCGTGTTCCCGTCGGGCGGCTCGTCCTTCGGCTACTACGCAGTGCAGGCGACGACCGCCGGGGTGCTCGCGCTAGCGGCCAACACGGCCTTCCAGGGCTTCCCGCGACTGGCCGCGCTGCTCGCCGCCGACAGCTTCGTGCCTCGCCAGTTCTCGAACCTCGGCGACCGGCTGGTCTACTCGAACGGCATCCTCGTGCTGGCGCTGGCGGCGGGGGCCCTGATCGTCGGCTTCCACGCCGATGTCAACAACCTCATCCACCTCTACCTGCTGGGGGTCTTCACCGCCTTCACGCTCTCGCAATTCGGCATGGTCCGGCACAACTGGGGACGCCGCGTGTCGGGCGGCTCGCGCTCGTCGCTGGCCTACAAGATCGGCCTCAACGCGACCGGCGGGCTGTTCACCTGTCTCGTCGGCGCCATCGTGATCGCGACGAAGTTCGGCGAGGGCGCGTGGATGGTCGTGATCGCGATTCCGGTGCTCGTGCTCGGGTTCACCGTAGTCGGCCGCCACTACGCAGACGTGCGCACCCGGCTGCGAGATCCGGGCGGCGACTACGCCGTCGTGCGCGGGCCGGTCGTGCTCTTCGTGAGCGCGCTCGATGACGCCACGGCGGAGGCGCTGCGCTACGTCCGCGGGATCGCGGGCGACCGCTTCCAGGCCATCCACGTCGCCGATCCCGCCGGCGTCAGCGGCATCGCCAAGGCCTGGCGCGGGTTCTCGGGCGAGGGGCCGCCGCTGCTCACACTGCCGCGCGAGCGCACCGTCTCGGGCACCGTCGCGCGCTACGTGCGCGAGCTCGACCACGCGGCCGGCGAGGTGACGACGCTGGTCGTCCCCGAGCTGTTCAAGCGCCGCTCGCTCGTCGCCATTCTGCGCGGCCGCACGACGCTCGCCCTGCGCCTGCGCCTGCAGGGCGAGGAGGACGTCGTGCTGGCGGACGTGCCCGTGGTCGCCGATGCGCACGGGCTGCGCCCTGCGCCGGCGGCCGAGCAGAAGACCACGGTGCTGCTGCCGATCTCCGAGCTCAACGCCGCCTCGCGGCACGCGCTCGGCTACGCGCTCGGGCTCGGCGCCGACAACGTGTTCGCGCTGCACGTCGAGCTCGGCGCGGACGACGTCTCGCAAACGCGGGCAGCCTGGGCGGCCCGCGCGCTGCCTGTTCCGGTCAAGGTCGTGGCCTCGCCCTATCGCGACCTCGGCCAGCCGCTGCTGGCCGAGATCCGGGCGGTCACCGCCGATCCCACCGCCGTCTGCGTCGTGGTGATGCCGGAGATCATCAGCCCCCACCGCTGGCAGCGGATCCTGCACAACCAGCGAGCGCTCTTCATCAAGCGGCTCCTGCTGTTCGAGGAGCGCGTCGTGCTCACCAGCGTGCCCTACCGCCTTCCCCCCCCGGGAGAGCGGGCACCTGCCGCGGGCGACCTCGCCCTGCGCGCCCCCGAGCGTTCGCGCGAGGTGCTCGCGGCGCCAACCGCCGCGCGCGCGCCCGGCGTCGCGGTCGAGCGCGCGGCGAGCAATCGCACAGTGCCAGTCGAGCGCTTCTCGACCGATGCGATCTGGCGCACCTTCGAGGGCTTCGCCGGCTCCATGGCGCTACTGGCCGCCACGCTCGTGTGCCTGCTCGCGCTGCGCCACCATCTCAGCGTCGAGACGGTTGCGCTCGTCCTGCTGCTGCCACCGCTCGTGGCCGCGATCTCGGGGCGAGCGCTCGCGCTCGTGATGGCCGCATTCGGCGCCTTGCTCTTCAACTTCTTCTTCCTGCGTCCCTACTACACGCTCTCGATCGGCACGGGCCGCGGCATCGCCGCCTTCCTCGTCTACTCGGTCGTCGCGCTGGTCGTCGCAGTCGTGGCGGGCCGCCTCCGCGAGGCCCGCGCCGAGGCCGACCGGCGCATCCGCCAGGAGCAGCTGCTGCACGACGTCGCACTCGACCTGCTCGCAGGTAGGAGCCGGGACGACGTGCTGCGCAGACACCTCCAGCGCATCGCCGACGCCATCGGCGTGGACGCGGCGGCGACCTCGGACGGAACACGCGCCATCGTCGCAGGCGATGCGACGCCCGCCCTGCTCCGAGCGGAGCTGCCGAGCGCGCGGTATCACGCGGCCACCTTCGGCGACCACGGCCGTGTGGTGATCGACGGAGGCTTGCGCCTGACGCGCGCGCAGACCCAGCTGATCGACACCTTCGCGCGCCTCCTGGACGGAGAGCGGGACATCAAGGGCCAGACCCCGAGTGTCCCGCTGCCGGGACACTCGGGGTCTGGCCCTTGATGTCCCGCTGGTCCATTCCTGCGCGCGGCCCGGCTGCGCGCGCCAATACGCAGCGCAACGCGCGCGCCACCGCCGCGCGCGTCGAACGCTGGCGGCCGACCCGCGATGCCCTCTGGGATCTGCTCGACACCCACGTCGCCGCCGGCTCGCGCGTTGCCGTCGTGGGTGCAGGCAACGGGCACGACGTTCCCCTCGCGCGGCTGGCCGAGCGGGCAGCGCAGGTCGATCTGATCGATCTGGACGCCCGGGCGGCGCGGCGGGCGCGCGGGCGGCTGCCCGCCGAGCTGCGCGATCGCGTCGCAATCGTGCGGCAGGACGTCACGGGCGAGGCGGCCGACGAGCTCGTCCGCGCCGCCCTGCGCGGCGACCTGCCGGAGCCGCGGGAGGCGCCCCACGAGCCGCTGGGCTCCGGCGCCTATGACGTCGTGATCGGCGACCTGCTCTACAGCCAGCTGCTCTACCCGGCCTTGCGCGACAGCTCGCTGCAACCCGAGCGCGTCGGCGTCGTGCTGGCGCGCATCGACCGCCCGCTCGTGACGTCGGTCGTGCGCCGCCTGCACCTGAGCGCGCCCGGCGGCGTCGTCGTGCACGTGCACGACCCGCTCGGCTGGTGGGCCGGGCATCCGCAGCGGGTCACGCTCGAGGAGATCCTCGCGGCGGCCGCGACCGACACCGAGGCCGCACTCGCACTCGTGGCCCGCGGGCGCGGGCCCAGCGCCTGCGATCCGCGAGCGATCGCGCTCGAGCTCGGCTGTGAGCCCGTCGCGACGGCGCTCTGGCACTGGCCGTTCCAGGACGGCGTCGACTACCTCGCGTGCGCGACGGTCACGCGGCCGGGCGAGCCTCCGCTGCACTAGCCTCCCGGGCATGGATCCACTCGAGCAGTACCTGTCGGAGCGCTACTGGGCCGAGGACGACCTGTTGCGCGAGGTGCGCTCCGACATCGAGCAGCGCGGTCCCGCGATCCAGGTCAGCGCGGAGGCGGGCCGCCTGCTGGCGCTGCTCGTGCGCGCGGCGGGCGCGACGCGCCTGCTCGAGGTCGGCACGCTGTTCGGCTACAGCGGCATCTGGATGGCCCGCGAGCTGGCCCCGGGCGGGCACATGGACACGATCGAGATCGAGCGGCTGCACGCCGACGCCGCCGCGCACTGGTTCGAGCGCGCCGGCCTGGCCGACCGCGTCACCGTGCATCGCGGCGCCGGGCTGGACGTGCTGGCGACCCTGCCCGGTCCCTACGACGTCGCGTTCATCGACGCCGACAAGCGAACCTATCCCGACTACATCCGGCTCTCGCTCGAGCGGCTCCGCCCGGGCGGCATCGTGATCGCCGACAACGCCATCCGCGGAGGGCGGATCGCCCAGGCGGGCGGCGACCTGGACATGCAGGGCACGCGCGCGATGCACGACATGCTGGCCGCCGATGCGAACCTCGTGGCCACGACCGTGCCGGTGGGCGACGGTCTCGCGATCGCCGTCAAGAGGAGCTGAGGTGACCGAGTACCGGCCCTCGCCCCGGCCGACGTTCGACGGCCCGGTGGCGATCCCGTACGCGAGCGTGACCCGGCACATCTGGGGCGATCCCGAGGCCGGCGAGGTCGCCGACTGGATCTACGCCTCGACCGAGTGCGTGCACGCCCTTGTCTTCGGGCTGGCGCCCGGCGCCTGGTTCAGGCACTCGCAGGAGTTCCGTACGATCTTCGGCGCCGACGAGTGGCTCTACGTGCTGCGCGGGACGATGGTGATCGCGAACCCCGAGAGCGGCGAGGTGCTGCGCGTAGCGCGCGGTGGCAGCGTGTTCTTCCGCGCCGATACCTGGCACCACGTGCACGCCCACGGCAACGAGGAGCTGCGCGTGCTGGAGCTGTACGCGCCGCCGCCCGCGACGGGCTCCTCGGGCGCGTATGCCCGCAAGATGCCGTACCTCGAGCAGGCCGACTGGCGCTACGGCGACGACTCGCTGCTCGGCCGCCTGCCGGAAGCGGAGCCTCAGCGGCGCACGCTGCACGAGCCCGCGCCCGTCTGGCGGCGGTCCCTCGGCGTGCTCGAGGGCCTGTACGCGAGCACCGAGCACCTCACCGCCGGCGTCCTCGAGCTGAATCCGGGAGAGGCGTCGGTGGCGCACAGTCACGGCGGCGACGAGGTCGTCTACGCGCTCGAGGGCGTGCTGCACGTGCGCACCTTCGGCCCCGAGGGCATCAGCGTGTTCGAGCTCGGCCCCGACGACGCCGCCTACATCCCGCAGGGCGTCGCGCACGAGTACCGGAGCTACGGCTCTGCACCGGTGCGAGCGCTCTTCGGCGTCGCGCCCGCCTACCTGCCATGACGCGCGCGATCGGCATCGACGTCGGCGGCACGAAGATCGCGGCGGGCGTCGTGGACACCGCCACGGGAGTGGTCGAGGCTCGCTTCGAGCGCGGCACCCGGCCGGAGCGTGAGCCGTCGGCGATCCTCGCCGACTGCGTCGCGCTCGCGGTGCGCCTCGCCGCCGGGGAGACCGGGATCCCGATCGGCCTGGGCGTCTGCGAGCTGGTCGACCGCGAGGGCCGGACCCAGTCTGCGCAGACGATCGACTGGCGCGACCGCGATCTCACCCAGGCGTTCACTCAGCTCGGGCCGACCGTGGTCGAGAGCGACGTGCGCGCCGCCGCCGTGGCGGAGGCGGCGTTCGGCGGCGGCCGCGGAGTGGACGAGTTGCTGTTCGTGATCGTCGGCACCGGTATCTCCTCCTGCCTCGTGCTCGCCGGGCAGGCCTACGCGGGCGCTCATGGCAACGCGATCTGCTTCGGCGCACCGCCGGTGGAGGACGTCGCCAGCGGCCTCGCGCTCGCCGCCGCCGGTGGTCGCGAGCGGGCCGAGGAGGTACTGGCCGACGCATCGCTGGACGGCTTGGTGGAGACCGCCGCAGCCGGGCTCGGCGCAGGCCTCGCGTGGCTCGTCAACGCGCTTGATCCCGGCGCGGTCGTGCTCGGCGGTGGCCTCGGCCTGGTCGACCGCTACCGCGAGCTCGCCGCAGCGGCCATGCGGCCGATGATCTTCGCCGACAACTCGCGTGACGTGCCGGTCGTCCCGGCGCAGCTCGGGGCCGACGCGGGCGTGATCGGCGCCGCGCTGGCAGCCGTGCGATCCCATTAGGCATTGCCTAACGGAATGCGCGGATATTGCTCATTGTGCTGTCAGAGGGCGCGGCGTAGCATCGCGGCGATGACGACGACACCAGCGCCAGATCTCGACGATGGCGGCGTCTCGGAGTGGTCCGCGGAGCTGCGCTCGGAGCTCGAGACGCACGCCGCGAATCCGCTCGTCGGCACCCGCTTGCTGCTGGAGGACGCGCGTGCCCGGGTCTGGGAGATCCGGCTCGCGCCCGGTGCGCGCCTCGCCTTCCATCGCCACGTGCTCGACTACTTCTGGACCTGCGTGAGCGGCGGCGACGCGCTCAGCCATGACGGCAACGGGCAGGTCAGGAGCAAGCGCTACGGCGTCGCCGAGACACAGGCCCTCTCGTTCGGCGAGGGCGAGTCGATGATCCACGACCTCGTCAACACCGGCACGGAGGACATCGTGTTCACGACCGTCGAGTTCCTCGACAGCGCGAACGAGCCGCTCCCGCTCTCCGCGGAGCAGCGGGCATGAAGTCCGCGCCCTTCAGCTATCACGCACCCGAGACGATCGACGACGCCGTCGGGCTGCTCGAGCCCGGCGGAGACGTGCGCGTCCTGGCCGGCGGTCAGAGCCTGATGAGCTTGATGAAGCTTCGCCGAGTGAAGCCGCGCGCGCTGGTCGACATCAACCGCGTGGCCGGGCTCGACGCGATAGAGGTGCGCGACGGCGAGCTCGTCGTCGGTGCGCTCGTGCGGCAGCAGACGCTGCTCGACGACCCCCGCGTGGCGCGTTCCTGGCCGCTCATCGGCGAGGCACTGCAGTACGTCGGCTACCGCGCGACCCGCCATCGCGGCACGATCGGCGGCTCGCTCGCGTTCGCGGCCGCGTGGGCGGAGCTCACCGCCGTCACGGTCGCGCTCGACGCGACCATCGACGCGCGCTCGCAGCGCGGCGAACGCTCCATCGCCGCGCGCGAGTTCTTCCGCGGCCCGAACCAGACTGCGCTCGGGGACGACGAGCTGATCACCGCCGTCCGCTTCCCCAACCCCGAGGGGCGCAGTGGAGCGGCCTTCGCCGAGGTCAGCGCCCGCTACCGCGATTACGCCCAGGTGGGCGCGGCCGCGGTGGTCGGGCTCGACCCCGGGGGAACGTGCACGTCCGCGACGCTCGTGCTGCTGCGCGTCGCGGACACGCCCCACCTTGCGGACATCGACGCGATCGTGCGCGGAACGGTGCTCGACGACGACACCCTGGCCGCGGTGACGGCCCTGATCGACAAGCTCGACCCCCCGGATGACATCGAGGTCTCCGGCACCTACCGGCGCCGCGTCGCGGGCGTGCTCGCCCGCCGCGCGCTGCTGGACGCTGCCGCGCGCGCCGCGGCCGAGGAGGCAGCATGAGCGCCCGGGCGGAGAGCATGACCCACGCCGTGCGTGTCGAGGTCAATGGCCGCTGGCACGAGGGCAACGTGGAGCCCCGGCGCACGCTCGCCGACTTCCTGCGCGAGGATCTGGATCTCACCGGCACGCACCTCGCCTGCGAGCACGGGTTCTGCGGCAACTGCAACGTCCTGCTGGACGGCCAGAGCGTGCGCTCGTGCCTGATGCTCGCGGTCCAGGCCGACGGGCACTCGGTGGAGACCGTGGAGGGCCTCGCCGGGGCGGACGGGACGCTGAGCGCACTCCAGCAGGCGTTCACCGAGCACCACGGCCTGCAGTGCGGGTTCTGCACCCCGGCGATGCTGATGACCGCGGTCGAGTTCATGCGCGCGCACCCGGAGGGCGGAAGCGACGAGCAGATCCGCGAGGCGATCAGCGGCGTCACCTGCCGCTGCACCGGCTACCAGCAGATCATCGAGGCGATCCAGGCCGCGTCACAGGCCGTCGCCCCCGGCTCGCTCGAGGGAGGTTCGCGATGATCGTCGAGCAGGACCCGAACGCCGCCAAGGTCGCGCGCGACACGCTGCCCGAGGACGGTGTCGCGCGGCGCTGGCTCGGCAAGAGCATCAACCGCGTCGAGGATCCCCGCTTCCTGCGCGGCGAGGGCCGCTACATCGACGACATCAAGCTGCCCGGCATGGCGCACGCCGCGATCGTGCGCAGCCCGCACGCGCACGCGAAGATTCTCGCGATCCGCACCGAGGCAGCCGAGCAGCTCCCGGGCGTGATCGCCGTCGTGACCGGCAAGGACGTCAGCGAGCGCGCAAATCCCCTGCCGTCCTTCGGCGCAGGCCCGATCATCCAGGACATCATCGCGGTCGAGAAGGTGCGTCACTACGGCGAGTGCGTGGCGGCAGTGGTGGCCGAGAACCGCTACATCGCGGAGGATGCCTGCGATCTGATCGAGGTGGACTACGAGCCGCTGCCGGTGGTGCTCGATCCCTTCGAGGCGCGCAAGGAGGGCGGCCCGCTCGTCCACGACAAGATGGGCACGAACGTCGCCTACGAGCGCACGTTCTCGTTCGGCGAGGTCGACAAGGCCTTCGCCGAGGCCGACCGCGCGGTGCAGGCCGAGCTGTACTGGCCGCGCTCGACCGGCATGCCCATGGACACGAACGGCGCGATCGCGGACTACGACCGCGGCACGGGCGTGCTCACGGTCTACGGCAACTCGATGAACTTCACGTACTTCCTGTGGCTCTACGCCATGACGCTGAAGATCCCCGCGAGCAAGCTCCGCCTCGTGCCCGTGGCCGCCGGCGGCAGCTTCGGGTCGAAGTTCTTCATGCACAAGGTGCCGATCTTCACGTCCTTCCTGGCGATGATCGCCGGCTGCCCCGTGAAATACATCGAGGACCGCGTCGCCCACATCACCAACAACGACCACTGCGGATCCGACCGGCACTACGAGGCCGCGCTCGCGTTCGACGACGACGGCACGTTCAAGGCCGTGCGCATCTCCTGCACCGACGACTACGGCGCCTACCTGCAGTTCGGCACCGGCACGCACGGCAACGCGCTCTCTCAGATCGTCGGCCCGTATCGCATCCAGCATGTCGAGTACTCGCTGGCCGCGATCCTCACGAACAAGAACCAGCAGGGCGCCTACCGCGGCTTCGGCGCCGAGGTCAGCAACTGGGTGATCGAGCGCCTCGTCGACCTGGCCGCGCAGGATCTGGGCCTCGACCGCGTCGACATCCGCCGCCGCAACCTGATCGCGGCCGACCAGTTCCCGTATCGCACGCCGACCGGCAACATCTACGACAGCGGCAACTACCAGGGCGTGCTCGAGAAGGTGCTCGCGGCCGTCGACTACGACCACTGGGTCGCCGAGCGGGAGCGCGCCCGCGCCGAGGGGCGCCACGTCGGCATCGGCGTCGTGGCCTCGAACGAGCGCAGCGTCTTCAGCTCGACCGAGTTCTGGTTCTGGTTCGACAAGCCCGAGTTCACCCCGACCTCGAGTCCCGAGAGCGCGAGCCTGCAGATCGATCCCACCGGAAACATCGTCGTGACGCTGCACTCGCAATCGCTCTGGGGCAACAGCCCCGAGACCGTCGTCTCGCAGGTCGTGGCCGAGGAATTCGATGTCGACCCGACGTCGATCACGGTGACCTACGCCGACTCGCAGCACGCCCTCCCGGGCACCGGGCCGGGAGGCTCGCGCTACACCGTCATGGTCTCGGGCGCCGTGGCCGGAGCCGCGAGCGAGCTCAAGGACAAGATCAAGCGTCTCGTCGCGCACAAGCTCGAGGTGTCCGAGGCCGATCTCGAGTTCCGCGACGGCGCCGTGGGCGTACGGGGAGTACCCGATCGCCAGCTGACGCTCGCCGAGATCGCCCTCAGCGCCTACCTGTTCCGGCTCGACCTGCCGGCCGACATGGAGAGCGGCCTGGCGTCGCAGTCGACCTACGACCATCCCCTCACGACGCTGCCGAACGCCGACCGCACCGACCTCGGCATCTTCTATCCCTTCGTCGGCCACGCCTGGCACATCGCCGTGATCGAGGTCGATCCCGAGACGGGGAAATTCGAGTTCCTCCGGTACGCCGCGGTGCACGACGCCGGCACGATCGTGAATCCCAAGACGCTCAACGGCCAGATCATCGGCGGCACCGTGCAGGGCCTCGGCACGGCGCTGCTCGAGGAGTACAGGTACGACGACCAGGGCCGCGTCCTGAACTCGGACTTCGAGTACTACCACCTGCCCTCGTCCATGGACGCGCCGGTCATGACGGTCGACCACCAGGAGACGCCGTCGCCCTACACCCCGTATGGCATCAAGGGCGCCGGCGAGGGCGGCCGCATGCTCTCGCCCGCCATCATGAGCGCCGCCATCGAGGACGCGCTCTCGCCCTACGGCGTGCAGGTCACCTCGCTGCCGATCAGGCCCGAGCAGATCGTCGAGTGGGTGGCTGCGGCCAAGGAGAAGGAGAAGACCGCTACGTGATCTCGAGCGCGCCGCGCGGCCGGCGCTGCCAGTCGGCCTTGCGCAGCGCCTCGAGGAACGCGCGCGCCTGAGGTGACCACTCGCTGCGCGTGTAGGCGACGAGCTCGCGCATGATCGGCGGCGTCAGCGTGCGCACGTGTGCGTCGAGATGCGCCGGCACGATGTTGTCGGGGACGAGCGTGACGCCCAGCCCCGCGGCGGCCAGCCGTGCGGCCGCCTCCACCTGACCGGTGCGCACCGCATCCCGCGGCAGGAAGCCCGCGCTGGCACAGGCCGTCGTCGTCACCACGGCGAGCCCGTGCCAGGGCGGGAAGAGTACCCAGTCGCGATCGGCCAGCGCCGCCAGCTGCAGTGGTGCGGGATCGTCCCAGAGCGGGTCTCTCGGTCCGAGCACGACCACGAACTGCTCGAAGCCGAGCGACTCCACGGGCCCGTCCCAGCCGACCGGGCGCGGCCCGATGGCGATGTCGCCGACGCCGCTGCGCACGGCCTCGACCAGGTCGTCCCGATGCGTGTACTCCTGCAGGCGAACCGCGATCGTCGGCCGCGCCTCGTGCAGGCGCTGGATCGAGGCCGGCAGGATGCCGACCGAGAGCGAGGTGACCGTCGCGATCTCCAGCTCGGCGCGGTCGAGCGCGAGCGCTCCGCGAGCCGCACGCACCGCGCGCTGCGATGCCAGCACGGCCGCACGCGCCTCGGGCAGGAAGGCCTTGCCCGCGGCGCTCAGGCGGATGCCGCGCGGAAGGCGCTCGATGAGCTCGCCGCCGAGCTCGCGCTCGAGCGCGCGGATCTGCTGCGAAAGCGACGGCGGCGAGACGCGCGAGCGCTGCGCGCCGCGCCGGAAGGAGCCCTCGTCCACGACGGCGAGGAAGTACTCGAGCTGCCGCAGGTTCAGGGTGCGCCTCCCGTGCGATGTGGCGTTAGGGACTGCCTAACGGAACGACTGAGAACCGATCATTGAGCTTACGGCGCGAGCAGCGTACCCTCAAGTGATCTGAACGGCCAAGCGGGGGTGAGGGTGCGCGCAACGGGGTTCAACCACGTCAGCATTCACGCCAGGGATCTCGACGAATCGGTGCGTTTCTACACCGAGGTCTTCGGGATGGAGCGCATCCCGACGTACGCCTTCGCGTTCCCCGTGCAGTACCTGCGGCTCGGCGACCTCCAGCTGCACCTCTTCCAGCGCGACACACCGGCGCCGGCGTTCCACCACATCGGCATCAACGTCGACGACTTCGAGGCCGCCTACGAGCGCGTGCAGCAGCTCGGCATCGCCGAGCGCGAGTCGTTCTTCGAGGACCTGTACGAGCTGCCGGACGGCAGCGTGCAGATGTACCTGCGCGACCCGTCCGGCAACCTGATCGAGCTCGACTGGCCCGACGTGACCACGCTCGATCGCACGCGCGTCCCGAACATCCGCAAGCTCGACGACGCCGTGCCGCAGAAGGGCGACGCGCTGCGCGCGACGCTCTACCTCGACCGCAGCGGCTGACCTCAGGTCGCGAAGAGCAGCGCGTCGAGTCCGCGCACGAGGCCGGTCAGATCCTGCACTCGGCGCGCTGCGAGCAGCGTGCCGTCGACGAAGATCGACGCGTCGCCCTGCTCGTCGTGGCGGATCATGAGCCGCTCACCGGGCGCGCCGAACACGACCTCGATCGTGGGGTTGGTCCCGGGCAGCCGGAGCGAGTGCACCGGTACGCCGGCGATCGCTGCCCCGCGCGCCTCGGGAGGCCCGATCAGTTGCACGGCGCTGCCCGCGGGCAGCGCGCCGCGCTCAGCCGCCAGCACCTCGGCGAGCTCGCGCGCGGTGCCGCTCGGCACGTCGGGCTTCTCGGCGGGGTTCTGCTCGATGATCTCGAAGCACGCCACGTGGCGCGCTGCGATGCGGGCCAGGTGCTGGAGCAGCGCGGCGGTGAGCGAGAAGTTTCCCGTCGCCACGCCGACGCCCGCGGCCCGCGCGGCCGAGTCGATCTCGGCGAAATCCTCGTCGAAGAGGCCGGTCGTCCCGATCACGACCGGCACTCGCCGCTCCAGCGCGAGCGCCACGTGACGCCGGATCACCGCGGGGTGGGTGTAGTCGATCAGCACGTCGGGTCGCCGGTCGAGTGCGCGCTCGATGTCGTCCTCGAGCGCCACCCCGAGGGGATCGAGCCCGAGCGCCTCGCCGACGTCCCGCCCGGCCTCGCGCCGCGCGACCGCCGACTGCAGGCTCAGGTCGCCGGCCGCAGCGATGGCCGGCACGAGCTCGCGCCCGATCGCGCCGAGCGCGCCGGAGAGGCAGACCATGAGGGGAGCAGCGGCGATGGGACGGCACAGTACCGGGAGAGGGCCGCCGGCAGGGCGGCCCCCTCCCGCGTGCTGACTCGGTTACTGCGCGCCCTTGACGAGCTCGGCGATGTAGGTCGCCGTGGGGGCACCGACGCCGGTGACGTCGTCCCAGCCCCGCGTGGTGAAGAGGGACGTGTCCTGGTCGAACGCCCGCACGGTGTAGGTCACGCCGTCGTCGGGATTGATCCCGTTGACGTAGTCGGCCCGCGCATTGGCCGCGTCGCCCTGGGGTGTCGCGTCGTAGAAGGGGCCGAAGTCGCGCTTGCCCTGCATGAACTTGCCCTCGGCCTGCTTCTGGGCGAGCCGGTAGATGCGCGGGTTGGCGAACCCGACTCGCTGGGCGCCCTCGGCGACCGCCTGGATGCCCGCGAGCAGCGGGGAGCCGAGGCTGGTGCCGCCGATGCGGTACTCGCCGTAGATGGCGCCCGCCGGGCCGAAGCGGCTCGGCAGGGCGAAGAGCTGCGTCTCGCCGACCAGCATGCCGGTCGTCGGATCGGAATCCATGCCGATGTCCGGCACGGCACGACCCTTCCCGTTCGAGGGGACGACGTCCTTCTGGTACCACGGGCGGTTGAAGACCTGGCTGTAGCCGCCGCCGGCGCCGCCGTGGAACGCGCCCTGCTTCTCCCAGGCCTTGCCGTTGGGCTTGAGGTTGTAGAGCGTGGTGCCCCAGCCGGTCTCGAAGAGCCGCTGGTTTTGCTCGTCGATCGCGATCGACGTGCCGCCGACGGAGGTCACCCACGGATCGCCGGTCGGGTACTCGGGGTGCTTGACGCCGAACGCGTCGAGGTCGTCGCCGTTGTCGCCGGAGGAGAAGTAGAACCCGATCCCCTGCACGGCGCCCTGCTTGAACACGCTCTCGTAGGCATTGACGAGGTTCTGGTCTATCGTGGAGAAGGTCTGGCCGTCGATCACGACGAAGGTCGGGCTGCCCCAGGAGTTGGTCACGATGGAGGCCTCGTTGTCGGCCACGACCTGATTGAGCTGCGCGAGGAGGTCGTCGTCGTTGCAGCTGGCCGCGCCGTAATAGAGAACGTTCGCGCCGGAGGCCATGCCGTGCACGGCCTCGACGTCGAGCGCCTGCTCGCCGTACCAGCCGTTGCCGCCGCAGTCGGTGCCGGTGGTCGCGTTCTCGGGGACGCTGCGATCGCTGAACTGGAACTGCGCGAACGGCTGGTCGCCGTGCCGGCCCGAGTAGGTGTTGGCGTCGGCCTCGAGCGTCGGCGCGTCATAGGCGTCCGTGATCGCAACGGTCGCGCCCACGCCGGTCTGGCCGGACGCGTCGACGCCGTAGGCGCCACGCAGCTGCGTCGGCGTGTAGCCGCAGACGTTCCAGGCGAGCGTCTTGCCGCGGAACTTCGGCAGCGTGTTCGCGATCTTCTGGCCGTAGAAGTCCGAGCACGGCGTCCCGGGCACGAAGGCGTCGGGCGGACCGAAGTCGGTCGGCGCGATCCTGTGGCCAAGAGTGGTCAGGCCGCTCACGGCCTGGACGAGGCCCGAGACGCTGTCCGGCAGCGAGAGATCGCTGGCCGGCGCCTGCTCGGTCGTGCCGTTGACCACGTAGTGCGCGAGCTGGGTGCCGAAGGCCGCGTTCATGGCCGCGGCAGAGCCCGAGACGCCGACGTAGTGGTTGTCGGCGCCGACTGCCGTCACCGTCAGCCCCGCCCCGCTGAGCCATTGCGTGACCTGCGCCACGGCATCGGCGGTGGGTGCGAACCGGGCCCGGTACTGCGGCTCGCTCATGAACTGCCCGAACTGCGGGCTCGCGGTATCGCTGACGGCCGTTGCCAGCGCATCGAGGCTTGCGGCATCGCGGGGCGCGAGCCACACCTTGGCGCTGACGGCGGCGCCCGCCGGCACATCGGCGGTCTTCGCAACCGCGGCTGTCCAGGTGGGCTTTGTGCCTGGAAGGACATGGCGACCGGCGGCGGCACTTGCCGTCGCCGCGGCACCGAACACCGCAATCACCGAGCCGCTCAGAACCAGCGTGAGCCGTCGGAACCGGAACTCCCTCATGTCTCCTCCTTGGTCACTTGGACGCAGCCTGCCCCGCTCCCATCGCGTGAGCATGGTCAACACTGGGCGTCAATGCAATCCCTCATCCGAAGATTTGGGAAGTGCACCCCCGCGTGAGGTTCCGCGAGGTGGCTGTATCACCTGCATAACAGGTGTTTCGCGGTTGGCGACCGCGCGCAGCGGGCATCATGACTCCATGCGGAGTCTCGGACTTCTCGTTGCGTTCCTGCTCGGAGTGACGCTCTTTCTCGTCCCGACGGCCGGAGCCCTGGGCGCTGATCCCGCGAACACTGCGACGGTCGCGCTGTCGAGTAACGCGGCGGGCGCGACGAGGGTGGTGCTCACGCTCTCGCTGCACGCCGAGTTGCAGTGCGGTCGTCTCATGGGGCCCGCGGCCGTGATCACGTTCCCGCGCCGTTTCCGCGTGCCGGGGGCGATCGCCGCGGGCAGCGTGCTCGTTGGGACCCGGGCGGCCCGCGGCGTCGCCGTCGCCGGCCATGTCGTCACGATCGCCATGCCGATACCGCGAGGCGTGATCTGCCAGTCGATCGGGCCGGGCGTCGCGAAGGTCGTATTCGCGCGCTCTGCCGGCCTCGGCAACCCGTCGGTGCCAGGCACCTACACGGTCGGGCTGCGGCACGGCGGCGAGCGTTTCGCCGCGCCCGTCAGGATCCGCTGAGCACCGGCGTGGCCGTTCGATCGCGAGGGCGCGCTGCGAAGGCGCCGATCTCTGCGAAGATCAGCTCTCGTTGAGCCTCGAGCTGGTCACCGTGGGGCGCGTGAGCGTCGATCTGTACGCCCGCGAGCAGGGCGTCGGCTTCGCGGAGGTCGAGACGTTCGCAAAGTCGGTCGGTGGGAGCCCGACGAACGTCGCGGTCGCCGCTGCACGCCTCGGTCGCCGCGCGGCCGTCATCACCGCGGTGGGCGACGACCCGTTCGGCGACTACGTGCGCGGGGCGCTGGCCGATCGCTTCGGCGTGGACGTGCGTTTCGTCGGCACGCACCCGACATTGCGCACGCCACTCGCATTCGCGGCCATGGATCCGCCCGAGGAGCCGCAGCTGTTGTTCTACCGCGAGCCCGCGGCGCCCGACATGCAGATCGCGCTGGACGCAATCGATCGCGACGCCGTGCGTGAGGCGGACATCCTCTGGATCAGCGCGTCGGCGCTGTCGGCCGAGCCGTCGCGGGGAACCACTCTGGCGCTGATGGGCGATCGCGAGCGCTCCTCGACGATCCTCGATCTCGACTACCGGCCAACGTTCTGGCGCAGCGAGGCCGAGGCGAGCGCGGTCATCGGCGCGGCGCTCGACCTCGTCGGAACCGCGGTTGGCAATCGCGAGGAGTGCCGCGTCGCCGTCGGAACGACCGATCCCCAGGCCGCCGGGGACGCGCTGCTCGCGCGCGGCTGCAGGCTCGCGGTCGTCAAGCAGGGCGGCGAGGGCGTGCTGGTCGCCACGGCAGGCGAGCGCGAGGTCGTGCCTGGACTGCGGGTTCCCGTCGTGTGCGGACTGGGCGCGGGCGACGCCTTCGGCGGCGCTCTCTGCCACGGCCTGCTGGCGGGCTGGTCGCCGGCCGAGTGCGTGCGCTTCGCGAACGGTGCGGGCGCCATCGTGGCCTCGCGACTGCTGTGCGCGGACGCGATGCCCGAGGAATCCGAGGTCCGAGCTCTCTTGTCGGAGGAGGCGATCGCGTGAAGCTCCACCTGCCTGCGGGAACCGCCGGCGACAGCGACGACGCGCTCGTCGTGACACCCGATAGCGCCGGATGGGCGCGCAGCGGGCTGCGCATCGTGAGCCTTGCGCCCGGTGCCTCGCGCATGCTCGTGAGCGGCATCGACGAACTCGCCGTGCTGCCGCTCTCGGGCGGGGGTTGCACCGTCGAGGTGGAAGGCCGGCGCTTCGAGCTGACGGGCCGCGAGAGCGTGTTCGCGCGCATCAGCGACTGGGCGTACGTCCCGATCGACGCCGAGTTCCGCCTTTCCTCGGCCGATGGGTGCGAGCTCGCGCTGGCGTCCGCACGCGCCACGCGCCGCTTCGATCCCGCCTATGTCGAGGCCGGGGACGTGCCGGTCGAGCTGCGCGGTGCAGGCCAGGCGACCAGGCAGCTCGCCAACTTCATGGTGCCCGAGGTGTTCGACGGCGCCGACCGCCTTCTGTGCTGTGAGGTGCTGACGCCTGACGGCAACTGGTCGAGCTACCCGCCCCACAAGCACGACGCCTCCCCCGAGTGCGAGGTCGACAACGAGGAGATCTACTACTTCCGTGTCGGGCGCATCGGCGGGGTCGCCTACTCGCCGGACGGCTACGCCGTGCATCGCACCTACACGGGCGACGGCACGATCGACGAGACCGTGATCGTGCGGGACGCCGATGCGTTCCTCGTACCTGCCGGGTTTCACGGACCCTGCGTCGCCGCTCCGGGCTACCCGCTGTACTACCTCAACGTGATGGCGTCCGACTCCGGCCCACGCAAGCTCGCGTTCACCGACGACCCACCGCAGCACTGGATCCGCGCCACCTGGGAGGAAATGGAGCTCGACCCCCGCCTGCCCATGACCTCGGCCGCAGGTGTCGTGGGGGGAGGAAGATGAAGACAGTCAGACTCACAACCGCACAGGCGATCGTGCGCTTCCTGACCGTCCAGCGCACGCTCATCGACGGCGAGGAGCGACCACTCTGCGCCGGCGTGTTTGCCATCTTCGGCCACGGCAACGTCACCTGCCTGGGCGAGGCGCTGCACGACGCGCGCGCCGTGCTGCCGACCTATCGCGGGCAGAACGAGCAGGGCATGGCGCTCGCGGCGATCGGCTTCGCCAAGGCGATGCGCCGCAGGCAGTTCATGGCGGCGACCTCCTCGGTCGGCCCGGGCGCGATGAACATGGTGACAGCTGCGGCCGTCGCGCACGCCAACCGGCTGCCGCTGCTGCTGCTGTCGGGGGACACCTTCAATTCGCGCATCCCGGACCCGGTGCTGCAGCAGGCAGAGTCGTTCGACCAGCCGTCGGTCACGGTGAACGACGCCTTCCGTCCCGTGACGCGCTACTGGGATCGCATCACGCATCCCGCGCAGGTGGCGCAGTCGCTGCCGCTCGCGATCGCCACGCTCTTCGATTCCGCCGATTGCGGCCCCGCTTTCATCGGGTTGCCGCAGGACGTGCAGGCCGAGGCCTTCGACTTCCCTGTGCGGCTGTTCGAGCCGGTCGTGCACGAGTTGCGCCGCCTGCGCCCGGATCACAGGGAGCTCGCGGCAGCCGTCAAGGCCCTGCGCACAGCCAAGGCACCGCTGATCGTGGCGGGAGGCGGCGTGCATTACGCACTCGCGGAAGCGCGCCTGCGCGAGTTCGCCGAGCACCACGGCGTGCCCGTCGTCGAGACCATGGCGGGCAAGTCCACGCTGGAGGCCGATCATCCGCAGTACGCGGGGCCGATCGGCGTGTCGGGCTCGCCGTCCGCGAACGAGCTCGCCGCGCGCGCCGACGTCGTGCTCGCGGTCGGCACGCGGCTGCAGGACTTCACCACGGGCTCGTGGACCGTGTTCGGCAACGAGGATCTGCGCATCATCGGGCTCAATGCCGCTCGCTTCGACGCCGCCAAGCACCGCGGCCTGCCGCTCGTCGCGGATGCCTTCGAGGGACTCGAGGCGCTCGGCTCCGCCCTCTCGGACTGGGGCGGCACGCCGACGGCATGGCGCGAGGAAGGCGTGAAACAGGCAGTGGCCCACCACGAGCACGTGCGAGCCGCCGTGGCGTCGCGACCGGGCGCGAAGGAGCCCTCGTACGCGCAGGTCATCGGCGCCGTCAACGCCGTGGCCGGGCCCGAGGACTACGCCGTCTCCGCCGCCGGCGGCTTCCCGGGCGAGCTGAACGTCAACTGGCTCTCGCGCGGCGTCGCCACCTTCGACTGCGAGTACGGCTTCTCGTGCATGGGCTACGAGCTCGCGGGCGCCTGGGGAGCGCGCATGGCGCGCTCGCGCGGGCAGGTGTACTCGTTCGCCGGCGACGGCTCCTACCTCATGCTCAACTCCGAGCTGCTGAGCTCGGTGATCTCGGGGCACAAGATCATCGTGTTGCTGTGCGACAACGGCGGCTTCGCCGTGATCGAGCGCCTGCAGACGGGCCAGGGCGGCGCGTCGTTCAACAACATGT
Organism: Gaiellales bacterium; assembly: GCA_035696365.1. GTDB lineage: Bacteria > Actinomycetota > Thermoleophilia > Gaiellales > JALYLC01 > JALYLC01. Next base: position 102,602 of record DASRQS010000009.1, on the reverse strand, counting down.
TCTCGGGCATCGGCCCCAACCAGGTCGACGTCGATTGGGTCGCGCACGCCCGCTCGCTCGGCTGCGAGGCCGAGCGCGTCGAGACGATCGACGACCTGCCCGCGGCGCTGGACCGCGCGCGGGCCGCTGAGCGCACCTACGTGATCGCAATCCGCACGGCGGCGGACGCCTGGACGGAGGGCGGCGCGTTCTGGCAGGTCGGCGTGCCGGAGGTCAGCGATCGCCCGTCCGTGGACGAGGCGCGTGCGAGACAGGCCGAGGGGCGCAGCGGCCAGCGGATCGGCTGGTGACGGGCCTCGCGCTGGTGGGCGCGGGGCGCATGGGCGCCGTGCATCTCCGCGCGCTCGCGCGCACGCGGCGGGTGCACGTGCGCGTGATCTGCGACCCCGCCCCCGCGGCTGTCGCGCTCGGCGAGCAGGCCGGCGTTCCGGTCGAGTCCGACTACGATCTCGTGCTGCGGCGCGACGACATTCACTGCGTCCTGATCGCAGCGCCGACGCCGCTGCACGAGCAGCTCGTGTCGGCCGCCCTGGCCGCGGGCAAGCACGTGCTGTGCGAGAAGCCCCTCACGCTCGACCCGGATGCCGACCTGCGGCTGGGTGCGGAGTCGGATCGCCTCGGGCTCGGTCTGCACGTCGGCTTCTGGCGGCGGCACGCCTGGCCCTATCGCGAGGCGCGCCGCCTGCTGGCCGAGGGCGCGATAGGCGAGCCGCGGCTCCTGCGCCTGGCCCAATGGGACGCCGCGCCGCCGCCCGCGTCCTTCTGCGATCCGGCCGTCAGCGGCGGCATCGAGATCGACTGCGGCGTCCACGAATGCGACCTCGCCGCGTGGCTCTGCGGCTCGCCCGTCGTCGAGGCGTTCGCGCGAGGCGCGCCCACGCGCAGCGACATCGCGGCGGTCGGCGACGTGGAGTCGCTGGGCGGTCTGCTCGTGCTCGAGGCGGGCCAGCCGGCTTCGGTCGACCTCGCACGCACCGCTGCCTACGGCGAGGTCGTGCGCAGCGAGATCGTGGGCGAGCGCGGTGCGCTGGTCTGCGAGGCGCATGGTGCGGGCGCATTGCTGGTGCGCCAGGCGGACGGCCTGCGCGAGGTGCTCCCGACGACCGACGACGTGCTGTTGGACGCCCTCGCCCGCCAGGTGGATGCCCTTGCGGCCGCCGTCGCGGGCGGCCCCGTGCCCGATGCGGCCCGGCCCTCGGACGCCGCCGCGGCACTGCGGGCGGCGCTGGCCCTGCGGCAGTCGCGTCGCACGGGCGCCGTCGTGCGCGTCAGCTGAGGATGCCCCTTTTCCTGCGCCGGGGAGCGTGGTGCTGCGCGGCGCTGGCGCTCGCGGCCGGTGGGTGGTGCGGGAGCGCGCCGGCGGCGGCTCCTCCGCCGACGGCGGCCGAGAACGCCCGCGCGGGAACGACCGGATGGTACGTCCCGCGGCCCTCCCAGGAGCGCATCGCCGGGTACGCCGGCGCTGCGAGCTATCTGCCCGGCCGGACGGCGCGGCTGTTCGTGGACTCGCACGGCCGGCCGTTCCGCTACCGCATCTTCCGGCTCGGCTGGTACCGGGGCAGGACGGGCCGGGTGGCGGCGTCGGGTCGGGTCGCGGTCAACCCCCGGCAGCCGCTGCCGAGGATCCTGGACGACAGGCCGCAAGGGGCGAAGCTGCTCGTCACGGGCTGGCGCGCATCCGTCGCCTTCACGGTGGGTGCGACCTGGCCGAGCGGGTTCTACCTGGTGCGCCTCGACCTCGAGCGCGGGGCCGGAGCGAGCTACGCCTCCTTCGTGGTGCGAGCTGCGCATCCGGGGCCCATCGCGGTCGTGCTCGCGACGAACACGTGGCAGGCCTACAACAGCTGGGGCGGCGTGAGCCTCTACCGCGACCTGCGGCAGCGGGGCGCCGCGGCCTGGACGCGTGCGGACGTCGGACATATGGTGACGTCGCTGCGCCCGTACGTGCAGGGCTACGGGGCCGGGGACGTGTTCCGGTACGACCTGCCGCTGATCCGGTGGCTCGAGCGGATCGGCTACCCCGTCTCGTACGTGACGGATCGCGATGTGGCGGGCGGGCGCGCGACCGGGAGCAGGACGCGGCTCGTGATCCTGTCTGGGCACCCGGAGTACCAAGACACCGGCGAGCGGAATCAGCTCGTGCAGCTCGTGCGGCGCGGTGTGAGTCTCGCGGTCCTCGGTGGCAACTCGCTCGCCTGGCACGCCCGGCTCGAGCATGGCGATCAGCGCATGAGCGTCTGGCGCGAGCGACGGCTGGATCCACATCCGGGAGCGTCGGCGACCGTCCACTGGATCTCGCTGGGCTGGGATCCCGCGACGCTGACCGGCGTGCGCCCGGTGCACGGCCCAACCGGGCCGCTGACGCTCGCGGCGCCCTGGAGCTGGGCGTGGGCGGGCGTGCCCGCGCGCTCGCGCCTGGGAGACGTGCTCGGGGCGGAGTACGACGGGCTAGCCGGGCGCCGGGCGCCACGCCGCACGACGGTGCTCGCCTCCGCGCCCATCGCCGGCGGCTCCGCGAGCGTGACGTGGACGCTCGTGCAGCACCCCGGCGGGGCGTTCGTGTTCAGCGGCTCCGAGCTCGGGTTCTCGTGGCAGCTCGACTTCCGCTCGCTGCCGTCACAGCGCTGGATCGACGCGGCCTCCCCGCCGGGCTCGCAGCGCGATTATCCGCGCAGCTCGCGCGTGCGCAGGGCCGCGCAGCGGCTGGTCGAGAATCTGATCGCCCATGCCACCGGGCTGGCGGCCTGACGGAACGCCTACGGGGCGTGTCCGAGGGCGAACCCCGGATAGCCGCCCTCGGCGGCGGCTTCACACAGCTCGCGGTAGGAGCCGACGCCGCCGACGTACGGCAGCAGGACGCGCGGCTTGCCTGGGATGTTCGCGCCCATGTACCACGACTTCGCGCGCGGGTAGAGGCTCGCATCGCCGACGGCGCGGTGGTGCTCCATCCAGGCGTCCTCCTCAGCGGGCGTCGGCTCGATCGTCGAGATGCCGTGCTCGCGCAGGTACTCGATGCAGCGGGCGATCCAATCGACGTGCTGCTCGATCGAGACCATCATGTTGCTCAGCACCGAGGGGCTGCTCGGACCGGTCACGGTGAACAGGTTCGGGAACCCCGCGATCATCAGGCCGAGCGCCGAGCGCGGGCCCTCCGCCCACTTCTCCCGCAGCGACACGCCGTCCCGGCCGTGCAGGTCGATCGCGAGCAGCGCGCCGGTCAGGGCGTCGAAGCCGGTGCCGAGCACGATCGTGTCGAACGTGAACTCCTCGTCCCCGACGCGCAGGCCGGTCTCCGTGATCTCGTCGATCGGGTGCTCGCGGATCGAGACGAGCCGGACGCTGGCGCGGTTGTACGTCTCGAAGTAGTCGGTGTCGACGCACATCCGCTTCGTGCCGAGCGGATGGTCGTACGGGCACAGCAGCTCCGCCACCTCCGGATCGTGCACGCGCTCGCGGATCTTCCGGCGGATGAACTCGCACACGAGCTCGTTGGCGTCCGGATCCGAGAAGAGGTCGCTGTAGGCGGCGTGCAGGCAGAAGCCGCCCACGGCGTAGCGCTCCTCGAACTCGCGCTCGCGCTCCTCGGGCGTCGCGTCCCACACGCTCTGGGCCCGCGCGTTCCACGGGTTGCCCGCGGTCGTCGTGCGCGCCGCCCGGCGGAACAGCTCGTAGCGGGCCTTGCGGTCGCAGACAGCCTCGGCGTCCAGCGGGCCGTTCCAGGCGGGCACGCTGAAGTTCGCCGTCCGCTGGAACACCGTCAGTTGCCGGGCCTCGGCCGCGATGACCGGGATCGCCTGCACCGCCGAGGAACCGGTGCCGATCACGCCCACGCGCTTGCCCGCGACGTCGACGCCGTGGTGCGGCCACAGGCCCGTGTGGTGCATCTCGCCTGCGAACCGCTCGAGGCCGGGGATCCCGGGAATGCGCGGGAGCGAGAGGCAACCGGTGGCCATGATCAGGAATGTGGCCGAGAGGCGCTCGCCGTCGTCGGTCGCGATCGACCACTGCTCGGCGGGCTCGTCGAAGTGCGCCTCGGCGACGCGCGTGCCGAGCCGGAGGTCGCGGCGCAGATCGAAGCGGTCGGCGACGTGCTCGAGGTAGGCGAGGATCTCGGCCTGCCCCGCGTAGCGCTCGGTCCACGTCCACTCCTGCTCGAGCTCGTGCGACCACGAGTAGGAGTACGTCATGCTCTCGATGTCGCAGCGCGCTCCGGGGTAGCGGTTCCAGAACCAGGTGCCGCCGACGCCGGTCGCCTGGTCGACGACGAGTACCGAGAGCCCGGCCTCGCGCAGCCGGTGCAGGAGGTGCAGCCCCGAGATCCCGGCCCCGACGATGATCGCGTCGTACTTCAAGCTGCAGCAATCTTCGAGGAAGGAACGGCATGGCCGTCGCAGTCGTCACGGGAGGCTCCGGGGGCATCGGGGGAGCGTGCGTCGAGCGTCTGGCGCGCGACGGCTTCGACGTGATCTCCGTCGACCTCGCACCGCCGGCGCAGCCCCAGCCCGGTCGTCACGTGACCGCCGACCTGCTCGCTGTCGAATCGGCGATCGCAGCCGTGGCCGCCGCCTGCCCGCGCATCGACGTGCTGGTCAACGGCGCAGGCGTTGTCGAGCCGCGGCCCTTCGGCGAGGTCCGCCTGGGCGACTGGGAGCGCGTCGTCGGCATCAATGCGCGCGCTCCGTTCTTCCTCCTGCAGGGCCTCGTCGGCCGCATGCGGCCGGGGAGCGCCGTCATCGGCATCGCCTCGATCGAGGCGATCACCGTGCTGGCCATGTCGGGCGCGACGTCGTCGGTCTACGCCTCGACCAAGGCCGCGCTGCGCTCGCTGACGGAGACGCTGGCCGTCGATCTCGGCCCTCTCGGCATCCGCGTCAACGCCGTCGCGCCCGGCCTGATCCGCACGCCTCTGACCGCGAGGGCGCAGGCCGATGAGCGCGACGCCTGGATCCGCTCGCACACGCCGCTCGGGCGCTGGGGCGAGCCCGAGGACATCGCCGACGTGGTCGGCTTCCTCGCCTCTCCCGCCTCGCGCTTCATGACCGGCGCCACACTGGTGGTCGACGGCGGCATCAGCCTCGGGCAGATCCGCGGCTCGGGCTAGACGAGCGCGGAGCGCAGCGCCGCTCCGGCATCGGCCATCGCCACGCCCGCGGCATCGAACACGCTGTCCAGGCCGAAGTAGCCGTGGATCATGCCGTCGTAGCGGCGGAACTCCACCGGCACGCCGGCCGCCGCCAGCAGATCGCGATAGCGCTCGGCCTGTGCGTGCAGAGGGTCGCACTCGGCCGCCTGGATGGCGGCCGGCGGCAGACCGGTCGCGTCGCCGAGCAGCGGAGAGACGCGTGGGTTGCGCGTCTCGGACGGGGAGCGGAGGTAGTGCTCCTGATGCCAGAGCATCTCGTCGCGGTAGAGGAAGTAGCCCTCGTAGGCCATGTCGAAGCCGATGGCGAGATCCATCGTCGTGACCGGGTAGACGAGCAGCTGGAAACGCACGATCGGCTCGCCCGCGTCGCGCAGGTCCTGGCAGACGACCGCCGCGAGGTTGCCGCCCGCGGAGTCGCCGGCGACGGCGAGGCGGCCGGGATCGGCGCCCAGCAGGGCGGCGTTGGCGTGCGCCCAGCGGGTCGCCGCGAGCGCGTCGTCGGCAGCCGCCGGGAAGCGCGTCTCGGGCGCCAGCCGGTAGCCGACGTTGAGGACGACCGCCCCCGAGGCATTCGCCAGCGACCGGCAGACGCCGTCGTGGGAGTCGACCGAGCCGAGCAGGAAGCCGCCGCCGTGGAAGTAGACGACGAGCGGCAGCGCCTCGCCCGCGGCAGAGCCGGCGGGCCGGTAGGCCCGCGCCGGGATCTGCGCGCCCGCCACGGCGATCGAGTGGTCGGAGACGGTGTCGACCGCCGCTCCCGGGCCCAGGCCCGCGAAGAGCGACGCGAAGTTGACGCGCGCCTCTGCGACGGGCAGGAGGTGGGCGTTCGGGCGCCCCGACTCGGCTACCTCGTCGAGCAACGTCCTGGCGGTCGGATCCAGCGGCACGGTGCAAATCCTACGGCTGCGGCGGCGGTGCTCGAGCCGCCTGGCATGGTAGTCGTGCACTGCGCGGATGCGCGCCGAGCGGGCGCGAATGCCGAAGTCGTGATCATGCGTGTGCAAGCGGTTCTCCCAATCCATTTCGTGCCGGTCGTGCCCGCGCGCTCCTGCGCCGATCCGGGCGGCGCAGGAGCGCGCGACGGTGCCTCCACTCGCGCGGGGTAGGTGCGCGAGTCCCCCGGAGGCACAACTTCAGCAAGAGACGCGACCTCGCGGTCAGCCGGCCGCCACGGGGTCGGGGCGGACGACGACGGTGTCGGCGACGGCGATGATCTCGTCCACGGGCAGGTCGGCGCGCTTGGCGTGCCTGCGGATGGCCTCGGGGCTCGACGCCTCGTAGACGCACACCGTGCCGACCGAGCCACCGCCCTCCTCGAGCACGTAGCTGCGGATCCAGCGGATGTCGTCGGGCATGTCGTCGTCGGCGACCTGCTTGGAGCGCCCTGCGGCCTCCGCCAGATCCCCGGGCGACGACCAGCCGCTACGGCGGAGAATCACGTACGTCTGCATCTGGCTTCCTCTCGGGTCGGTCACGATGAATCGAGCGTAGGCGGGTGCAGGGTGCATCCGCATCGGAGGTCCTGCCTATGTTGGGCAGTCGGACCTACCGATCTTTCAGCTCGCCCGGCCGGGTCTCAGGCGAACCAGTCGCGCGGCGGAGCGGCCTGCGCGCCCGCGCGCTCGCGCCATGGCCGGCCGGCCTGCGCGATGTCGCGCAGCGAGCGCAGCAGCGGTACGCCGACGCGCCGGAGCCAGGTCTCGGCCTCGTCCTCGCCGCCGATCACGCCCGTCCACAGCGTCCGTCCCGCGATGAAGCCGGAGGCGCCGGCGGCGCAGGCGATGCGCAGGTCGCGCGCGAACACCTCGGGCGCGCCGCCCCCGCCCAGCAGCACCCAGGGTGTCGGGCCGCAGACGGCGTCGAGCTGCTTGCACCAGGCAGCCTCGTCGCCGCGGTCGTCGCGGGGGAACTGCACCTTGAGGATGTCGGGCCCGAGCCCCTGCAGGCGCTGCGCGGCTGCGATGACGAGTGTGGGGAAGGCAGCCGCGAAGGCCTCGGGCGTCTCCTCCGGCAGGGCGTAGACGATCGGCTCGAGGATCAACGGGAGGCCCTCGGCGTGGCAGCCCGCCACCGCCTCGCGCACGACCTCGTCCTGGCGGGCGGCGGATGCCTCGTGGTCGGGCCGGTAGGGCAAGAGCAGCTTGCAGGCGGCGGCGCCGAGCGTGCGGGCGAGCGCGGGGGAGAAGCCCGGCAGGAACGTCGTCACGCGGCCGCTGGCGACGTCCTCGTAGCCCTGGGCCTCGAGCGGCACGACGATTCCGCACGGCCCGGGCGCCCCGAGGGCGATGGCGGGAGCACCCAGCTCCACGTCGATCAGGAGGCCGGTGGCGTGCGGTGCGAGCGCCCGCGCGACCGTCGTCTTGAGCTCGGCGATCCGCTCGGGCGGCGGCGTGGGATGGCCGGCCGCCTCGAACGCGACGCGCAGCGAGTCGCGGTGGTCCATCGCGGCGAGCGCGAAGATCCCGCGCGCGTCGCTGAGCGTGTCGAGCCCCCGCAGGCGCCCCAGGCGCGCCGCGGTCTGGCGTGCGCTCACAGGCCGCGCTCCCGCAGCCAGGCGCGGTTGCGCTCGGCCGACTCCAGCACGGTGTCGAAGGACTCGCCGGGCGCGAGGATGCGATCCTGCTCCACCACGATCCAGCGGTCGTAGCCGATCGCCAGCAGGTGCCGCAGGCACTCGTCGACCTGCGCGCCGCCGGTGCCGAGCTCGCAGAACACGCCGGCCGCCCACGCCTCCTCGAGCCCCTTGCCCTCTGCGTGCAGACGGGCCAGCAGCTCCAGGTCGACGTCCTTGAAGTGCACGTGGTTGACGAGCTCGCCCGCCTCGCGCAGCAGCGCCAGCGGGTTGCGGCCCCCGAAGGCGGAGTGGCCCGTGTCGAAGCAGAGGCCGAGCAGGCTCGCGTCCATGCGCTCGAGCAGCGCGGCGACCTCGCGCGGCGACTCGATGTAGCTGCCCGCGTGGGGGTGGAACGACGTGACGAAGCCGCGCTCGCGGCACACCTCGGCGGCGCGGTAGATGTTGTCGAACAGCAGGCGCTGCCGCCGCTCGCCCAGCCAGGTCTCGGGGTGCGCCTCGATGGCGCCCGCGTAGCGCATGCGGTCGGGCTCGCAGAACCCGTCCGACAGCAGGACGACGGGCTGCTCGCGGCCTTCCGAAGCCTCCGTCAGGACGCCGAGCGTCTCCTCGAGCGAGCGCATGTCCTCCGCGAAGCCCTCCTCGCGGCTGAAGCGCAGTGGCAGGAAGGAGCCCACCAGCTCCAGGTCGTTCGCCGCCAGCAGCTCACCGACCTCGCGCCCCTGGCCGAAGTAGCCGGGCGGGCCGAACTCGCTGCCCGCGTAGCCCGCAGCAGCCATGGCCTCGACGAGCGCAGGCCCGTCCGGAAGGCCCGGCCGGCCGACAGTGATCTCGAAGACGCCATAGGAAACAGGCGCAGCTGCGACGCGCGGGGCCACAGGCGCCATCGTAGCCCGCTCGAGGCTTGCATCGTTCCAATGGGCCCTGCGCCAGGTCAGCCCCTGCTGGGTGCCCACGCACACGGGGAGGCGAGACCCCGGTGTGTGCAGCGCCGCGGCCGCACTTCGTGCCGTGAATAACTTGGGGTCTGACCCCAATTTATGCGGACCCTGCGGGCGATTCGGTCTCGGCTGCGTGGAGGAGCTTGGAGATCTCGCTGTGGCCTCCGTGGTCGGCCCAGCCGGAGGGGCGTCCTCCGTGGATCGCGTCGGCGATCATCGGGTCTGCTCCGGCTGCGAGCAGCGCCTTCACCGCTTCGATCTGGCCGCTCTGGGCGGCCAGATGCATCGCTGTGACGCCCTGGCCGTGATCGGGGCCGCCGAAGGTGCCCAGGTGGTTGACGTCCGCGCGGAGCTCGAGCAGGCGGCTGATCGAAGCCACGCGGCCGTTGACCGCGGCCCAGCCCAGGGCCGTGCCGCGGTAGGGATCGCCGTCGACGTTTGCTCCCAGCTCCAGCAGCCGCCCCAGGACGTTGGCGCGATCGCTCTTCGCGGCCCACACGAGCGCCTCGTCGAGGATCTCCTGCGAGTCGTCCGAGGGCTGCCAGATGGGGAAGCCGCTGTGCGGCCGGTAGAAGCTACGCGCCGCTCCTGCCGCCTCACTCAGGCTGCCGTCTTCCTGCACGAACCCGTCGATCAGGTCGAGCCGGCCGAGGCCGGCCGCGATGCGCAGGTTGAGCGGCGCCACCTCGCGCTCGGCCAGGAAGTCGGCCATCCCGGCGTGGCCCCAGAAGAGGGCGGCGGCGAGCGGCGTGCCGCCCTCGCCGTGGGCGTAGAGGCCGGTGCTCGCACCCGCATCGAGCAGGAGTCGCGCCATCTCGAGGTCGTTGCCGTAGCCGGCCTGGTGGAGCGGCGTCCAGCCCCGGTCGTTGGCGGCGTTCGGGTCGGCTCCGCGTGCGAGCAGATCGCGCACGATCGTCTTGTCCCTGCGCCCGCATTCGGCGCTGGCCGCCAGCCCGAGCAGGTCGTTGCCGTTGGTGCCACGCGCCGTGACCAGCCCGGGATAGCGGTCGAGCAGCTCGCCGAGCGTCTTCGCATCGCGTGCCTGGATCGCCCGGAACGCCCGCCGGAACGGCTCGCCGCTGTCGGCGAGGGACGAGATGTGGCGCCGGAACGCCGCCCAGCTCGAGAAGCCGTGCTCGCGTGCGAGCACGAGCCGGGCGTCCTCGGGGCTCAGAGCGCGGATCTCGGCCTCGCTCGCCTCGGGGAGCGCGGGGTGGTAGGCGCGCACGATCGCGATGCCGTTCTCGAGCCCGCTCTCGACGACGCTGCGCAGGCCCTCGGCGCGATCCTCGTAGTAGCCGATCTCGTCGACGAACGCGTGTGTGAGCGCTGCGCCGTTGGCGCTGACGCGCTCGACGTAGGCCTTGAGCCGCGGCCAGCTCGGGAAGCCGTACTCGCGCGCGAGCGCGAGTTGCGCGTCGCTCAGACGGAGGGGCGAGGGGTCGCCGCGGTGCTCGCGCACCAGCTCCTTGGCCTGTTTGCGCAGCTGCTCCAGGCTCGGTGCGGCGGGCAGTGGCGTTGTCATGCGGCCTCCTCTCCAGCGTGCCCGTCGTCCGCAGGCCGGGCGGGAAAGAAGGATCCAGCGCCATGCTGCACGGTCCTGCGAGGGTGGGCTCGGCCCTTTCCGCGGACAGGGCGCGGCCCTCGCCGCGCCCGCACAGCATGCCACCCGCGCGCCGTGGATTCCAGGCGCGGAGCCGGTCAGATCCTTGTAATGGGAATGAGTATCGATTAGATTCGACCCGTGCTCGATCCCTTCCAGCTCGCGTTCGTCCAGCGCGGGGTGCTCGAGGTACTGCTGCTCTCGGGGGCCGCCGGTCTGCTCGGCACCTGGATCGTCATGCGCGGCCTCTCGTTCTACGCCCACGCCGTGGGCACCGCGGCCTTCCCCGGGCTCGTGCTGGCCGACGGCCTCGGCTTCTCGGCACCGCTCGGCGCGTTCGCCGCGGCGCTCGTGTTCGCGTTCGGCGTGGAACGCCTCGCGCGGCGACCGCGCGCCGGTTATGACAGCCTGACCGCGCTCGTGCTCGTGGCCGCGCTGGCAGGCGGCGTGGTGCTGGCGAGCGACGTGTTCCACTCCGGCGGCAACGTCGACTCCCTGCTGTTCGGCAGTCTGCTGCTGACCGGGACGCGCGATCTCGTGCTCGGGGGTCTGGCCAGCGCCGCCGCCGTCATCGCGACGCTCGTGGTCGGGCCGCGCTGGCTGGCCCGGGGATTCGATCCCGGCTCGGCGAGCGCCATGGGCCTGCGCTCGCCCTGGCCCGACGCGCTGCTGCTCGTGCTGGTCGCGTTCGCGGTCGTCGCCTCGCTCACGGCGATCGGCGCGTTGCTCGCGACTGCGCTGTTCGTCGTCCCTGCTGCCACCGCGCGCCTCTGGACACAGCGCCTCGGCGTCTGGCAGCTGGCGTCGGTGGCGCTCGCCGCGGTCCTCGGCATCGCCGGCCTCTGGCTCTCCGTCGAGCTCAACACGCCGCCGGGGCCGACGGTTGCCGTGCTCGGGGGCGGGCTCTTCGCCGCATCGATCCTGTGGCACGAGCTCGGCGCCTTGGCTCACCGCAGGACGGCGCTCGCCGCGCTGGCCGTGCTGCTCGGGCTCGTCGCGGCGGGCTGCGGCGGAAGCTCGTCGAGCGGGCACTCGGGCCCCGAGGTGGTTGCGACGACGACGCAGATCGGCGACTGGACGCGCGCGGTCGCGGGCGACGACGCTCGCGTCCATCAGATCCTCCAGCCCAACACCGACCCGCACGAGTACGAGCCGAGGCCGGCCGACGTGCAGGCCGTGGCGGGCGCGAAGCTCGTGTTCGAGAATGGCGATGGCCTCGATGCCTGGATGAGCGACGTGATCTCGAATGCCGGTGGCTCGCCCACGATCGTCGACCTCGGAGCGAAGGTGCCCGTGCGTCTGGCCGGGCAGAGCGACGGCCCCGAGGCCTCGCGCTACGACCCGCACTGGTGGCACGATCCGCGCAACGCCGAGGCCGCCGTCCGGGCGATCCGCGACGCGCTGGTCGGGGCCAACCCCGCTGCTGCGGCCACCTATCGCGCGAACGCGGCCGCCTACCTGCGACAGCTGCGCGCGCTCGACGCCGGCATCCGCGCCTGCATGGCGGGTGTGCCGCCGGCGCAGCGCAAGCTGGTCTCCGACCACGACGCGTTCGGGTACTTTGCGCAGCGCTACGGGATTGCGATCGTCGGAGCGGTGATCCCGTCGCAGACGACGCAGGCACAGGCCTCCGCGGGCGACATCCAGAAGCTGGTCTCGCTGATCCGGCGCGAGCACGTGCGCGCAGTGTTCCCCGAGAGCTCCCTCAGCGCGAAGCTCGCGCAGCAGATCGCGCGCGAGACGGGCGCGCGCAGCGGCTACACGCTTTACGGCGACACGCTCGGGCCGGGTGACTCCGCCGGCGCGACGTACCTCTCCATGGAGCGTGCCAACGCCGATGCAATGACGCGCGGCTTCACGGGCGGGAAGCGCGCCTGCCGCATCGCGGGTCTGACATGACGCTCGTGGCCGCCTCTGACGTCGCCGTCGGCTACGCCGGCGGCAGGCCCGTGCTCGAGGGCCTGACCTTCAGCATCGAGCCCGGCCAGCGCCTGGCCGTGCTCGGGCCCAACGGCGGCGGCAAGTCGACGCTGGTGCGCGCGCTGCTGGGCGAGCTGAGGCCGCTCGCGGGCCGCCTCGAGCTCGCCACCCGCTGCGGCGTCGTGCCGCAGACCGAGCGCTCCCGTCTCGACTATCCGGTCACGGCGCTTGACGTCGCCCTGATGGGCTCCGTCTCGCGCCTGCCGTGGTGGCGGCGTCCCGGTCGCCGCGAGCGCAGGCATGCACTCGAGGCCCTCGCAGCCGTCAACCTCGAGGAGCTCGCGGGGCGTCTGTTCGGCGAGCTCTCCGGCGGCCAGCGCCAGCGCGTCCTGGTCGCACGCGCACTCGTGCAGGACGCCGGCCTCATGCTGCTCGACGAGCCCTTCACCGGGGTCGACGCGGCCAGTGCCGAGGTGCTCTCGGCGCTGATCGACCGCCTTGCCGCCGAGGGGCGCGGAGTGCTCATCGCGACGCACGACGTCGACCAGGCGCGCGGCTTCGACCGCGTGCTCTGCCTCAACGGCCGCCAGGTTGCGTTCGGGGGGCCGGAAGTGCTCACGCGCGAGGTGCTGGAGGAGACCTACGGCGGTGCGATCGTTGCCGTGCCCGAGAGCGCCGATGGCCGGCCGGCGCGCGGCATCCTGCCGGCGCACCACCACGAGCACGGGCACGAGCATGGTTGAGCCCTGGCGTCAGGCCTTCATGCAGCACGCCTTCATCGAGGTCGTGCTGGTCGGCGTGCTGGGCGGCTGGCTGGGCTGCTGGGTGCTGCTCTACGGCGTGTCCTACAGCGCGGAGAGCCTCTCCCACGGCATGTTCCCGGGGCTCGTGGGCGCATCGCTGCTGGGCCTGCCGCTGCTCGCCGGCGGCGTCGTCGGCGCGGGGGCCGCTGCTGCAGGCATCGCGAGCCTCGGCAGCGCCCGCGGGATCGACCGCGACACCTCGGTCGGCGTCGTCGTCACCTCGCTGTTCGGGCTGGGTGCGCTGCTGGCACTCGCGCCGTCCTCGCCGCCGGGCATCCAGGAGCTGCTGTTCGGCGACGTGCTCGCAGTCTCGGATCGCGACCTGCTCGTGACGGCGCTGATCGCCCTGCCGATGCTCGCGGTGCTCTGGGTGCTGGGCGCGCGCCTGCTGGCGGTCGGCTTCGATCGCTCGAGCGCGCGGGCGATCGGCATCGCGCCCCGCCCCGTGGAGCTCGTGGTGATGCTGCTCGTGGCGGCAGCCGTCGTCGTGAGCGTCCAGGCTCTCGGGAGCCTGCTCGTGGTCGCCGTCCTGGTCGCTCCGGCCGCCTGCGCGCGCCTGCTCACCCGTCGCCTCGGCCCGATGGTGTGGGTCAGCGCGATCGTGGCGGTCGCGGGCGGCGTGGCGGGCCTCTACCTCTCGTACTACGCCGGCACCGCGGGCGGCGCCTCGATCGCGCTCTGCCTCGTCGGGGCCTACGTGCTGGCGCTCGCGGCCGACGTCGCTCTGCGTGCATACGCCGGTGCCTCGCACCGATTCATGCGCCTGCGAGGAGAGCCGAGCTGCGGTTCTGGCCGAGCATCGGCTCGACGCCTTCGGGGGTGATCAGGAACGATCGCTCGACGTGCACGGCGTAGTGGCCGGGCCAGTCCAGCGGTACCTCGAGGTTGATCACCATGTCCGGCTCGAGGGCCTGGTCGACCGCCAGATCGACCATGTCGTCCGCGAGCCGCAGCTCGCTCGGCGGCCCGATGAACGGCAGCTCGCGCGGCTCGAGGCCGAGGCCGTGGCCCTGCGGTGCCGCGCGCTCGGCGCGCGTGCCGTCGACCACGCCGCGCATGGCCGCGTAGACGGCCGAGACCGGCACGCCGGGGCCGAGCGTCCGTGCGCCCGCCTCGAGGCAGTCGCGCACCAGGTCGTAGCGCTCGGCCGCCTCGCCCTGCAGGGGCTCGAGCGCGAGCGTGACGCCGGTGTCGGAGATGCACGAGCGATACAGGCAGCCGACATCCAGCAGCAGCACGTCGCGCTCGCGCAGCGGGTAGCTCGAGACGGTCGCGATGCCCAGGCCGTAGGGGTCGATCGCGACGTGCTCGAGATCGGCGCCGGCCGCCGCCACGGCGGCACGGAAGACCTGCGCGAGCTCGGCCAGCGTCCTCCCCGGCGCGGCCGCCGCCGCCAGCGAGTGCAGCGCGCCCTCGGCGATCCCGGCGGCGCGCCGCGAGCGCTCGATCTCGTCCGCCGTCTTGACCATGCGGATCAGGCGCAACAGCACCGAGCCGTCGCCGACCTCGCGCCCGGGGAGCAGCGCGCGCAGCGCTTCGAGCTCGCCGGCACCCAGGCCCGCGGCCTCGACGGCGATCCGCCCGCCCGCGGGCACGGCCCGCTCCGCCGTCGCGGCGATCGCCTCGAGCGGCCCGGCATCGGCGGTCCGCCGGGCCATCAGGCGGGCCAGGTCGCGGAAGTCGCGCGGCACGCGCTCGGCCTCGGCGGCGTCGAAGCCCGCACCGCCGTAGAGCTCGATTCCACCGTTCCAATCGGGCAGCGCCGTGGCGATCGTCGCCGCGTGCGCAATCAGCGTCCGCTCGCCCGACGCGGTCGCGAGGGCGAACGAGCGGAAGAGCAGCTCGGGCCCTCCGCCGGGCACCATGTGGTACCTGCGGAACGTGGTCTCGAACGAGCTCCGGTGGCCGGTCAGATAGTCGACGCTGAGCGGCGCGGCGGCCACGACGGCATCGACGCCGGCCTCATGCATGAGCGCCTTCGCGCGAGCCTCGTTGAACAGCATCGGCGTCCTCCCGCGTCAGTAGGTGTGGCTGCCGCCGGCGTTCATGGCCAGGTTGCCGCCGTCCGCCGGCAGGATCGTCCCGGTGATCAGCGAGGCGGCCGGCGAGGCGAGGAAGACGACGGGCAGCGCGATCTCCTCGGGCTCGCCCAGCCGGTCGAGCGGGATGCCCGCGCGGATGCGCTCCATCAGGGCCTGGTCGAAGTCGGGATGCGCCATGCGCTCGCGGAAGCCCGGCGTGAGGATCTGGCAGGGCGCGACGGCGTTGACGCGGATCCCGAACTTGGCCCACTCCACGGCCATCTCGCGCGTCATCTGATTGACGCCGCCCTTGGACACGCTGTAGGCGAAGTTGCGCCTGCCCATGCCGTTCTGCCCGGCGATCGAGCTGATGTTCACGATGCTTCCGCCGGTGCCGCGCTCGATCATGCGGCGGGCCGCCTCGCGCGCGCACAGGAAGGTGCCGGTCAGGGTGGTCTCGAGGTTGAGCTCCCAGTCGGCGAGCGACAGCTCGTCCGGGCGGTCGTGCTTGGCGGCAAAGGCCGTGTTGACGACCAGGTCGACAGGGCCGAGCGCCGATTCGGCCTCGTCGAAGAGGCGCCGCACGTCGTCCTCGCTGCGCACGTCACCGGCCAGCGCGACCGTGCGCGCGCCCTCATCTTGGAGCGTTGCAAGCGTCGCGGCGAGCGCCGGCTCGCTGAGCTCGACCGCCGCCACGGCGGCGCCGGCACGCGCCAGCGCAACGCACGTCGCGCCGCCGATTCCGCCTCCTGCGCCCGTCACGAGCGCCACGCGCCCGTCGAGGCGGAAGGGGTCAGGGGCGCGGTCGGCGGTCATCGCGGCGGCATGCTAGGCACGGGCGCCGCCGGGCGCAAGCCGCAGTTGTCATCTCCGTGGTGCCCTCGGCTACACTCGCCCCCGCTTTGTTCAGACGAGAGGCGCTGCGAGAAGATGCGCTGCCGAGCGTGCGTCCGGGACACCACCCGTGAGTGAGAGGATCGGGCTCGAGAGCCTGCCCTCGGACGGAAAGCTCTCGCGCAGCGCCCACTCCCTGCGAGTCGTCCACGCGGTGCGGGAGGCGATCGTCTCGGGTCGCATGCCGGCGGGCACGCCGCTCGTCGAGACCGCGATCGCACGCGACCTCAACGTCAGCCGCGGACCGGTGCGCACGGCCCTGCACGAGTTGCACGCCCAGGGTCTCGTCGAGATCACCCCGACCGGTCGCAGCTCGGTCGTCGGCTTCGATCACGATCGCCTGCTCGACCTGCTCTCGGTGCGCTGGCAGCTGGAGTCCCAGGCGGTCCGCTGGGGCCTCCAGCGGGGCCACGGGCTCGAGGACGTCCTCGCGGCCTACGCCGCCATCGAGAGCGCGGACGGTGCGTCCGGGGAGGAGGTGGCGGAGCGGGACATGGCCTTCCACCGGGCCCTCGTCGCGTTCTCGGGGAGCCGCGCTCTGATGAGCGCGTGGAGCGCGCTCGCGCCCGTCGTGACCACGGTGCTGGTCGTCGCGAACCGCCGCACGCAGCTCTCCGCCGCGCAGCTGAACGTGCTCGTACGCGACCTCCACATGCCGATCATCGACGGGCTCCTGGCCGTCGACGCCGATGAGATCGCACGCCTGTTGCAGCGCCAGTTCGAGGGCACCGACTACCTCCGCCGCGTACAGCCTGACGTCGCCACGCTCAACCCCTCCAACTAACCGGCCGCGATTCGGCAGCGTCATAGACGCGGAATTGAGGCGGTGCGGACAGCCTCGGGTGAACGCGCTTGACGCTGTCCTACCCGGGGAGTATCGTCACCGCCGAAACGGTTAACAGTAAACGGTTAACCGTTTTGGACTGTGAATCTTGACTGACGATCTTCTCCTTACCCCCACGGAGCTCATCGCCCTCGCAACGGCGATTCTCACGGCGACCGGCACTCACCCGGAGCGGGCGGACGCCGTGGCGCGATCGCTCGTCGCGGCGAATGTGGCCGGCCACGACTCGCACGGCGTCCTGCGCCTGCCGGCCTACGTGGAGTTCGTCGAGCGGGGCGATGTCGACCCCACGGCCGAGCCCGCGCTGGTGTTCCAGCGCGGCGCGGTCGCCCGCATCGACGGGCGGCGCGGCTGGGGCCAGCTCGCCGGCCAGCTGGCTGCCTCGACCGTCGTGCGCCTGACTCGCGCACACGGCGTCGGTGTCGTCGCCGTCGATCGTTGCGGCCACGTCGGCCGCCTCGGGGAATACGTCGAGACGCTGGCGGCCGCGGGCTTCGTCGGGCATGCCCTGTGCAACGCCGAGCCGGCGGTCGCTCCGCCCGGCACCGGCGTGCGGGCGCTCGGCACGAACCCGGTGGCCTGGGCCATTCCGCGTCCCGACGGCGAGCCCGTGCTCGTCGACTTCGCCACCTCCGAGCTGGCCGAGGGCAAGCTCCAGGTGGCCGTCTCGCGCGGCGAGCAGCTGACGGTGCCAGCGGTCGTCGACGCGGCCGGCCAGCCGTCGCTCGACCCGGCCGACTTCTATGCCGGAGGGGCGCTCGTCCCGTTCGGCGCGCACAAGGGCTACGCGCTCAGCGTCGTGGCCGAGCTGATCAGCCGCGGTCTCGCCGCCGGGGCGGTGGACGACGGCCGCGACACGCCCTACAGCATGCTCGTGCTGGCGTTCGACCCGGCCGCGCTCGGCACGGCGGACGGCTTCCTCAAGGCCGTGGACGGCTGGTGCGTGAACGTGCGCGCCCGCGCCGAGGCGGCCGGAGCCCAGGTGACGCTGCCCGGCGAGCCCGAGGCGCGCGCCCGCGCCGATCGCCGCGAGCGGGGGATCCCGGTGCCGCCCACGATCTGGAATGCGCTCGTCGCGCTGCGCGAGCGGCTCGAGGGCGCCGTGCCGGTGCCGGCGCCGGCGGAGGCGTCATGAACGCGAACCCCGGAGACATGGACTTCACCGGCGCGACCGTCGTGATCACGGGCGCGGCCGGCGGCATCGGCTCGGCGCTGGCGCGGGGCTTCGCCGCTCGGGGCGCCTCGCTCGCGTTGCTCGACATCGACGAGAGCGGCGTGCGAACGCTCGCCGACGAGCTGCGGCTCGGCGCCACGAAGGTGCTCGCCCGGCGCTGCGACACCTCCAGCGAAGACGACGTGGTGGCCGCGATCGATGCCGTCGAGCAAGAGCTCGGCGGCCCGCACGTGCTCGTGAACAACGCGGCGCGCGGCAGCCACACCCGCCCCGAGGAGCTCACGCTCGAGGAGTGGAACGGCGTCATCGCGGTCACGCTCACCGGCTACTTCTTGCTGGCCCGGGAGTGCGGCAGGCGCATGCTCGCGGAGGGCGTCGGCGCGATCGTCAACGTCGCCTCGATCGGGGGCGTGAGTGCGATCGGCCGCGGCAACTTCGCCTACGACGTCAGCAAGGCCGGGGTCGTCGCCCTCACCCGCGAGCTCGCGGTGGAATGGGCGCGCCGCGGCGTGCGGGTCAATGCGGTCGCACCGTGTCAGGTGCTGACCCCGGGGCTGCAGGCACTGCTCGCGGACGAGCAGTTCGACCACGACGCCCTGCTCAAGCGTTTCCTCGGCGGCATCCCGGTCGGGCGTCTGGCATTGCCGGACGACGTCGTTGGTGCCGTGCTGTTCCTGGCCTCGACATCGGCCGCCATGACCACGGGTACGACGTTGCCGGTCGACGGGGGCAACCTCGCCCTCAATGCCGGCGGGAGCATCACATGGTGACGACTCGCCGCAGCCGTTGTGCCGGAGGTGCCATGACGAAGCCGGCGTAGGGCCAGGGCCGCATTCCGCTCGAACCGGCTCCCCGCGGGGGAGCACGGGTAATGGATTCGACTGCAGATGGGAGACGACGTGCACAATCAGGAGGAGAAGCCGCTGCGCACCGATGACGCGCTCAGCCGGCGCAGCCTGATCGAGAAGGGCGCGATGGTCGCGGCCGTGAGTGCCGTGCCGATGAGCAAGACGCGCATCATGCGCGGCACACACGGACAGGCCACGACGCTCAAGCTCATGAGCTGGTTCCAGTACGAGCCGGGCCGCCACGAGGCCTGGAACACGATGATGGCCAAGTTCAACAAGAGCCAGAGCAAGTACAAGGTCGTCTGGACCGGCTGGCCGGCCAACCAGTACGAGGACCACGTCAACACGCAGGTGCAGGCCGGCGGCATCGACGCCGACGTCATGACGCTGATCCCGGACCTGGCCGCGCGCCTGGTCAAGCAGGGCGGTGTGCTCGAGCCGATCAACTCGATCGTCAAGAAGGTCGGCGTCCACCCGAGCGCCTCGCACAACTACATCCGCAAGGGCGGCAACCTCTACGGCATCAGCATCGTCGAGGTCGCCTTCGGGCTGCTTTACAACAAGGCGCTGCTGGCGAAGGCCGGCATCAAGCGCCCCGCGACCGACCCGGAGCAGTGGCTCCAGCAGACGGTCAAGCTGACCTCCAAGCCCAACCAGTTCGGCCTCTACTCGCCGAACACGATGGCCGAGCAGTTCTCGTTCTGGTTCACTCTCCAGGACTGGGCCAACGCCTACGACGCCAAGTGGGCGATCGGCAAGAAGCCCAACCTGACCGACCCGAAGATCATCAAGACACTGACCGTCTGGAAGGACTTCTACGACCAGACCGTTCCGCAGGGCTCGAACGATGCGGCCTCCGCGCGCCTGTTCTCGAACGGGCAGATCGCGCAGGAGCTGATCGTGTCGGCCGCCGTCAACATCATCAAGACGACGGGCCCGAAGATCTACAACGACCTGCGCAGCGTCCCGGCGCCGTGGAAGAGCGGCAAGCAGATCTCGCGCCTGCATCCGCTCTCGATCGTCAAGGACACCAAGAACATGGAAGGCGCGGTCGCGTTCGTGACCTTCATGACGGAGCCCGCCAACATGGCGCAGCTCATGCGCGGCTCGCTGGACGTCGTCCCGGCCTTCCCCGAGGTGCTCGAGGTCAAGGGCATGAAGAAGTGGCTCGACAGCCAGAAGTGGTCGACCGGCTACCGCAACATCAAG
Source organism: Gaiellales bacterium (assembly GCA_035696365.1). GTDB lineage: Bacteria > Actinomycetota > Thermoleophilia > Gaiellales > JALYLC01 > JALYLC01. Next base: position 82,630 of record DASRQS010000009.1, on the reverse strand, counting down.
CCGGTCAGCCAGCTCGACGTCGAGGGCGACTTCGTCTACCACGACACCGAGTTCGGCCAGATCATCCTGACCAACTACCAGCGTGCGCTCACGGGCTCGACGTCGGTCGCCTCGGCGATGGGTGACGCCCAGAAGCAGGCACAGGCGCTGGCGGACCGCGTCTTCTAGCCGGCGCGTCCCGAAAGCCAGTGGCTCAGATCAGCCAAACGGCACCCACCGTGCCCGCGAACATCCGTCGTTCGCGGGCACGGCGCGGGTGGCGGCGCTTCCCGTTCGGGTACGTCCTGATCCTCCCGATCCTCGTCTACGAGGGGATCTTCCTGCTCTACCCGATGTATCGCGGTCTGGAGCTCGGGCTCCAGAAGCCGGACGGCAGCTTCACCCTGGACAACTACGACCGCCTGATCCACGACCCCGCGTTCTGGGACACGGTGCGCGTGACGCTCCAGTACACCGCCTTCGTCGTCGTGTTCTCCCTGCTCGTCGGGCTCGGCACGGCGCTGCTCATGAACGCGGCTTTCAGGGGGCGCGGCGCGACGCGGGCGGTGCTGACGACCCCCTGGGCGTTCCCGGACGTCCCCACCACGATCGCGTTCTTGTGGATGCTCAACCCGACCTTCGGCGTGGCCAACGTGTTCGCGCGCTGGCTGCCGTGGGTGCACGACAACCCGCAGTGGCTGAACAGCGAGAAGCTCGCGCTCGCCTGCGTAATCGTGATCACCGTATGGAAGGGCTTCCCCTTCTACGGGCTCGTGATCCTCGCCGCGCTGCAAACCGTGCCCGGCAGCCTGTACGAGGCGGCGCGCGTCGACGGGGCCTCCCCCTGGGGCCGCTTCCGCTACGTCACGATCCCCGCGATCCTGCCGACGCTGAGCCTGCTCGCGATCCTCTCGTCGATCTTCGCGATCCAGCAGTTCACGCTGATCTACCTGACGACGGGCGGGGGCCCGGTCACGGCGACGAACACGCTGGCGATCGACATCTACCAGCAGGCCTTCCGGTTCTACGACTTCTCGTACGCCTCGACGGTCGCGGCCGCGGGCCTGTTCACCTCGGCGCTGGCAGTCATCCTCTTCATCTTCATCGAGAAGAAGGCCGGCGTGGGAGAGCTCGCATGAGCGCCGCCTCCCCGGCCCTGTCCGACAAGGTGGTTCGCCGCCGTCGCCGCGGCGTCAAGCACTGGATCGGCCGGATCTCGCTGTACGTCGGCGTCGTCGTGGTCGCAATCGTGCTGTTCTTCCCGATCTACTGGATGCTGGTCAGCTCGATCCAGCCGCTCAAGTACGCGCTGCACTTCCCGCCGCCGCTCTATCCGAAGTCGCTCAACTTCGGCACCTACCGGCAGCTGCTCCACAACCGGCCGGTGGGCACGTGGATCTGGAACTCGACGCAACTCGCGCTGATGACGACCGCCGTCACCATCGTGCTCGCCACGCTCGGCGCGTACGCGATGGCGCGCCTGCGCTGGCGCGGCAAGCTGGCCTTCGGCTTCATCCTGCTGCTCACGCAGATGATGCCCGGCGCCGTGATCATCGTGCCGGTCTTCAAGATCTTCCGGGAGGGCAACCTCACGGGGCACCTCTGGGCGGTCGCACTGCTGCACGCGGCATTCATCCTGCCGATCGGCGTCTGGATCCTGATGCGGCTCTTTTCTGCTCTGCCCGAGGACGTGATGGACGCGGCCAAGGTGGACGGCTCGGGCGACATCGGCGTGCTCTGGAGGATCGTCATGCCGCTCTCGCTGCCGGGACTCGTGGCGGTCGGCGTCGTCGCGTTCTTCTTCAGCTGGAACGAGTACCTGTTCACCTCGACGCTGATCACGGACGGCAGCCAGATACCTGCCTCCGTGGGCATCGCCACGCTCATCTCGCAGCTCGACAGCCCGGTGCAGCAGCTACTGGCCGCGGGCATTCTCTTCTCGATCCTCCCCGTGCTCTTCTATGCCGCCGTGCAGCGGCTGATCGTGGCCGGGCTGACAGCAGGGGCGGTGAAAGGTTGAGCGCGGATCCGCTGGCCAGCTTTCGGCTCGACGGTCGCGTGGCGCTCGTCACGGGCGGCAACGGCGGACTCGGCGAGGCGATCGCCCTCGGGCTGAAGGCCGTCGGGGCCCACGTGGTGGTGACCGGACGCGATGGCGACAAGAATCGCGCGGCGGCGGCCACGCACGGCGAGGACTCCGTGCTCGAGCTCGACGTGCGGGACGAGGACGCGGTCGCCGAGGCCATCGCCGCCGTTGCCGGGCGTTACGGGCGCCTCGACGTGCTGGTCAACAACGCGGGCGTCGGCGGCAGCTACAGCGTGCTCGACATGACGCTGGACGAGTGGCGGCTGCTCGTCGACACGAGCCTGACCGGCTCCTTCCTGTGCGCCAAGCACGGTGCGCGCGCCATGATCGAGGCCGGCAACGGCGGCTCGATCATCAACCTCGGCTCGATGTACTCGGTCTTCGGGCCACCGCGGGCCGTCGGCTACGCCTCGGCGAAGGCCGGGATCCTCGGGCTCTCGCGCGCGCTGGCCGTGGAGCTCGCCCCGCACGGCATCCGCTCCAACGCGATCCTCCCGGGCTGGATCGAGACGGCGATGACCAAGGCGCCACTCGAGGGCGAGATCGGCTACGAGGTGCGCCGCAAGACGCCCGCCGGCCGTTTCGGGCGCCCGTCCGATCTGGTCGGCGCCGCGCTCTTCCTGGCCTCGGATGCATCCGGGTTCGTGACTGGCATCGAGCTGCCGGTCGACGGCGGCTACCGCGTGTCCGAGCGACCGCGCGGCGTCCTGCTCGGCAACCCCGCACCGGTCCCGGCGGGCGCGCAGGAATGAAGCTCGTCGAGCTCATCACCATCCGCCTGGAGCAGCTGCCCTCGCTCGGCTGGCTGCAACTGGTCACGGACGAGGGCATCGTCGGCCTCGGCGAGACCTGCCTGCACCTCGACGCCGTCGAGGGCTATCTGCACGAGGTTGCCGCGCCGCGGCTGCTGGGCGAGGAGCCGCGCGACATCGAGCGCCACGCTCGCCGCCTGTACGACTCGTTCACCGGCTGGGGGGGGAGCGGCGCCGAGACGAAGGGCAACTCCGCGGTCGACGTCGCGCTCTGGGACATCCTCGGCCAGTCCCTCGGCCAGCCGCTCTACCGTCTGCTGGGCGGGCGTTGCCGCGAGAGCATCCGAACCTACAACACGTGTGCGGGGCCCTGGTACGGCCAGGTGCGAGCGGCCGAGCCGATCCACAACTGGAACCTCCCTGCCGAGGGCGCCGACCCCGGCGCCTACGAGGACCTCGACGCCTTCCTGCATCGCGCGGACGAGCTGGCCGAGAGTCTCCTGGGCGAGGGTCTGAGTGCGATGAAGATCTGGCCCTTCGACAGCGCCGCGCTGGCCCATGACGGGATGTCGATCTCGGCCGACGAGATGCGGGCGGCGATCGAGCCGTTCGAGAAGGTGCGCGCTGCGGTCGGCGATCGCATGGACATCATGGTGGAGCTGCACGCGCTCTGGAAGCCGGGGCCGGCCAAGGCGATCGCCCGCGCGCTCGAGGAGTACGAGCCCTACTGGGTCGAGGACGCGGTCAAGCTCGATGACATGCTCGCGGTGTCGCGCTTCGTGGACAGCACGCCGCTGCCCTGCACCTTCGGCGAGACGATCGGCACGCGCGCGCGCTACTACGAGCTGCTCGAGAGCTGCGACATCGGCTACCTGATGCTCGACCTGGGCTGGTGCGGCGGCCTCTCGGAGGCCAAGAAGGTCGCCGCCCTGGCCGAGCTGCACGGCGTGCCGATCGCGCCGCACGACTGCACGGGGCCGATCGGGCTGACGGCGGGGACCCACCTCGCCATCAGCACGCCGAACGCGGTGCTGCAGGAGTCGGTGCGGGCCTTCTACAAGGGCTGGTACCGGGACATCGTCACCGAGTTGCCGGCGGTCGCCGACGGCATGATCGCCCCGCCGGATGGGCCCGGACTGGGCACGGCGCTGCAGCCGGACCTGCTCGAGCGCACGGGCACGCGGGTGCGGCGAACGCGGCTCGAGGATCTGTGAGGGAGCGCTTGTGAATGACGTGGTGATGCCGGAGATCGGCGTGTCGATGGACGAGGGCGTGCTCTCGCGCTGGCTCAAGCAGCCGGGCGAGCCGGTCGCCGAGGGCGAGCCGATCGCGGAGATCGAGACCGACAAGGCGGCCGTCGAGCTGGAGAGCCCGAGCGACGGCGTGCTCGGCCGCCACCACGTCGAGGAGGGCGCCACCGCGCTCGTGGGCGCGTTGCTCGTTCGCGTGCTGGCGCCCGGGGAGATCGAGGGCGACGCGGCTGCGCCGCCCGCCGCTGCTCCGGCCCCCGCTCCCTCCGCCGCTGCGCCCGCTCCCGCCGTCGCGCCGTCCCCCGGTGGGGACGCCGCCTCGCTTGGCGCCTCGCCTGCCGGCGGGCGGCCCCACCGCTTGACGCCGCGTGCGCGGCGCCTTGCGCGCGAGCACGGCATCCCCTACGGCGCCGTCGGCGGGAGCGGGCGCGCCGGCGACGTGCTGGCGCTGGTGGCAGCGGGCGGGCCCGGCCTCGGCGCAGCCGCGTCGGGCAACGGGGCGCCCGCCGGCGGCAGCTTCCGCGAGCTCATCGCGCGCAAGGTCACTGAGGCCTGGCAGACGATCCCGCACTTCGCGGTCACGCGCGAGATCGACGCCGAGGAACTGCTCGCATTCGCCTCCTGGAGCAAGCGCGAGGGGCTGCCGGTGACGGTCACCGACCTGCTGCTGGTCGCGCTCGCCCGTGCCGTGGCCACTGCAGATGTGCCCTCGCCCGCGCTCGGGCTGGCCGTCGCCACCGATCGCGGCGTGCTGATTCCGGTGATCCGGGACGTAGCCGGCCTCGGGCTCGCGGGCCTGGCCGCCGAGCGCGCGCAGGCCATCGAGCGCGCTCGCTCCGGGCGGCTCTCGGCCGCCGATCTCGGCGCCCCGCCCGCCTCGACCCTGTCGAATCTCGGCGCCTTCGGCGTCGACCAGTTCACCGGCGTGATCGCCGCGGGCCAGCCCACGCTGCTCACCGTCGGCCGTATCCGCGACCGCGTCGTCGTACGCGGACGCGCGCTCGAGGCGCGGCCCACGCTGTTTGCCACGCTCAACGTTGACCACCGCGCGCTCGACGGGAGTGACGCGGCGAAGCTGCTCGACCGCTTCGCCACCGCCGTCGAGCGCCCCGAGGGATGGGAGCGCTCCCGTGACTGACACCGACGCGGCGGCTGCCGAAGACACCCGTATCGACCTCGCCGGGCTTCCGGCCGGCGAGCTCGTCGAATGGCTCCAGACGATGCTCCTGATCCGGCGCTTCGAGGAGCGCGCCGAGCGGCTCGGATCGCGCGGCGCCATCCCCGGCGGCATCCACTCCGCCGCCGGCCAGGAGGCGGTCGCCGTCGGCACGATGCGCGCACTGCACCTCCTCGATCCCGTTGCGGGGACGCACCGCTCGCACCACACGGCGCTCGCCAAGGGCCTCTCGGCGCCGTCGGTGATGGCCGAGCTGTACGGGCGCGCGACCGGCGCCGTCGGCGGCCGCGGAGGCACGATGCACCTGGCGGACCTGGAGCGCGGCTACCTCGGCGGCAACGGCATCGTTGGCGCGGGCGTCGGCATCGCCATGGGCGCCGCACTCGCCTGCCAGCTGCGCGGCGAGGGGGTCGCCGTCGGCTTCGTCGGCGACGGCGGGCTCAACGTCGGCCGCACCTGGGAGGCCGCGAACCTGGCCGTGATCTGGGACCTGCCGCTCGTGATCGTGTGCGAGAACAACATGTACGCGGTTGAGACGCGCTTCGATCTCGTGCTCGGCGGCGGCTCGGCCGTGCGCCGCGCAGAGGGCTTCGGGCTGGCGTCCGTGAGCGTTGACGGGCAGGACGTCGCGGCCGTTTATCGCGCGGTGCACGAGGCCGCCGAGCGGGCGCGCTCGGGCGGCGGGGCCAGCTTCGTCGAGGCCCGCACGTATCGCTACGAGGGCCACAACACCGGTCAGGTCATCACCTACCGCACGGACGACGAGGTCGCCGACTGGCGCCTGCGCGACCCGATCAACCGCTTCTCGGCCGCGCTCGCGGTGGCCGGCGTGATCGGCGATGGCGACATCGCCGAGCTCGACCGCAACGCCATGGAGCGGATCGACGAGGCCGTCGCGTTCGCCGAGTCCTCGCCGTTCCCCGATCTGGCGACGGCGCCGGCCAACGTCACCTCGCTGCCGACCGAGACCTGGGAGTCCGAATGAGCGAGACCATGACCTACGCCGCGGCCTTCCAGCGCGCCATGGGCGACGAGATGGAGCGCGACGAGCGGATCTTCGTGCTCGGCACCGACTTGTACGTGCGCGGCGGCCACTTCGCGCAGGTCAAGGGTCTGGGCGAGCGCTTCGGGCGCGCGCGCGTGCGCGACACACCTATCTCCGAGGCTGCGATGGTGGCCGCCGGCGTGGGCTCCGCAATGCACGGCATGCGGCCCGTCGTCGATCTGAACTTCGCCGACTTCGCGATGGGCGCGATGGACGAGATCGTCAACCAAGCCGCCAAGATGCGCTACATGTTCGGAGCCAAGGTGCCGCTCGTGATCCGCGGCTCCTCCGGCGTGGGCCTGTTCGCGGCGCAGCACACCAACAGCGTCGAGTCGTGGTTCGCCGCCACACCCGGGCTGGTCGTGGCAACGCCGGCGACGCCCGCCGATGCGGGCGGGTTGCTGGTGCAGGCGCTGCGCGGGGACGATCCCGTGATCTTCCTCATGCACAAGCGGCTGTCGTCGGTGCGGGGCGAGGTCGACCTGCCCATCGCCCCGATCCCCTTCGGACAGGCGCGCGTGGCGCGCGAGGGCGACGACGTGACGCTCATCAGCTACTCCTTCACCGTTCACCAGGCGCTCGAGGCGGCCGAGCAGGTGGCCGCGGATGGCATCTCGGTCGAGGTCGTCGACCTGCGCACCGTGGCGCCGCTCGACCGCGCGACCATCAACGCCTCCGTGCGCAAGACCGGTCGGGTCGTGCTCCTGAGCGACGCCCCCACCGTGGGCGGCGTGCTGGCCGAGGTGGCCGCGGGCATCCAGGAATCTGCGCTCGACTACCTGGATGCGCCGATCGTGCGGCTGGGCGGCCGGCACGCGCCGATCCCGCACTCGCCGCCGCTGTTCGAGGCGCTCGTGCCGTCGCTCGAGACCGTCACCGGCGCACTGCGCGACATCGTCGGCGTCACCGTCTGATGCTCGAGTTCGTGACGGCGGCCGACGTCTTCGGCGACCTCTCCCTCGAGAACGACCAGGCGGCGGGCCGCGCGACCGTCCGCTACGGATCCGTCGCGACGCCCGAGGACGTCGCGCGCGAAACCGCGGAGGCCGACGGCCTCATCATCACGACGCACCCCTTCGGCAGCGAGCACATCGCGGCGCTCGGCCCGCGCGTGCAGGTCATCGGGCGGGCCGGCATCGGTCTCGACGCCATCGATCTGCCCGCTGCCGCGGAGGCGGGCGTCGCCGTCATCAACTTCCCCGACTACGCCACCAACGAGGTCGCGACGCACGCCGTCGGAATGCTGCTCGCGCTGCAGCGGCGCCTGGTCGAGGCCGACCGGCTGGCACGGGCGCCGTGGGGCGATCAGGCCTGGCTCGGCGAGATGGCGCCGCTCCAGACACTCACGCTGGGACTGGTCGGGCTCGGCCGGATCGGCCGCGCTGTGGCCGAACGCGTGCGGCCGCTGGTCGGCGCGATGCAGGCCTACGACCCCGCCTCGCCGCCGCTGCCCGAGGGCATGACCGCCTGCGCGAGCCTGGAGGAGCTTCTGGCCACGAGCGATCTCGTCTCGCTGCACCTTCCCCTGCTGCCCGAGACCGTGCGCCTGATGGGCCCGACGCAGTTTGCGCAGATGCGGCGCGGCGCCCTGCTCGTGAACGTCTCGCGCGGCGGGCTGATCGACGAGGACGCGCTCGCCGCCGCCCTCCATGACCGTCAGATCGGGGGCGCGGCGCTTGACGTCTTCGCCAGCGAGCCGCTGGCTGCCGACGCCCGCATCCTCCAGGCTCCGAACACCGTGCTCTCGCCGCATGTCGCGTGGTTCTCGACGGCGTCGGGGCCGAATGTCCGGCGCGATACGGTTGAAGCGATGATTGCCTGGATCGAATCTGGCACCGTTCCGCACGGCAACCTGGCCGCGCGACCGCTCCGCTCGCGTGCCGAATCCGTCAAAGGAGGCGTGTCGTGAGCAACCAGCAACGATTTTTGGTGACCGGCGCCTACGGGTGCATTGGCTCCTGGGCTGTGCGGCTGCTGCTCGACGAGGGCTGCGGCGTGACGACCTACGACCTCGGAGGCAGCGACCACCGGCTGCGGCTGCTGCTCGACGACGCCGAGCTCGCCGGCCTCGACCGCGTGGCGGGCGACGTGACCGACCTGGCGCAGCTACGGAGCGCGCTGGAGGATCGCGGAATCACGCACCTGATCCACCTGGCCGCCCTGCAGGTCCCGTTCGTGCGGGCCGACCCGCCGCTCGGCGCGCGCGTGAACGTCGTGGGAACCGTCACAGTCTTCGAGGCGGTGCGTGCCGCCCCCCTCCAGGGCACGCTCGCGTACGCCTCCTCGATCGCAGCCTACGACCCGCCCGAGCCGGGCCACGAGCACGAGCAGCGCGGTGTCCCGTCCACGTTGTACGGCGTGTTCAAGCGCGCCAACGAGGAGACGGCCGGCGTCTACTGGGCCGATCACGGCATCGCCAGCGTCGGCCTGCGGCCGCACACGGTCTACGGCCTCGGCCGCGATCAGGGCGTGACCTCGGCCCCCACGAAGGCCATGCTGGCGGCGGCGGCCGGCACGTCGTATCGCATCCCCTACGGCGGCCGTGCCGAGATGCAGCACGCCCGTGACGTTGCGCGCCAGTTCATCGCCGCCTCGCGCGCGCGGGTCGAAGGGGCCACAGTGCTCGATCCGCCCGGTCAGCCGACCTCGATGGCCGAGGTCATGGACGCGATCCTGGAGGCGGCGCCCGGGGCGGCCGGTGCGGTGAGCTTCGACGACGTGGTGGGAGTGGGCGTGCCCGAGAAGGGCGACACGGCCTCCTTCGTGGCGCTGCTCGGCGAGCTGCCCACGATTCCGCTGCGCGACGGCGTGGCCGAGACGATCGAGAGCTTCCGCGGCCTGCTCGCGCGCGGTCTCGTCAAGCCCGAGCCAGCCGCCTAGGGTGCCCGGCGCGCTGGACGGCGCGGCGCTCGCGCTCTGGCGCGACCTCCCGACGCCCGTCGGCGACGGCACCGCGCTGCGCGCCGACGTCTGGCGGCCGGCCGACGGCGCACCGGTGCCGGTCGTGCTCGTGCGCACGCCCTACGGCAAGGAGCGCGCGGTGCCTTCGGGGATTCTCGATCCTGCGACGGCCGTCGCCGCGGGCTTCGCGGTCGTGATCCAGGACGTGCGCGGCACCGGTAGCTCCGGCGGCGACTTCGAGCCGTTCGTCAACGAGGCGGACGACGGCGCGGACACGATCGCGTGGGTCGCCTCCCAGCCCTGGTGCGACGGGCGCGTCGTCATGTCGGGCATGTCGTACGTGGGGATCGTGCAGTGGCTCGCGGCGTCCCGCCGGCCGCCCGCGCTCGTGGCGCTGACGCCCACCATCACGACCGATTCGGTCGCCGAGGGCTGGTCGTTCCGCGGCGGCGTGCTCGAGTCCGGCTTCCTGCGCACCTGGATCGCGAACTCGCTGGCGCCGGCCGAGCTGCGCGTGCTCGACGATCTCGACGACGTGGCGGAGGGCGGCGATCTGACCCCCATCGCGCCCTGGTCGGCGCCGTGGTTCTCCGAGCCCGTCGCGTCCGCCTACTGGGCGGATCGCGGTCCCGCCCCGGGCAGCGTCTCGGAGGAGTTGCCCGCGCTCGTGATCGCGGGCTGGTACGACTGCTTCCTGGGCGGCAGCCTGCGCTCGTTCGCCGAGCGCCGCGGCGCGCGCGACCGCCTGATCGTCGGCCCGTGGGGGCACGAGCCGACGCTGACGCACCTGATCGGAGAGCGCGCGCTCGGTGCCGCCGGCTCGGCCGACGTGCTCGGGCTACGCGAGCGGGCGCTCGCGTTCTACCGCGCGGTGCTCGACGGCGAGGATCCCCCAGGGCCCCGGGTGCTCGCGTACCTGCTCGGGGGCCGTCGCTGGCTCGAGCTCGACTCCTGGCCCCCGACGGGTGCATGGCAGGTGACGCTGGAGACCTCCGGATCGGGCGGCTTCCGCGCCGATCCTGCATCGCTGCCGCAGGCCCGGGGCGGCCGGCGGCTGCAGGGCGGCGCGCCCGGTAGCGGCATGGGGCCACGCGATCAGCGCCCGCTGCTCGAAGGCGGCCGGGCGCTGCGGCTCGACGTCGCTCCCTTACCGGACGGGATCGTCGCGGCGGGGCCGGTCACGACGACGCTGGCCGTCGCAGCGACCGGCGAGGCCACCCGCCAGTGGGTCGCGATCTTATGCCTCGAGGAGGCCGGCGGCGAGCTCATCAATCTGGCCGAGGGCGTCGCGGAGGCGCCGCCGTCGGCGAGCGAGGTCACGCTTGCGCTGGGCGACATCTGCGTCGAGTTCGAGGCGGGAGCGCGCCTCGTCCTGGTGATCGCGGGAGGTCTCGCGCGGCGCTTTCCGCCGCCTGCCGCTGCCGCGGATCAGCGGGTGGACGGCGCGTCGCTCACGCTCACCGTCGCCGAGAGCGCAGCGCCGGCGTAGACGCGACGCCCCGTAGAACGTCTTAGCGGCAGTTCGGGCAGGTGCCCCGAAGCACGACGTCGTGCTGGTCGATCGCGAACTCGAGGCGCGCAGAGAGCGTCGCGATGGCCTGTTCGAGGCCGTCGTCGGAGAACTGTGCGACCCGCCCGCAGCGGTCGCAGACGACGTGGTGATGATGCTCGCCACCCGGGTGGGCGGCCTCGTAGCGCGCGGTTCCGTCGCCAACGTCGAGCCGGTGCACGAGGCCGAGGCGGTCGAGCACCTCGAGCGCGCGGTAGACGCTCGCGATGCCGACGCGGGCCTCGCCGGAGCGCAACTCGTCGGCGATCTCCTGCGCGGTGGCGCAGCAGTTCTGCCGCGCCAGCGCATCGACGACGCGCGTGCGAGCCGCGCCTGCCCGGAAGCCCTCGCGCTCGAGCGTGGCGTGCGCGTGCTCGCTCCAGGGCGGATCGTGGGGAGAGCTCACGGGCCTGATGGTAGCCGAGACTCACTATCGCTTGGGGTCCGCACACATCGGGGTCTGACCCGATGTGTGCGCGCCGGCGCTCGGGCACGGGCGGTGCCGGAGAAGGAGCAGCGGCGATCGCCAGGATTTCCTGGCGACTCCCGGGGCGAGGCGGTACGGTGGCCGCGTGGCTCGCACCTGGCTCTCGCTGACCGTCGAGCTCGTGGAGGGCGGCGGCTTCCGCTTCTGGCCCCGGCCCGGCCGCGTCTTCGCGGTGGGCCGGACGCACACTTTCGAACAGCTCGCGACTGCGATCGACGTGTCCTTCGCGCGCTGGGATCTCTCGCATCTGTGGCAGTTCGAGCTCCCCGGACACGTGTATGTGGCGCCCGAGCACCCCGACTGGGAAAGCGGCGAGAGCGACACGGTGCTGACCTCCAGCTCGCGGCTGAGCCGCCTCGTGGCGGGCGACGAATTCGTCTACGAGTTCGACCTCGGCGACTCGTGGCTGCACATCTGCCGCGTCGCCGAGGGGCGCATCGATCCGGCTGAGGTGCTCGGGGAGGTGCCGGACGAGCCGATGGCCTATGACGGCTGGGGCATCCTGCCCGACCAGTACCTGCGGCGCTTCGCCGGCGACGACGGCGAGACGCCCGAGCCGAAGGATCAGCGCAATCGCGATCTGCCGCCGTTCCGCCCCTGGTGGGGTCCCGACGCCGGCACGCACCGCGCGACGGACTCAGGCCACGCAGGCGAATCCGAGGGCGCGCCAGCCCCGGACCAGCGCCTCTAGCCGGTGAGCACGAGGCGCTGCAGCACGTTTCGCTCGGCACCCGCGCGGTTGCGGTAGGCGACCCGTACGGTCGCCGCGTCGCCGCTCGCGGACCTGCCCGCGCCGTGGACGGGCGCGAGGTGCACGACGCCGCCGGGCGCCCGTAGCGCAAAGCGGCCCTGCCCGACGGCGCGGCCGCCTACGAGCAGGCGCAGCGACCCGCTGCAGTGTCGTTCGCCGTGGTCGCAGCGCAGCGTTGCGGACAGCCCGCCACCGCTTTCGACCGCGACTCCGGCGACGATCAGCCCGACGTGCGCTCGCGCGCGCTTGCTGGTGGCGACGGCCCGCGCCCCGTCGGCCGACGTCGCAGTCACGCGGCAGGCGAGCTTGCGGCCGCCGTCGGCGGGAGCGACGAGGTAGCGCGCCGATGTGGCCTTTGCGATCGGCTTGCCGCCGCGCAGCCACTGGTAGGCGAAGGCGTGCGCGCCCTTCCATGCGCCGGGCAGGCAGCGTGTGCCCCCGCCGACGATGGGAGTGGCGGGCCGCAGCTCGGGCACGCTCAGGGATGTGGGGCCGTCGCCGCCGGCGCTGCTCGGGGCGCCGAGCGCGAGCGTGACGCCGCCTGCGCCGTAGATGGGCGCCCAGCCGCGCGCTGCCGAGATCGGCGCGAAGGTCTTCGCGAAGGTGCCGGAGGGCTTCGCAACCGCGGTGAGGACGAGCGCCGCCGCGTTCGCCGCGGGCGCATAGTCGGTCGCGACCCGGAGCGTGCCCGCGAGCTCGACCGAGCCGTCGACGGCCAGCGCGTCGCCGTCCGCGGCGCTGCGCAGGTCGAGCGCGAGCGCCCCGTCCGCTCCCTGCGCGTAGGCGCCGGTGAGGTGGAGCTTGCCGTTCGGCGCAACCGTGCCGGCCGTGTTGACGAGCGAGCCGTCGAGCGTCCCGCCTCCGCCGAGCGTCTCTCCGTCGGAGAGGCCGAGGATCCCGCCGCCCCCGTCGAGGCTGAGCGTCGCGCCGGGCACGATCGCGATCTCCTTCGCGAGGTCGTCGGGCGCAGCGGCCGTGTCGACCGGCCCGCTGCCGTTGTCGATGCTCACGTCGAGCGCGGCGCCGGCGAGCACGCCGAGGTGGCGGAGCGCGGGCGCGCCGGGCAGGGCCAGGGTGATGTCGGATCCCGGCTCGGCCTCGAGCGTCCCGCCGGTCATGTCGATCGCGGGCGGCGCGAGCGAGAGTCCTGCGCCGGCCAGCCCGAGCGTCGCTCCCGGCGACACGTGGAGCTCCCCCGAGCCCTGGAAGCGGCCGATCAGCTTGCCTGCCTGGACCTGGATCTCCGAGGTGTCCAGCAGCACACCGACCCCGAGCGTCGTCGTCGTCGCGTCCTGCTTGGAGAGCGTCGCTCCGCCGTCGAGCTGGATCACGCCGTCGCCGCCGCTGGCTGCCGGCTGCGCCGATGTGGCGCTCGTGATCGTGAGCTGGCCGCCGACCATCTCGAAGCCCGAGGTCGGCGGCGGGTCGGGAGGTGTGCCCGCGCCGCCGCCGAGGGCCCAGGGCGCGGTGCCGCTCCAGGTCGTGTCGACATCGCTCTCGATCCAGCCGCCGTTGGCGAGCGTAAGCGGGCCGGACACGCCGAAGGTGCCGTCGCCGGCCATGTTCACGTAGGCGCCGTCGACGGTCAGGCCGCCGGCGTCGATCGCGGCCTGCGCGCCGGTGTCGAGCGTCACCTGGAGCAGCGCGTACTGCGGACCGCTGACGGTGCCGCCGCCGATCGCGGCGAAGCCGGTCGTGTCGACCTCGCTCGAGTCGCCGAGGGCGAGCGTCCCTCCCTTCAGCGTGAGGCCGGCGACGCTCTCGCCGTCGTCGTTGTCGGCGACCGTGACCGTCTTGCCGGCCGGAATCACGACCGCGTCCGTCGCCCCTGGCACCGCATGGCAGCTCCACGTGCCCGCCGCGCTCCACGAGCCGCTCGTGCTCGCCGTGCAGGTCGCCGCGGACGCACCCGGGGCGGGAATCAGCAGGAGTGCGAGCGGGAGCAGCGCCAACAGGGCGCAGCGTCTCACGCGGCGCCCTTCCATTCGCGGCGGTCGTTCTTCGTGCGGTACATCGCGGCGTCGGCCTTGGCCAGGACGGTCTCGGCGCTGTCGTGCCTGTCCGCGACGGCAATCCCGATGCTGACGCCGATGCTCGTCACGCTGCCGAAGAGATCGAACGGGCGCTCCAGCGAGTCGCTGACGCGATCGGCCACCCAGCCGGCGTCGTTGACGGCGCCGAGGTCCTCGCACAGCACCGTGAACTCGTCGCCGCCCAACCGCGCGATCGTGTCGGCGGGGCGCACGACCCGGCGCATCCGCTCGCCCGCCTGGCGCAGCAGCTCGTCGCCCGCGGCGTGGCCGAAGCTGTCGTTGACGTCCTTGAAGCGGTCGAGGTCGATGAACAGCACCGCGACGCGCTCCTTGGAGCGCCGGGAGCGCTCCACGGCGTGCGCGAGGCGATCGGCGAAGAGCACGCGGTTGGCGAGACCCGTGAGCGGATCGTGCAGGCTGAGGTCGGTCAGCCGCTGCTCGATCCGCTTCTGCTCGCTGATGTCCTGGATCTGCGACACGAAGTAGAGCGGGGCCCCGGCCTCGTCGCACACCAGCGAGACGCTGAGGAGCGCCCAGATGAAGTGGCCATCGGCGTGCCGGTAGCGCTTCTCCATCGAGTACGACTCGCCCTGACCCGAGAGCATGCGCCGCATGTGGTCGAGGTCGACATCGAGATCGTCGGGGTGTGTCAGCGTCTGGAAGGTCGTGCCGAGCAGCTCCGGCTCGGAGACGCCGAGGATGCTGCAGAGCGCGCTGTTGACGCGCGTGAAGTGACCGTCCGGCGACACGAGCGCCTTGCCGATGGGCGCCTTGTCGAAGGCGTTGCGGAAGCGCTCCTCCGCGTCGCGCAGCTCCCTCGCCGACTGGCGCTCGGAGGTGATGTCGCGCCCGATGCCGAGGTAGCCCGTGAGCGTGCCGCCGGCCGAGCGAATGGCCGTGATCGCAAGCGAGACCGGCAGCTTGACGCCGTCCTTGCGCACGAGCGTCCAGTCGCGCGTGTCGGTGTCGCGCGTGCGCGTCCCGTGCCCGAGCACGCCCTCGACGGGGACGCCGAACTCGGCGGCCCGGCGCTGGAGCTCCTCCGGGTCGTGAAACAGCTCGGGGTGGTGGCGGCCGATCAGATCCGCCGCGCGATAGCCGAGCATGCGCTCCGCCCCGCCGTTGAAGACCGTGATCACGCCGTCGGCGTCCGTGCCGATGATCGCGTATTGCGTCGTGGCGTCGAGAACGGTCGTGAGTGCGTCGCGCGCCGCCACGGCCGCGGCCTCGCTGGCCCGCCGCGTCTCGTCGGCCTGGCGCCGCTCGGTGACGTCGCGGGCCGCGGTCTGCAGCTCGATCACCTCACCGTGCTCGCTCACGACGGCGCGGCCCCTCGTCTCCATCCAGACCCAATGGCCGTCCTTGTGCAGGAAGCGGCCCTCGTCGCTCGCCGGCCCTTGCTCCATCAAGGAGCGCAGGTAGCGCCCGATGTGCTCGCGGTCGTCCGGGTGCACGATGTCGACGGCCGTGCGCCCGATCAGCTCCTCGGGCTCATAGCCGAGCAGCGTGCGGCAGGAGGGCGAGACGTAGGTGCGGATCCCGCGAGGGTCGATGCTCGAGATCAGGTCGCCGGCGTTCTCGGCGAGCAGCCGGAAGCGCCGCTCCGACTCGGCCAGCGCGGCCACGATCGCTCGCTGCTCCGTCACGTCCACGAACGTCGTGACGACGCCGGTGATGGTGTCGTCCTCGCGCAGTGCGCGCGCGTTGACCGAGATCCAGCGCAGCTCGCCGTCGTCCATGGTCACGCCGTTGAGCTGCTCCACGACGTCGCGCCCGGTCGCGAGCGCGACGCTCGCCGCCGATTCGTGGTGTGGGAACGGCGAGCCGTCGGGGTGCACGGCGGTGCGGGGATTGACGGTCTTGCTTCCGATCAGAGCGCTGCGCGAGCGTCGCAGGATCCGCTCCGCAGCGGGGTTGAGATCGACGATCGTCCCCTCCGCGTCGCGCACCACCACGCCCTCGTGCATCCCGTCCACGACCTGTCGCAGTCGGGTGACAGGCACGGGGGGGTCGCCGCGGTGCGGCCCGGGAGTGACGGGCGGCGTGCTCACCCGATTTCTATCGGCCGGAACGCGGATGGACATTACCCTCGCGAGCTATCGTGCGCCCGTGCCGGAAGCCCCTCCCGCCCGAGCCATCCTGCTGACCGGGACGATGGGCTCCGGAAAGACCGCCGTGGCGATCGCGCTCGGCGAGTTGCTGGAGCTCTGGGAGCAGCCCTACGCGCTGGTCGACCTCGACTGGCTCGGCTGGGTCGACCCCGCTCCGGCCTCGCTGTTGACACAGCGCTCGGTGCTCGCGCAGAACCTGCGCCTGATCTGGCCGACGTTCCGCGAAGCGGGTGTAGAGCGGCTCGTGCTGGCGCGCTACGTCGAGGATCGCGCGCAGCTGGACGAGTTCCGCGCGGCGCTGCCGGGCGTCGAGCTGGTCGTCGTGCGCCTGGTCGCGTCCCAGGCCGTGATCGAACGCCGGCTGCGTGCGCGCGACTCGGGCGCGCAGCTCGCAGAGCACCTGGCCCAGACCGCGGAGTTCGCGGCGCGGGGCGAGGCCAACGCGCTGGAGGACGCGGTGGTCGAGAACGGCGACAGGCCTCTCGCCGAGGTGGCCGCGGACGTGCTCGTGGCCGCGAGCTGGAGTGGCAGGCGTCCGTGGCGATGACAAGCCCCTGGCTAGAGCGAGGCGACTGGCTGCGCGGACGGCTGCAGGCGCACACGATCAACTCTCGCCCGCCCGCCCGGTGACGCTGCACCCGGGCACGGGTCTGGCATCGTCCAGGGTCGCCCCGGTGAACGCGCCTGAAAACACTTCCGAGTTCCGTTTTCGAGTCGTTCCCGCGGCCTAGCGGATCTGCCCCGTGTCCGCGGAAACAATCGTTACAAGCTACCGTAGTGTTTATGGACGCACGGAAATCGCTGCTCTCGACGGATTCGCGATCGGTACGCGAGGCGGGCCCGCTCGCTGAGCGCTCGTGACGGACTCCTCGCCGCGGACTGCAATTCCAACCGACCGCCTCGACGTACAGGTCTCCGCCTCGGTCGGCTCGATCGATGTCGTGACCGTGCGCAAGGGCCTGACGGCAGTCACGAAGCCCTCACGCGAGACGGCCTGGCGCGGGCCCACCCGCTTCGCCGCGCGCATCCAGGAGACGCTCGTCCAGCTGCACGAGCTCGTCGCCGCGCGGCATCCCGGCTGCGTCTCGCTCGCCGAGCACGCCATCCTGTGCGTGGACAAGGCGCTCGGTCAGTTCAGCGCGGGCGATCCCGACATGGACGCCCTGCGCGACGACGTGAGGGAGCTCCACCTCGCTGCCTGCCGCGCGGTGCCGCCCAAGCCCACCGCGCTCGCCGCCCGGCTGGTCGAGCTCGCGGAGCGAACGGAGCGCGACTGGATGCAGGACGCGCCGGAGCGCTACCGCGACGTGCTCGGCGACGACGGCCTGGCGGCGGTCGACACGATCCTGACCCGCAAGCTCGAGGACATCGCGCCCGACTCGCACGCCGCGCTCTCGCACACGGGCCTCACGTTGCGGGCGATGAGCGAGTCCCTGGCACGTGCGCTCGGAGACATCGACCGCCTGGTGCGGGAGCTCGCACTCGATCTGGAGCAGCCGGCGCGCTACGTGCGCATCGCACACGAGCTCGACATCGCCATGCGGCAGGACGACGCACTCGACTGGCTGCAGCGCGGCGTGACCGCGCACGGAGCCGGAGACGATTCGTTGCGTGACGCGCTCGTCGCGGCGTACCTGCAGGCCAATCGCCGCGCCGACGCCGTCGCCCTGTTGCGCACCGAGTTGCAGAGGGCGCCGAGCGCACAGGTCGCGGCCGAGCTGCTCGGAGCCGCCGGCGACGAGCGCGACGGCGAACGCGCCTGGGCCCACGCACAGCTCGCGCAGGCGGCCGAGCGCGACGGCGACGCCGGCGAGCTGGTCACCGCGTTGCTCGCCGATGGTGCGACGGCCGCTGCGCTGAGCGCCGCCGAGAAGCTTCCGGTGCCCGTCGCGGTGCGGCTCGAGCTGGCGCGGATCGCCGCGGTGGACGACCTCGATTCGGCGCTCAGGCACTACCGGCTGCTCGTGGCGGCAGAGCTCGAGACGTCCGAGCGCGAGAGCTACGGCAACGCCGTGCGCCACCTGCGCGCGATGCGCAAGGCGGCGGACGCCCACGGACGAGGCGCCGAGGTCGTCGCGTTCGCCCACGCCGCGCGCGAGGAGCACACGCGTCGCCGCACGCTCGTCACGATGCTCGACAAGCTCGGCTGGTGGTAGGAACTACTCGCTAGGCGCGCGCGACGACGTAGAACTGCCCGCCGACGGGCAGCGTGCTCTTCGGGAATGCGCCGCGTGATGCCTGGCGGTGCGAGCACACGCAGATCGGGTCGAGCCGCACCTCGCGGCACTGGCCGACGAGCCAGCTGAGCGACGGACGCTGCACGTACTGCTCACCGTCGGCCTCCTCGTCGGGGCGGAGGCCCTTGCGCGGCAAGACGACGTTGCGCAGGAGACGCGGAAGCATGCGGTTGAGCGCGTAGGGCGTGCGCAGGCTGAGCAGCGCGACGCCGCCCGGCCGCAGGACGCGCTGCAGCTCGACCAGGCACGCGACCTTGCCATCGCGCGTGAGGTGACCGAGGCCGTTGCATGCGAACACGACGGCGTCGAGCTCGTTCTCGTCCTGGGGGAGCCGGACTGCGTCGCCGATGCGGAACGTCACGTCGGCGCCGCTCGCAGCGGCGGCCTCCTGCGCCTCCTCGATCATCGACGGGGAGATGTCGAGGCCCTCGGCGGCATAGCCGCGTGCGGCCAGCGCGAGCGCCACGCGACCATTGCCGCATCCCAGATCGAGCACCGTCCCTCCGGCCGGCAGGAACCGCTCGACGAGCGCGGCCTCTGCGGCATCCAGTCCGCCATCGGGTCGGTAGATCCGACGGTTCTCGGCGCGCTCGTAGTAGTCGCGATTGGCGGCGCTGGCATCGTGCTGCTGCACGACGCGGGTCATACGGCCCGGCTTACCGGCGGGCGACGGTTGCGAATGAGCATGTGGCGGCCTCCGTTTGTCGGCCCTCCCACGTCAGATGGTACTTGTGCAAACGGCGGTTATGCTCGCCGGAGATGCTGCAGCCCAGGCACACCGTGCGCAACCTGGCCACGCGCGTGCACAGCGTTCTCTTCCGCAGGACCGGCGGCCGCTTCGGTCGCCGGCTGCTCGGCGCCCCGGTGCTGGTGCTCGAGACGCGCGGCCGCACCTCCGGCAAACCGCGCAGCGTGCCGCTGCTGTTCGTCGAGGACGGCGGCGACTGGGTCGTGATGGCCTCGAGCGGCGGCGATCCGCGGCATCCCTCCTGGTTCACGAATCTGGAGGCAGAGCCGCGCGGCATCGTCATCACGGACGCAGGACGCCGTCCCGTCGCTGCGATCGTGACGAACGGCGCCGAGCGCGAGCGCCTGTTCGGCCGCCTCGCGGCCGTCTACTCGGGCTTCGAGGACTACCGCGAGCGCACGACGCGGGAGATCCCGGTCGTGCGGCTGCGGCCGGAGGGGTAGGGCCTACTCCTCGGTCGCGAGCTGGGCGATCAGCTCGTCGAGCTCGGGCACCTCGGCACGCAGGCTCGAGAGGTTGACGACGATGCCCTCCTGCGTGCTGCGGGCGAGCACGACGACGGCCTCCTCGTCGGGCGAGGGGTTCTCCTCACGGTGCGGCACGTAGGGCGGCACGTAGATGTAGTCGCCGGGGCTGGTCTCGACGCGGCGCTCGGCGTCGTTCTCGAGGAAGACGAACACCGGGTGGCCGGAGACGACGTAGATGCCGGTCTCGGCCTCGCCGTGGTGGTGGTCGCCGGACACCATGCCGGGCGCGACGTGCGTCTTGCCCATCCAGATCTTGCGCGAGCCGTTGCGCTTGCCCGAGATCGCCTCGAAGCGGCGCATGCCTGGCGTCTGCGCGGTGTCCTCGCTCAGCTCGTCGTGGCCGGTGTGGTGGAGGCGCCGGTGCCAGGCCTCGGTGCCTGCTTCGCGATCGCCCGTCACGAGCCCTGCTCCAGCGGCACCGGCTCGACGGTGCGCTCCCCGCCGGCGCTCCCCGTGTTGGGCGTTCCCGCTCGCTCGATCAGCAGCACGTGCGCCTCGCCCTGGGGCACGTCGGGGCAATGCTCGACGCCGTGCGGCACGACGATCATCTCGCCCTCCTCGATCCACTCGTCGCCGTCCCGGAAGCGCATCAGCAGGCGGCCCTTGACGACCAGGAAGAGCTCGTCCTCCTGCTCGTGGTGGTGCCACACGAACTCGCCCTGGACCTTCACGATCTTCACCTGGAAGTCGTTCACCTCGCCGGCGATACGCGGGCTGTAGTACTCGTCGATGCGGCCGAAGGCCTCGGCCAGGTTGATCTTTCTGGGCATGTGAGAACCGTACCGCGCGACGTGCACTCCACGTCTGCACAAACCCGGGTCTGACCCCGGAGTGTGCAGTCGGTGTTCAGCGCGTCGAGCCATCCAGGATCTGCAGCGTCTTCAGGTCCGAGTAGAAGTCGAGCGCGTAGTCGCCGCCCTCCCGGCCGATGCCGCTGATCCCGATGCCGCCGAAGGGCGCGGTCAGGTCGCGGATAAGGAAGCAGTTGACCCACACGGTGCCGGCGCGCAGCTCGCGGCCGACGCGTTCGGCGCGCTCCTCGGAGCCAGTCCAGATCTGGGCTGCGAGGCCGTACCGGGTGCTGTTGGCGAGCCGGATGGCGTCGGCCTCGTCGTCGAACGTCTGCAGGGTCAGCACCGGCCCGAAGACCTCGTGCTGCACGACCTCGGAGTCGTTGCTCGCCGGCTCGATCAGCGTCGGTTCGTACCACAGGCCGTCGGGCCGGAAGCGCTTGCCGCCTCGCAGGATGCGGTCGCCGGCGGCCCGCGCGCGCTCGACGAAGCCCTCGACGCGGGCGAGATGATCCGGGTGGATCAGCGGGCTGACCGTGGTGGCCGGATCGCGGGAGTCGCCCAGCACGTGCGCATCGGTGTAGCGGTTGAAGGCCTCGAGGAACGGCTCGTAGATCGAGGCCTGTACCAGCAACCGCGTCCCCGCGAGACACACCTGCCCGCCGTCGTCGTACTGCCCGGCGGCCTTCTTGGCCGCCGCCTCGATATCGGCGTCGGCGAAGACGATGAGCGGGCTCTTGCCGCCCAGCTCGGCGGTGAACGGCACGATGTTGCGCGCTGCCGCGACGCCGATGTGCCGCGCCGTCTCGGGCGAGCCCGTGAACGAGACTCGCCGCGCGCGCGGGTCGGCCACGAGCGCCGCACCGACCTCCTCGCCGATGCCCTGGACGAGGTTGAAGACGCCGGGCGGCAGATCGGCCTCGGCCGCGAGATCGGCCAGCAGCGAGCAGGAGAGGGGAGACCACTCGGCCGGCTTGAGTACGACGGTGCAGCCGGCCGCCAGCGCGGGCGCCGTCTTCCAGGTGGAGAGCATGAAGGGCGCGTTCCAGGGGGTGATCACGACGGCCGGGCCGCTCGGCATGCGCTGCACCGTGTTGCGCGTGCCGTTGGATTCCCAGATCCGCTCCTCGTAGCCGGCTGCGAGCTCGGCGTAGGCGCGGTAGTTGCGTGCGCCGCGCGGGATCACGCGCAGCCGCAGCGACTCCTCGAGCATCGCCATGTCGAGGCACTCGACCGGCGCGATGCGCTCGACGTTGGCGTCGATCAGATCGGCCAGGCGCTTGAGGTGCACAGCGCGGCCGGCGGGGCCGAGCGCGGCCCAGGCCGGGAACGCCTCCAGCGCAGCGCCGACCGCGAGCTCGGCGGTCCCGGCGTCGCCGCGCGAGACCTCGGCCAGCAGCGACCAGTCGAGCGGCGAGCGGTCCTCGAACGTCTCGGCACTGGCCACCCGGCGGCCGCCGATGAAGTGGTCTACGGAGACCTCCGCCCCCGCCACGCGGGCGCGCGGCCGCTCGGTTGCCAACGTCGCCATCAGCCACCCGTCCGCAGGTCGCCCTCGTTGGACTGGTCGTCCACCGTGTAGGCGAACGTGAAGCGGAAGCCCTTGCCCATGCGCACCGGCGCCAGCGCAGTGTGCTCCTCGTTGGGCGCGCGGAACAGCTCGAGCGAGGCCGAGCCCTCCCAGATCTCCGAGGTCGAGCGGTCGCGGCTGATCGCGCCTGCCAGCTCGTGCACCGCCGGAGTCTCGTGCAGGCCCGCGTTGAGGCGCGGGAAGTGGCGCACGTTGACGAGCTGCGGTGCGTTGTGCGTGGGCCCCGCGTCGGTGATGTTCTCGAGCGTGACCGTCCCCTGCGCCAGGCGCCGGTCGTTGGCAGCGCACGTACCGCCGAACGTGGCGCCCGGCTGCAGCCCAGGCTCCGCGCCGTTCTGGAGCCCGAAGCTGCGCGTCATCCAGATCGACCCGAGCTTCTTCGGGAAGCCCTGGAACCAGCCGCGCATGAGCGCGAAGTCGCGATCGACCCAGATGTACGGGCAGGTCGTGACCTCCTTGCCGCCGAGCAGCGCGTTGACGACGATGAAGAACTCCATGTACTGGCTGCGCGCGGGGTCGAGCAGCTCGCTGCCGCCGTCGGTGCAGCTCTGCCAGTCGGCGAAGATCGCGGCGGCCTTGCCGGGATCGGTCGGATGCGGCTCGAGGCCGGGCGGCAGCACGGCGGCGACGGCTGCGGGATCGGCCCAGTACTCGATGACCATGAGGTCGCCGACGTAATGCCAGGGCGGGCTCGGCACCAGCGAGGATCGCCCACCCGGCGAGAGCGGGAGCGAGTAGCCCTTGAGCATGGGATCTCCTTGTGGCATCAGGCGTAGGTCGCGTACTCGCCCCGCTCGGGGAAGCGAAGTGGCGTTTCGGTACAGTAGCCCCGCCCGGCGACCCTGAGGAGAACGATGAGACGCGTGCGGATCGAGCATGACGGCACGCCCGCCTGGGGTCAGCTGGGCGAGGGCGAGATCGTCCTGGACTCGGGCGTCGCGCTCGACCCGGCGACGGTGCGCTGGCTGGCACCGGTCGAGCCCTCCAAGATCCTCGCCGTCCATCTCACCTATCGCTCGCGCCTCGTGGACTACGACGCGCGCCAGCCGCCCGAGCCGTCCTACTTCATGAAGCCGCCCTCGTCGCTGAACGGCCACATGGGCGTGATCCGGCGGCCGCGCGGCGCGCGCTACCTGAACTACGAGGGCGAGCTGGCCGTGATCGTCGGCAGGCGCATGAGCGCGGTGCGCGAGGAGGACGTGCTCGACCACGTGTACGGCTTCGCACCCGCAAACGACGTCGGCCTACACGACTTCCGCCATGCCGACCGCGGCTCGATGCTACGCGTCAAGGGCCAGGACGGCTTCCTGCCGATCGGGCCGGCGGTCGTGACGACGGACGAGTGGACGCCGGACGGTGGCTACACGCTCAGGACGTACCTGAACGGCGAGGTCGTCCAGAGCGGCGACCAGGACGACATCATCTGGGACTACCGCTACCAACTGGCTGACCTCTCGCGGCTGATCACACTCGAGCCGGGCGACGTCGTGCTCACCGGCACGCCCGCCAACAGCCGTCCGATGCAGCCCGGTGACACGGTCGAGGTCGAGATCGGCGGCATGCCGCGCCTCATCAACAACGTCGTGGACTGGGAGGTCGACCTGAGCGGCCCCGGGGAGCAGATCCAGGTCTCGGCCAACACCTTGCACGTCGCACTCGCGATCCCTGAGGCCGAGGCCGAGCAACGCGTCCGCGAAGGGCGGCTCGAGCCGTGATCGCCCTGCGCCGCATCGACCACGTCTGCCTGCGCGTGGCCGATCTGGAGGAGGCCGCGCGGCGCTGGAGCATCGAATTCGGCTTCACGGAGCGCAGCGACCTGCGCACGGCCGAGCGCGCCTACCTGGCCTGCGGTTACGAGCCGTACTCGCTGGAGCTGTGGGCCTCCGGGGACGAGCCCGGCCACGACCATTCGGGGTTCGAGCTGCGCGAGGGCTGCTCGCTCGGCGACGCGGCTGCGCATCTGGACTCACTCGGGGTGGTCTATCGCAGCGACGAGGCGGGTCACTTGCATCTGGCCGACCCCGAGGGCTACGCGATCGAGCTGGCGCCGCTTGCGCCGCGCGATCCCTACCCCGACGTGGGCCAGACGAGCGCGACCCTGCCCGGCTTCCGGGCGCGCAAGCTCGGCCACGTGAACCTGCTCACCGGTCGGCTCGAGGCGATGCGCGACTTCTATCGCGACGCGCTCGGCATGCAGATCACCGACTACCTGGGCAGCGAGGGCGTGTGGCTGCACATCAACGCCGACCACCACGTGCTGGCGCTGGTCGCCAAGACACCCCCACACTTCCACCACTTCGCGCTCGACCTGGTCGACTGGGGCAACCTGCGCGTGGCCTTCGACCACCTCGGCCAGCACGGCCGCTGGCTCGGCTGGGGCCCCGTCCGCCACGCACTCGGCCAGAACCTCTGCGGCTACGTGCGCATCCCCCAAGAGCACTGCTTCGTCGAGCTCTACTGCGATATGGAAGTCCTCGACCTCCCACACACCGCACGCGAATGGCGCGACGACCCCCGCGGCTCCAACCTCTGGGGCATCCTGCCGCCCCGCTCCTACTTCCGCTTCGACCACGCCGCCATCGAATCCGAACGCCACCAACTCGAAGCACTCGGCACCCCACTGCCACCGCTCTGACCCGGCCGGTGCACGTCCGGTGACGTTCGTGTGATCAAACCGGTGGGCGCGGTTGCGCCGCTCTCTCGGAAATGAGCTCTAGGCCGGGACGGCCGCCAGCGCCCGCCGCCGCAGCACGATCACCGCGACCACGGCCGCGTCCGCCGCGAGGATGTACACGGGGTAGATCCACAGCGACGCGGCGCTCGAGTTGATCGCGACCAGCGCGAACAGGGACGACACCACGCCGATCGCATACGTCGCGAGCGTCTCCGATCCGGGCTGCCGATAGGTCTTCGGCAGCATCAGCGCGACGGCGATCAGGTCGGCCGCGACCACCGAGCACGTCGCGACCATGGGGTTGCCGGCGATCTGCCAGCCGGCCACGCCGAGCGCCGCGAGTCCGAGCAGCGCCAGCTCGGGACGGCTGACGCCTCCGACTCCGCGCCGGATCGCGAGCGCGAAGACTGCGCCGCAGGACACCGCCTGACCGGCGGTCAGGGCCAGGCTCCAGGTCGCTCCGCTCGCCCACTGGGACGCGAACACCACGAGCGAGAGCGTCGTCCAGATCATCCAGGTCGCCCGCTGGGGCTTCGTCGAGCCGCGCAGGATGTCGCGCAGATACGGCGCGGTCGCGACCAGCTGCAGCATCCCTGCGAGTACTCCGAAGGCAACCTGCATCGGGAGTCATCGTAGGGTGGGCCCCGTCGTGGGGCCAACCCGGCAGTCGTCTAGCGCCCGCGGTACCAGCGCTCGAAGCGCCGGCGGCGTCCGGGCTTGAGGCGAAGCCCGCGGTCGAAGAGGGCGAGCTCCTCGCCGTCGGGTGGCGCGCCGGGTGCCGCGCTCCGACAGGCCACGCCTGGCTCGCCCGCCTCCCAGGCCGCCCTTCCGATCGCCTGACAGCGCCGGTGGGCGATGACCCTGCCACGCCCGTCGAGGGGGTAGGTCGGCGGCAGGTCGAGCGAGGCCAGGCCGCGCGCGCTCACGGCATCCACGTAGCGGGCCTGCGGCACCTCGGCCTCGACGAGTGCGGGCAGACGCTCGGGCAAGAGGTCGTCGAACGTGAACGGCTGGCCGTCGAGCAGCCGGCGGGCGTTGGCGCGCGCAGTCTCGACGTCTCGGCAGAGGTACAGCGCTGCGAAGCTGCCGGGCGGGTTCCAGCGGCCGCCGGCCCGGCGTGAGAACGACGCGTCCAGCGGGTCGGTCCAGGCCGGGTCGACGACCCGCAGGTAGGTGCCGCCGCGCCCGAGATGGCGCATCAGGCCGTGCGCGACCAGTCGAACGCCTGCTCCAGCATCGCGCGCGCCTGCTCGTCTCGGCCCTCGCGCACGAGCTCGAGGATCGACGTACCGCCGTAGGCCCGCGCCGGCTCGCGCACGACCGCGGCGATGCGCTCCGGCTTCAGGTTGCGCTCCAGGATGTCGGCGATGCGCGCGAGATTGGCAGCGCGCGCGAGGCGCGCGGCGGGAACGCCGCGCTCGAGCCACTGCTCGACCGCGGAGCGGCTGACGCCGAACAGGCGCCCGGCCTCGCTCAGCGAGATGTCGAGCACGCGCAGCGCGCGGGCGAGGTCGGCCGCGGCGAGTTGTCCCGCCGGTGCCGCCGTCAGAGCGGCGACGCGGTTGCGCACCGCGGCCTGCACGCGCTGGGCCTCGCGGCCGCTCGCCGTGCTCGCGCGCAGGGCACGGGCAAGGGCATCGAGCGCTGCCTCGACAGGGTCGGGCAATCTGGGTGCACCGCGGGTGGCCATGCCCACAGCCTAGTGCAAGCATTTCGCAAGCGCAAGCATTTCGCAAGCTGCAAAACGCGCGACCGCGTGGCGCGATCCCTTCCGCCGCCGGCCAGTCTCACGAGTGCGGGTGTGACGGAATGAGAGGCTGGATGAACGATGCCGCTTCTCGTACGCCCTCGATGTCGCCCTGCTGCGGGTCTTCGTTCTCGATCGCCAGCGAGCCGTTGTAGCCGGCCTCTGCAAGGGCGTTCAGGAATCCCTCCCAGAAGCTCGCGTCATGCCCGCGCCCGACGGTACAGAATGTCCACGAGCGCCGCTCCCAGTCCTCGAACGGCCTCGTGTCGAGCACGCCTGCAAGCGCGCGTTCCGCGGGATACTCGATGGTGTCCTTGAGGTGCACGTGATGCACGGCCTCACCGAGAGCGCGAGCCACCGCGATCGGGTCCATGCCCTGCCAGAAGAGATGGCTCGGATCGAGGTTCACCCCGATGATCGGTCCGACCTCCGCGCGAAGCCGCTGCAGCGACGGCACGTTGTAGACGAGGTGGAGGGGGTGGAGCTCAAGCGCAATCCTCCGAACTCCGCAGCGAGCCGCTTCCACGGCCAGGTCGGTCCAGAGTGCCACCATCTGATTCCATTGACGGGCGCGCAATGCCGTTGCATCGGCCGGCCACGGGTAGGTGACCCAGTTCACGGTCGTCGCTGCCGGCCCGTCGCCCGGGCATCCCGACATGCTCACAACGGTCTCGACGCCCAGTTCGCCTGCCAGTCTGAACGTGTCACGGATCGTCTGCTCGTCAGCCTGCCCATAGACCGGGTGCAGAGGCCAGAGAGAGCAGTTCAGCGCACAGAGGTCGAGCGAGTGCGCAGCAAGTTGGGCGAGCAAGGATGAGCGCCGGGCGGGGCTTGCGAGCAGACCCGTGACGTCGAGGTGGCGCGTGTGCGGCGATAGGCCACCGCCACCGAGCTCGACGCCGGCGATGCCGGCTCGACTGGCAAGTGCGAGGGCTTCGTCGAGCGGCCGGCGCTCGAGCGAATCGGTGTAGAGCGCGAGGTTCAGGAGGTCGGCCCTGGCTCGCCGGCGACAGCTGAGAAGAGGCGCCGCGAACGCACAGGGCTCCATGCAGCCGCCGGCAGGTCGGCGAGCCCCAGCACACCCGCCCGGTGAACTGGATCCGCAGCGTCGAGCGGGAGCGTCACGGTGACGCCGCGATAGGCAGAGGCGTAGACGGCAAGCGTCGCCTCGAGCGTGCGCAGTCCATCGGCCCCCGAGGCCAGCGGTGGGCGGCCACCGACAATGGCGGTCGCCAGGTCGAGCAGCACGCCCGCGACACCGTCGTTGTACTCCGCCACGGAGATCGCGCGCGTCTCCCCTTCGGCAGTGACGGTGACCTGCTCGAGCGGATCGAACGGGCCCGTGCCGCCATCCCGGTAGCGCACCGCGATGCGCCCACGAGATCCCGACACCTCGATCCCGCCCGGGCCGACGCCCCAGCCCACGTTGACCAGCGCGGCATTGACATCGGTCTCGAAGCGACAGAGCGCGATGTCCTCGACAGGAGCGCCCTCGGCGCGCGCGTAGACCCAGCCCGAGACGCGTTCGATCGGACGACCCAGGAATGCCTCTGCGACGTACACCGCATGCAACATGTCGACCAGAACGCCGCCGCCGGCAGCCGCCAAGTCGTGACGCCAGCGTGGCGCCCAAGCGGAATTCCCCGGGAGATCGAGCACGCCCAGGAAGTTGATGATGGCCACTTCGACGTCGCCGATCTCGCCGGTGCGCACGACATCCAGCGCCGAGGCGACCTCCGGCATGAAGAGGTAATTGTGCATGAGCGCGATGTGCACGTCATTGCGCTCGGCTGCCGCGACCAGGATCGCGGCGTCCGCCGGCGTGGTCGCGAGGGGCTTCTCGGAAATGACATGGCGGTGGCGCTCGAGCGCCTCGAGAATGAGCGGGAGGCGGACGTGCTGGGGCGTGCACACGTCAATGACGTCGATGTCTTCGCGGACGAGCAGACCATGCGCCGCTTCGTAGACATCGGCTGGCTCGAGGCCGATCTGTGTGCGCGCCAGGGCTCGGCGTGCGGGGGTCGGATCGGCGATCGCGACCACGCGGTAGAGGTCGGGCCGTGACAGATAGAACGGCACGTGGTCGCTCAATGCGACATTGCCGCAGCCGATGAGTCCGACGCGGAGAGGCAGCCTCATACGCCGGCCATGGCCCCGGTCATCGTGGCGCGCAGGAGGTAGCGGCGCACCAGGAAGTAGAGGCAGACAGCCGGCACCATGTAGAGCAGGGAAAGCACCGCGAGAAGCCCCCAGTCGACGAGGTTGAAGCCGATGAAGGCGCGAAAGAGGCCGATCGAGATCGGGGCCTTGCTCGGATCGCCCGAGAGCAGGATCAGGGGCGTCAGGAAGTCGCCCCAGGCCTCGATGAACGTGAAGAGCGCCGCAGCGCCGACGCCCGGAGCGGCGAGTGGCAGAACGATGCGCAGGCTGGATCCCAAGCGGCTCATGCCGTCGATCCAACTGGCCTCTTCGAGGTACACGGGGACGGTGTCGAAAAAGCCTTTCATGATCCAGAGCGCCAGGGGCAACTGCTGTGCGGCGATGGCGAAGATGACGCCCTGGTAGGTGTCGATCAAGTGCAGATTGTCCTCGATGATGTAGAGCGGAACGATCGTCGCAACTGCGGGGATCATGCGCGTGAAGAGCACCGCCAGCATGAACGTACGACGGCCGGGAAACTGAAAGCGTGACAGCGCGTACCCGCCGAGGGTGCTGGCGACGAGAACGAGCAGCGTGGCGCCGCCTGCGATGATCAGGCTGTTGAGGGCGAGTCTGCGGTACTCCGGATCGCCGACGACGTGGCGGAGATTCTCCAGGCTCAGTGTCGGCGTCTGGAGGTAGATCGTGGCGTGACTATCGAGCGAGGCGAGGAGGGGCCACGCAAACGGGATCAGACAGAATGCCGCCGTTGCGACCAGAAAGGTGTAGGCATAGAGCCGTCCGCCGCCGCCCGAGCGCCGGCGGCTAGACCTGCGCGCGGAGGAGGCGGACATAGAGAACTCCGAGAGGGAACACGAACGCGAGCAGCAGCGTCGATGCGGCCGCGCCGACGCCGAACTCGAAGAACTTGAAGGACGTGAGGTAGATGTAGATCGAGGCGAGTGTGGTGTCAGAGCCGGGACCGCCCTGCGTGAGGAAGAAGACGAGCCCGAACAGCGTGACCGTGCCGATCGTCGTCATCAGCATGTAGAGCACCACGGCATGACGGATGAGCGGCAGCGTGATCAGCCAGAAGGTGCGAAACGGTCCGGCGCCGTCCACGCGAGCCGCCTCCATGACGGGCTCCGGTACCGCCTCCAGCGCGCCGCCGAAGAGCACGGCGGCGAACGCGATGCCACGCCAGATGTTGACGATGATGATCGAGAGCAGGGCGTGCGCGACGATCCAGCGAACCGGGCCGAGATCGGCCACGTCGAGCACGCGGTTGAGGGTTCCGAGGCGGTCGGGCGCAAGCATGCTGACCCAGCTCAGCGCGGCCACTGTCTCAGGCACGGCGAGCGGCAACACGATGGCCGCCCCGAACGCACCGCGAAACCGGATGTCGCGGCGCGCGAGTGCGAGTGCGGCGCCGAGGCCGAGAATGAACTGGCCGACGATCGCGGATGCGAGGACGAACCAGCCCGTGCGCAGGAGCGAGGCCGTGAACTCGTTGTCGGAGAGCAAGTTGCGATAGTTGTCGAGCCCGACCCAGCGGTGGTTGAGTGCGTCGGCCCCGGTGAGCGTGTAGTTGGTGAAGCTGATGCGCACCGCCCACACGGCAGGCCATACGACGAAGACCGCCAGGAGCAGCAGCGAGGGTGCGAGAAAGGCTGCCGCGAGGAGCCACTCCTTCCGGCGCCGCCGACGACGCCGGGCCGCGGAGCGCTGGGGTCGCTCCGCGGCACCGACGACTGTGCTCACCCGCCCTTCACGCTCTTCGACCCGAGCAGCTTCGTGGCAGTGGTGGCGAACTCATCGGCCGCCTGCTTGCCGTCCGCCTTGCCGGTGAGGATGGCCTCGGTGGCCTCGCCTACCGCCTGCTGGATCTTGACGATGCCCGTGGCAGGCCGGAAGAACTTGCCCGTTGCCAGTTCCTTCTCGGCATCGACCAGCACTTTGTGCTGGCTGTAGGGCGCGACGTTCCTGATGTCGGAGCGCGGGGAGAGCGAGCCGGCGGCGGTGATGTCCTGCGCGAGCGCCTTGCCCGTGTTGAGGAAGGTCACCCAGTCCCACGCGACGTCCGGGTTCTGCGTGCTCTTCGCGATCGCCCAGGCCCAGTCGAGATTCGCGGTTACGAACGGCTTGGCCGTGCGGGAGGGGAAGAGCCACGTACCCACCTTCGCGGTGAGCTGCGGAATCGGCGCCGCCCCGTCGGGGCCCCAGTCGTACTGCCATGCCCACGAACCGGACGTCGTGACCGGCAGCGTGCCCTTGACGAAGCCGACGTACTTCGTCGGCTGCCACGGCTGCGGCGAGAGCAGTGCGTCGACAGGCAGCAAATTGCTCTGCTTGAGCTGGTAGTAGAAGTTGAACGCGGCGCTGAGGCCCGGGCTCCGGACGATCCACTTCTTCGAGGGTGCGTCGTAGAGCTTGCTGCCGGTGCCGAGCAGGACGTTGATGAACCCCTCGTCAAAGGTACCGCCGCCCCACTGGGTACCGGCCGGGATCGTGATCGCGGGAGCATTGAGCTTCTTCTGGAGTTGCACCATGCGATCGAGCAGCGCCTTCCAGGACGCCGGCTGGGCTGTCGAGATGCCGTTCTTCTTCAGGACATCTCGCCGGTAGAACAACTGCAGCACGGTCGCGCCGCGCGGGAGGCTGTAGATCTTCCCGTCACCCTGGGTGCTGAGGTCGCGTGCGCGGGGGTAGAACTTTTTCCAGTCCGGCCACGCTCGCGCCCTGCTTGTGAGGTCGAGGAGGTAACCGGCCGCGGCGAAGTCCGGAACGGCACCTGCCACGAATGAGGTCACGTCGGGACCCTTGCCCTGGCTGTACTGCAGTGTGAGCTTGGTCGCGAACTGGTCGTCCGGCAGAATCTCCTGCACGAGGTTGACCTTGACGTCCTTGCCCTTGGCGCGCTCAGCGGCCTCGAACGCAGGGATGATCGTGCTCTTCAGCGCCTTGACCCTGAGCGACTGGTGCTCGAGCACGGTGAGAGTCACCTGACTCGAGCGTTGCGCCGACGCACCTGTGGTAAGCGCAGTGCCTGCGGAACCGATCAGCACCGCAGCGAGGATGACTACCGGTTTTCTCACGAGGATCCCTTCGTTCCGGCCGGGATCGCCCCGGCTGCGTCGCTCTGGGCGATGCGGGCGTAGTCGTCGGAAATGCGCGCTGCCCACGCGCGTACCTGTTCGCCCAATGACGGGATGGCGGCCTCGGGCATGCGCGCGGTGAGACCGGAGACCGACAGCGCGGCTACCGGTGTGCCATCCCGGGCGAGAATCACGGCCGCCACACAACTTGCCCCGATCTCGGTCTCCTCGCGGTCGAGCGCGTAGCCTCGCGCGCTCGTCTCCTCGAGTGCACGCTCCAGCAGCGCGGCGCTCGTGAGCGTGTGTGCGGTGAAGGCCTCGAAGGGCTCCGGGGCGAGGAGCGCTTGACGGTCTCGTGCCGGCATCGCGGCCAGCACGCTCTTGCCTATGGCCGTCGAATGCGTCGGCACCTCCTGCCCCGCGACCGCGGAGGGCCGAAGCGAGAAGAAGGAGTCGAGGATCTCCGCGTAGACGATTCGACTGTCCTCGACGATCGCGAGGCTCACCGTCTCCCCGGTGGCGTCCCGCAACTCCGCGAGGGCCGGCCGAGCGACCGGGATCAGTGCGAAGCGGCGCGCGTGGGCCACGAGCCTGAGCAAGCTCGGCCCGAGGCGGAACGTGCGCGAGGTACGACTTCGAGTCACGTAGCCCCTGCGTTGCAAGACGCCGAGCGTCCGGTAGACGGTCGCCCGTGGCGTGCGCAGAGCGGCGCACAACTCCGCGGCGCTCATCTCTTCGCGGTCGCCGAGGAGTTCGACGACGTCGAGTCCCCGTACGAGTGTGAGTTCCCCATTTCTCATATATCGAGACAAAGAGTTGCCTCGAATGAGACACTAACCCGTGGGCCCCGCGCGAGTCAACTGCGCTCGCAGGCGTCTCAGGTGGCGCCGAGACGCCGTTCGATCTCCTCGCGGTTGAAGACGCAGGAGTCGTGGGCCCGCTCCTCCCAGGCAAAGACGCAGACCGTCATGATCCCGTCGAAGCTGTGTCGCTCGAGAGACGAGAAGAGCACGTCCCAATCGACTTCGCCCTGGCCGATATCGAGATGCTGGTGGACGCGTGCGGGGGAACCGGGCGGGTTGACGATGTAGCGGAGGCCCGAGGATGCCCGGTGGTCGAAAGAATCTGCCACATGCACGTGGGTGAGGAGATCTCCGGCGTAGTCGATGATCCCCGAGATGTCTCCTCCCTGGTGGAAGGTGTGCGGCGCGCAGTAGAGGAAGGACACTCGCTCGTGGTCGATGCCGCGGATGATGTCGACTGCGGCGAAGCCGTCTTCGATGAAATCGTCGGGGTGGGGCTCGAGATGGAGATCGATGTTCTCGCGGTCGAAGACGGGCAGAAGTTCCTCCAGCGATCGCCAGAACTGAGCCTCGCTGGCGCCCGCGGCCTCTGGCCGGCCACTGAGCTCCGAGTTCATGACGCGGACATCGAGCTCCACGGCGATCTCGATGGCACGTCGCCAGTAGCGCATCGCCGCCTGGCGCTCCTCCTCGTCGGGACTTGCCCAGCGGTAGAGGGGAAGAATCGACGCGACCTCTACGCCGGCCTCTGCCAGGGCAGTCTTGAAGCGTGCGATGATCGACCGGTCAGCTCTCGGATGCACGAAGAACGGTACGAAGTCGGAACGAGGCGAGAGCTCGATGTAGCGGTACCCGAGGCTCGCGACCAGCGCTGGAAGCTCGTGGAGCGGCACCCTGCGCAACATGTACGGATCAAGCGCCAGCTTCACGAGCCGCCCCTCCATCAGCTTGAACGTAAAACCGACCATAGGGTCCGGCACGACGGCGGTCAACAATCACGGCGCACCTCACGTGGATCCAGTCGTCGAGACAGTTGCCGCTCGCCTTTTGGCCCGATTCCTGCCCTCGCACCTTCGAAGGTATGGTTGAGCCGAGCCATGCAGATCGGCATCATCCTCCCGCAGAACGAGATCGGCAACGACCCCGGCGCGATCCGGGAATTCGCACAGGCCGCCGAGCACAACGGCTTCGAGCACGCGGTCGCCTTCGACCATGTCGCCGGCAAGGACGACTACGCCTCGAAACCGTTCCACGAGCCGTTCGTGCTCTTCGGTTTCCTTGCCGCCTGTACGCGGACGATCGAGCTCGTCACGGGGATCATCATCCTTCCGCAGCGGCAGACCGCGCTCGCCGCCAAGCAGGCCGCTGAGGTCGACGCGCTCTCGGGCGGGCGCCTGCGGCTGGGGCTCGGCGTCGGCTGGAACCCGCTCGAGTACGAGGCGCTGGGCGAGGACTTCCACACGCGCGGCAAGCGCATGGATGCGCAGATCCCGCTGCTGCGGCGCCTCTGGACGGAGCGGCACGTGACTGCGGAGCTGGGCCGCGAGCGGTTCCACGATGTCGGCTTGAACCCTCCGGCCATCCGCGACATCCCGATCTGGCTGGGCGGCAAGGGGCCTGCGGCCGTGCGCAGGGCGGTCACCTGGGGCTCGGGCCTGATCCTCTCGCGGCGCACCGGCGCTCCCGAGGCCGAGGCCGAGTTCACCGACGTGCGCGACCGGCTGCACGCTGCAGCGGACGCGGCCGGGCGTCCGCGCGTCGAGCTCGGCATCGAGGTCTGGCTGAGCACCGCCGAGGGCGACTCCGACGCCTGGCGCGCCGCGATCGAGAAGTGGGCCGGGCTGGGGGCGACGCACGTCAGCATCGAGACCTACGCGCAGGCGGCACTGACGCCCGCGCAGCACGTCGACCGCGTCACACTGGTCGGCGAAGCGATATTCGGGGATTAGTCGCCGAGTTCGGTGCGGCGGCGCGTCACGAATTCCTCGAGCTCCTCGCGCAGCCCGGAGTCTATGGGCGGCTGCTCGTAGCCCTCGAGCGCCGCCTGCCAGATGGCCGTTGCGCGCTCGGCGCTGTCGCTGCCGCCGTTCCTGGCCCAGCGCTGGAAGTTCTCGGTGCTCGACAGGAGCGGGCGGTAGAAGCAGTCGCGGAAGCGCTCGAGCGTGTGCTCGGCGCCGAGGAAGTGGCCGCCGTGCCCGACCTCCTGGTGGGCGCCGTAGGCCAGCGAGGCCTCGTCCACCTCGAGCGGCGTGAACTCCTCGCGCAGCGTGCGCACGATCTCGAGGTCGACGATGAACTTCTCGTAGCACGAGACGAGACCGGACTCGAGCCAGCCCGCGGTGTGCAGGACGAAGTTCGCGCCCGCGAGGAATGCAGGCAGCATCGTGTTCAGGCCTTCGTACGCCGCCTGCGCATCGGGCACCTGGCTGCTCGTCAGCGAGCCACCGCCCGAGCGCCACGGAAGGCCGAGGCGGCGCGCGATCTGACCCGAGCAGAACAGCCCGATGGCCGACTCGGGGCCGCCGAAGCCGGGCGAGCCGGATTGCATGTCGGTGTGCGAGAGGAAGGAGCCGAGCACGACGGGCGTGCCTGGCCGCACGAGTTGTGCGAGCGCCACACCCGCGAGGGCTTCCGCCGTCTGCTGCACGAGCGCGGCCGGGATGGACGCGGGCGACATCGCCCCCATCAGCAGGAAGGGCGTGATGACGGCCGGCTGCCCGGCAGCGGCGTAGGTCAGCAGGGAATCGAGCATCCGCCCGTCATACAGCAGCGGTGAATTCACGTTGATCACGGTGTAGAGCGCGGGCTCGCGGGCGAGCGCTTCCGCCCCACCGAACGCCATCCTGGCCATCTCGAGCGAGTCCAGCGCGCCGGTGAGCGAGACCTGCGAGCCGCCGTAGGGCTTGTCGGTCAGGGTCAGGAGCGCGAGCTGCATGTCGAGATGGCGCGAGTCGAGCGGCAGGTCGTTCGGCTCGACGACGAGGCCGCCGGCCGTGTCGAAGTCGTCGTAGACCTGCGCCAGCTTCGTGAACCGGCAGTAGTCGTCGAACGTGGCCTCGCGCCGCACGTCGCGCTCGCGCACGAAGGGCGGGCCCTGAACGGGGATGAAGACCATGGCGTCGCCGCCGACCGGGAAGCTGCGGGCGGGATTGCGGGCGTGCAGCGTGAACTCCGACGGCGCCTTCGCGGCCTGCTCGAGCACGAAGTCGGGATCGAGGCGCACGACGTCGTCCTCGACGATCTGCCCGGCGTCGCGGAAGCGCTCGAGCGCCTCCGGGTGGTGGAAGGCGATCCCGATCTCCTGCAGCAGCCGCCGCCAGCCACGCTCGATCGTGGCCATCGCTTCCTCGCTCAGCACCTCGTAGCGCGACATGCGGTTGCGAAACACGGGCGCAGCCTTACAAGACGAGGGCGCGGATGCGCGGCCAGTCGACGGCGTCGCGCACGCGCGCGGCAATCGCCGAGAGGCGTGCATCCAGCCCCTCGGGGGTCGACGAGGGAGCGACGCCGGCCCAGGCGAGCAGTGCGTCGCGGTAGGCGGCGCCCTCCAGCAGCCCGTGGGCGTAGCTGGCGCGCACGTTGCCCATGCGCCAGCCGAGCGGGCCCTCGGGCCCCGTCAGCGTCGGCACCGCGGTGGGGCCGGCGGCTGTTGCGCCGTGGTGGATCTCGTAGCCGTCGAGCTCGGCTCCCGTCTCGCTGTCCGTCACGCGCACGAGGCGGGTGGTCTTGCCGGCCTGCAGCTCAGTCACGAGGTCGAGCAGGCCGAGGCCGGGCGCCTCGCCTCCGCCCTCGACGGCATGCGGATCGCGCACGGCGCGGCCCAGCATCTGCAGTCCACCGCAGATGCCCAGCACCGGCACGCCCGCGGCGGCACGCCGGGCGATCGCGCCCGCGAGGCCCGTCGAGCGCAGCCAGTCCAGATCGGCCAGCGTGCTCTTGCTGCCGGGGATGATGATCGCCGCCGCGCTCTCGAGCTCGGCCGGGTTGCGGGCGTAGCGCGCGTGGGTGCCGAGCGGCGCGAACTCGTCCAGGTTCGCGATCCGCGGCAACGCGACGATCGCGATGCGGCCGTCCCCGCTCACGCCCTGGAGCGCGACGCCGTCTTCCTCGGGCAGCGGGATGTCGAGCCATGGGATGACACCCACTACGGGCACGCCGGTGCGCTCCTCGAGCCAGGCCGGCCCGGGAGCGAGCAGCGAGGGATCGCCGCGGAAGCGATTCAGCAGGAAGCCCGCGAGCAGGTCGCGCTCCGGCTGCGCCAGGCAGTGCCACGTGCCGAGCAGGTGCGCGAAGGCGCCGCCGCGATCGATGTCGCAGCACAGCAGCACAGGAGCAGCGACCTCGAGCGCGACCGCCATGTTGACGATGTCGCCGTCGCGCAGGTTGATCTCGGCCGGGCTGCCGGCTCCCTCGATCACGACGACGTCGTAGTCGTCGAGCAGGCCGTGCAGGGACTCGCGCACGACGGGCCAGAGCCGCGGGCGGCGCTCGCGCCAGGGCAGCTGGGAGAGCGCGATGTCCGCCTCGCCCAGCACGACGACCTGCGAGCGCGTGTCGGCCTCGGGCTTGATCAGCACCGGGTTCATGCGCGCCTCGGCCGGAATGCGCGCCGCGGCGGCCTGTACGATCTGTGCGCGGCCGAGCTCTCGGCCGTCCTCGGTCACGCCGGCGTTGTTGCTCATGTTCTGTGCCTTGAACGGGGCGACGCGCAGGCCCTCGTCGCTCAGCAGCCGGCAGAGCGCCGCCGTCAGATACGACTTGCCGGCGTGCGACGTGCAGCCTTGCACCATCAGCGCCTTACCCACCGACGACTCCGAGCGCCCGCCCGATGTCGCCCGCGGCGGGCGCGGGCGCCTCGGCGTTGAAGGCGTAGGAGTCGCGCTTGACGAGGCGGACGCCGAGCGCGCCGGCCATCGCCGCCATGGGCCAGCCGCCGTTGGGCGACGGCGCCAGCTCGTGGTCGCGCAGGGCGACTCGCAGCGCCGAGGCGCGTTGGGGCGCGCGCGCTGCGATCAAGAGCGCCGTCAGACGGGCCGGCACGAGGTTGGCGACGTCGTCGGCCCGGGCAGCGGCGCGACCGCGGTGCAGCAGCTCGCCCGTGCGGTAGCCCCACATCGCGTCCGCCGTGTTGAGCGCCCGGTAGGCGGCGGCGGCCGGCAGACCGCCGGCCGCGTAGGCGAGCAGCGGGGCGATCACCGAGTCGCTGAGGTTCTCGGCCAGCGACTGGATCGCCGCCCCGGAGAGCTCGCTCGCGTCGAGTTGCGCCGTGTCGCGGCTGACGAGGTCGCGCGCTGCCAGCGCGCGCGCGGTCTCGATCTCACCCGCCTCCAGCGCCTCGCGCACCCCCTGCACGGCTTCCCGTAGTCCCCGCAGGGCGAGCAGCGTCGAGAGAGCGCCTGCCTCGCCGAGCAGGGCAGCTCCGCGCGGCAGCCGTGCGAGCGCGCGTTGCAGCGCCAGCGCGCCGAGTGCCGAGACGGCGACGACGACCGCCAACCCGGCGGCGCCCTCGGCGAGCTCGCCCGCGGCTCCATGCGCTCGCCAGCGGCGCTGCGCGGCCGAGAGCAGGCCGCCCATGCCCACCACGGGATGCAGGCGAGCCGGCGGCTCGCCCAGAGCCGCGTCTATGACGAGCGCGGCGGCTCCGACGAGTGGGCGCTGCAGCACGGGTGTCGAGCATACCCTTACCCCGATGGCGCGAGTGACCTGGATCGGGCACGGCACCGCACTCGTCGAGCTCGACGGCGTGCGGCTGATCACCGACCCGCTGCTGCGCACCCGTGTCGCGCACCTGCAGCGCCACGCGCCGCTGCCGCTGCCCGAGGATCTGCGGGCGATCGACTGCGTGCTCCTGACGCACCTTCACCGCGACCACCTCGATCTCCCGTCGCTGCGGCGCGTCGGGCGCGCCGTTCCGATCGTCGTGCCCCGCGGTGGCGGCCGGCTGCTGTTGCGCCGCGGGTTCGACGCCGTGCGCGAGATCGTCCGCGGCGAGACGATCGTCATCGGATCTCTGAGCGTGACGGCGACGGAGGCCCGCCACAATGGCGGTCGCGGCGTCGGTGTCATCGGAGCCCGTGGTCCTGCGCTCGGGTATGTCGTCACCGGCTCATCCAGGATCTACCACGCCGGCGACACCGACCTCTTCGACGGCATGCGCGCGATCGGCGCCGAGGGGCTCGATCTGGCGCTCGTGCCGATCTGGGGCTGGGGATCGCGCCTCGGCCCGGGGCATCTGGACCCGCTGCGAGCTGCGCAGGCGCTCGAGCTGCTCGTGCCGCGGATCGCGGTGCCGATCCACTGGGGCACGTATGCGGTCGGCCCCGCAGCCCGCCGAGCGCCCGACTACCTGCGAGCGCCGCTCGAGCCGTTCCTGGCCGCGGCCCGCGAGCTGGCTCCCGCCGTGAGGATCGCGGCGCTCGAGCCCGGCGCGTCGCTCGAGCTCTGACGTCAGCCGCCGACCACACGGTCGTCGCGGTGGCGGCCGTAGAGCGCGCCGTAGGTCTCCATCAGCGCGCTCATCGCGCTCTTCCCCTCCAGTGCGTCCGTGTCGACGCCCGCCACCGTGCCGGCGAAGTCGAGCGTCCGCTGGATCGCCCAGATCTCGTCGTGCGCCTTGGGCGGGAACATCTGCGCCGGGTCGCCCACCGCGACCCAGCCGATCGGCAGCTCGGCACCCGGCGGGAGCACGCTGTTGACGTGCAGGACGCCGTTGATGCGGATCTCGGCCCCGGCCCCGAGCCGCGAGCCCGGGAAGAGCGAGGCTCCGGTCGCGATGAACGCCTCGTCGCCGACCTCGGCACCGTTCACGTGCGCGTGCGGTCCGACGAGGACGCGATCGCCGAGCCGCGCGGGATGCGCAGCGCGCCCACGCACGACGGCGTTCTCCATGACGAGGCAGCCCTCGCCGAGCCGCACCGGCCCGTCCTCGGCGGTCAGCACCGCCCCGAACAGGATGCGGCACTCCGGCCCCACCTCGACGTCGCCGCAGAGCACGGCGTTCGGCGCAACGTACGCAGATGCGGCAACGCGCGGACGCGCGCCCTCGTGCTCGATCAGCATGAATCCCTCCTGGAGCCGACCCCCAGTCTGACGAAGCGGGACACTCGGGGTCTGGCCCTAATGTCCGCTGCGAAGCGGGACACTTGGGGTCTGGCCCTTTATGTCCCGCTGCGAAGCCAGACCCCATCCGTGCCGACCGGCTCAGCCCGCCGGACACTTGGGGTCTGGCGCTTTATGTCCCGCTGCGAAGCCAGACCCCCCGTGCCGGCCGGCTCAGCCCGCCGGGGCTGTTGCGGGCGCAGTGGGCGGAGGGCCGCCCGGGCCTCCGCCGGCGTGGACCTCGTTGATCTCCTCGTCCAGGCGCGCCGGGAGTGCTGCCAGGATCGTGTCCTCCTGGGTCTGCGCGAGCTTGCCGGAGGTCACCGCGGCGTCCAGGTCCGTCTTCGCCGCCGTCGTCAGCGCGGCCTTGAGGCCGTCCGTTGTCTTGCCGTTTGCGGTCGCGATCGCGGCGAGCGTCTTGCCGGCCTCGAGCTGCGTGCGCAGCGCGGTGGGCGAGATGCCGATGTAGGTCGCGGCCGCGTCGAGCGAGACGCCGCCGCCGGGGCCGCCGTGCCCGTGACCGTGGCCGCCCCTGCTGCCGGGCCCGTCGCCGAGGGCGAAGAGCGGCGCGTCGGCCTTGGCGAGGCGGGCCTCGACGGCCGTCGCCTGAGTCTTCGTGAGCGAGCCTGCGGTGACCTGCGCCTCGATCTGATCGACCATCGCCTTCTTGATGGCCGCGGTGAGCGCCGTCGGACTCACTCCGAGCTGGCCGGCCGCATCCGCCGCGATGGCTTGATTCTGCGCCGCGGGCGAGCCGCCGGACTTCGATGCGGCGATTGCGGCTCCGCCGCCGCCCAGAGCCGCGAGCCCCACGGCGCCGATCGCGGCGCGCCGACGCAGCCGTCCTGCAGGGTTCCTGATCACGTTCATCGTCGGTTCCTCTTTCGTTCGTTGGCCGATGTCTCCATGTGACCAGCGGCCTGTAAGAGCAGCGAAAGAGCGGCGTAGGAGATGGCGTAGAGTCGCGCTGTGGCGGCGATCCGGATCGACGAGTGCCTCTCGATCGCGGACGGCCGCCTGCAGATCGAGGGCTCCGACGCGGCCGCGCTCGCAGAGCGCTTCGGCACTCCGCTCTCGGTCATCTCAGAGGATCACCTGCGCCGCAACGCCCGCCGCTACACTCGCGCCCTGCGGACTGCGTGGCCCGAGGGCGAGTCGCGCGCGCTGCCGTCGATCAAGGCCAACTACACCCTCGCGCTGCGCTGCGCGCTGACGCAGGAGGGGCTCGGCTGCGACGTCTTCGGGCCGGCCGAGCTGCACGCTGCGCTCGCCGGCGGTGTGCCCCCGCAGCTCATCTCCGTCAACGGCACGGGCAAGACCCGGGCCCTGCTGACCCAGGCCGTGAGAGTCGGCGCCCGGGTGACGCTCGACAGCGTCCGTGAGATCGAGCTGGTGCGCGCGGTGGCACGTGACCTCGGCCGGCAGGCGCAGGTGCGCTTCCGCATGCGGCCGCGCTACCTCGACCTGCAGCAGCGGTCCGACTTCTCGGAAGGCTCCGTCTACGCCACGGCGCAGGAGTACAAGCCAGGGATCCCCACGGACGAGCTGATCGCTGCCGGGCGCGCGGCCCTCGCTGCGCCCGAGCTCGACGTGCTCGGGCTCATGTCGCACCTCGGACGCCACCGCAACGACACAGCGATGTGGCGCGCCTATGCGGCCAGCGCGGGCGAGACGGTGGCCGAGCTGGCGGCCGCGTGGGATGACTGGCAGCCGCGCGAGATCGATCTCGGCGGCGGCTATGCGGCTCCCCGCGATCCCAACACGTGGCTGCACGGCGGGAAGCTCGACCAGCCGCGGGCGCCGGCGGCCGAGGACGTCGTGGAGGCCCTCGCGAGCGGCCTGCGCGCCGGTATCGCCGGGCGCGTGCCGCTGGCCGGTGTGACCCTCGAGATCGAGCCCGGCCGCGCGCTGCACGCCGACACGGGGATCCACCTGACGCGGGTGGTCAACCTCAAGCAGCAGCGCGAGCCGCTCGCATGGCGCTGGGTCGAGACCGACACGACGGAGATGTTCCTGCTCGACCTGCTGGTCGAGCACTGCCGCTTCCCGGTCGTCGCGGCGACCCGCCTGGGCGAGGAGGCCACCGAGCCCGTCGATGTGGTCGGCTGCTCGTGCGGCTTCGACGTGCTCGCGCACCAGGTGAGCCTGCCCGCGGTCGAGCTGGGCGACACGCTGGCCTTCCTCGACACGGGCGCCTACGAGGACGCCTGCGCGGCCAACTTCAACGCCCTGCCGCGACCGGCGATCGCGCTCGTCAACGGCGCGGAGGCGGAGATCGTGCGACGTGCGGAGACGATCGAGGACGTGTTCGCGCGCGATCTCGTGCCGGAGCGCTTGCGGCCATGACGGTGCGCGGCATCGACCACGTCGGCATCACGGTGGCGAGCCTCGAGGCCGCGCTCGGCTTCTATCGCGACCTGCTCGGCCTGCCGGTGACCGACGAGGGCGAGGGTGCAGGAGCCGAGCTCGACGCGATCACTGGCCTGAGCGGCGTCACGATGCGCTACGCCGAGCTCGATCTGGGCTCGGGCCGGCTGCTGGAGGTCATCCAGATGATCACGCCGGCGGGAACGCCGCTGGACCAGCGACCCTGTGACGCGGGCGCCACCCACCTGGCCCTGCGCGTGGACGACGTGGATGCCCTGTACGGGCGGCTCGTGGCCGCGGGCGTGACGGTCCCCGGCCGTCCGACGACGATCACGGCCCCCGGCGCCTGGACCGGCGCTCGCTGCGTCTACGCGCAGGACCCGGACGGGCGCACCGTCGAGCTTGTACAGCGTCCTGCTTGACATTGCGCGGCACGCGGCCGAAACTCCGCGCCCGGCGGTGCTCGCGCGGCGTTTCATCCACGTCAGGAGGAGGACGCGATGGCTTCTTCGCAATGGCGTGCGCGTGGGTGCATGCGGCGTGACCTCACCGTCCGGTCCCGCGCCTGGCGTCGACTTCGGCCGCCATCTGAGCGAGGCGGAAGGGCTGGCCTCGGCAGTGCCCGCCGGCGACTGACCTGCCTGACCCCAATTCATGCGGGCGCTTGGGTGTCGGCGCCGCTCACGCCCCAGGTGTCCGCAACGAGATACCCCTCCGGGAACGGATCGGAGGGGTCGACCAGATACTGGTGGAGCCCGGTGATCCAGGCCGAGCCGCGCACGGCGGGAATGATGCCGTCGCGGTCGCCCACGGTCGCGGGGGCCACAATGCGCCCGTCGAAGACCGTCCCGATCACCGAGGCGTGCGACATCGCATCGCCCGGTCGCATCAGCCCGCGCGCGTGCAGCACGGCCATACGGGCGCACAGGCCCGTGCCGGTCGGGCTGCGATCGAGCCGGCCCGGCGCCACCACGACCGCATTGCGCGTGACTGCGCCCACACCGCGCCAGGGCGCCGCGATCTGCACGATCGAGACGTCGCGGATGGCGGGGTTCTCGGGGTGCGCGCAGGGCAGCTGTTCACGCGCGGCGACGCGGATGCGCTCGCCCGCGAGCGAGAGCTCGCGCGCCTCGCCCGGCTCGATCGCGAACCCGAGCTCCGCGGCATCGGCGATGGCATAGAACATGCCGCCATAGGCGACGTCGACGCTGATCGTGCCGAGGCCCTCGACCTCCAGCGGCGCGTCGAGCCGCTCGGCGAAGCACGGGACGTTCGTGAACTCGACCGACTCGCAGCGACCGTCGCGACAGGCCGCGCGCACCTCGACGACTCCGCCGGGCGCCTCCAGCCGGAGGACGGTCTCGGGCTCGTGCATCGGCAGCATGCCGGTCTCGAGCAGGACGGTCGTGGTGCAGATGGTGTTGGAGCCGGACATCGGCGGGTACTCCGTCGGCTCCATGATGATGAAGCCGGCGTCGCAGTCGTCGCGCGTCGCGGGCACGACCAGGTTGGCGTGCGCCGCCACGCTGCCGCGCGGCTCGCGCAGCAGCAATCGCCGCAGTCCGTCGCCCTCGCGCTCGAGCCACTGCATCTGCTCGAACACCGTTGCTCCGGGGGGTGGGAGGACGCCGCCCACGACGACGTTGCCGATCTCGCCGGCCGCGTGCACGCCGACCACGTTGATGGTGCGCATCGCTCTCACGCGAGCGGTTGTAGCACGGTGGCCCGCGAGCGGGTTGTGTACGACCAGCCATGCGCCGTACGGTTCACCGGATGAGATCCGTTGCCGCGGGCGCGCTGGCGCTGCTGGTGCTGCTGGCGCAGTCCGCTCAGACGCGCAGACGCGCGCGCAGCGTCTCGCCGTCACCGGCCGCGCGACGTGGGAGCGCGCCTACGCGGCCATCTTCCGCGCCTTTTGGCTGACCGGGGCGGTCTACGTCGAGGTCGTAGCGACCGAGGAGAAGGCGCATCTGACGACGATCGGTACGTCTACGACCGCTGCACCTCAGCTCAGAGCGAGCAGTGCCTCGATCACGTCACCGGCGTCGGCCGTGACCCCCAGATCCGCGTACTCGAAGATCCGCGCGCCGCGGTGGTGATTGACGGCCACGATCGTCTGGCTCTCGGCCATGCCGACGAGGTGAGGCAGGGCGCCCGAGATGCCGAGCGCGAGGTAGGTGCGCGGGGCGACGGTGTCGCCCGATGCGCCCACCAGCTCGGCGCGCGTCGCCCGGCCGGCTTCGACCTGTGGTCGTGAAACCGCAAGCCGCGCGCCGTAGCGCTCGGCCAGGCGGCGGCAGCCCTCGACCTCGTCGCCCGCGCCGCGACCCACGGCCACGACGGCGTCCGCGCCGGCAGCGCGCATCAGGGCGTCGATCCGCTCCGCCGCAGCACTTGCGTCGTCGACGAACTCGCAGGTGCGCGGCTCGGGGCGCGGGCGGGGCGGCAGCAGCGACAGCGGCGCCGGCTCGGCGCCGGGCGGCAGCTGGTCGCTGTCGCCCACGCGCTCGCGCAGGTACGGCAGCGCGACCTCGGGATCCTCGCAGTCGATCTCCCGCGCCAGGCGGTGGCCGTCGAAGATCGCCTCGGAGAGCAGGCGCGGCGCGACGCAGTCGCCGATGCGGAAGACCGCCCCGCGCCGTCCGTCGAGGTCGTGGAAGAGCGCGTCGTCGGACACCCGCTGGGTGACCAGCACGACGCCGGCG
The DNA here is from genome assembly GCA_035696365.1 of Gaiellales bacterium. Classification (GTDB taxonomy): domain Bacteria; phylum Actinomycetota; class Thermoleophilia; order Gaiellales; family JALYLC01; genus JALYLC01. Next base: position 37,987 of record DASRQS010000009.1, on the reverse strand, counting down.
GCCGCCAGCTCCAGGGGCTCGCCGTTGGCGTCCGTGCACGTCAGCGCCCCCGGCCCGACGCTCGTCACCACCGTGCCCGCGCGCATCGCGACTCCGCAGGCGTGCAGGCGCTCGCGGGTGAGCACGTCCTCGAGCATCTCGGCGCTGTAGGGCACGATCGTGTCGAAGCCCGTCACGAGCTCGACCTCGCGGCCCTCGCGCGCGAGCAGCTCCGCCACCGCGGCGGCCACGACATAGCCGTCGCCGTCGTAGACGACGACGCGCCCCGGGGGCGGCCGCTTGCCGCCGGCCACGATCTGCTCGGGCGTGAGGACATGCGGCGCCGCGCTGTCCGCTCCCGGCAGCGGCGCGCGCGTGAAGCCGTTGAGGCCGTCCTCGGCCCAGTGCGAGCCCGTCGCCAGCACCACCGCGTCCGCTGCGTTTCGCTCGATCTCCACGGCCGTCAGCTCGAGCTCCGCGATCACCTCGACGTTCGGCAGGCGCTTGAGCGCCGCCATGCGGTATGCCGTCAACCGGCCCCACTCGCCGAGGCCGGGCAGGCGGGTCAGCCAGCCGAGGTGCCCGCCCATCGCCGGCGCCCGGTCGACGAGGCGGACGCGGGCCGCGCCGCGGCGAGCGAGCGTGAGCGCGCACTCCATGCCGGCAGGGCCGCCCCCGACGACGAGCGCGTCGAAGCCGCGGCGCAGCGGCGCGAAGCGCTCGGGGTGCCAGCCGCGCCGGAACTCCTCGCCCGCCGTCGCGTTCTGCGTGCATCCGATGTGGCGCCGGGTGTCGGCCTTGGAGATGCAGACGTTGCAGCCGATGCACTCGCGGATCTCATCGACGCGTCCTTCGTCGATCTTCGCCGGCAGGAACGGATCGGCGATCGACGGCCGCGCGGCCCCGATCAGATCCCAGGCTCCGCTGCGTACGATCTCTGCCATCAGGTCGGGATCGGTCAGGCGGCTCACGCCCACGATGGGCTTCGTCGTCGCCTCGCGCACGCGCGCCGTGCTCTCGAGCTGCCAGCCCTCCGCGTAGAAGCGCGACGGCCCCGAGTCCTTCGACCACTCGGCGATCGAGCCGACCGTGACGTCCCAGAGATCGACGAGGTGGTCGGCCATGCGCACGAACTCGAGCCCCTCCTCGATGTCCACGCCGAGCGCGCCCATGCGGTCGACCGCCACGCGGCAGGCGATCGCGCAGTCGTCGCCCACGGCCGCGCGCACCTGTTCGAGCGTCTCCAGCCAGAAGCGCGCGCGATTCTCGAGCGAGCCGCCGTACTCGTCGTTGCGCCGGTTGTAGTGGGGCGAGAGGAACTGCCCCGGCAGGTAGGTGTGCGCGCCGTAGACGTAGACGATGTCGAAACCTGCGGTGCGCGACTGCCGCGCGGCGCGGACCCAGTCTCCCTGCACCCGGCGGATGTCGCGTTTCGTCATTGCGCGCGGCACGAGCCCGGGTGCGAAGTCGCTCGCGATCTGCGAGGGCGCGGCCGCGGCCAGGCGCGACTCGCTGTTCTCCCCGTGCGCGCCCGTGTGCGAGAGCTCGATGCCGGCGAGCGCGCCGTGGCGGTGCGCTTCATCGCAGGTCGCGGCGAGCACGCGCACGTCGCCGTCATCCCACATGCGCGCCGAGACGTACGGCGTCTCGTCGGAGTCGAGGCTGACCGCGCAGTACTCGGTGTTGACGGCCGCCCAGCCGCCCTCGGCCTTGACGCCGCGATGGCGCGCCTGAGACCACGGCTTCTCGCTGCCGAAGCCTGTGCAGTGGGGCACCTGGTAGAAGCGGTTGCGCAGGGTCTTGGGACCGATGCGCAGCGGTTCGAAGAGCACGTCGTGACGCGGGTCGCGGCCCATGTCACGGGAGCATGAACTACGGGGTGGCGGTCGCGATCCCCTGGGCAGTGACGCGGCAGTTGGCGCCGCTTGCGCCCGCGGTCGCCCACACGGTGCTCACGCGGTCGCCGGCACTCGAATCGTCGCCGGCCTGCCACGTGACGCTTTCCTGGCCGCCGGCGCTCGCGTTGGCGGGCTGATCGAGCGTGCCGCCGGCGGCCACGCTAGCGACGTTGGCGTCGCTGGCGCTCGCCGGGGTGTGGAAGACGACCTCGTTGGCCACGGTCACCGGCACAGTCGCGGTGTTCTGCCACTGCGTCGTGGTGACGCCGTTCGCGCAGCTCGCCCGCAGGGCGCCGAGCCCGGGCACGCTCAGCAACGTGGTCATCCCCGCGCCGTCGGGCAGCGTGAGCGCGGTCGAGAGCATGCGGCCGTTGCCCTTGACGACCTCGCCGTCCTTGATGTCAGCGGCCAGCAGCGTGCCGTCGGCGACCTTCGAGCTCGCCACGGCGCCGTCTGCGAGATCGGCGTTGCCGACCGATGCCGCGTGCAGCTTCGAGCTCGTCACGGCGTCGTTGGCGAGATCGCTGTTGCCGATCGCTCCGGCGCGCACCTTGCCGCCCGAGACGGAGTCGTTGCCGAGATCGGCGTTGCCGACGCCGGCGTCCTTGATCTGCAGGCCGGTCACGGCGCCGGCCACGATCTTGGCGGTGACGACGCTGTTGCGCGCGAGGTCGACGTTCTTCACCCCGCCGTTGCGGATCTTCGGGCTCGTGACGGCGTTGTTCCTGATCTGCTTCGTGCCGATGCGCACGACTGCGTAGCTCGTGCCGCCGAGTGCGACGACGAGCGCGATGAGGGCCACGCCCATGGCGGGCGAAGGTAGGCGAATCCAGGAACGCATGCTCGGTCCTCCCGTTGGTTCCGGCCTCCGGCGGCCAGTCGACGAAACCCAGCCTGGCACACGGATGTACCGAATCCGTGAAGAGTTCTTTCGTAAGAACGGCGTAGGAGTCATGCCTGGGGGCCGGTCTGCGCGGGCAGAATGGGGTCTGATGAGAATCCTCGTGGTCGATGACGATCGCTCGGTGCGCGACGCGCTGCGCCGCGCGCTGACGCTGGCCGGGTACGAGGTGCAGATGGCCGAGGGCGGCCAGCAGGCCCTGACACTGGCCGCCACCGCCGTTCCCGACGCGGTCGTGCTCGACGTCGGCATGCCCGACATCGATGGGATCGAGGTCTGCCAGCGACTGCGCGGGGCGGGCAATCGCGTGCCGATCCTGATGTTGACCGCGCGCGACGCGATCGCCGATCGCATCGACGGGCTCGACGCGGGCGCGGACGACTACCTCGTCAAGCCCTTCGACGTGGGGGAGCTGAAGGCGCGCCTGCGAGCACTGTTGCGCCGCAACGGAGGCGATGGCGATCCCGATGCCGTCTCGTTCGCGGAGCTCAAGCTGGACAGCGCGCGTCACGGCGTCGCGGTGGACGGCACATTCGCCGAGCTGACGCGCACCGAGTACCAGCTGCTCGAGCTGCTCATGCTCAATCCGCGCCGGGTTCTGCCGCACGGCCTCATCTACGACCGCGTCTGGGGCTACGACTTCGGGCCCGCCTCGAATGCGCTGCGCGTCTACGTCGGCTACCTGCGCCGCAAGCTCGAGGACGCCGGTGCCCGGCCGCTGATCCACACGATCCGCGGCGTCGGCTACGTGCTGCGAGAGCCGTGAAGCTGCGCACCCGCATGGCGGCCGTCGCGGGCGTCGCCGTGGCGCTGACTGTCGTCGTCCTGGCCGCGGCACAGTACGAGGCCGCGCGCTCGACCCTGCGCGGGCAGATCGACTCCGCCCTGAGAGACCGCGCCACCTCCATCCCGAGCACCCTGGGACACCACAACAACCCCGGAGGCCAGCCCGGAGGCGGCGACGGCGACGATGGCGGTCCGCCGCCCAACCCGTTCGGCGATGCCGCCGGCAAGGTGCAATACATCTCGCCGCAGGGCACGATCGTCTCGTCGAGCGGCCAGGCGCTGGCCTCGGGCTCGACGTTGCCTGTGGATGCGCGCGCCAAGGCGCTGGCGGCCGGCGGTCAGGGCAGCTACTTCAGCGACGCGCACGTGGGAGACGTGCACCTGCGCGTGCTCACGGTGGGTCTCGGCCACAGCGGCGCCGCGCAGATCGCACGACCGCTCGGCGAGGTCGACCACGCCCTGCGGCGTCTGCTGATCCTCCTGCTCGCCGTCGGCGGCGTCGGCATCCTCGCGGCGGCTGCGGTCGGCGGCGTGGTGGCGCGGGCGGCACTTGCCCCGGTCTCGCGTTTCACACGCCAGACCGAGGCCCTGACCGCCAACCCCGACCTCTCGCAGCGGCTCGAGATCGAGGGCCAGGACGAGCTCGCCCGGCTCGCCCGCAGCTTCAACGCGACGCTTGATGCCCTCGAGCGCTCGGCCGAGGCGCAACGCCACCTCGTGGCCGACGCCAGCCACGAGCTGCGCACGCCGATCGCCAGCCTCCGGGCCAACATCCAGGTGCTGCAGGAAGCCGACCGGCTGCCCGAGGCCGACCGCGAGAGCCTGCGCGCCGACATCATCGCGGAGCTCGACGAGCTCACCGCGCTCGTCGGCGACGTGGTCGAGCTCGCGCGCGGGGCCAAGCCGAGCGATGTCGTGGATGACGTGCGCGTCGACCAGATCGTGCGCGCGCTCGTCGAGCGCGCCGAGCGCCGCGCGGTCGACGGCGTCTCCTTCCGCGCGACGCTACAGCCGACGGTCGTGAGCGGCGAGCCCGAGCGCATCAGCCGCGCGATCTCGAACCTGATCGGCAACGCCCACAAGTGGAGCCCGCCGGGCCGGCCGATCGAGATCGAGCTCGCGAACGGCACGCTCATGATCCGCGATCACGGCCCCGGCTTCGACGAGGCCGACCTCCCGCACGTGTTCGACCGCTTCTACCGCGCCGACAGCGCCCGCGGGATGCCTGGGTCGGGTCTCGGTCTCGCGATCGTGCGTCAGGCGGCAGAGGCCCACGGGGGCGAGGCCACGGCTGCCAACGCGCCGGATGGCGGTGCGGTCGTCACGGTGACCTTCGGGCCGTCCGTCGTCGTCGGGGACGACACGACCGAGGACGACTCAACCGCTGTGAGCGTCCCGCTGCTCGAGCAGGAGCGCGAGCCGCGGGCATAGCGAGACGGCGCGGCGCGCCTCGCGCTGCAGGCCGCTCGGCACGGGGCCGTCCGAGACGATCGGATAGCCCCACTCGTCGAGCGCGATCAGCTCGGGCAGGAGCTCGGCGCAATTGCCGTAGGCATCGCAGCGGATCGGGTCGACGCGCAGATGCGTCGTCCGGCGGCGGCTCATCGCCACTCCGTCCCGGTCGCCGGGATCGGCAGCACAGTCTCGAAGGAGCGCGCCGAGCAGTGGCCCGCCAGGTGGTGGGCGACCTCGTCCGAGAACACGGCAAGGGCGCTTGCGACCAGTCGCGTCGCTCCGTTCGGATGCGCGCATGCACCGCGGCCCGTCACCTGCGGTGCGATGCGCCGTAGACGCGTGAGGGCATCGGCGGAGCCGGCCTCGCAGTTCGCGATCACGGCCAGCGCGTCGGCGATCGCGCGCAGCCCGAAGACGCACGGCCCGCACTGGCCGGCGCTCTCGCCGGCGAGATAGAACGCCAGGCGCGCGCTCTCGACCACGCCGCAGCTCGTGTGCGGCAGCGCCGCGATCGAGCGTGCGCCGAGCGAGGCCCCGAGCGGTCGCAGGCCGGCCTCGGAGAGCGGGGCGTCGAGCGCCGTCGAGGCGCGCACCCAGGTGCCGAAGTACCCGCCGACGAGCAGCGCCTGCGGCGTCTCGGTGAACCCGTCGCAGCGTTCGAGGGCGGCGCCGAGCAAGATGCCCGTCTCCAGCTCGGTGATCCCGGGCCGAGCGACGGCACCGCCCAGCGTGACGAGCAGCGAGCCCGGCTCCGCCTGGCTGCCGAGCTCGCGGAACCAGCCGGCGCCGTTGCGCGCGACGAGCGCGATGTTGGCGAGCGTCTCGACGTTCTGCACGAGGGTGGGGCGCCCGCGCACGCCACGCTCGGACGGTCGCGGAGGTGTGAATGTGGGCTTCGCGGGCCCGCCGTTCAGCCACTGCACGAGCGCGGTCTCCTCGCCGGCGACGAATCGGTCCGGGACGGAGAAGAGATCGATCTGCTCCCGTCCCCCCGCGCGGGCGCGCTCGGCGATGGCGCCGGCCAGGCTCGCCTGCGCGCTCGTCGCGGTGCGGCCGACGGCGACCATGATGCGGCGCGCCCCGACGGCCGCTGCCGCCGCCGCGGCGCCGTCGAGCACGAGGTGCGGGTTGACCCGCATCAGCAGACTGTCCTTGTGGCTCGCGGGCTCGCCCTCCACGCCGTTCGCCACCACGATGGGCGCTCGCCCGGCAGCCACCGCGCGCAGCTTGAGGTGCGTCGGGAAGCCGGCGCCCCCGCGCCCGCGCAGGCCGCTGGCCTCGACCGCCGAGATCAGCGCGGCGGATTCGCCGCGCAGCGAGGGCAGACGGCCGTAGCGGGCGACGTGGGCGGCGAGCGAGGGCGGCTCGCCCGCGGGCGGGAGCAGGCGCAGATGCGTCCGGGCTCGCGACCTCGGCTGCATGGCGACGCTCACGGCGCGACCCGCACGCGCTGCGGCGAGAGGTGCTTGGAGCCGGCCGGCGGTGCCTTGAGCAGGCGCAACGCGACGGCGGCGCCGAAGAGGGCGATGCAGGCGGCGTCGACGGCGAGCATCCAGACGGCGGCGCCGTCCGTGCCGATGGTCGCGCCGTGCAGGAGCGCGACGGGCCAGGCGAGATAGGCCAGGAAGTGGATCGCGCGCCAGACGCGGGGTGCGAGGCGCTCGCGCAGCAGGCTGGTGACCACGAGGGCGACGACGATGTCGAGCGCCAGCGCGCCCAGGCCCAGCGACAGCCCATAGCGCTGCGACGGCAGCGGCACGATCGCCGAGACGGCCCGCACGGAGGCGTCGGGATCGACGATCGCCGTGAGCACGTGGATCGAGAGGAACACCACGGCGAGCAGCGAGACGTTGCGGTGCAGGCCGAGCGTCACGAAGCGCGGCACGCGCCCGGGCCGCAAGCGGCTCACGGTGGCGATGCCGAGTGCGCTCACGGCCGTCAGCAGCAGCAGCGAGACCACGCCGCTCCCGCGCATCAGGTACCAGACAGGCCCCGAGGTCAGCACGCCGTTCACGCCGCCGCCTCCGCGGGCCAGCCGCAGGTGGTCGCCGTCGTGCCGTCACGCCGGACGAGCCGAGCGGGCAGGCCGTTCCTCTCGAGCCAGGCGACGGCCTGCTCGCCGCGCACGATCGCGGCCGTGCTGGCCGAGTTGGCCTCGACACAGGTGCGGGCGGCCACGCTGACCGTGCGCCAGACTTCGGCGGCGGGCGCTCCGCTGCGCGGGTCGAGGATGTGGTGCAGCTCCGTGGCGCCGTTGCGCCAGCGGCGCACCGTCGTGCTCGAGGTGGCGAGGCCGCCGCCCGCGAGCGCGATCGTCTGCCCATCGGCCGAGGCGCCGTCGCGGTGATCGTCGGTGACGCGGATGGGCCAGCCGCCCGCGGGCGCGGGGCCGGCGATTGCGATGTCGCCGCCGAGGTTGACGAGCGTGCTCGCTCCCGTCGCCGCGTGCGCGGCGCGCGCGCAGCGATCGGCGGCGAGCGCCTTCGCGGTAGCGCCGAGGTCGATCTCGACTCCCGCTGGGACACGGATCGTGCGCCGTGCGCGGTCCAGCCGCACGCGCTGCCAGCCGGCCGCGGGCACGACGCGCATCCGCGGCGCCTGCCCGCGGCGCGCCACGACGACGGTGAAGTCGGAATCCCAGCCGAGCGCGGCCAGGGAACGGCCCACGGTCGGATCCACGTCGCCGTCGGTGCGCGCGGCGGCATACAGCGCCACGGCAAGCGCCTCGAGCAGCAACGGGCTACCCTCGAACGACCTCCCGGCCGAGCTGTTGAGCTGCGCGAGCTCGGAGTCGTCGCGGAAGCGGCTGCAGGTCTCGTCGATGCGCCGCAACTCGTCCCGCACGATCGCGACAGCGGCGGGCAACGCCTTCGCATCTGCGACGGTGACCCCGGCGCTCGTCCCGAGGGCGGGAAAGGAAGCCGTGGAGCAGTTCACGCTAGGAGCCCCCGGACACCGCGACAGGGGCTTGCGTCGTGACCACCGGAGGCGCGGTCGTCTCCTGTGTGGTGGCCCGGGTGGTCGAGTCGTGGCTTGTGGTCTCGGCGTCGGTCGTCGCCAGAGCGGACGCCGTGGTCGCACTCGCAGCGGTGGTCGTCGCGGGCGTCGTGCTCCCCGTGTGGCCCGTGGCCTCGGCCGCCAGGACGCCGAACGCCGCGGTCGCGCTGGCCGCGACTGCGCCGACGACGACGGTCAGCCGCCTGACGCGCTGGACGTTCTCGTCACGCTGGCGGATCTCATGCTCGCGGTTGCCCATACGGGCATTCGAGCACCCGGACCTAAAAGCCAGCTAAGAGAAGCCTGCGACGAGCCTTACTGGAGCCAGGGGCCGAGAGCATCGCGGAGGCTCCCGACGCTCACGCGGCCTTCGACCTTCTGCGCGACACGCCCGTCCTCGAGCACCAGGATCGAAGGGACGTCAGTGACCTCGAAGTGCTCCGCGAGTTGCGGAGTCCGGTCGACATCGACCCGCGCGCGGCTGAACGCCTTGTGGTTCCGCCGCTCCTGCAGCACCTGATCGAGGAACGCCTCGACACGGCGGCTGAGGCCCGATTTCGGGGAGTAGAAGTAGAGCAGTTTGGGTTGCGTCGTTGCGCTCACGCGGTCGTGCTCCCCTGTTGGAACGCACCCAAAACCTCCTTTACGAATCGTTCACGGTTTGGATGGCGGCGGCCAAGCACGTCCTCGACCTGCTCGACGGGCCTGGTCGAGGCTGCGCGGCTCTCCAGCGGCACTGGCCGCGCCCTGGCCGAGTTGCTGTGTGAGATCGAGAGCGTCCCCGCCACGTCATGAGCGCTTGCGCAGGAAGCGCAGCAGGGCCGACTCCCAGCGGTCGAGGCCGCGCAGCGTGCGCTTGGCTGCCGGCGGGAGATCGCCGGCCGAGAAGGCCTCGAGCAGCGCCGGGTGGACATAGGAGGCGCGACAGACCGACGGGGTGTTGCCGAGCGCATCCGCGACCTCGCGGATCGCTCCGTTGATGGAGCGCTTGCCCGCGGCGGCCGACGCCGGAGCGTCCCGCTCCCGGAGCGCTCGCAGGCAGAGCGCGCTCGCGCCCCAGGTGCGGAAGTCCTTGACCGTCAGATCGTGCCCGCTGACGTCCTGCAGGTAGGCGTTCACGTCCTCCGAGTGCACGCGCCGGCGCGTTCCGTCGTCGTCGCGGTACTCGAACAGCTCACGCCCGGGCAGGTCGTGCAACTGCTGGATGGCTCGCGCCAGCCGCCGGTCGCTGACCTCGGCATGCGCCAACTTGCCGCCCTTGCCGCGGAACTCGACGCTGATGCGCGAGCCCTCGACCTGGGCGTGTCGTTGCCGCATCGTTGTGGCGCCGAAGGAGCCGTTGGCGAGCCGGTACTGCTCGTTGCCCACCCGGATCAGCGTGTCGTCGACAAGTCGCACGACGGCGGCGAGCACGCGCTCGCGGGGCAGGCCCGGCAACACCAGATCGCTGCCGATGCGGTCGCGCAGACGCGGGAGGGTCGTCCCGAATTCCTCCATGCGATCGAACTTGGTCGCATCGCGCAGCGCTCGCCATTCGGTGTGGTAGAGGTACTGCTTGCGGCCGCGCGCGTCGTAGCCCGTTGCCTGGAGATGGCCCTTGGCGTCCGGGCAGATCCAGACGTCGCGCCAGGCGGGCGGGACCGCGAGCGCGCGGATGCGCGCGAGCGTCCGCTCGCTCCGCACGGGGGTGCCGCGCGCGGAGCGATAGCTGAAGCCGCTGCCGGCACGGCGCCGCGAATACCCGGGATCGCTGTCGGCCGAGTACCGGAGCCCGGCAGCTCGCGCGTCAGCTGCGTCCGCGCGGGGCGCCGAGGTCACGCGCCTCCTGCCCCTCGAACGTGGCGTCGGCCGGGCCCTTCCGACCGTGCCGCAGACGCCGCAGGCGACGATCCTGCTCGGCGTCATCTCGCTCGGCGGCCGGCAGAATCCCGATCACGAATCCGGCGGCGACGCCAACCAGAACTGCCTGAACGATGCTGAGCGGCTCACTGGAGACGAACGCCTGTAGAGCAGCGAAGACGACGCCGCCGGCGACGGCGCCGATCACCCCGTACAGGACCATTCGATGGCTGCGGCGGCTGAGTCTCATGCCCTGGCATCCCCATTCCCAAGCGGCCCGAAACGCCTGCACACATCGGTCTGACACCGGAATATGCGCGCGCATAAATCGGGGTCAGACCCCAAGTTATTCGTGATACGAAGGTCCGCATAAATTGGGGTCAGACCCCAAGTTATTCGTGGCACGAAGTCGCGTGCGTGCGGTAGCATCCGCCTCCCCGGAGTCGAAGGAGAGGGAGCACCATGTCGACGTCGGAACCCAAGAAACGGATGGGCGTCACGCTCGGCGGCGCACTCGTGATCGCGGGCATTCTGATCGCGATCTTCCTGAGCATCGCCATCGGCGTGGTCGTCGCTGTGATCGGGCTCGTCGCGTTCGGCGGCTTCGTGCGCGGCAAGTGGTACTGACGGGTTACTGACGCAAGGCGGCGGGCAGGGTCTGGTCGCCGTCCAGGGCGCCGGCGAAGGGATCGCCGAGGCGCTCGATCCGGCGCAGCGCCGCGCGCATCGTCGGCCGCGCGCGGGCGAACGAGCCCGACTCGACCTCCTCCCATGTGAGCGGCATCGACACGGGCGCGCCGGGCCGGGGCCGCGCGCAGTAGGCGACGGCCATCGTGCGGCCGAAGCCCACCTGATTCGAGTCGATCAGCACGCCGTGGCGGCGGCTCTTGTCCCACTCGGTCGTGACGAGATCGGGGTGCGCCCGCTCGAGCGCCTGGGCCACCAGTTGCACGAGCGAGCGGGCCTGCGCGTAGGTGTGGCCCGGACGCAGCGGTACGGCGAGGTGCATGCCCTCGGCGCTCGAGGTCTTGACGACGGCGCGCAGGCCGAGCACCTCGAGGGCATCGCGCACCAGCAGGGCGACCCGTCCCGTCTGGGCCAGCGTGAAGCCGGGCGACGGATCGAGGTCGAACAGCACGAAATCGGGCGAGTCGAAATGCTGGGCGCGGGCGTACGGCGCGTGGATGTCGATGCAGCCGCTGTTGATCATCCAGAGCAGGCCGTCCACATCGTCGACCATCAGATAGCGGATGTCCTTGCCGCCTCCGCCGGAACGGCTCGGGAGGCTCACGGTGCGCATCCACTCGGGGGTGTGCACGGGCGCCTGCTTCTGGAAGAAGTGCTTGCCCTTGATGCCGTCGGGGTAGCGCACGAGCGTGATCGGCCGGTCACGGAGGTAGGGGAGGATCACGTCCGCGGCAGAGCGGTAGTACTCGATGAGATCGCCCTTGGTGAGCTTCTCGTCCGGGAAGAACAGCTTGTCCAGGTTCGTGAGCTTGAGCTCGCGCGTCGGCATCTCGACAGGCTCCTTCACGTCGTTCGCCTCGACGAGGCGCTTGAAGACGGGGGCGCGCAGCCGGCGGTCGCGCGTCCATTCGGTGAACTCCACCTCGCACGCCAGCGAGGGCTCGACCCACGTCACGCGCGAGCGCGCGACACCGCCCAGCTTCGGTGCGCCGCGCAGGGGCGAGGTCTCGCGCCGCAGCGGCTCGAGCCGCGCGAGGATGTCGCGGATGTTCTCGTCCGAGAGCCCGCTGCCGCAGTTCCCGGCGTATTCGAGGTCGTCGGTCGCGAGCAGCAGGGCGCCCAGCCTGGAGCGCGCGCCCTGACCGCTGGTGTAGCCCGCGATCAGCAGCGTGGCCTCCTCGCGCAGCTTGATCTTGCGCCAGTCGTCGCTGCGCCGGCCAGGCCGGTAGGGAGCCCTCACGCGCTTGGCCATGATGCCCTCGAGACCCCGCCGGCGAGCGGCGGAGAGCAGCGCCTTGCCGTCGTCGTACACCTGCGAGAGGACGACGATCGGGGCGCCCGGCACGATCAGCTCGCTCAGCAGCTCGCGCCTCCGGCTCCAGGGCTCCGCGATCACGGGCCGGCCGTCCAACTCGAGCAGATCGAACACCACGTAGGCGATCGCTCCCTCGCCGCGCTGGAAGAGCTCGAACCGCGGAACGCCGTTCTCGTCGAACGCGCAGAGCTCGCCGTCCAGCACGCAGTCTGCGCTCGTGAGGGCGCCGGGCAGCGCCTCGGCAACAGAGCGATGCTTGCCCTCCAGCGCTTTGCCGCCTCGTGACCACAGCCGGACGTCGTCCCCGTCGACGCGCGCGATCGCGCGGAAGCCGTCCCACTTGACCTCGAAGCGCCAGGCGTCCCCGGCCGGCACGTCCTGCGCCGTTCCCGCGAGCATCGGCGCGTAGGTGGGAAGGTCAGTTGGCATGCCGAGAGGTGATGTTAGGCTCGCCGCGTGCCGAAACTTCCGCTGCCTCCGAGGCTTGACGCCTTCCTGGCGAAGCCCAATGCATCGGTGATCGCAACGCTGCGGCGGGACGGATCGCCGGTGACGGTGGCGACATGGTACGTCTGGGAAGGCGGCCGGGTGCTCGTCAACATGGATGAGGGCCGCAAGCGCCTCGCGCACCTGCGCGCCGATCCCCGCGTCTCGCTGACCGTGATGGACATCACCGACTGGAGCGCGCACGTCAGCCTGCAGGGCCGCGTCGTCTCGATCGAGGAGGACGTGGGCCTGCGCGACATCGACCGCATCGCGATGCACTACATGGGCGAGCCGTATTACGAGCGCGGCCGCCGCCGCTACAGCGCCTGGATCGAGGTCGACACCTGGCACGCGTGGCGCCCCGAGCGGATGTGACGCGGAGCTGGTGGCGCCGAGGCGGCAGCGCAACGCGGGTAGCTCGTCCAGCCAGGGACGCCTCAGACACGCGTGTGCCCGCGCACGATCGCGCTCGCGAGTTCCACGGCCGGCGTGCGCGCTCCGCTCGCCCGCGTAGTCAGCGCGATGCGGCGGTCCGGGATGAAATGGTCGACCGGGAGCGTCTCGATGCCCGGGTCCCGCTCTCCGAGCAGCAGCCGCGGCACGACCGCGACGCCCAGCCCGCGGCGCACCAGCGCCTGTACCTCGCGCAGGTCGTGGGCACGGATGCGCGGGGCCCGAAGGCCGTAGTCAGACAGCGCGGCGCTGAGCGCGCGCTGACTCGCTGTGCCGCAGTCCTTGCCGATCAGGTCGCGCCGGGCGAGATCGGCGGGCGTCAGCTTGCGGTCGAGCCGCGCCAGCGGGTCGCCGGTCGGCACGAGCAGGACGTAGGGATCACGCATGATCGTCTCGGACTCGAGCCCTTCGCGCGCCTCGTCCTCCGGCGCGACCACGAGGTCGAGCTCGCCGGCGGCAAGGCCGTCGAGCAGCTCCGCCGGGAAATACGACTCGCTCACGGCGAGCACCATCCGCGGCGCGCGGGCACGCAGCTCCTCGGCGAGCACGGGCACGAGTGCGGCGGCGACGCTGGGCACGGCGCCGACGCGCAGCTCGCCCGTGCGGCCCTCGGCGAAGGCCGCCAGGTCGGCGCGCGCCGACTCCAGGTGGACGCCGATCGCGTCGGCGTGCGCGAGCAGCCGCGTGCCGGCCTCGGTGAGCTCGACCGAGCGCGCTCCTGGCGAGCGGGTCACGAGCGTGACGCCCACGATCCGCTCGAGCGCCTGCAGCTGCTGGCTCACGGCCGACTGCGTGTAGCCGAGGCTTGCGGCCGCGCGGCTGACCGATCCTTCGCGCGCGATCGCCTCCAGCGCCGCGAGATGGCGCAGATCGAGCCCGGACCATTCAGAAAGGGCGCTGATGACTCACGATCGTATCCCGAATTTGCGCTCGCTTCGATCTGGTGAAATGGTAGGTCGGCATGAGCATTCTGGTCATCCAGCACGACCCGGACAAGGGGCTCGGGCAGTTCGTGCCGCCGCTCACTGCCGCGGGACTCGAGCTCGCTGTCCGCTTCGCCGGGCACGGGGAGCTCGAGCTCGGCGACCACGCCGCGGTGATCGCGCTGCCGGGCGTCGCAAACCCGGACGAGGGGACGCCGGCGATCGAATCGACGCGCGAGGCCCTGGTCGATGCGTTGCGCCGTCGCGTGCCGGTGCTCGGCATCTGCCTCGGCGCGGAGCTCCTCGCGGAGGCCGCCGGCGGGACCACTCGGCCCTGCGCGCCCGAGTGGGGCTACCGCGAGGTGGCGCTGCTGCCCGGCGCGCGCGAGGACGCCCTGCTCGGCGACCTGCCCGGGCAGTTCACCGTCTTCCAGGCGCACACCTATGGCTTCGGCCTGCCGCCCGGGGCCGTCCCGCTCGCCGGCTCGCCGGACGCCGTCCAGGCCTTCCGGGTCGGAGAGAACGCGTGGGGCGTCCAGTTCCACCCCGAACCGACGCTCGAGATGCTCGACGGCTGGACGGCTGCGCTCGGCCACCTCATGCAGGCCAGCGGCACCGACCCTGAGCTGACGCGCCGCCTCGGCCGCCGCCACGTACCCGAGTGGCAGGCCTACGCCGCTTCCATGGCGCGCGGGTTCGCCGCTGCCGTACGGGCCTCGGCCGCCTCCGCGCGCACGGGTTAGAGCACGGCCGCGAGGCGCGCGATCTCGGCGATCGCCTCGACGTCGCGATGATCCTGGTGCTGCAGCATGATGCGATCCACGCCGGCATCGCGATAGGCGCGGAGGCGCCCGGCGGCCTCGTCGAGCGAACCGAAGACGCCCACGTCGCCGGGGTCTTCGAGCGCCTTGACCGGGTCCGGATCGGTGCTCGGCAGCCACGGCACCATGACCGAGAACGTCAGGGTCGACGGGTCGCGGCCGGCCTCCCGCCAGGCCTGCTCGCACACGACTCGGCGCTCCGCGCACTCGGCCGGGGTCGCGAAGGCGGTGTTGTACTCGTCGGCGAACTGGGCCGCGAGCCGTGCCGTCCGGGGCTTCGCGCGGCCGCCGATGATGACCGGCGGGTGCGGCCGCTGCAGGGGCTTGGGCTGGGCGTCGAGCGCTTTGAGCCGGTAGTGCTTCCCCTCGAAGGTGAACGGCCCTTCGGCCCAGGAGCCGCGCACGATCGCGAGCTGCTCCTCGAGCAGCTCGAGCCGCGTGCCGAGTGGCGGGAACTCGAAGCCGTAGGCCTCGTGCTCGCGCTCGTTCCAGCCCGCGCCAAGCCCGAGCTCGACGCGCCCGCCCGAGATGTGGTCGACCGCGGTGACGTTCTTGGCGAGCACCGAGGGGTGGCGGAAGGTCGCGGGGGAGACGAGCGTGCCGAAGCGCAGGCGCGTCGTGATGGCCGCGAGCCCGGCGAGCGTCATCCACGGCTCGAGCGAGCCGCGCTGCTCGTCGCCCTCGACGGAGAGGTAGTGATCCGACCGGAAGAGCGTGCCGACGCCGTGCTGCTCGCAGGCCTGCGCCAGTGCGACCCACTGCTGCCAGGTGACGTCCTCCTGGCCCTCGATCATCAATTCGAGTCGCATCGCCCCGCCAGCTTAACTTCGCTGTCTCACAGCACGAAGTAGAGCAATGCCGCCGAGCCCGCCGCGACGCAGTACGCGGCGAACGGCGTCAGCCGGTTGGTCTCGAAGTACTTCATCAGGAAGCGGATCGCGAGATAGGCCGTGAAGGCCGAGCAGACCGCGCCGACGAGCGCCGGACCCCGCACGCCGTTGCCGCCCGTGCCGAACAGGTCAGGCAGCTTGAGCGCTGCTGCCGCGCCGATGATCGGGGTCGCCAGCAGGAACGCGTAACGCGCGGCGTCCTCGTTGGAGAGGCCGACCAGCAAGCCGCCGCCCATCGTCGCGCCCGAGCGCGAGAAGCCCGGTATCAGGGCGACCGCCTGGGCAGCGCCGACCGCGAGGGCCCCTCGCCACGTGACCTGGCCCGCGATGCGCTCGTCGCTGCCGGCTTCACCTTCGACGACGGGCGCCCGGCGCCGGAGCCGCTCGGCGCCGTAGAGCATGATCCCGTTGAGGATCAGGAAGAAGGCGGCAGAGCTCCCCGAGGCGAAGAGGTCGCGCAGCCAGTGCTCCAGCAGCAGGCCGAGCAGGCCGGCCGGTACGGTGCCGACGACGAGCAGCCAGCCGAGCCGCGCGTCGGCGTCGTCGCCGATCTCCCGCCTCTGCAGCGAGCGCCCGAGGCCGCGCACGATGCGCACCCAGTCATGCCAGAAGAAGCCGAGCAGCACGAGCGCAGTGGCGAGATGCGTGGCCACGAGGAAGGTCACGAAGAACGAATCGTTCTGATGGATGTCCCAGCCCAGCAGCTGCGGCAGGATCACGCTGTGGCCCAGGCTGGAGATGGGGAACAGCTCGCTGAAGCCCTGCAGCAACCCGAGCAGCGCAGCCTGCCCGTACGAGATGAGCGCGAGGGGAAGGATCAGCACCGCTCAGGCCTCGACGTGCTTGCGCGGGCCGCTCTGGAACCAGGCGAGCACGAAGGCGCCAAGCCCGAGGAGGAGGGCGGCGATGCCGTGCTTGACGTGGTGGTGGGTCGAGCCGGCCTGGTGCCCGGGGAAGAAGCCGGGCAGCGACTTCGCGGGCTCCGCGAAGTAGACGATCGCGATGATGATCAGCACGACGCCGGCGACACCGGCGGCGATGATCGTCCAACGGGAATTGGGCATGGAGACGTCTCCTTGGATCGGATGGAGCGGGAAGTGCCCCGCAGGGCGGCCTCAGGAAGCGGGTTGGACGAGGCCGATCTCGTAGGCGAACACGACGACCTGCACGCGATCACGCAGATCGAGCTTGGACAGGATGCGGCCGACGTGTGTTTTCACCGTCGCCTCCGAGAGGACGAGGTGGGCCGCGATCTCGGCGTTCGAGTGGCCGCGCGCAAGCTCCTCGAGCACCTCGAGCTCACGCGCCGTGAGGTCTGCGAGCGGCGCCCGGCGCTCCGCTCGAGCGGCCGCGGGCAGCGGCAGTTGATGCGCGAAGCTGTCGAGCAGGCGACGCGTGACGCTCGGCGCGACGACTGCGTCGCCCGCGGCCACGGCGCGGATGCCGGTGAGCAGATCTCCCGGCGGCACGTCCTTGAGCAGGAACCCGCTGGCGCCGGCCCGCAGCGCGGCGAAGGCGTACTCGTCTGCGTCGAACGTGGTCAGGACGAGCACGCGCGAGCGGCTCCCCGAGCCGACGATCCGGCGTGTCGCCTCGATGCCGTCCATCCCGGGCATGCGCACGTCCATGAGCACGACGTCGGGATCCAGTTCCCCGGTCAGGCGAACGGCCTCGGCGCCTTCCCCTGCCTCCCCGACGACGGTCAGATCGTCCTGCGACTCGAGCACCATGCGGAAGCCCGCGCGAAGCAGTGGCTGATCGTCGACCAGGAGCACGCTCGCAGTCACGCTCCGGCCCCCCTCAGCTCGACCGCGAGACGCGTGTGCACGCGCCAGCCGCCCGCGGGCAGCGGGCCTGCCTCGACCGTCCCGGCGTACACGGCGGCGCGCTCGCGCATCCCGCCCAGGCCCAGACCCTGCGCGCCCTGCGACGTCGAGCGAATACCGAGGCCATTGTCGCTGATCTCCACGTCGACGCCGGCGGCGTCGTAGCGCAGGCGCACGAGCGCCTGGGCATCGGGGCCGGCGTGCTTGAGCGAGTTGGTGAGCGCCTCCTGGACGAGGCGGAAGACGGTCAGCTGCGCGCCGGCGGGCAGCTCACGCACGTCGCCCTCGACCGCCACCGCCACCGGGAGCCCGGCGGCACGCACCTGGTCGACGAGCAGGTCGATCTCTCCGAGTCCCGGCTGCGGCGTCAACTCGCCTGCGCTGTCGCCGTCGCGCAGCACGCCGAGCAGTCCGCGCATCTCGCCGAGCGCCTGCCGGCCGGTGGCCGAGACGGCCTGCATCGCGGCGGCCGACTGCTCGGGCGCGCGCTCGGCCGCAAAGGCCGCGCCGTCGGCGAGCGCGATCATCACGCTGAGATTGTGGGCGACGATGTCGTGCATCTCGCGCGCGATGCGCGCCCGCTCGGCGGCGGCCGAGCGTTCCTCCAGTGAAGCCTGGTAGGCCTGGCGCTGGCGCACGCCCGTGCCCAGCCCGGCGGCGGCGATGGTGAGGCCGGCCAGCCCGACGAACGTCTTGAACGCATCGTCGGCGCCCCAGCGCGCGGTGGCCAGCACCGCGCCCGCCCCGAGCACGGCGGTGGCCGCCAGCGCGTGGCGGCGCGGCTCGTGCGCGGCGACCGTGTAGAGCGCCACCAGCAGCGCGACGTCGGCGATCACCTTGTAGTTCGCAACCCACTGTGCGCCGGCGATGACCGCGAGCACGGCGAAGACCCACAGCGGCGAGCGGCGACGCCATACCAGCGGCAGCGCCAGCGCGGCACTGAAGAGCACGAGCGGAAGCGGATGCGACTGCTCGGCGAGGGCGTCGGTCGCCGAGATCACGAACACGCCGAGCGCGAGTGCGGCATCGGACGTGGTCTCGTGCCGCCTGGCGTACGAGACCAGGCGTTCGGTGGGCGACGTGTTCATGTATCGATCAACCTACGAGCAGGGTGGCATGCGCACAACGGTCGCGCGACCGATCTTTGCGGCGGCTTGACGTACGCCGGAGGTGGCACGGCCTCGTCCGGAGGTCTGATCTAGCGTGAGAGCCATGCCGTTCGCGCACGTCATCGAGCGCGCCTGCGTGGTGGATGCCGACGGCGCGCTGGACGGGCATGACCTCCGCCGCGCCGCCTCTGCGCTGGCGCTCGCCTTCTCGGCCGCCGGCTTGGGGGACGGCGACGTGGTGGGCCTCGCCCTGGAGCCCGCGCGCGCTCTCGTCCCGGCGCTCGCGGCGGCCTGGGAGGCCGGCGCGACCGTCGTGCTGATCCCGCCCGGGGTCGGGACGGCCGAGCTGGTGTCGGTCGCGCAGGGCCTGGCGCCGCCGATGCTCGTGACCTCCGCGGGCGATGCCGAGCGCGTCGCCCGCGCTACCGGCGGATCGGCGGGAATGCTCGCCGTGGACGGGCTTCCGCCACTCGCGCTGATCGTCCGCGCACGCGAGCCACGTCCGGCAAACCTGGCCGGCGCCGCGCTCGTGAAGCTCTCGTCCGGCTCGAGCGGGGCGCCCAAAGCAATCGTGCTGACGCACGAGAACGTCGCCGCGGAGGCCGCCAGCGTGGCGAGTGCGCTCTCGCTCGGCCCCGGCGATCGCGTCGTCGCGCCGGTGCCGCTCACGCATTCCTACGGCTTCGACCTGGGGGTGCTGGCGGTGCTCGCGAGCGGCGCCACCCTCGAGCAGCGCCCGGCGCTCTCGCCGCGGCGCGGCCTGGCTGACATGGCCGGCGCGACCGTGTATCTGGGCGTGCCCGCGATCTATCGCGTCGTAGCCGAGGCGCCCGTCTCGGCGCCCCCCAGCCTGGGCGCGGTGCGCTACCTGCTGTCCTGCACGGCTCCGCTCTCGCCCGCCCTCATCCACAGGTTCGCGACGCGCTTCGGCGCGCCGATCTGCCAGCACTACGGGTCGTCCGAGAGCGGGGCCGTGGCCAACCACATCCCGTCTCGGGTGCTCGAGCGACCGGAGTCGGTCGGACGCGCCATCGAGGGCGTCGGCGTGGAGATCGCGGAGGACACCGGCGAGCTCGTCGTGCACGGCCCGGCGGTCGCGGCCGGCTACGCGCTCGGAGGTCCCGACGGTGCCTCGCCGCTCGCAGCCGGGTGCTTCCGCACGGGCGACCTCGCCGAGATCGACGCCGGCGGCTTCATCCGCATCCACGGCCGCCGCGACTCCGTCATCAACATCGGCGGCCTCAAGGTGTCGCCGCAGGAAGTCGCCGAGGCACTCGAGCGGCACCCTGCCGTGCGCGAGGCGGCAGTCGTCGGTGTGCCCGACGGCCGGGGCGACGAGCTCGTGGCCGCGGCCGTCGTGCTCGCGCATCCCGTGCCCGCTGCCGACCTGATCGCGCACTGCAGCGGCGAGCTCGCCGAGCACAAGGTGCCGCGCCGGATCGTCGTCCTCGACACGCTGCCGGCGGGGCCCACGGGCAAGCTTCGGCTGCGCGCCGAGGATTTTGCGCAAAACCCCTGATCGAGGCATGCCCCGGGCCTAAGGTGAGAGCATGGTCGCGAGCATGCAGCTGCGCGCCGAGAGCGCAGACAAGGTCCTCGCCGAGGTGACGCGCATCGTGCGCGAGGCGACCGGGACGGGCACTGCGCGGGAGTTTCCGCCCGCGGAGCCGCTGGCAGCGCTCGGGCTCGACTCGCTCGCACTGGTCAATGCCGTCGCCGCGGTCGAGGCGGCCTACGGGTGCGAGTTGCCCGATGCGCTCTGGGAAGATCGCCGAGGTCTCTCCATCGCCAGCCTGGCCGCAGCGGTGACGACGGCGCCCGCCGGCGACGGTGCCAGGGCGGGCGGAGCAATCGCGGCCGTCGAGCAGCCGGGCGTCTCACGCGTCGAGCGGCTCTTCCTCCAGCTCGAGCGGCGTGGCGCCGGGGGCCGCGCAGCCGCGAGTGGGCTGCACCGCACCGTCATCGTGGCCCACTGGGCGCGCGCGCGTCAGCCCTGCGTCGTGCTCGCACGGGATCTGACGGCGGAGCTGCCCGAGATCCCGTTGCCGCCGGGAGTCACGATCGCACCCTACGACGGCATGCCCGAGGAGCCCCTGGCCGGTATCTGGACGCGAACGCAGGCTCCGCGCATGCGCGCCCACCTGCGGCGGCGCATGAACGCCGGCATCGTCTGCCTGGCGGCCTGGGAGGGTGACCGCATCGTCGCCTACGACCTGCTCGGCCCCTCGGGTGCAGAGGACGTGACCACGTCGCCCGGGACCTGCTTCGGGCTCAGCCTCTACGAGCGACGCGAGTCGCGCGGTCGCGGCATCGGGCTGGCGCTGCTCTCCGCCTCGCTGCCGTACACGCGCGACCTCGGCTTCACGCGCCAGGCGACGATCGTGCTGGAGCGCAACGTTCCCATGATCGCGGCGGCCACGCAGCTGCTGGGATTCACCATCGCGGGCCGCGCCGAGCGCAGCGAGCTGGTCGGCCGGGTGCACTGGAGCTGGCAGCGGCACGGGTCGATCTGCAGCGGCCCGCGGCTCGTCATCTGAACAGTTCGGTGATTGCCGAAAGGCGGAGCTAGTGTGCCGGAAGGCATGCGACGGCCCGCTCCCGCAACCATCATCGCGACGGCCGCGCTCGCGCTTGCGGTCGTGCCGGTCGGCCAGGCCGCGGGCGGCTGGGTCAAGCGCGCGCTGTACGCGCGCAACGCCGGCTCGGTCGACGGCCTGAGCGCCTCGCGCGTGCCCCGCAAGGGCAACCTGATCGCACTTCCGAAGACGGGCAAGCTTCCGGCCTCGATTTTGCCCGCGTCGATCGGCGGCCCGCGCGGACCGGCGGGCCCTGCCGGTACGAGTGGCGACGGGGGCTCCGCGATCGTCGCCTCGGGAGGAGCCGCGGTCACACTCGCTGCGGCGCAGACCGCCCTCGTGACGCTCAACCTCAAGCCCGGTTCCTACGCGATCGTGGGCAAGGCGAGCCTGCACGCGACGCTCGACACGAGCACGCCCGGGGTGACCTGCCAGCTCAGGGCCGGCGCCGACGGCGACCAGGTCGATGCCGACCTCTCCTCGAGCTCAGACGATCCGGTGGCGCTGATCACGACGCACACGTTCGCTGCCGCCGGCGTTGCGACGCTCACCTGCGCGGCCGATGACGGCGGCGTGATCGCGAGCGACGCGCGCATCGTGGCGCTGCGCGTCGCAGCGTTGACGTCCGGTTAGCCCTCGCGGCTTAGAAGCTCTCACAGAATCAGCGCGGCGTTCGCACGCTGATTCTGTTCGAACTTCTACGCCGCGATCTCGCCGAGCGGAAGCAGAATCTCGTGGTCCTCGCGGACGACGGCCAGCAGCGCTGCCGTCACGCCCGGGTCGAGCTGGGCGCCGGCGATGCCGAGCACCTCCGCGCACGCGGCATCGAAGTCCAGCGCGCGCCGGTAGACGCGGTCGTGCGTCATGGCGTTCCACGTGTCGGCGGCCGCGACCACGCGCGCCTCGATGGAGATGTCGTCGCCGGCCAGCCGGTCGGGGTAGCCGTTCCCGTCCCAGCGCTCGTGGTGGTGGCGCACGGCGTTTGCGCTCTCGGCGATGCCCGGGGTGCGGGCGACCAGATCGGCGCCGAAGGCCGCGTGCGTGATCATCACCTGCCACTCGGCAGCGCTGAGGGGCCCGGGCTTGCCGAGCACGCGATCGGGGATCGCGATCTTGCCGACGTCGTGCAGCCAGCCCGCGAGCCTGCAACGCAGCACCGTGGCCGCGGGCAGGTCGAGACGGCTGGCGATGAGCCCGGCCAGCTCGGCGACCTGTGCGCAGTGCAGCTCCGGCACGCCTTCGCGGATGCTCGCCGTGTGCGCGAAGCTCTGTGCGATCAGGAGCAGCTCGGGCTCGTCCCGCGGCACCCCGCTGCCGGTGTCGCCGGCGAGCAGCGTGCGGTCGCGGCCCGATTGCTTGGCGCGGTACATCGCGGCGTCGGCCGCGTGCACCAGTTCCTCGGTGTCCCGGCCGTCGCACGAGAGCACCCCGCCGCACGAGATGGTGATCGCGAGGGCCCCGCGGCGCGTCGCGAGCCGCTCGTCGCGCACCGTCAGCCGGATGCCCTCCGCGACCTCACGTAGCGCGTCGCGGGTCCGCACGCCCGGCACGAGCACGGTGAACTCCTCGCCGCCCCAGCGCGCGATGATCGCGTCGTCGGGCACGGTCGTGCGCATGCAGGCGACCACGGCCTCGAGCACGTCGTCGCCGGCCTGGTGCCCGTGCGTGTCGTTCGTGCGCTTGAAGTGGTCGACGTCGAGCAGCAGCAGGCCGAACGGCTTCGAGCGTGCGCTGACGACGGCTTCGTCGAGCGAGCTCTGGAAGCTGCGGCGATTGGCGAGGCCGGTCAGCGGATCGGTGTTCGAGGCGTGCTCGGCCGAGAGCCGCGCCTCGTCGAGCTCGCCGTAGGCGACCTGCGTGCTCGCCAGCGCGGCGGCCATGCCGTCCTGGGCGTGCTTGCGCGCGGTGATGTCGGACACGATTCCCTCGGCGACGATCCCGCCCGGCTCGCGCCGGCAGCGCCAGCGATCATGCAGCCAGCGGGTGGTGCCCTCGCTGTCGCGGACGCGGTACTCGACGCTGCCCGGCAGGCCCGCGTGCTGCGCGGCGAGCACGTCCTCGGCGACGGCCGCGCGATCGTCGGGGTGCACGGACTCGAGCCACTCGTCGTCCGGATCGCCGTCGCTCTGCTCCCGGCCCAGGAAGGCCGCCAGCGGCATCGACTCGAAGTCGACGACGGCGGGCCCGTGGACGGGATAGCGCCAGGCGTAGAGATACTCGTCGATCGCCGAGAGCACGGAGTCGAGGCGGCCGCGCGTCACTCTCAGCATGTGCTCGAGCTCGCTCGCGGCGTCATCGCGGGCGTGCTGCTCGGTCACGTCTATCACGATGCGTCGATGCGCATGCTGCCGTCCTGCTGAGGCGTCCCGCGGGAGCACTCGCGGATCCACAGCAAGCGGCCGTCGAGCGCCTCGATGCGGTACTCCATCTGACACGACTCGCCGTTGCGCTGGAGCTCCATGCCGCCGTCGTAGAGCGCGCGGTCGGACGGCAGCACGCGCGTCGCCCAGAACTCGCCACCGTCGATCCCGTCCGGGAGGTCGCCGCCGAGCAGCAGGTGGATGCCGGGCCCGGTGTAGGGCGCGTGGAAGCTGCCGTCCGGGCGGAATTCGCCCGAGAACGGGACGGTGCGCACGCCCTCGAGCACGCTCAGGAACCGCTCCAGGTCGACGTGCTCGCCGGAGCCGGCCATGTGCTGGGGCTCGGACCCGCGCGGCTCGCCGTCGGGGGTGCATCTGACCGGCTCCATCTTGTGGCTATCGGCACGCGCGACGTGCCCGGTGAGGACTTCGTCCCCACCGGGGCGGGAGCGACGAAACGCTAGGCTCGCCAGATGGATCCCGTACGCATCGGACTCAAGCTCTCCCAGCAGAACACCAGCCCGGCCGAGCTGCGCGCCGTCTGGCAGGTGGCCGACCAGTCGGGCTTCGACCACCTTTGGAACTTCGACCACTTCGCGGCGATCATCGGCGACCCCGAGCGCGACGTGCTCGAGGGCTGGACGCTGCTCGGGGCCATGGCCGAGGCCACGAGCCGCGTGCGCATCGGCTGCATGGTGACCGGCAACACCTACCGGCATCCCGGCGTGCTCGCCAAGCTGGCCGTGACCGTCGATCACCTCTCGGGCGGGCGGCTCGAGCTCGGCATCGGCGCCGCCTGGGCCGAGAACGAGCACGCCATGCTCGGCATCGAGTTCGGCACGGCGGGACGCCGCGTCGAGTGGCTGGACGAGGCCTGCCAGGTGATGAAGCTGCTGTTCACCGAGGAGCGCGCGACGTTCGAGGGTCAGCGCTACACCCTGCACGAGGCGATCTCGAATCCGAAGCCCGTTCAGCGGCCGTATCCGCCCTTCTGGATCGGGGGACGCGGCGAGCGCAAGACACTGCGCGTGATCGCCCAGCATGCAGACGTCTGGAACGCCCCGGGGGGCGACCCCGACGAGGTCGCGCGCCTGGCGGGCATCCTCGACGCCCATTGCGCCGACGTCGGCCGAGATCCGGCCGAGATCCGGCGCTCGGTGCAGGTGCGCTATTCCGGCGATGACGAAGCGCTGCTGCGCAGCGCCGCCGAGTTCGTCGAGCGCAACGTGCGCGACCTGATCGTGATCGTCTCGCCCGGGGAGGCGCGAGCGCACGCCGAGCGCGTGGCCGAGCTGCTGCCGCGCCTGCGCGAGCTCGGCTGAGGTCGTACGGCCAGCGCCACCGCGAGACGCCGGTCCGCCGAACGCCCGGGCGCGGGCGCGAGGGCGAGAATCGGGAAAACGCCCGTCCCGACCCCGCAAGCCGGAGGCTCGCCGTGCTCACTCTCACATTCATCGCCCTTGTATTCGTGCTCGTTTCCATCCTCTCGAGCTGGTTCGGCGCCGACTCGCGCGAAGCGGGTGTGCGGCAGTGGTAGCCGCCGTGCGCCGCTCCGCGCGCAGGCTCGCGCAGGCCGCGCAGCCCGCGCAGGCCGAATCCGCCGCTCCCGCCGCTTCGGGCGCCGGGTCCTCCCAGGCTGCCCGCTGATCGGCCGACCGAGGTACGGCTGACCGCACCACGGCACACAGGCCCCCCGCACGATCCGGGCGCCGAAGGCGGGCACGCTACGAAGCGAGATGTCCGCCGTCCCCATCAACCCGCTCTCGCCCACCCGCCGCATCGCGGAGCTGGCGCACTCGCAGGCGCTGCGCGTCGTCTTGGGAGCCGGCGCGCTGGCGGGGATCTCCCTGCTGCTCGCCAGGCGCGTCGACCTCTCGACGCTCGGCCAGGCCGACGTGGTGTGGGGCTGGATCATCGCCTCGCTGCTGCTCAACCTGGCCTCCGTGGCCGGCAAGGCGATCGTCTGGAAGGCGGCGCTCGACGCCCTCCCGGAGCAGCGCCCCGCGCGCTACGCCCACGTCGTGCCGGCGCTCTTCATCGGTTTCCTGCTCAACTCGGTCCTGTTCGCCCGTGTCGGCGAGCTCGCGCGCGTCGCGGTGCTCGCTCGGCGCAGGCGTCTGGCCGGGGAGAGCATTCCTGCTTCGACGATCGCCGGCACCGCGCTTGCCGAGCAACTCGTCCTCGGGGTCGCGCTCGCACTCGCGGTGGTCGCGCTCGCGCCGGTCATGCACCTCCCGCAGATGATCTGGGGGCTCGTGATCGCCTTCGTCCTCGTGCTCACGGTCGTGACGACGGTGCTGATGGTCGCGATGCGCAAGGCGCGCGGCCGGGTCGCCGTCGTTCTGTCGGGCCTCTCGCGTGGCCAGGCGCTGTTCTCGAAGCCGCGCGCGACGGCCGTCGCGATGGCGGCGGGCACGCTCTCGTGGGCCGCGCAGATCGCCGGCATCTGGGCGGCGCTCGAGGCCTTCGGCATCCACATCGGTCTCGCCGGCGCGGGCATGGTGTTCGTCTCGTCGACGATCGTGCAGCTGTTCCCCTTCTGGCCCGGCAATCTGGGCATCTTCCAGCTCGGCGTCAGCGCCCCGCTCGTCAGCGCGTACGCCGTCTCGACCACCAGCGCCGTGGCCTTCAGCGTCGGGTTGCAGCTGGTCGAGGGCCTGCTCGGCGTCGGTCTCGGCCTCTTCTTCCTGGCCCGCGAGGGACTCTCGCTGAGCGGCGCGCGCGAGCTCGCGAAGGCGCCCGACGGCGCGGACAGCTCCTCGGCGAGAGCAGCGGCGCTCTAGGGAATCGGCGCGCCGGCCAGCGCGAGCACCACGCCGATCGCCCCCGCTGCCAGCAGCGTCTCGACGACACTGCGCCGGAGCGCGAGCAGCGCGATCGCGGCGGCTGCCAGCACGCCGTACTGCCACGTCTCGCGCAGCGCGAGCGTCAGCGTGACGGCCGCGCCGAGGATCGCCCCGATCGCCGCCGGCCCAGCCCCTTCGAGGAAGGCTCGCGCGTTGGCGTTCGCTCGCAGCCGCCCGAAGCGCCGGCCGCCCAGCAGGATGAACGAGAACGACGGCGTGAATGCGACCGCCGCGGCCAGCAGCCCGCCGCCGATCCCGTGCGCGGCGTAGCCGACGGCGGCGATCGTCGCGACCACGGGGCCCGGGGTGACCTGACCCAGCGCGACGGCGTTCAGGAACTCCGCGTTGGTCATCCAGTGGTAGGTGTGCACGGCGTCGCTCTGCATCAGGGGGATGATCACGAAGCCGCCGCCGTAGGAGAGCGCGCCCACCTTGAAGGCCGTCCAGCAGAGCGCTCCGAGCCCCCCGGCCGCGACGGCTCGCGGGGCCGGCGCCGCGAGTGCACCGAGGTGCACCCCGAATGCAGTTGAGGGCCTGCGCTGCAGGGCGAGCTCGACGAGGCCGCAGCCGACGAGCACCAGCACGAGGTACGGGCCCACGAGTGCCGCCCCGGCAGCGGCGGCGACGAGGTAGAGCGCCCAGCGCGCCCGCCGCGCGGCATCGTCGCGCACGCGCGCGAGGCTCGGGACGAGCAGCGAGCGCGCGGCATGCACTGCGACGGCGGCGACGGCTGCACCGGCGCCCGCGCCCGCGCCGCGCACCCAGAGCGGCGGCGCCTGCCCGAAGAAGACCACCGAGAGCAGCAGGACGAGCACGACCGCGGGGACGATGAAGCCGAGGCCGCCGACGATCGCCCCCAGCGGACCGCCGGCCCGGTAGGCGCAGAAGATCGCGAGCTGCGTGGAGGCGGGGCCCGGCAGGAGGCCGCACGCGGCGTTGGCGTCCTCGAACTCCTTCGCGTCCATCCAGCGCTTGCGCTCCACCACGAGGCGGCGCAGCAGCACGATGTGCGCGGGCGGCCCGCCGAAGCCGATCAGACCGATGCGCGTCCACTCGCGCGCGACCGTGGCCAGCGGCGCCGTCGTCGGACCCGGATGCTCGAGGGGCGTCTCCGTCACTGGCTCGCGGCGCACGCTAGCGGAGGCGCGGCAGCCCGGTGGTGAAGAAGTTGCACCTGCGCGTGCGCCAGGTCAGATCTCGTTCGGGTACGCGAAGCCCCTGCCGCGGGTGAGACGGACGAGCAGGAACGTCTCTGCGGCGGCCAGCAGCGCGAGCGCAGCGATCTTCCAGGCGGGCCAGGTGCGGTCGTGCACCGGCAGCGCCTCGCCGGAGCCGACGAGACCGAGAGGCGTCGGCCGCAGCAATGCCACTGCGAGCACGCGCGCGGAATCACGGCCACCGACGCTCTCGACCAGCCAGTTCCGCTCGCGTCCTCCGCGGATGGACGCCGGAACGAAAACGTGCCGTCTCGGCGCGCGCGCCGAGATCCGGCGCACCCTCGTCCTGCGCACGCTGGTGCGAGGCCTGCTTGCGACCTCGCGGCGAGCCGGCCTGACGACGGTGGTGCTCGCCGTCGGCCGCGAGACGGGCGCGATCACAGAGACCGTGCGCAGCGCCGGTTTCGGTGAGATGCCTGCGGGCTTCGGGAGCGGCTTGACCTTCGCCTGGACGACGGTGACCGGCAGCACTGCGAGGAGCGCGCCGAGCAGCGCGCAGAGACAGCCGGTTGCTCGCATCCCGGCGAATCATGAGAGGCGCGTCGGTCGCCGTGGTCTGCGCGCCGCCCCGGCTACGATGCGGCGTGGCTCGCCGACCGGGAGGTGATGGGCTCATCGCACGTCGTCGCACGCCGACGTCCACGCACTGGGGCAACTATGACGTCGAGGTGAGTGGCGGCGCGGTCGTCGCGCTGCACCCGGTGCCCGGCGATCCCGATCCGTCGCCCATCGGCGTCGGCATGCCCCGCGCGCAGAACGACGCCGGGCGGATCCTGCGTCCCGCGGTCCGGCGCGGCTGGCTGGAGGGACGGGGCGGAGAGGCGCGCGGACAGGACGCGTTCGTCGAGGTCGGCTGGGAGGAGGCGCTCGATCTGGCCGCGCGCGAGCTCGCGCGCGTGAAGAGCGAGCACGGCAACGCCTCCATCTACGGCGGCTCCTACGGCTGGGGCAGTGCCGGGCGCTTCCACCACCCGCAGGGCCTGTTGCACCGCTTCCTGAACTTCCACGGCGGCTACACGGCGTCCGTCAACAGCTACAGCTGCGCGGCCATGGAGGTCATCCTCCCGCACGTGATCGGCGGCGCCTCGAACGCGATCTACTCCTCGGCTCCGCACTGGGACGAGATCGCCGAGCACACCGAGCTGATCGTCGCCTTCGGCGGGCTGGCGATGAAGAACACGCAGATCAACTCCGGCGGCCTTGCGCGCCATGTGGCGCGGGGCGCGCAGGCTGCTGCGCGCGAGGCCGGCGTCGACTTCGTCAACGTCAGCCCGGTGCGCGGCGACATCGACGCGCATCAGAGCGCTCGCTGGATCACGCCGCGGCCGAACACCGACGTCGCGCTGATGATGGGCCTCGCGCACACGATGATCGCGGCCGGCACGCACGACCGGGACTTCCTGCGGGAGTGCTGCGTCGGCTGGGAGCAGCTCGAGGCCTATCTCACAGGTGCGAGCGACGGCGTGCGACGCGATGCAGCCTGGGCGGCCGCAGTCTGCGACGTCGATCCCGCGGCAGTCGAGGCGCTCGCGGCCGAGATGACCGCGCGCCGCACGCTGGTCACGGTCAGCTGGTCGCTGCAGCGGGCCGACCACGGCGAGCAGCCGTTCTGGATGGGCGTCGCGCTGGCGGCGATGACGGGCTCCATGGGCCTGCCGGGCGGCGGCTTCGGCTCCGGCTACGGCGCGATCCACTCGGTGGGCGTGCAGCCCGAGCGCCACCGCATCACCGCGCTTGCGCAGGGCCAGAACCGCGTCACGACCAGGACTCCCGTCGCTCGTATCGCCGACCTGTTGCTGGAGCCCGGCAAGGAGATCGACTACGACGGGCGGCGCGTCGCGTTCCCGGACGTGCGTCTCGTCTACTGGTGCGGCGGCAACCCGTTCCACCACCACCAGGATCTGCACCGCCTCGCGCGTGCCTGGCGCCGCCCCGAGACCGTGATCGTGCACGAGTCGTGGTGGAACCCCATCGCGCGCTTCGCCGACATCGTCTTCCCGGCGGCCACCGCACTCGAGCGCAACGACGTCGCGGCCGGCTGGGCCGACTCCTGGATCTCGGCCATGCACCAGGCGGTCGCGCCTCCGCCCGAGGTCTGCACCGATTACGAGACGCTGTGCGCCCTGGCCGAGCGCCTCGGCTTCCTCGCGGAGTTCTCCGAGGGGCGCGACGGCGACGAGTGGGTGCGACATTTCTACGACACGACGCGCGACGACCTCCAGGGCAAGGGGGTGGAGCTCCCCGCCTTCGAGGAGTTCTGGGAGGCGGGTCGCATCGAGATGCCGACGCCGCCGCACCGGCGCGAGCTGGACTTCGCCGCCCTGCGCGCCGATCCCACCTCGGCGCCGCTGCCCACGCCGTCCGGGCGCATCGAGATCGCCTCGGCCACGATCGCCGGCTTCGGCTACGACGACTGCCCCGGCCACCCCGTGTGGATGGAACCGGCCGAGTGGCTCGGGTCGGAGCTCGCCGGTCGTTTCCCGCTGCATCTGATCTCCAACCAGCCGAAGACGCGGCTGCACTCGCAGTACGACAACGGCGGCTACAGCCAGGACTCGAAGGTCCAGGGCCGTGAGCCGATTCGAATGCATCCCGACGACGCGAGTGCCCGCGGAATCTCCGACGGCGATGTCGTGCGGGTGTTCAACGACCGCGGAGCCTGCCTCGCGGGCGCGATTCTCGACCCCGGCCTGCGCCGCTCGGTCGTGCAGCTCTCGACGGGTGCGTGGTGGGATCCCGTGTCGCCCGGCGAGGCGGGCTCGCTCGACCGCCACGGCAACCCCAACAGCCTCACGCTCGACAAGGGCACCTCGAGCCTGGCGCAGGGGCCGATCGCGCAGACGACGCTCGTCGAGCTCGAGCGCTACGACGACGCGCTGCCCGCCGTCGAGGCCTACACGCCGCCCGAGCTGATCTCCCGCCTGCCGTGAAGGTGAAGCTCGCCTACGGGAGCGACGGCCTCGTCGTCGACCTCCCGGACGAGCGCACGACGGTCGTGACGCCGCTGCATCCGCCGCCGGCCGCCGACGAGCGCGCAGCGGTGCTCGAGGCGCTGCGGCGACCCGTGGCGGGCCCGCCGCTGCGGGAGGTCGTGCGCGGCGGCGGCAGCGTCGCCATCAGCATCTGCGACGGCACGCGGCCACAGCCCCGCCACATCGTCGTGCCGGCGATCCTCGAGGAGCTCGACGGGCTCGTGCGCCTCGAGGACGTGGTCGTGCTCGTCGCCACCGGCACCCACCGCGGCAACAGCGACGAGGAGCTGCGGGCCATGCTCGGCGACGACGTGCTTGCAGCGGTGCGCGTCGTCAACCACGACGCGCGCGACGAGGGGACGCTGACATGGATGGGCCGCTTCGGCGCCGACGTGCCGGTGTGGCTGAACAGCGAGTGGGCCGCTGCCGACGTGCGCATCACGACCGGCTTCGTCGAGCCGCATTTCTTCGCCGGCTTCTCGGGGGGCCCGAAGCTCGTGGCGCCCGGGCTCGCGGGTCTCGAGACCACGCTCACGCTGCACGACGCGGCGCGCATCGGCAGCCCGCAGGCACGCTGGGGCGTCACGCGGGGCAATCCCGTGCACGACGACGTGCGCGCGATCGCGGCTGCCACTGGGACGCACTTCTCGCTCGACGTCGTGCTGGACGGCGAGCAACGCGTCGCGCAGGCCTTCGGGGGCGAGCTGTTCGCGATGCACGAGGCGGCCTGCGCCGTCGTGCGGCAGACGGCGATGCGCGCTGTGCCGCGGCCCTTTCACGTCGTGCTGACCACCAACGCCGGCTTCCCACTCGACCAGAACCTCTACCAGGCGGTCAAGGGCATGTCGGCGGCGGCCCAGGTCGTCCGTCCCGGCGGCGCGATCGTGTGCGCTGCCGAATGCCGCGACGGTTTCCCGTCGCACGGCTCCTATCGCGAGGAGCTGACCGCCGCCGTGTCCCCGGCCGCCCTGCTCGAGGCGATCGCGGCGCGCACGACGACCGTTGCCGACCAGTGGCAGATCCAGATCCAGGCAGGCATCCAGTCGCGCTCGCGCGTGATCCTCCACACCTCGTACCTGTCGGACGCGGAGCTGGGCCAGGCCCACCTGGAGCAGACGGCCGACGTGGAGGGGACGGTGCGGCAGCTGCTCGAGGACGCCGGCCCCGACTCGCGCGTGTGCGTCCTGCCCTACGGGCCGCTCACGGTTCCGTACGTCGGGGCCTGACGTACAACGTCAGGCGGCGACGCGCGGCCTGCGCGGGCCGGCACGCGACCGCCCGCACACGCTGATTCTGTGAGAGGTTCTGTCTAGCGCAGGGCGCCGCGCAGCGCGGCACCTGCGGCATGCCAGCCGCACATCGCGTGCACGCCGCCGCCGGGCGGCGTCGAGGCGGAGCAGATGAAGAGGCGCGGGTTTGGCGTCGCGTACGGCACCGGCCGCAGCACGGGCCGGGCGTAGAGCTGGCGCAGATCGGCGGCGCCGCCGTTGATGTCGCCGCCGACGTCGTTGGCGTTGTACGCCTCGAACGCGGCCGGTGCCATCGTGCTGCGCGCGCGGACGAGTTCGCGGAAGCCCGGCGCGAAGCGCTCGATCTGAGCCTCGACGGCCTCGCGCGCGTCGACCTGGGAGCCGTTCGGCACGTGGCAGTAGGCCCACAGCGTGTGCGCCTCGTCCGGGGCGCGGCCGGCATCGAAGAGGCTCTGCTGGGCGACGAGGACGAACGGACGCGACGCCTGCCGGCCGCGCGCCACCTCGGCCTCGGCGGCCGCGATCTCGGCGAGCGTTCCACCCAGGTGCAGCGTGCCGGCGCGGCGGCACTCCGGGGCCGTCCAGGGCACCGGGCCGTCCAGCGCGTAGTCGAGCTTGAACACCCCGGGCCCGTAGCGGAAGCGCCGCAGCGCGCGGCGATAGCGCGGCGGCAGCTCCTCGCCGGCGACTGCGAGCACCTGCCGCGGCGTCAGGTCGAGCAGCACCGCCTTGACGCCGCGCACCTCGGCCAGCGACCGGACCTCGCGTCCCGTCTCGATCTCGCCGCCCAGCGAGCGCAGCAGCGCTGCCATCGCATCGGCGATGGCCTGTGAGCCACCGACGGCAGCCGGCCAGCCGACGGCGTGGCCGAGCAGCATGAGCGTGAGCCCGAAGCCGGCGGTCGCCGGGGAGGTGAGCGGGCGCATCGAGTGCGCCGCGTTGCCGGCGAGCAGCGCCTGGGCGCGGACCCCGCTGAAGCGCGAGCGGGCGAGGCCCTGCGCGGAGCGCAGTGCCATGCGCGCGAAGCGCAGGTCCGTGCCCGGATGGCGCGGGCGGCGCAGCGGGCCGAGCAGGTCCTCGACGAGCGCCTCCCAGTCGCCCGCGAGCGGCTCCATCAGCCGGCGGTAGGCCGGCCCGTCGGCTCCGAGACCGTCCGCCGTCTCGTCGATCGAGCGGTGCAGCGCCACGGCGCTCCCGCCGTCCAGGGGGTGGGCGACCGGGATCTCCGGGTGGGCGAACTCGAGCCCGTGCTCCTGCAACGGCAGGCTTCGCAGGAACGGCGAGGCCAGAGCGAGCGGATGGATCGCCGAGCACACGTCGTGGCGGAAGCCGGGGAGCGTCAGCTCGGCGCTGCGCGTCCCGCCCCCGATCGTCGGCGCGCCCTCGAGCACGACCACGGAGCGCCCGGCCTGCGCCAGCGCGACTGCGGCCGCAAGGCCGTTCGGGCCCGAGCCCACGACGATCGCATCCCAGCGGTCAGCCACGAAATGCCCCGATGCCGGCCCGCCAGGCGGCGTCGACGTCCGCGCCCGGTGGGAAGCGGTTGGCGATCTCGAGCAGGGCCATGCCATGTGCGAAGGCCCAGGCGGCGCGGGCGCGGTCGGCGTCCTCGCCGGCGGCGCGGTAGATCGGCAGTCCGGCGCGCTCCTCGGCGCCCGGGGCGAGCAGGTCGCGGCGCAGCTCCCGGTCGGTCATCAGCCGGTAGAGGTGGGGGTGGGCGAGGGCGAAGCCCCGATAGGCGACTGCGAGCTCGCCGAGCGGGTCGTCGCTGCCGGCGACGGCCCGCTCGAACACGTCGGCCTGCTCCTCGAAGGCGGCCGAGATGATCGCCGCCTCGAGGCTCTGCTTGTCGGGAAAGTGTTTGTAGAGCGAGGGCGCGCGGATCCCGAGGCGTTCCGCGATGCGCCGCATCGTGAGCGCGTCGAGTCCCTCGTCGTCAAGGATCTCCCGCGCGGCGGCGACGATCTGCAGCGCGCGGGGGCTGAGCCCGTCAGGACCGCTGGAAGCCATCGCGCGTGCGCATCCCGTAGCCGACGGCGCGGTCGACGGAGACGTGGCAGGCCCATGCGAGCCCGCCGACGAGGATGCCGCCCGGCAGGACGATGGCCGCGAGGGCCAGGGCGGCGGGCCCCCAGAAGCTGTGGAGGGCGTTGTAGAGCGGGACGGCCCGCGGGTGCAGTTGGCCGTGCTCGAGCTGCGTGCCGATCCCGAAGAAGAGCGCGAGGTCGGGCCCGGCGAGGAACGCGGCGAACAGCCACCAGCCGCTCCCGTGCGTCGCGGCCTCGTGGATCGCCGCTGCGAGCAGGGCGACCGCCAGCGCGCCGTAGACGGCGCGGGATGCGGCTCGGTGGGCGGTCTGGGTGGAGGAGAGTTGCATGGGTGCCTCGGATCGCAGGAGTTGGCTAACGCTGTTAGCTGAAACATTAGCTAACAGCGTTAGCCGATGTCAAGGCCAGACCGCAAATGATTCGAGACCTCCGAACGCCACGCGACTTGTGAAAACCAGTTCTCAGCTCCCGAGTCGCCAGAAGACCTGCTCGCGGACCTGTGCCTGCTGCAGGGCACGCAGATAGGCGATGCCGCTCAGGTTGTGGAACGGGTTGCCCACGCGCGCCGCGTAGTGGCGCCAGGCGCTCTCGACGTTGACCGCGTAGGCCTCGGCCAGCGCGCGGTCGCCGCGCACGACCATGAAGTTCTCGTCGTTGCCGGTGCTGGCCGACGGTGAGAAGTTGTGGCTCCCCGTGACGACGACCGGGTCGTCGCCGAACGGATCGACTACGAGGACCTTCGAGTGGATGATGGCGAAGCCGATCCCCTGCTTGAACTGCTGGCGCGTGACCTCGGCCGCCCAGCCGGCGGCCGGATGCCGCATCCCCCCGGGCTGCACGACGTCATAGGTGGTCGCGGCGGGTACAGTCGCCTCGCCGGCCGTGTCGATCAGGGTCACGCTGACCTTCGTCGTCGTGCCTGTCTGCTCGTCCTTGCGTCCGAGGGGCAGATCGCTGACGACCCCGCGCACGAGCAAGGCCGGCCTGGCCTGGATCAGGTCGCGCACGTTCTTCAGGACGCCAGTGCCCCCAGGCATGAACATGAGGAAGAGCACGCCCTGCCCGGCGCCCGCGACGATCGCGGCGAGCTCGGCGAGGTCGGCCTTCTTCGGCGCGCGCGTGAACCGCACGGTGTCCCCATGGCCGGCCGGGCCGACCGGGTGCGGGAGGGCGTTCGCGTTCACCAGGCTCGCAGGATGCGAGCTGTGCGCGTCCCGGAGCGCGTGCCACTGCGCGAGATAGGCCGTGGCCGCGGCGCGGTCCGAGATCAGCAGCCCGTTGTTGAGCTGCGTGCAGAGACCGGTCGGCGTCCAGTTCGTGCTGCCGGTCCAGACGCGCTCAGGGATCCCGGCGTGGCTGAAGACGAGGAACTTGTTGTGTGCGAGTGCCCCCGGAGAGACGAAGCGGTGGGTCTGCTCGACATCGACTCCGGCCTTCACCAGCGCGGCACGCCCGTCGGCGTTCTGGTCGCGCTTGCGCGCCTCGGCGGCGGGCTCGCCCTTGGCCGCCTGGATCGAGCCGTTTGCGAGCACGACGTGCGCATGCGCCTTCAGCGCTGCGAGGCCCTTGATCAGCTCGTCGTCGGAGAGCTCGTAGAGCGCGGCGTGCACCTCGTCTCCCTGCGCTCTCGCGTCCGCCAGGAGCCGCAACATCGTCGTGCGCAACTCGCCCGAGAGGAACGCGCGAATCACGTCCTCGTCGTGCTTTCCGATCCGATCCTTGAACCGCGCGAGCGCCTGCTCCATGGCGAGCCCGGGGAACTGCGCCGCGAGGTAGCGGCTGATGAACTGCGAGATCACGAACCCGCGGTTGAAGTAGGTCTCGTAGGGCGTCGTACTCTTGGCGCCGATCGTGCGCTTCTTGCTCCATGAGCTGGCCGACGCGAGCTTCGGCGGCCTGAGCTTCGAAGGGTCGGCCGGATCGGACAGGACCGGGGCGACCCGGTAGCTGACGACACCGCCGCGCGAGACGCTGTGATCGGTCCACGTGAACGAGCGGAACGGCCACAGGTTGGAAGGCTGGTGCTGCCCGCCCTGAAAGGGCTGCGGGCCGGGCGGTGCGAAGTTGTCGAGCCACGACGTCGCGCTCGCTCCGCCGCCGGCGGGCTCGAGCCTGCGTTGAACGGCGAAACCGTGCACCGTGTCGTCGAGGACGTCGGTCGCCCACAGGAGAAGGGCGTCGTCCGAGTTGGCGTAGACGACGAGACGCGTCTTCATCAGCCGCGGTTCAGCTTGTACCTGCTCGGACCGAGCGGGCCGGCGACGAACTTCATGCCATCGTTCTCCGGCCCGTTCGCGGGGCTGGAGGGAACTCCCGCCGCCATGGTTGCGGCTCCTCGTCGATTCCGGTGGCGCGCGTTCGGGCGAGCGAGCGTCCTGCTGCTAGATCGCGCGGGGAGGCAAAACCTAACGCACCCGTAGGCGCATGTCACGTGGGCGGCAAGGGCATGCCGGAAACGCTCTCTTGTGCTTTTCCGGCCTCGGATACCATGCGCGAGTCGTCCGCGATCGTGAGGGAGTCGCATGCCGACCGCATGCAGCGTTGTTGGAGACGTCGTCGTCGCGCTGACGGGTCTCGTGGCGCGTAGGCGCTCGCCCAAGGCCGGGGCCCGCGCCGATCACGCTCACGTGATCCGGGCCGCGGGCTTCGGGCGTAGACCGGGAGCGCGCTGGTCCGGTCCGGGCCCATGAGCGAGCGGTTCATCCGAAGCGACCCGAAGGAGAGCACGTGGCAAGCGGCGTCGATCCCCAGAGCACGGCGCGGACGAAGACACGACTCGAGCAGGCGCTGTTCGAGATCCGCCGGGTCATCGCGGGTCAGGATCAGATGCTGGAGCGGGTGCTCGTCTGTCTGCTGACCGGCGGGCACCTCTTGATCGAGGGCGTTCCGGGACTTGCCAAGACCCTCACGGTGAGGACCACCGCCGACGTGCTCGGCGGCACCTTCAACCGCATCCAGTTCACCCCCGATCTCGTCCCGTCCGACCTGATCGGGACGCGCATCTACCGGGCCGACAAGGCGACCTTCGACACCGAGCTCGGCCCGGTGTTCTGCAACTTCCTGCTGGCGGACGAGATCAACCGCGCGCCCGCCAAGGTGCAGTCGGCGCTGCTCGAGGTGATGCAGGAGCGTCAGGTCACGCTGGGGCACACGACACACCTCGTGCCGGATCCGTTCCTCGTGATGGCCACGCAGAACCCGATCGAGTCGGAGGGCACCTACCCGCTGCCCGAGGCGCAGGTCGACCGCTTCATGCTCAAGATCCTCGTCGACTACCCGCAGCATGACGAGGAGCTGACGGTCATCCAGCGCTCGCTGATCCCGCCACCCGACCTCCAGCAGCTGCTCACGATCGAGGATCTGCGGGCCGTGCAGGCGGAGGTGCGGAGCATCTACGTCGACCCTGGCCTCGTCAGCTACGCGCTCCAGCTCGCGACTGCGACGCGCCGTCCGGGTGACTTCGGGTTGCCCGATCTCGCGCGCTTCATCGACTTCGGCGCCAGCCCGCGCGGTCCGATCTCGCTGATCCACGCCGCCCGCGGCCTGGCCGTCGTGCGCGGCCGCGACTACGTGCTGGTGCAGGATCTCCAGGAGCTGATCAAGGACGCGCTGCGCCACCGCATGGTGCTCTCCTACGAGGCGCTGGCCGAGCGCCGCAGCCCGGACAGCCTGCTCGACGAGATCGTCGCCGCCGTCCCCGTCCCGCAACTCGACCTCGCGGGCCGCGTCGCGTGATCGACGGGCTCCTCCGCCGGGGGCAGACGCCCGCGCGGCCGGGGCCGGGCCCGATGCCCGAGCCGCTGCTGCGCGCGCTCGATCTGACGATTGCGCGCCGCGTGGAGGGGATGCTGCCGGGCGACCACCGCTCGACCCTGCTCGGGCGCGGCAGCGAGCTGGCTCAGATCCGGCCGTACGAGCCGGTCGAGGACGACGTCCGCCAGATCGACTGGAACGTGACCGCGCGCACCAACGTTCCCCATGTGCGTGTGCATCTGGCCGAGCGCGTGCTTGTCACGTGGCTCGTCCTCGACACGTCGGCGTCGATGCTCTTCGGCACCGCGGACCGGCGCAAGGCCGACGTCGCCGAGGGCGTCGCGCTCGCGATCGGCCACGTGGCCACGCGGCGCGGCAACCGCCTCGGCGTGGTGGCGCTCGGCGGCGGCGAGCCGCGGATCATGCGCCCGCGCCAGGGCCGCCTCGGCCTGCTCGCGCTGCTCGCCGAGCTGCGGCGCGGGAGCGAGGAGGAGGGCACCGGGCGCGCGTCGCTCGGCACCGTGCTCAAGACGACGGCGGCGCTCGGCCGCCAGCGCGGGATGGTCGTGATCGTGTCCGACTTCCGCGGCGAGCTGGACA
>DASRQS010000008.1:0-64258 GCA_035696365.1 Gaiellales bacterium | reverse complement strand
GCTCGCAGACGTCGCGAAGGCGCAGGGCAAGACGGTCGAGGGGCTCAAGTCCGCCATCACCGACGCGGCGACGAAGCAGCTCGACGCGGCCGTGACTGCCGGCAAGCTGACGAAGGACCAGGAGACGAAGCTGCTCGCCGGTCTCGCCACGCGCCTGGACGAGATCGTCAACGGCACGCACGAGGGCGGCTTCGGCTTCGGGCGCGGCCACGGCGGCTGGAAGGACCACGACGACCACAACGGCGCGGCTCCCGCGCCCGCCACCCCGGCGCCCGCGGCCCCCGCCGACGTCGCGCCGGCGCCGGCCACGGCCTGACCAACCCTCTCCTTTGACGTACCCGCCGGGGGCTCTCCTCCCCCCCGGTGCACCCCGGAAGGCGCTGCGGGCGCCTTGCGGGCCGTGCGCCCGAGTCGGCGCACTCTCAAGGGTCAGACCCCGAGTGGTGCGCCCGGCGAGGTCAGCTCTCGAGCGCCGCGCAGTCGGCGCACAGGCCGACGATCGGGAAGTGGCTGAAGCGCGCGGCGAAGCCGGTGGCCTCGCGCACGGCCTCTCGCACGCCTTCCAGTTGCTCCGGCTGGACAGCGCGCTGGGCAGCGCAGCGCTCGCAGACGAGATACTCGCGCTCGCGCCCGGCCAGCACGTAGCGGCCCGCCCCGTGGCCCAGGTGCACGTGGCGCACGAGGCCCAGGCGCTCGAGCGTCTCGAGGTTGCGATAGACCGAGGCGAGGTCGGAGGCCGGCAGCTTGCCGATGCCCTCCGCGATCTCCTCCGCGCTGAGTGGGGCGTCGGTCGCGTAGAGCGCCTCCAGCACGACCCGCCTCGCACCCGAAAGCCGCAGGCCGCGAGCGCGCAGTGCCGCAACGGCCTCGTGCAGCGTGCCGGCCTCGATGCGCGGACCCGGATGAGCGGTCGTCATCTCTGCCGAGGGTAGTGGATCGGGCCGTAGTCAGGCGATCCAGCAGTCGCAGGTACGATCGGGGCGGGATGAAGGTCGAGCTGCCGAGGCTGACACAACGTGCCGCAGGGGGCGGGTGTGCCTGCAAGGTGCCCGCCGAGCGGCTTTCCGAGTTGTTGCAGGGCGTGCCGCGCTCGGCCGTCGGCGACGATCGCTTCCTCGTCGGCAACGACACACTGGACGACGCCGCGGTCGTCCGGCTGAACGACTCCCAGGCGATCGTGCAGACGGTCGACGTGTTCACGCCGATCGTCGACGACCCCTACGATTACGGGCGCATCGCCGCGACGAACGCGATCTCCGACGTGTTCGCGATGGGCGGCGAACCACTCTTCGCGCTCGCCATCGGCGGCTTCCCGACCGACCTGCCGAACGAGGACGTGAGCGAGATCCTGCGCGGCGGAGCCGACGTGGCGCTGGCGGCCGGGGCGCCCATCCTGGGCGGACACACAATCACGGCTGCCGAACCGCTCTACGGGCTGGCGGTCACCGGCCTCGTGCATCCCGATCGCATCTGGCGCAATGCCGGCGCGCGGCCCGGCGACGTTCTGGTGCTCACCAAGGCGCTCGGCACGGGCATCGTCGCCAACGCGCTGCGCAAGGGCGCGGTCGGCGACGATGTGCTCGCCGCCGCCGTCGCCTCGATGACGACGCTCAACCGCGCCGGAGCCGCGGCGCTGCGCGAGCTGGGCCCCCACGCGGTGACGGATGTAACGGGCTTCGGACTGCTCGGGCATCTGCGCGAGTTGTGCGCGGCCTCGGGCGTGCACGCCCGCGTCGCGGCGCGCGAGCTGCCGCTCCTGCCAGGCGTCGAGGACCTGGCGCGCGCCGGCCTCGTGCCCGGCGGCTCGCAGCGCAACCGCGCGGCCGCCGACGCCTATACCGAGGTCGGCGCCGACGTCGATCCGGTGCGTGCGCTCTTGGCCTGCGACGCGCAGACGTCGGGTGGCCTGCTTGCTGCGCTTCCACGCGAGGGCGCCGAGGGTGCCGGCTGGATCGTCGGCGAGATCGTGGACGGGCCGCCGGGGCGCATCTCGCTCGTGTGAGCTTCCAGGCGGGCCGCGCCTAGGGCTTGCCTAGGCGGCGCGAAGGTTCGCTATAGCGAAATACGATTGGGCTTACCGGCTCGGGGCGGCGCGGCGAAGGGCAGCGTGCTGCCCGCCCCAGACGCATGCGACGTCCCGGGTCGGCTTTCCTTATTCGGGCAGCGTGCCGACGCGCCGGCACCACTCGCCCGGCGCCTCGCCCACGAGCTCGCCGATACGGGAGACGAGCCGGTCGCTGAGGTGGTGCTCCAGCGTGCGCGCCTCCTCGGCCGCCTCCTCGGCCGGCAGGCCGATCGTCGTCGTGATGAAGCGCTCGATCACGGCCCGCCGGCGCTCCTGGCGCCGGGCGACGAGCACGCCCGAGCGGGTCAGCCGCGCGCCGCTGCCACGCCGGTACTCGACCAGGCCGTGCGCATCGAGACGCCGGAGCATCTCGGTGACCGAGGGCGCCGCGATGCCGAGCTCCGAGGCGATGGCCTGTGTGCCGACGGCGCCGTCCCCCTCGGCCAGCGCGTAGATGGCGCTGAGATAGCCCTCGACGCTGGGTGTCAGCGCCGTGCGCGGGACGGGGGAGGGGCGTTCGGTACTCGGTGGCATCCGGCACAAAA
This sequence comes from Gaiellales bacterium, assembly GCA_035696365.1. Lineage (GTDB taxonomy): Bacteria > Actinomycetota > Thermoleophilia > Gaiellales > JALYLC01 > JALYLC01. Next base: position 61,648 of record DASRQS010000008.1, on the reverse strand, counting down.
TCTAGCGCGACTCCCCTGGGTCATGGGGCGCCGTGAGACGCCTAGAGTCACGCGCGTGACGAACACACTCACCGCCGCCCGGGCAGAGAGCTTCGCCCGCGCCGCCGCGGAGCGCATGGGCGCCAGCAGCGAGGACGCCGCCCGGATGGCCGAGCTGCTCGTGCGCGCCGAGGTCGGTGGCCATCCCGGCCACGGGCTCCGTCGCCTGTCGCAGTACACGAACGGCTGGCAGAAGGGCACGATCGTGCCCTCCGCACGGCCCGAGGTCGTGCGTGACGATGGCTCGACAATCACGCTGGACGGTCGGCGGGCGCTCGGGCAGGTCGTGTGCACGCTGGCGGCCGATCTCGCCTCCCGGCGGGCCCTCGACCACGGTGTCGCAGCGGTCGCCGTGCGCCACTCGGCCCACGCGGGGCGCCTCGCCGACTATGCCGATCGCGCCTGCGGGCAGGGCGCCGCGCTGCTCGTGTTCGCCAACGACTCCGGCGCGGCACAGGCCGTCTCGCCTCCCGGCGGCTTGGAGGCCCGCCTGTCCACGAACCCGCTCGCGGCGGGCATCCCGCGCTCCCAGGCGCCGCACCTCGTGATCGATCTCTCGACCAGCGTCGTCGCGCACGGCAAGGTGCGCGTGCTCGAGGACGCGGGGGAGCCGGTGCCCGAGGCCTGGGTGCGCGACGGCCTCATGCAACCCCTCGCCGGCGCCAAGGGATTCGCCCTCGGCCTACTCGTCGAGGCGCTGGCCGGGGTCGTGTCCGGCGCCGGCACCGTTTCCGCGAACCCGGGCCCCGACGATCAGGGCGTGTTCATGCTGGCCTTCGACCCGGGCCGTTTCGGGCCGCCCGCCGACCTGGCGGGGCGACTCGATGCGATGCTCGGCTATGTCCTGGGCGTTCCCATCGAGCCGGGCGCCGAGCCATTGCGTGCGCCCGGCAGCACGCTGCCCGCGCTGCCGCTCGACCCGGAGGCGCGTTTCGAGATCGCGCCCGCTCTGGCGGAGCGGCTGGCAGCGCTGGCCTCCGAGCTCGGCATTGATCGTATCTAGTCGCCCGTGAAGCGCGTGCCCGGCTCGTAGGCGAAGCACCGCGCCATCGCACCGCCGTCGACGATCAGGCTGGTGCCGTTGACGTACGAGGCCTCGTCCGAGAGCAGGAACGCGATCGAGGCGCCGAGCTCCGCAGGCTCGCCCACCCGGCCCATGGGCGCGAGCTCGCCCTCGATGCTCATCGCTTCCTCGCGCGTCAGGTCGGCGGGCAGCAGCGACTCGGTCATGGGCGTCGCGATCGTGCCTGGCAGCACCGTGTTGCAGCGAATCCCGTGCGCGGCGTAGTCCACGCAGACGTTGCGCGCGATCTGCACCACGCCCGCCTTGGCGGCGCCGTACACGTAGTAGCGCGGGAAGCCGGCGACACCCTGGATGGAGGCCACGTTGACGATCGCGCCGCCACCTCCGGGGAGCATGCGCCGCACGGCCACGGCGGTGCCGTACATCGGCCCGTTCAGCAGCACGCGCAGCCCGCGGTCGATGTGCTCGGCATCCACCTCGTGCGCCCCCGCGCTCCAGTCGATACCGGCGTTGTTGACCCACGCGCGCAACGTCCCGGCTGCCTCGGCGGCATCCGCGGCCCGTTCGTGCGTCGACCAGTCGCCGATGTCCCCCGCGACGCCGCTCGACTCTCCGCTGAGAGTCCCGAGCGCGCGCTCCAGCGCCTCGGGATTCCAGTCCACGCAGACCACGTGGTAGCCGTCGGCCGACAGCCGCTGCGCGACTGCCAGCCCGATCCCCATCGCGGCGCCCGTCACGACCGCGCTCGTCGTTCCCGCCATGCTTCCTCCTGCCGTGGACGGGGCGATCCTAGCGGCCAAGTGGCACAAGCCGCGTGTCCCGGCGTCGCCTGAGTCATGGCCGGCTGGGATCCGGCTACGCTCGCCGCGATGCTGCTCTACGACAACCCGATGTCGTCGAACGCCCTCAAGGTGCGCTTCCTGCTGGCCGAGCTCGGACTGGAGTACGACCGGCGCGAGGTGCCAATCAGCCAGCCGCGTCCCGACTGGTACCTGGCGGAGAATCCGCTCGGGGGCATTCCTGCGCTGCAGGACGGCGATCTCGTGCTGGCCGAGTCCAACGCCATCCTGCGCTATCTCGCGCAGCGCGAAGGTCGCGCCGATCTCTACCCGGCGGCTCCCGCTCAGCGCGCACCGGTGGACGAGTTCCTCGATCGCTTCGCGACTGCGTTCCGCGGGGCGTTTTTCCAGGTCGAGCGCCTCGCGCTCGGCTTCGTGCAGGGCCGCGGATTCGAGCAGGGACCGCCAGATCCCGAGGGCGCGCGCGCGAAGGAGGCAGAGGTCGCCGCCACAGTGGAGCTGTTCGAGCGCGTCGTCGCCGACAACGGCACGGTCGTCGGCTCTTTCACGATCGCCGATTGCGCAGCCGCGCCCGTGCTCTTCCGCACGCGCAACTCCGGCATGGATCTCACGCCCTACCCGAAGCTGCTGCGCCTGCGCGAGACCGTCACCGCCCGCGACGGCTTCGCCGCCGCGGGTGCGGTCCTCTAGTGCTCAGACGTGCGCGTACTCCTCGGCGGCCTCGAGCACGCCGCCAGGCGCACGGGCGCCTGATTCGTCAGGCGTCCCCGCCTCCGCGCCTGCCGCCGGCGCCTCGCTCTGCTGGGTGTGCAGCTCCCACGCGCCCCACCAGATCGTGACCGCGGCCAGCAGGCCGAGCACGCCCGTCACGGCGTAGGCCGCGCGGGGCCCGGCCGCCTGGATCAGCGGGCCGCCGACCGCGATCGAGGCCGACATGGCGACGACCACGATCGCCTCGCCCGCCGCGAACACGCGGCTGCGCAGCTCGTCGGGGGTGCGCTGCTGGCGCACGGTCTCCTCGGCCACGTTCACGAACGTGTCGAAGAAGCCGCCGACCAGCTGGGTCACGCACACGATCCAGAGGAACGGCGCGATCGCCACGCTGCCGAGCATGACCGAGAGGCCAACCGTGCCGATCACGAGCGACCAGTAGGTGGAGCGGCGGATCGCGCGCGCCGCGAACAGGGAGCCGAGCAGCGTGCCGGCGCCCCACGAGCTGATCAGGAGACCGTAGCCCAGCGATCCAGAGTGGAACAGCTCGGCCAGCGGGAACTCGGACACGAGCAGCGCGCCGACGCCGCACAGGATGAGCACCCACGCGCCCGTGATCCAGCGCAGCACGCGGTCGTTCCAGAGGAACTTGAAGCCCGCGCTCAGGCCGCCGCGCAGCCGCTCGCCGGTGCTCTCGTTGAACGAGCCGACGACGCTCCAGGCGAGCACGGCGGAGGCCGCGAGCGCCAGGGCGTTGAACGCGAAGGCATACGAGCCGCCGACGCTCGCGACGAGCACGCCGCCCGCGATCGGGCCGACCATGAAGCCGACGTTGCTGGCGCGCGAGCGCGTCGCGTTGGCCCACACGAGCTGGTCGCTCGGCACGAGATTCGGAATGGCGGCCGTCGAGGCCGAGAGGTACGGCGACTGGGCGATCGCGCCCAGCGCTGCGAGGCCGATCAGGACGCTGGGGGCGTGCACGAACACGAGCGCCAGGTTGACGACGGCGCCCAGCCCGTCCGACCAGATCATGACGATGCGGCGATCGAAGCGGTCGCCGAGCATGCCCGCGAACGGGGCGGCCAGCCCGTACGTCCCGATCACCGCGAGCAACGCGGCCGAGCCCCAGATGGCCGAATGGGTTCGCCCGAAGACGAGCGCCATGAGCGCCACGAAGGCCACCTCGCCGCCCGCCACCGAGAGCATGCGGCCGATCGAGAGGCGGTGGACTGCGGTCCTGTATGGAGTCGTGCGGAGCATTGGAAAGCCTTGCGGACAGAGGTGAACGGAGACGCCGGCGGTCGCCGGTACCTCGGCCCAGAGGGGGAACGCAGTCGGTGGTGCTAGAACGCGCGGGCAGCGACCGCACGCACCGCTACGCCGGCCCTCGGGGCCGGGGTAGTTGGCGTAGGTTCGGTCGGCATGCGCATATTCAAGCGTCTCTCGTCGCGGGCGCGCGATCGCGCCCACTTCCTATAAGGATAGCAGGGAGATCGGTCACGCAGCGCGCGATCGGCGCGCGTGCAGGGCGCGCCGCAGCACCGTCTCGCCGTCCAGCAGGCCGTCGAGCTTGCCGCGGAAGGTGCGCATGTCGTCGGCGCCGTAGACGAGCGTCCGGCGCAGCTCCAGCAGCTCGCCGCCACCCGCGTTGACCCCCGGGTTGGTGGTCACGGCAGCCGCGTAGCCGGCAGTGCGGACGAACTCGACCTCGCGCTCGCCGTAGAGCCCGGCGGGATAGCAGAAGCTCGTCAGCTCGTAGGGGACATGCGCCTCGATCTCGCGCTTGGACTCGGCGATCTCGGCGTGGGAGCGCGCATCGTCGACCTGCGGCAGGAGCGGATGGGTGAGCGTGTGCGACTGCACGTCGACCGTGCCGCGCGCCACCAGCTCGCCGACCTCGTCCCACGACAGCGCCGGCGGCGGATTCTCGTACCAGTGGAACGACAGCTCTCCGTCGATGATCCGGCTCGGCAGGTAGATCGTCCCCGGGATCTCGAACTCCTCGAGCACCGGCGCGGCCTCCAGGAGGTTGTCCCGGTAGCCGTCGTCGAAGGTGACGCAGACGTAGCGGCCCGCGACCGGCGAGCGCAGCAGGTCGAGGGCGTGGTCGAGCCGGATGGGCTGCGCGCCGCTCTCGGCGACTGCGCGCATCTGCTCGCGGAAGCGCTCGGGCGAGACGGAGAGCGAATCGACCTCCTGCGCGATGCGGTGATAGCCGAGGATGCGCACGCCGCTCCACTCGGGCGGGTGCAGCCGCGGCCGCGAGAGGCGTGCCCGCTGGTAGGCCCTGGCGGCCACGTAGCCGGGGCGGAGGATGGGCCTGGCGCGCTCGGCGATGGCATCGGCGTAGAGCTGCTCGATGCGGTCGATCATCGCGGCCATCGAGTAGCTCTGCACGACGAGCTCGCGGCCACGCCGCGCCCGCCGGGCGCAGCCGTCCGGATCGCCCAGCGCCTCGACGATCGCTCCGGCCAGAGCCGCAGGCTGCTCGGGCGGGACGAGCCAGCCGGTCTCGCCAGGCCGCACGACATCGGGCGTGCCGCCGACGGCGGTCGCGACCACCGCGCGCTCGAGCGCGAACGCCTCGAGCGCCGAGACCGGAAGTCCTTCGCGGCGCGAGGGCAGGACGACGAGATCGGCCGCGGCGAGGTAGGGGGCCGGGTTGAGCTGACGATCGGCGAAGTGCACGGCATCGGCGATGCCGAGCTCGGCGACGCGCGCGATCAGGGCCTCGTGGTCGGGGCCGCCGCCGACGAGCACGAGCCCGGCGGCGGGAACCTCGGCGAGCACGGCGGGGAACGCCTCGACGAGGATGTCGACGCCCTTGACCGGGAAGTGGCGTGCCAGGCAGACGACGCGCGGGCGGTGGTCGGGAATCGCCGTCGCCGGCGGCTCGAGCGCGGCGCGCTCCAGAGCCTCGACGTCGACGCCCGAGGGCACGATCTCGACGCGCGGCGCGAGATGATGGCGCCTCACGCCGTCCGCCGAGGCCTCGGAGACGGCCGCGACGCGAGCACGCGAGCCGCGCAGGAGCAGCGCCGCGGCCCGCTCCTCGGACTCCTCGATGCCGTGCACCGTCGTGACGAGCGGCAGGCGGGGGAGGGCGAGCGCCACCATCAGGGTCGTCTTCACCGACTGCGCGTGCGCGATGTCGGGCCGGAACTCCTTCGCGATCGAGCGCAGCGAGCGCCGCCAGTCCGTGAATTCGCGTGCGGTCGGCCGTCCCTGCACGCGGTGGCGCGCGATGCCCGCGACGTCGCCGGGCGCGAAGCGCTCGGGCGGTCCGTGGACGACGAGCACGTCGTGGCCGCGGCTGCCGAGCGAGCGGGCGTAGGCGAGCGTGAGCCGCTCGCTTCCGCCGAGCCCGAGACCCGGGGTGACGAGAAGAATGCGCACGTTCCTCACTATGGTCGAGGAGGCGCGCCTTTGCCTGGATGCGTTTGCGGGCGCCAAATCCGGGCTCTCTGACACTACGCTGGGAGGGGTGAGCGCTCCTCCGATTCGAGCCCCTGCGCCTGCCCCTGCGCCTGCCCCGGCGCCGGCCCCCGCGACCCGCACGTCGATCGCCGGCAGCGCCTTGACGATCATCGGCTCGACGGTTGTCACGCTCGCGATCGGCTACATCGCGTCCATCGTGCTCGCACGCTCGCTCGGCCCCGCCGGGCGCGGCCTCGTGGCGGTCATCCAGGCCGACGTCTCGCTCGTCGTCAGCCTGGCGGGGCTCGGGACGCCGACGGCGATCACGTTCTACGCCAGCCGGCGCGCGCGCCACCAGCCGGCGCTCGGCGGCCTGGCGCTGATCTACACCGCCGCGCTCGGGGTCTTCGCGTTCGCCGCCGTGCTGATCGCCGGCGGCTGGCTCGCCGAGCATCAGGGCACGGGCTTCGGCGAGAGCCTCTGGTGGCTCGGCGCCGCGCTGATCCCGCTCATGTACTTCGAGTACTTCGTCGCCGGCCTGCTCAACGCGCGACGCCAGTACTCCAAGCAGAATCGCCTGAACATCCTCGGCCGCGTCGGCACGCTGGTCGCGACGCTCTGCTTCGTCACGGGCCTCGGCTGGGGCGTCGCCGGCGGTCTGCTCGCGGCCGCCATGATCTCCATCGTGCGCATCGTCGGCTGCGTGCCGCTGCTCGCGCGCATCGGCTTGCGGATGCCCTCGCGCAACCTGCTGGGCGCGACCTTGAACTACGGCTGGCGCGTCGCGATCGGGCAGCTCTTCCGCTACTTCTCGGGCCGCTTCGACGTGCTCGTGCTGTCGCTGCTCGCCTCGCTCGCGACCGTCGGCAACTACGCCGTAGCGCAGATGGTCGCCGAGCTCGTGCTGATCATCCCGCAGTCCTTCGGCTACGTGATCATGCCGACGGTCGCCTCGGGCGAGGATCACCGCGCTCCGCCCGCGTTGCGCCTGGTCGGCACGCTCGCGCTGCTCGGCGTGCTGGCCGTCGCCGTGACCGGCCCCGTGATGATCACGATCGGCTTCGGCTCCGCCTTCCGCTCGGCGCTCGTGCCGTTCTTCATCCTGCTGCCAGGCATCTGGATGCTCGCCTACGGCAACATCTGCGGCTCCGTGCTCTCGGGCAAGAAGCGGCCGGGGGCATCCTCGGTGCTCGCGGGCGCGGCGGCGCTCCTGACCGTCGTGCTCGATCTTGCCCTGATCCCGCCGTTCGGCGCGATCGGAGCTGCTGTCGCCTCGACCGCCGCCTACTCGCTGTTCGGGATCTCGAGCCTGATCCTCGTCGGGCGGGTGCTGGGCACGCCGGCGCCGCGGCTGCTCTTCCTCACCTTCGGCGAGGCGCGCGGCTACTGGAAGATGGCGGCGACGCGGCTCGCGATCGCGCGCCACGAGTAGCGCTCGACGATCGCAGGCCGGGCCGCCGCACCGAGCGCGTCGGCGGCCACCGGATCGGCCAGCAGGCCGCAGAGCGCGTCGGCCATCGCCTGCGCGTCATGGGGCGGCACGGCGACGCCCCCGCCGGTCTCGGCCAGCATCTCGGAGATCCCAGGGATGGCCGAGCCCACCACCGCGCGGCCGGCTGCGAGGTACTCGGCAAGCTTCATGGGGCGGCCGATCGCGAGCTCTGCGGTGCCCGGCGAGAGGCACACGCGCGCGGCGGTGACGTAGCGCGCCACCACCGCCCGCTCGGCCACGAAGCCGACGAAGCGGACGCGCTCCGCGATGCCGGCCGCGCGCGCGAGGCCCTCGACGTCGGACTGCTCCTCGCCGCCGCCGACGAGCAACAGCAACGCCTGCGGGCGGCGGACGAGTACCAGGGCGAAGGCCGCGAAGACGGTCGCGAAGTCGTTCCACCAGGCCAGCAGGCCGACGAAGAGCACGTGCTCGTCCGCCGGGCTCAGGCCCAGATCGCGCAGCGCCGCCTCACGGTCGCCCGGCGCGAACAGCTCCACGTCGGCGCCGTTGCTGACGATCTCGACGCGCTCCGCGGGGGCCCCGAAGCCGTCGACCAGGAGGTCGCGCAGGCGCTCGGTGACCGGCAGCAGGCGGTAGGCGGAACGCCACGCGCTCACGACGGCAGCGCGCTTGATGCGCTCGCGGGCCTCTCGCACGAGGCCCGGCCGGCCCTCGCGCGCACCATCGAGCGTGGTCAGCGCGTTGACCTCGAGGATCACGCGGTAGCCGAGCGCGCGGCCGGCCAGGATCACGGGGAGGACCCCCCAGTCGTAGCGCACGTAGAGCGAGCGCGCGCGTCGCCGGTGCGCCACGAGGCGCCGGATGGCCGCCGCGTTGACGAGGGTGAGCCTGCTCAGCTTCCCACTGGCCGAGCCTGCGCCCGCCACGTAGCGCAGCTCGGCGATCCCCGGATCGGGGCCGCGCGAGACGAGCTCCACCTCGCAACCCGCGGCCACGAGCCCGCGCGCGATCTCGCCGACGTGCACGCGGCGCGCGTCGGGATAGCCGAGGTCGATGTCGGCCACCATGACCACACGCTTCGGATCGCGCGCCACGATCAGTGCTCGAGACGTCGCAGGAGCGCGCGCTCGACGGCCTGCCAGCCGGCAGGGTTGTCGTCGAACTTCGTGCCGCCCGGCAGGACGCGCGCGAGCAGTGCACGAGCCTCATCCGCCTGACCGCGCTGCGCGAGCATGGCGGCCTCGTCGGAGATCTGCAGGCCCGCCGCCGTGAGCTCGAGCCGCAGGGAGGAGTTCGGCGTCTTGAGCCCGAGCGGCCTGCCCGGGTAGATCAGGACGCCGTCGCCGTTGGACACGCGATCGCCGCCGTGGTTGTTGGCGTCGCTGTACGGGTCGCCCGTGTAGTCGCTGACCGACCAGTACAGGAACCCCACACCGCCGAGCTGCCACGACGCGGGCAGCACCGCGAGGTTGCCCACCGCGTCCTGGTCGATCAGGAGGGTCGGATCGCCCGGATCCTCGCAGCACGACGAGTAGACCCAGGGCTCGGCGCCGGCGGCCTTCGCTGCCGCCAGCGCGGCGGGCGTGAGGTCGCGGAGGTGCATCGACCAGGCGCCGACGCTGCTCCCGAGCGATGGATCCGGCGGCGCGGTGACGAGCTGTCGCACGCCGGGCGCCGCGTGCGCGAGCGCCTCGCCCCAGCGCTGTACCTGAGGAAGCTGGTCGCTGTCGGGCTCGTCGGCGACGTAGGAGTAGGGGATGGCATCGGGCCGGGTCGAGCGGAGGCGGGCGGCCTCGCGCGCGACTCTGGCGGCGAGGCGTTGCAGCGTCGCATCCGATGCATCGCTGGGCAGGCTCGAGGGCTCCACCCCGATGGCCGTGTCTCCGCCCTTGGCCGTGCCGTCGCCGATGCCGTAGGACGCGAGCAGCTGCGTGTAGAGGGACGGGGCGTCGTCGTTCTGCTCAGCCTCGATGGCGTGGTCCCCCCAGACGAGGAACCAGGTGCGCAGCGCGTGCCGCGCGGGCAACGTGACGTCGGCGACGCGCAGGCTGTACGGCAGCGTCTTGCCCCCCGCCTGGACGACACCGCGGTAGACGCCGGCGCGCTGCGAGCGCGGCACGACGACCGAGACCCAGAAGACCTGGCGGGAGCCGCTGCTCGGCCTCACCGAGACGGGCACGAGCGGGTCGGGAACGGCGCCTTGCAGCCCGTGCCCGACGGCGGCCGAGGATTGCGTGATCGGAACCGTCAGCTCGCGCCGCACGCTGACCGCCCCTGCCAGGCGCGCGCCGTGCGCTCCCGTCAGGGCACCGGCGCTGGGCCGGACCGTCCGGCCGCCGTCGACGACGAGCTGGAAGGAGGCGCGGCCTCCGCGCGGCGCCACCAGCGCCGGGCGCCAGGCCGCGGCCGTCGTGGTCGCCTGGAGCTTGACGTACGGCGTGGCGATCCAGATGCGCTGTGATCCGCTCCCCTCGTGCGACCAGGCGGCCGCCGTCACGACGAGGATCCCCGAGAACACGAGGGCCGCCGTGATGGGCCGCTGCCTCACGGGCCCGCGCCGCGCGACTCCGCGTGCGCGGCCGCCGCCAGACCGCTCGCGATGCCTCCCCAGAGCCAGAGGCCGGAGTTGGACGACACGTCGCCCGAGAACTGCGCGTTGACGAGGGAGAACACGAACAGGGTCAGCACGAGCCCGGCCCAGCCGGCTGTCTCGCCGCCGTGCCCGAGCAGGCGGAGCTGCCGGAAAAACACGGAGAAGATGAAGGCCGCAAGCGCCAGCAGGCCGAGCACGCCGAGCTCCGAGCCGACCTCCATGAAGATGTTGTGGGGGTAGATGGAGCCCGTGGTGGCGATCGCAGCGTAGCCGCCGGTCCCGATTCCCACGAGGGTATGCGTGAGGCTCGACGAGAAGGCGTGAATCGCCTCGTTCCAGAGGATGAAGCGCGAGGTGTCGCCGGCCTCCTGCGTGGTCTGGAAGATCGAGAGCGAGCGCTGCGTGGCCTCGGGCGGGACGAGAGCGACGATGGCGACGACGGCGAGGGCGCCGACGGCCACGAGCGAGGCGGCCAGGCGGCGGGCGAGCGCAGGGCTCGCCGCGCGCCAGAGGAGCACCGAGGGAAGGGCCACGAGCATGCCGATCACGGGACCGCGCGAGCCCGAGCTGAGGAACGTGATCGCGACAGGCACCATCGCGAGCCCGTAGACGGCGCGCTTGCGCACCGTCTCGGCCCGCACGAGCAGGAAGAGCAGGATCAGGGTGACGGCGCCCATCGTGCGGGAGAGGCCGATCACGTCGATCGCCGCACCCAGCGAGTAGCGGTCGGAGAACTGCCGGCTGGCCGCGCCCGTGGCGATCAGGAAGGTGTTGTAGACAGCGGCCGCGACGATCATCGCAACGAACACACGGATGAACAGCTCGAGATCCCTGCGCACGTAGCCGACCACGGTGCCGACGATGTACGGGACGACGGCGGCAAGTGCGAAGAGCTCGATCTTGTGGAGGCCGTAGGCGCCGTCGCCGGAGGCCGGGAGCCGCGTGAGCATGAGCGCCAGCAGCGCGATCGTCCCCACGGCCGAGAAGTCCAGCACGAGGCGAAGCGGTGGATGCGCGCGGTCTCCACGCACCATCGTCACGACGAGCGCGAACAGCAGCCAGGCCGTGTAGGCGCCGATCGTCGCGCCCTGCGGCAGGTGGCCGTGGGCCAGCAGCGCGATCAGCGTCGCGCCGGTCGTGATGCCGAGCGGCCAGGCCGGTGAGCGCACTGCGAGCACCACGGCGACGCAGGCGAACGGCACGAACAGGATCACGAGCGGCTGCCGCGGCGCCTCCCAGAGCATCGCGAAGGCCACGAGCAGCGCGCCGAACCAGACGCCGCGCGAGCTGCCGGTCAGGTCGCGAGCCGAGAGCGACGCGAAGGCCGCGCGCGCGGACTGCACGGGTGCTACATGACTAGCTGTAGCCATACTCGCGCTCGTCGCCCGCGCCGTAGACCACCTCGCCGAGCAGCCGGAACGACGCGCTCGAGAGGCGCCCCACGATCGCGGCGAGGTCGTCGCGGCGCACGAGCCCGAGGCGCACGACCAGGATCACGGCGTCGGACTTGGAGGCGATCACGATGCCGTCGGCGATCTGGCGCGAGGGCGGTGTGTCGATCACGATCGTTTCGTAGCGGTGCCTGACGCGGTCGAGCAGCTCCTCGAAGGCGAGCGAGTCGAGCAGCGTGGGCGGGCTCGAGTCGCCCGAGCCGGCGGGCAGGACGTCGGGCATGTCGTGATGGCCCGCCACGATCGCGGAGAGGAGGTCGCTGCCGTCGCGCAGCACTTCCGTCAGCCCGGGCTGACCAACCATCTCGAGCTGGTGCGAGAGGCCGGCACGGCGCAGGTCGGCGTCGATCAGCAGCACCCGCCGGCCCGAGCGGACGAGCGAGCGCCCGAGGCCGATCACGGTCGACGACTTCCCCTCGCCCTCGCGGGCCGAGGTGATGGCGATCACCTGCGCGCGCGAGGCGCCGCTGCCGGCGACGATGCCCGCGCTCACGCGCAGCACGTCGTAGGCGTTCGCGAGCACGCCGTTGCTGGCATCGAGGTGATCGCGCACGAGCGGGACGGTGGCGAGGACGGGCTGGCGTGTGTTCTGCTCGACCTCGTCGAGATCGTGGATCGAGCGGTCGAGCTGGTCGCGGACCCAGGCCAGCAGCACGCCGACCAGCAGGCCGACGAGCAGGCCGAGCACGACGTCGAACGGCAGGCGCGGCGAGATCGGCGTCTTGCTGCCCGTGGCGGGTGCCGCGAGCTGCACCGAGGTGGACTGCCGCCCGCCGTCGGCGAGCGCGATGGCGATCTGCTGGGCGAGCTGCGTCCGGCTGTTGCGGAGCGCGACGATCTGGTCGGCGATCTGCGCCGCGCTCGCCGGGTTGCTGATGCGCTGCCGTGCCACCAGTTGCCGGATGCGGGCGCTGAGCGTGTCCGACTGCTTCTGCAGCGCGCCGACCTGCTCGCTGGCCCCCACGAGGTACTGGGCCTTGATGGCCGAGACGGAGTAGTCGGCGTAGTCCTGAGCCAGGGTGCGCGCCGCCCTGGGAGTCGCCCCCGTCACGCTGATGCGGATCAGCGGAGCATCGGCGACGACACCGGCGGAGACGCGCGAGCTGATGTTGGAAGGCGTCGTCTGCAGCTTCCTCGCGGCCTGCTGGATGAAGCCGCCGTTCGTCAACTCGACGACGAACGTCTTGGCCAGCGCGATGGAGGCGTTGATCTGGTCGCTCTGAGGGATGCCGGCGCTGCTCGCCGTATCCACGCGCATGAGCACGCTGGCCTGGTAGACGTTCTTCTGGAGCGAGGCGTACGCGAACGCGTTGAGGCCGCCGAACAGCATCACCAGGATGACGATCCACTTGCGCCGCCTCAGCATGCTGGCAAACGCCTGGAACTCGTTGGCCTTGGGCGGGGTCTGGCCCTCGCCCATGGACATCTGCAAACCGGTCAGCGCGGGGGATTCCCGATACGGAGTCTGAAAGCTCATGGCCGCCCTATTCGATGAAGCCAGGCACCGCGCCGGGCGTGCTTGCTGGGCTGGAACGGCGGCGCGTCGCGCCCCTCGCAGAGCGCCGCAGGATTGACGTGCATCAGGGTGTGGACCGCGTCCTCGCCCTGCCGCTTCGCGAGCTCGTCGGCTGCCTCGGCGAGACGCGGCGGCCGCAGACCGAGCGCGTGGGCATCCGAGGCGACCACGCTGAGGAGGCCTTCGTCGAGCAGGTTCCAGGCGAACTTGCCGCGGGCGCCGGCGCCGGAGCAGAGCGAGCGAGCGTTGACCTGCAGGCAGGCTCCGCGCGCCACGAGACCGCGGACGAGATCCTTGTCGCTCGCGAACGCGCGCGAGCGCTCGGCGTGGGCGAAGAGCGTGCGCACGCCGACGTGCTCGAGGCGCCGCAGGCAGTGCTCGAGCACTGCGCCGGGCACGTCCGTCCCAGCCTCGACCAGCAGCGTACCGCCGCCGTCGAGCGTGAAGCGGGCGGCGCCGGCGGCCAGCACGTCGTCGAGCCGGCCGGGATGGACCTCCGCTCCGGCGAGCACGTCCGGTACGCCGGGCCGGCGCTCGCGCAGCGCACGCACGCGCGCGGCGACGTCGTCGGGCTCCCCGCCGAAGCGCGCGTCGACGTGCGGCGTCGTGACGACCGTCGTCGCGCCCTGCGCAACGAGGGCATCCAGCAACGCATCGGTCTCGGCGTCGTCGGCCGGCCCGTCGTCGATGCCGGCGACCACGTGCACGTGCACGTCGACGAACGATCGGGTATTCGCACGCTCGCCCACGGATCCACTATCGACGCCGATGGCGGCTGACTTGAGGGTCGGCGATACGCTCCGGCGATGCGCGTCCGGTTCATCCTCACGCTCGCGCTCTCGCTCGTCGTTCCCGCGACGGCGCGGGCGGCCGACCTCTACGTCGATCCCCACGCAGCCGGCTGCTCCGATACCGCCGGCGCCGACGTCGCCGCCCACCAGGCAACGCCATGGTGCACGCTCACGCCCGCGCTCGGGCTTGCCGGTCCCGGCGACGTCGTGCACCTCGCGAGCGCGACCTACGCGACGCAGTTGCGGCCGCTGCGCTCCGGTACGCCGCAAGAGCCGATCGTCTACCAGGCGGACGGCCCGGTCGTGATCGCCACCCCGGCGGGGACGGTCGGCGTGATGCTGACCGGCGTGCACGATCTCGCGTTGCGCGGGCTCACGGTGCGCGCGGCGGCCGTCCAGGGCGTGTGGGTCGATGACGCGAGCAACATCGCCATCGATCGCCTGACGGTCGCGAACCGCTCAGGCGTCGGCGTGCAGATCAAGCGCGGCACGTCGGTCTCGATCACGCGCTCGCGCCTGATCAACAACGCGCGCGCCGGCCTGCTCGACATGAGCCCGGCGCGCGGCACGACACTGCGCGACTCGCTCGTGAGCGCGAACGGCCACGACGGCCGGCGCTATGACGGCGACGGCGTCGAGTTGAACAGCTCGGGCGCGACCGTCTCGGGCAACACCATCACGCACAACGGCGACGGCGTGGGCTTCGAGCACGGTATCTACGCGGGCGCCAAGGCCGGCCGGTTCACGATCACCGGCAACACGATCGGTGGCAATGCGGGCGCCGACATCAAGGCCGCCGGCGGCCCGGGACTGGTGGCCCGCAACCGCCTGAACTCGGGCTTGTTCGGCGTGGTGCTCTCGGACAACCCGGTGCCCGTCACGGTGCAGTACAACCTCATCCAGGGTCGCTTCCAGCACGGGGTGCTGCTGACGACGGGGGCCACGCCCGCGCGCGTGCGGCTCTGGAACAACACCGTGCGTCAGACCGGGCGCTCGACCTCGACCGGCAACGCGTCCGCCGTGTTCGTGGGCAGCGCGGCGCAGCTCGACCTGCGCAACAACCTCATCTCGTACACCAACCCCGATGCGCTCGGCGCGGCGCTCATGATCAACGACCGCTCGCGCATCGGCAGCTTCGTCTCGCTCACGAACTGGTACTCGAGTACCGACGGCTCGAGACGCCGTCTGGCCTGGAACGGCTCGCGGGTCACGTTCGGGCAGTGGCGCTCGCTCTCGGGCCAGGATTCGGCCAGCATCGACTCGCGGCCGCCGGCCTTCACATCCAGCGGCCGCGTCGCCTCGCGCAACATGGGAGCCGGCCGCGGCACCCGTCTGGGGCTTGCGCACGACTTCGCCGGCACGCCCATCGACCCGGGCGCCGCGCCCGATATCGGAGCCTTCCAGCACAGGTAGAGGGTTTTCCGGACCGGCCGCTTGTCACGGTACGCACTAGGGCGTACGTTCGCGCAATGAAAATTCTGGCCCTGCTTCCCGCGTTCCTGGCGCTGGCGATTCCGGGGGTCGCGCAGGCCTCCGACACCTACGTCAACCCGGCCCGCGCCGGCTGCTCCGACTCCGCGAGCGCCGTCGTCGCCGGCGATGCCTCGACTCCCTGGTGCTCGCTGACGCCTGCCATGCGGCTGGCGCGCCCCGGCGACGTGGTCCACATCGCCGCCGGGACGTATGCCTCCCAGTTCCGGCCTTCGGTCTCGGGTACGGCTGCGGCGCCGATCGTCTACCAGGCCGACGGCGACGTCACGATCGCGGGACCGGCGGGCTCCGTCAGCGTGATGCTGGTCGGCGTCCACGATCTCGTCCTGCGGGGTGTCACCGTGTTCGCGGCTGCTCCGCAGGCCGTCTGGATCGACAGCGCCTCGAGCATCGTCCTGGACGGCGACACCGTGACCAATTCCGCAGGCACGGGCGTGCAGGTCAAGGCGGGCACCGCAGTCACGGTCACGCGCTCGCGCCTCGTCGGCAACGCGCGCGGCGGCCTGATGGAGATGGCCCAGGCCGTCGGTCTGACGCTCAGCTCGTCGGTGGTCAGCGGCAACGGCAAGGATGGCCAGCAGTACAACGGCGACGGCGTCGGCCTGAACGGCAGGGGCGGTTCCGTGATCGACGACTCCATCAGCGACAACGGCGACGGCGCCGGCTTCGAGCACGGCATCTACGCCGGGCCGAGCGCGAACGGCTACCTGATCGCGCGCAACGTGATCGGCAACAACGCGGGCGCCGACGTCAAGGCCGCCGGCGGTCCGGGCGTGGTCGCCGACAACCGGCTGACGTCCTCGATGTTCGGGCTCGTGCTCTCCGACAACCCGGTCTTCGTGACTGCCGAGTACAACCTCATCCAGGGTCGCTTCCAGCACGGGATCCTGGTGACGACGGGCACCACCGCGGCGCGCGCGCAACTGTGGAACAACACCGTGCAGCAGACGGGCCGCTCGACGTCGAGCGGCAACGCCTCGGCCGTCTTCGTGGTGAGCGCCGCGCAGCTCGAGATGCGCAACAACCTGTTCGCGTACACGAACCCGGATCTGCTCGGCTCGGCGTTCCTGCTCAACGACCAGGCGCTGGTGGGCTCCTTCGTGGCCGACACGAACTGGTATGCGAGCCCGGATCCGAATCAGCTGCGCGTGGCCTGGAACGGCGCACGCGTGACGTGGGCGAAGTGGCGCGCCCTCTCGGGTCAGGACGCGGCGAGCATCAACTCGGCGCCGCCCGCCTTCACGGCCGACGGCCGCGTCGCATCCGGCAATCTGGGCGCAGCCAGGGGCACGGCGCTCGGGCTCTCGCACGACCTCGCAGGCACCCCCGTGCCGGCGTCCGCGCCCGACATGAGCGCCTTCCAGCGCAGCTAGCCAAGCGGCAGCGCGACCCCGGCTGTCTTCGAGAGCTCCCCGGCGTACGCGCGGGGATCGGCGAAGAAGCGCGGCGGAAGCACGCCGTGCCTGCGGATCGTGTCGCCCACGCGGCCCCAGCCGGTGCGCTCGGCGAGCTCGTAGCTGCGCACCGCCTTCTCGACCCGCTCGTCCGTGTCGCCGAAGTTCCTGAACGTCATGTAGGTCGTGCGCGGGAAGTAGGTGAAGCGCACGACCGGGCGCAGCACGAACGCCGTGAGCACCGGGCAGTCGAACTTCGCGACCTCCTCGAGCACCTTCGGCCCGACGGTGCGCTCCTGCTCGAACATCAGCGCGCACTCGAACACCTGGGCGCGCTCCGCGGGCGTCAGGCGCCGGCTTGCCCGCGAGGCCGCGTGTACGCGGTTGAGGGCCTCGAGCAGGTCGGGCGCCAGGAACTCCTCCGCGCCCGGCTGCTCGCCGTGGCGCTTGGAGAAGACGTAGTTCGTGTAGGTGTCGGCGAAGACCAACCGGTTGGCCTCCTTGAAGCCCTGCGAGAACTCGAACAGCATGTAGGAGCGGCTCGCGCGCTCCTCGGCGTCGTAGAAGTAGCGGTAGGCGATCATCCGGCTGATCGTGCCGCGCCGCTCGTAGAAGCCGTAGGCCCAGAGCGCTCCGTGGAGGGCGACCTCCGGGAATGCGTGGTTGCCGTTCGAGTCGGCGAAGATCGCGTGCAGGATCGCGACGCGCTGCGGCATGTCGCCCGGGCCGCCCGCGAGCCGGACGGCATCGGCGCGAATCTCGGCGTGCGCGCGAGCGAGATCGCCCATGGCGCGAGTATAGGACCAGGGCTCGAGCGGGAACTCGGGTCAGACCCTACGAACGAGCGGCGTAGCCGAGATCGAGCGTGTCGTGTCCCGTCTTCCAGGTGAGCGTGAAACGCCAGCACCCGGCGGCCGGCAGGTCGATCGTCGACGGCCCGGGCCCGCCGGGGACGAGACGCGAGACGGGCTTGCCGAGAAGTTGCGTGCCGCGCATGCGCTGCGCCCGGATATGCATATCGCCGAGGCTGGGCTGCCGCCGCGCGATCCACAGGATCTTGTTGTTGCGGCCCGTCGCCGGCGGCGCGTGCAGGGTTCGCGCTCCGAACAGGATGGCGATGATCGAGTCCGACCGCCCAAGCACGTGCGTCACCCGCGGCTTGGGCTCGGAGAAGCCGCCGCGCGCCCAGGCCGGAATGACCGCATCGCTGACGATGCTGCCGCAAGGGGTCGCCGCATGCGCGGCAGCGGGCGCAGACGAGGAGGCCGCAGCCGCGACGGCCGTGACAACGCTGAAGGCCGCGAGTCCGCGGCGGGGGAGTCGAAGAGTCTTCATACCGGGAGTACACCGCATCCCGACGAGGCGTTCCCAGCGAATACCGAGGGGTCAGGCACGCGCATTGCGCGCCTGACCCCGGAATGCTCACCGGCTCAGCGGGACGGCGTTCGAGACGGCCGTGTCCGCGCCGGGGACCGAAGCGACCACGCGCAGGTTGCCGCGGAGGGAGGGCTTCAGGATCGTCTTCGCGAACGTGCCGCTCTTCGTGGAGTAGCCCGTCGCCAGCGTCTGGTTGCCGAGCTTGATCGCGATGCGCACGTGCTCGTCGGCGCCGGGGATGCGGATCGAGAAATGCAGGAGCTTGCCACCCGTCTTGCGCTGCAGCACGAAGCGCGGCTGGGAGAGGACGACGTGGGTGTCCTGCCCGGCGATGCCGTAGACCGTGGCGTTGCCGCCCTCGACCGAGGCGACTGCGTAGCGGCCGCGCGCGGCCATCGCAAGGTCGCCGTCGTCGGTGAAGATCGAACGCAGCGTCGCGCGGATCACGAACGTGCCGTCGGGCTTGACCATCGTGGCGCCGCGCGCCGGGACGAGTCCGAACGTGCCGAGCGAGTCGAGGCTGACCGTATCGCCGGAGCGCCCCGTGCCGCCGATGGAGTAGCGATAGCCGTACTTCGCGCTCACCGGCGCCGCGAGCGTCACGGTCTTCGGGAGATGGACGGAGGCGGTCGAGCTGATCGCCGGGGCCACGGTCGCGCAGGTCGGGTCGGCGCACGCGCGGGCGACGACCGAGTTCGTCGTCAGCGTCAGGGCCGTCGGGTTCAGCGTGATCCCGCGGCTCTTGCCGCCGTAGACGATGGAGCTGCGCAGGGTGAAGGTCACGCTCTGGAGCGCCGAGATCGCGCCGGCTGCGGCCAGCTTGCCGACGGCCGGGCGGAGGTCGAGCGTGAACGTCAGGTGGGCGCCCGAGGGGGTCCGGCGGATGACGACGATCAGGCTGTCGTCTCCGATGATCCTCGCGCCGGCCGAGGGGACGTCGATGCCGGCGCGCACGTACGAGCCGCCCGTGTCCTTGCCGTGCGAGAGCACGCGGACGGAGCTGGTGCCCGTCAGCTCACTCGTGAACGTGCCGAGCTGCGTGCCGGGCGTCGCCGCGAGCATCGAGGCCCAGGCGGACGCCGTCAGGTGCCGAGTGTCGACGTTGTAGCGCAGGATGCCGGTCGCGACCGGTGCACCTCCGCTGCCGTTGTCGATGGCCGTGTGGAACGTGATCGCGGGGCGCGCGGCGGCAAGCCCGCTGTTGAAGCTCTCCGAGAGCTGCGCGCGGTAGTCGGCGGCCTGAGCGGCGAGGGGCACCGCCAGCATCGCGACGGCGCCGAGGCCGGCGGCACGAAGGACGCGTCGTTGGACGTTGAGCATCACGGTGTACCTCCCAGATGGGTCGAGGTGGAACGTCTCCTCGCAGGAGTACCACCGCCTCAGGGCGCAGATGTGAGCCTGACCGGATTGTTTACGGACGCCTGACCCAGGCGGCCGATCCTTACCGATCCCGAACGTCTCAGGCCTCGGAAGAGGGATGCACGAGCGGCACGAGCGGCCGCCAATTCGAGCGGAGAACGGCGAGCAGAGACGGCGGCGTGATCACGGTCGCGGTCGCGTCGCGGGGCCGGGGGAGGCGGTCGGTATAGCCGGCCGGCGTCCAGCGCAGGAGCCGCGTGCCGAGCACGAGCCACGGCTCGCCGTCGCGCACCACCAGCGCGCCGTCGGGCAGGTCGCCGAGCGACGCCTGGTGGTGAGCCTGCGTGCGCGTGCCAGGCGCGATGCGCTCGGCGTGCAGCTGCAGGTCGATGCCGTCGGCGCCGGCCTGGCCCGGATGCAGATCGCGCCAGATCTCGCCCAGCCGGGCGTAGTCCGCACGGCGGCAGAGCGCGCACGGCCGGTGCCCGGCGGCGAACGCGGTCACCTCATCGAGGAAGAACAGCTCGGTGAACTTCCCCGGCTGCAGCTTCGGCCCGCGATCCCATCCGCGGAACTCGAGCCGGCACGCGATCCAGCGGCGCGTGCCGTACCTCCGGCGGATGCGACCGGCCTCGTCGTGCAGGCACCCGCGGTTGCCGTAGAGGAGGCCGCGCGCCGGGTCGGCGACGAGCTCGGAGAACGGCGTGACGCGGTTCCGCAGCGGCATGCGGCTGCACCGTAGCCATGGGGGCACCGGTGCGAGACGTTTCGGAAGGCGCGCGTCGAGCGGGCGTCAGCCGACGAGCGGCAACTGCTCGTGCGGCGGCTCCGGAGCCTGCCGGCGCGGCTCGGCGACGGCAGCGAGGCGCGACTGCCGCGGGCTGCGGGCGCAGCCGCCGAACTGCTGCACGAGGGTCTGCACGCGCTGCGAGATCCGCTCCTGCTCGGCGCGCGCGAGGTAGCCGCTGCGCGAGCCGTACAGCTCGGTGTAGCGCTCGACCAGATCCGGTCGCACTCGCTCGAGCCAGGGCATGAATAGCTCGCGCACGCCCGGGCGCAGGTGCAGTCCGATGCTCGAGATCGAGACGGCGCGCGCCCCGACGCACGCTCGCACGACCGCCTCCAGCTGCTCGTCGCCGTCGGAGATGCCCGGCAGGATCGGCGCGATCAGGACCCCGCACGGCACACCCGCGTCGTTCAGGCGGGCGACGGCCTCGACCCGGCGCAGCGGCGGGGGCGTGCCCGGCTCGGCCATGCGCCAGACCTCCTCGTCGAGTGTGCCGATCGAGAGGTTGGCCCGCACGTCGGTGCGCTCGGCCGCTGCCGTCAACACGTCCAGATCGCGCAGGATCATCGTCGACTTCGTGAGCACCGAGAACGGATTGCGCGCCAGCGAGAGCTGCTCGAGGATCCCCCGCGTCAGGCGATAGCGGCCCTCGGCCTGCTGGTAGGGATCGGTGTTCGTGCCCATGGCGATGTGCTCGCCGCCCCAGCTCGGACGCCCCAGCTCGGCCGCGAGCCGCTGCACCGCGTTGATCTTCACGACGATGCGCCGCTCGAAGTCCTCGAGGCCGTTCAGCCCGAGGTACTCGTGCGTCGGGCGCGCGAAGCAATACGTGCAGGCGTGGCTACAGCCGCGATAGGGGTTGATCGTGTAGCGGAAGGGCATGCGCGAAGCGCGCGGCACCTCGCTGATGATCGAGCGGGCGCGCACGTGGAGGTACTCGACCTCGCGCAGCTCGCGTGTCGGGTCGACCTCCTCGTCGAGCAGCGAGCCCTGCGGCTCGGTGCCGGCGAGCGACCAGCGCAGGGAGCGATCCGCAGACTCCATGCCGGCAGCATAGCGAACGTGCGTTCGTACGGTGCGGTCTAACTGCGCACGGGCATGTGCCGCTCGAACCACGCCACGACGCGCGTCGTGCAGTCGATCAGGGCGGGAAACGAGTGCACGCCGTGTCCCTCGCCCGGGTAGATCGCGACGTCCGTCGGAACGCCACGCTCGGCGAGCGCGTTGTGGAACTCGATCGCCTGGCCGGGCGGCGTGGCGAGGTCGAGCATGCCGGCTGTCAGGAGCGTCGGCGTGCGGTCGGCGTGGGCGAAGAGCACCGGGCTGCGATCGAAGTACTGGCCGCCCGAAGGCTTGGG
This sequence comes from Gaiellales bacterium, assembly GCA_035696365.1. Classification (GTDB taxonomy): domain Bacteria; phylum Actinomycetota; class Thermoleophilia; order Gaiellales; family JALYLC01; genus JALYLC01. Next base: position 40,087 of record DASRQS010000008.1, on the reverse strand, counting down.
CTCACCGTCGAGGAAGTCGCCGACCCAGGCGCCGAGATTGCTGCCGAAGCGCTCGCTGTACCAGTCGGAGACCGGCGACATCGCGACGGCGGCCCTGAAGCGTGGATCCTGGGTCGGGAGCCAGCAGGCCATGAAGCCGCCGTAGCTCAGGCCCATGACGCCGAGCCTCTCCGGATCGGCAACTCCCTGGCCGACGAGCTCGTCGAGGCCCGAGAGCATGTCGCCGACGTCGCCGCCGCCCATGTCGCCGACGACGAGCGCGGCGAACTCGCGACCGCGGCCGGCCGATCCGCGCACGTTCGGGCCGAAGATCGCGTAGCCGCGCTCGATCAGCGCGAGCACGCTCCCGCGCGGCGGGACGTCGACGAAGGCGCCGATCGGGCCGCCGTGCACGAGCAGGATGGTCGGGAAGGGCGGCTCCCCACGCGGAAGCGTCAGGAAGCCCTCGATCTCGAGTCCGTCGGGCGCGCTCCAGCGCAGGCGCCGGCGCTCGCCGATCGCCGCCGTGCGGGCGTCCGTGCCCGCGTGGGCGAGGTCGGCCAGCGTCGTCTCCTTCGCTCCGTCGGCGATCACGACGGACGGCGCGCGATCCCAGCTCTCGACGATGGCCGCGAACGCCCGGCCCTGACCGATCGGCGAGCCGGCCGGATAGAAGCTTGCCCCGCAGGCCCCCGAGCCGACCCAGATCTGCTCGGCGGTGCCGTCGGCCGCCCGCACCTCCAGGGCGACTGGCTCGAGCCCGCGCAGGCCGATGGCAAACAGCCGCTCCTCGTCGCGCCACTGCGACCAGCTCACGTCGACGCCGCGGGTGTCGGCCGTGCGCGTCTCTCCCGAGGCGGTATCCACGAGCAGCAGGTCGCCGGCGACGATCGTGCGGTCGCTGCAGACGGCCTCGATCACCGCGGCACGTGTTCCGCCCGGCGAACCGCAGGCCCAGCCGAGCTGCACGTCCGTCCGCCGCAGCGTGCGCGCTGTGCGCGCGGCCGGATCGATCAGCGCGAGCTCAGCCCCGTACCACGCGCCTTCCCCTGCGCCCTCGGACACGATCGCGACGAGCGCGCGGTCGCCGCACCAACTCGCCTCCCAGACGTTCAGGGCGGGGGCCGAGGCTTGAGCCAGCTCACCGCTCGCCACGTCGAGCACGTAGACCGATCGCCGGCCGTCGCCCTCGCCCTCGGTGGACGAGACCAGCGGAACCCAATCCGGGACCTCGGCCTGCGTGCCGAGCGTGCCCGAGCCCAGCGCATCGGTCTGCTCGGCGCCCTGGCCGGCGACGAGCAGCAGGATGCGGGAGCCGTCGGGCGACCACTCGTGGTGCTCGACCACCCCGGGCGCCTCGGTCAGCGGACGGGCCTCGCCGAGGACGCCGGTCTCGAGCGCATAGAGCTGGGCGCTGCCGGCGGCGGCGCGATCGGAGAGGAAGGTGAGCGTCGTGCCGTCGGGCGACCAGCGCGGCCCGGAGTCCTCGTTGGGCCCGTGGGTCACCTGGCGCATCCCCGAGCCATCGGCCGCGGCCAGGCAGATGCGCCCGCTCGCGTGTCCCTCGAGGGCGTCCAGTCGCGCGCCGCGGAAGGCGACGGCGCTGCCGTCGGGGCTCGCGCGGACGTCGTCGGCATGGGTGATCCGGCCGAAGCCGGGCTCGGCGAGCCGGCGATATGCCGCCTCGATCTCCTGGTACAGCGGCGTCTCGCGCAGGTCTCGTTCCATCGGCCGAGGATACGCGGCACGTCTCACTAGACTTGCCGCATGGGCCTGTTCTCCCGCAAGAAGCGACCGGACGTCCAACCCGAGGCGCCGGCGCCCGCTGCGGGTGCGGCCGAGGGCCAGGCGGTCATCACCCACCTGCGGCTTTCCGACGACGAGTTCGGCACGAAGCAGGAGCGCGAGGCGGTGTTCGAGCTCGAGGCTCGCCTCGTCCCCGCAGTCGCGGCCATCGGCTGCGACCACGATGGCAACGAGTTCGGTGGGGGTGAGGCGACCCTCTATACCTACGGGCCCGACGCCGACGCGCTGTTCGCCGTGGTGCAGGACAGCCTGCGCGGGTTCGACGTGCGCCCGGGCAGCTATGCGATCAAGCGGTACGGCGACATCCGCCACCGCGACGTGCGCGAGGAGCGCGTCGAGCTCGCCTGAAATGAGCTCTTAGCTCGAGACGGTGACCGGCACGCCGCCGCCGATGCGCTTGGACATCCAGGTGATGGCGGCCGGGCTGACGCGGACGCAGCCGTGCGAGGCGGCGCTCCCCAGCGGGTCGGAGAGGTGGTCGGTGCCGTGGATCGCGATCTGGCCCGGCCCTCCCTCGAACTCCTGGAAGACGCCGGAACGTGCGCTCAGCGCCAGCGCGAACGGGCCTCCCGCAGCGTTGACCGAGATGGATTCCGACTCCTCGACGAAGAACTGACCGCGCGGCGTCGGGGTCGAGGGCTTCCCCACGACGGCCGGGAAGGTGCGCACCGCGACGCCGTCGCGGTAGACGACGACCTGGCGTGCGGCGAGCTCGATCGCCACGTGCCACTCGGTCGAGGAGGTGATCGTCTGATCCGCCAGGATCCAGCCCGTGTGCCCGGTGGGCCGGCCGGGCAGGCGGACGTGCACCCAGCGGTTGCCGTCCTTGTTCTTCCTCGTTCCGATCACGGGCAGCGTCGTGCGCACCTTCGTCAGCGGCGTGGTGCCGGCGACCGACTCGATCACGTGTGCCGATTGATCCGGCGCGGTGCGCGCGACGTGGTCCTGCAGGAGGATGGCGAGGGCCTGCGTCACCGCGACCGCGGGCTTGGCCGGCTTGGCGGCCTGCGCGGGCGCCGCGAGCGCGCAGCACGCCCCCGCGACGGCCAGCGAGCTGTAGAGCGAGGTGAGCGTCGTTCGCCTCATCCGGTGAACTGCGAGGGGCCGGCGTGGGGCTTCAGCACGGCTTCGGCGCAGGCGCGATAGCCGAGTGCGAGCGTCTTGGCCTTGGTGGCGTCCTTGAAGGTGACGCGCGCCTTGACGTCGTGGGCGCCGGGCAGGGCGCGCACGAACACCGTGTAGGGCCCGCTCGTCTGGCTGTGGACGGCCTTGCCGTCCAGGCTGAAGACGACGCGCTTGATGCGGTGGCCGGTGACCGAGGCGCGGAAGCCGGAGGTGCAGGTCTCGTGCGGCGTGCGGCGCAGCACCGTGGTGCCGTTGCGGATCGTGGTCGCCCGGGGGTTGCTGACCTGGGCGGACTGGGCTGCAATGCGCGCGGCGGTCGCGAGCTTGGCAGCGGCGGCCTTGGCGGCGGGTGTACCGGGGGCCCCGGGTGCGCCCGGAACGGCCGGCGTCGTCCCGACCGCCGTGTTGCAGCGCGAGTTGTCGAGGACGTTGTTGATCAGGCTGACCTGGCCGTTGCGCGCCAGCAGGCGGCCGATGACCGTCGCGCCGTTGTTGAGCGAGATGCTGGAGAGCGCCATCAGGTTGCCCTGGAAGGCCGTCGTCGTCCCGAGCGTCGCCGAGCTGCCGATCTGCCAGTACACGTTGCAGGGGCTGGCACCGTTCACGAGGACGACGGAGCTCGCCGACGCGGTCGTCAGCGTGGAGGCGATCTCGAACACGAACTGCGCGTTGGGGTCACCCGCGGCGTCGAGCGTCAGCGGCCCGGTGAGCTGGGCCGACGAGGTGAAGCGATAGGCACCTGCCATGAGCACGCGGTTGCCGAGGTCCGTGCCCGTGAGATCGTTGGCCGGCGACACGGGTTGTGCCGCGGCGACGTCGTACGCGGTGGTCAGGTCGAGCTGGGCCCGCGCGGCGACGCCGTCGGTCGCGTGCGTGGCGCCGTTGACGACCGCGGGGGCCCCGAAACCGGTGAGAGCGGAGCCGGGCGAGACTCCCAGGCTGCCATTCAAAACCGACGGGCCGGTATTGGTGACGGCGGAGCCGGCCAGCACGACGAAGGGCTGGGCGGTACCGAGACCGACGGGAGAAGCCTGGGCCACGAGCGGCGCGACTGCGCATGCAAGGCCGACGGCGAGCGCGATGCCGGCATACCGACCGCGCTTCGAAGCGAATGCGAAGAGCATGAAACGTCCTCATCTATCGGGCGAGCAGCCCCCTGAGAGCTCCGTTGACGGGAGTCCCGGATCTTGGGGGGCGCCTGAAAGCGAGTTAGTACTGCTCTTGTGTCCGGTTTGCATCGGCATATGCGCCTGATGCATGAACAAGATGCCCCAATTGAGGAGCGGCGGCGCCTAGCTCGTATGTGTCATGCCGAGGTTGGTCGCCGCTGCGCGAACGGCGGCGAGCAACGCGCGCACGGACGGGCGCTCGGCGTCCGCGGTGCGGGTGGCGGCGAAGATCGATCGGTGCACGTCGCCCTCGGCGATGCGGCGCATCACGACGCCCGGCTGGGCGGTGGGGGCGACCAGGTCGGGCAGGAGCGTGACCGCCAGGCCCCGGGCGACGAGCCCGAGGGCCATGACGCCGTCGTTGGTGCGATGGCGGATGTCCGGATCGAAGCGCCCGAGCTGGCGACACGTCCGCCCGGTCATCTCGGCCCACCCGGTGCCCGGATGGCCGGTCGCCCAGACCTCGTCCGCAAGCGTGCGGAGCGGAATCGAGAGCTCGTGCCGCTGTGCCAGCGGATGCTGCTCGGAGATGACCAGGCCGACCGGGTCGCGATGCAGCTCGTGCCGGTCGACGCCGGCGCGGCGCGAGCGGGGCTGGTGCTGCCACTCGTCCGCGAGCACGAGGTCGAGGTCGCCGAGCGCGAGCGCCGGCAGCGAATCCTCGGGCTCGGCCTCGACGAGCTCGCAGCGCAGGCCGGGGGCATCCCGGGCGAGCGCGCGGATGGCCGGCGCAGCGAGCCGCAGCGCCACGGACTGGAAGGCCGCGATCCTCCCGCGCCCGGCGATCGTGCCGGCAGCTGCCGCGAGCTCGGCCTCGGCGAGCTCGGCGCGGGCGAGCAGGACTTCGGCGTGGCGCACGAGCACGAGCCCGGGATCGGTCAGGCGGACGCCCCGCCCGGCGCGCTCGACCAGCGGAACGCCCGCTTCCCGCTCGAGCACAGCGAGCTGCTGCGAGACGGCCGAGGGCGTGAAGTGGAGCGCTTGCGCGACCGCGGCGATCGTTCCGCGCTCCTGCAGCTCGTAGAGCAGGCGCAGGCGGCGCAGGTCAAGCACGGCACTCGACGTCCATGTAGCAATGCTACTGAAATTCCGATAGCAAGCTGCATCGCTTCTTATGCATCGGCTCGGCATGATCGGGCCCATGCGCTCCACGGGCACGCTCCTCTGTCTGGCCTCCGCGGTCGCCTTCGGCGCGATGGCGATCTTCGGCAAGCTGGCCTACGACGACGGCGCAACCGTCGGCACGCTGCTGGCCGTGCGGTTCACGATCGCCGCCGTGCTGTTCTGGCTGATCGTTGCCGCGACCGGCGCCGCAGGGCGCCTGCGTACCCTTCCGCGGCGCGACGTCTGCCTCGCCCTGGCCCTCGGCGGCGTCGGCTACAGCGCCCAGGCCGGCGCGTACTTCACGGCGCTCGGGCGGCTCGACGCATCGCTGCTGTCGCTGCTCCTCTACACGTTTCCGGCGATCGTCACGGTCGCCGCGATCGCCCTCGGCCGCGAGCGGGCGAGCCGCCGGAGAGGCGGCGCGCTGGCGTTGTCGTCGGCCGGGCTGTTCCTCGTCCTGGCCGGTGCGAGCTCGGGTGCGCTCGATCCGCTCGGCACTGCGCTCGGCCTTGCGGCCGCATGCGTCTACAGCGTGTACATCCTCATCTCGGCGGGCGTGGCCGAGCGCCTCGGCCCACTGCTCCTGAGCGCGCTCGTGTGCACGGGCGCGGCGACCACTCTGACGCTCGGCAGCGCCGCCGCCGGCGACCTGCACGTGGAGCGCGTGAGCGCCGGCGGCCTCGGCTGGCTGGCCGCGATCGCGGTCGTCTCGACGGTGGGGGCGGTCAGCCTCTTCTTCGCGGGCCTGCGGAGAGTCGGCCCGACGACGGCCTCCATCCTCTCGACGGCGGAGCCCGTCACCACCGTCGCGCTGGCATTCCTGGTGTTCGGCGAGTCGCTTGGCGCGGTGCAACTGGCCGGCGGAGCGCTCATCCTCGGTGCGGTGCTCGTCCTCAGCGCGCCCGCTCGCTCGGCTCTCGCATTCAGGGGAGGACTCAGGTGGCGCAGCTCGATCTCGTGAACAGCGGCAGCGGAGAAGGAGGGATTCGAACCCTCGACAGAGGTTAACCCCCTGTAACGCCTTAGCAGGGCGCCGCCTTCAGCCACTCGGCCACTTCTCCCTCGCTCCCAGGATACCGGGCGCGGCCGAGCTGCGGTTCGTCAGCCGAGCGGGCGGTGGACGGCCATCTCGGCGTGCATGCCGCGGGTCGCCAGCGCGGCGAAGAACGGCCCGACCGGGAGCATCACCTCGGGACCGCCCACACCGCATCGCAGCGCCTGGCCACTCGCCAGCAGCTGCGCCGCGACCGACGGCGGGACGCCCGTCGAGTAGGTGCCGGCGTCGGTTCGCCACTCGGCGCGCTGGGTGAGCGGGAGGTCGGCGTCGATCTCGACGCGCTCGCCGTCGCGCGTCCCGACGACGTGCGCGCGCAGGCGCTCGAGCGCGCCGGGGTCGTCGGGCGCTCCTCCCTGGCGCGCGAGCACGGCGACGAGGACGTCGCGCGGGGCCACGTCATGGCCGTTCACGCGCACGGGCTCGGTCGACGCCATGCCGCTCGCCACGAGCGCGCGCAGCGGCAGCGTGTGCGCGGGCGGCAGGCCGAGCCGCCATTCGACGTTGCGGATGCCGCGGTCGGCGTAGGAGCGGGGGAGGGTGGCCGGCTCGGAGTGGATCGTGTACACGCACTCGACGTCGCCCTCGGGCAGGTGGTAGATGCGTGCTCCACCTCCGGCCGCCATCAGCTGCTCGCGCCCGTCGATGAACATCGGCGCGGGGCGGGTGAACTCGTCGATCAGCGTGTCCGCGGCGTAGGCGGGCACGTAAGGCTCGTCCGGGTCGTAGGGCCGGCCCGCGAGGCACGCGTCGAGCACCTCGATCGACTCGACCGTCTCGAGCTCCGCTACGGCAGCCGCGGCCAGCATGTTGGTGATGCCGGGCGCCGCGCCCATCGAGATCGCGGCCGCCAAGCCGGCGGTGCGGAACGCCTCGTCCAGCTCGTACTGCTCGATCGCGTAGTAGTAGAGGCCGCCGAGGTCGGTGTAGTGGGCGCCGACCTCGAGGCACGCCTGCATGACCGGGACGTTGAGGCGGTGCGTGGCGGCGTTGACGACCGCGTCGGCGCCGGCCAGCGCTGCCTGGAGGCCCGCGGCGCCCTCGCCGGGCGCGCGTACCTCGACGTTGCGGTGGGCCGCTGCGACCTCCGCGGCGGCCGCCGCGTCGCGATCGACGAGGAGCACGTGCTCGACGCCCTCGCTGCTCGCCGCGTCGGCGGTCGTCACCCGCCCCATGCCGCCCGCTCCGCCGATCACCGCAATGCGCATCGGCCGAGCGTAGCCGGGCCCACGGCGGCGCGAGTCACGCCAGGGCGAAGCGCTCCGCCGGGAAGCGGGGCAGCAGCTTGCCGTCGTACCCCTGCAGGTCGCGTCCGGCGCACATCGCATTGAGCACGGCCTCCTCGGCCGCTTCGGCGCAGGCCGCGAAGAGCAGGCTGAGGAGGTCGTCGCGCAGCATCTGGAGCGAGCGCAGCTCGGCCGTCTCATCGCGCGCGAGCAGGTTCGCCGTCGACCAGGCGAATGCGATCTCTCCCGAGCCGTGCGAGCCGTAGGAGCCGATGCTCGCGAGACCCAGGAACGGACGCCGCGCGAGCCGGCGCAGCTGATGCGGGAGCAGCGGGGCGTCGGTGGCGACCAGGCAGATGCAGGAGCCCTCGCCGCTCGATGCCGTCTCACCCGCCAGCTCGCGCCCCACGGGGCGGCCGCACAGCACGAGCCGCTCGGTGAGGCCGAAGTTGGCGAGCACGAGCACGCCAAGCGTGTGGCCGCCCACGACGCGCGAGGAGGTGCCGATGCCGCCGGCGTAGCCGAATGCCTCCATGCCCACCCCTGCGCCGATCTGACCCTCCGCGACTGCCCCGCCCGCGGCGGTGTCGAGCGCATGCGCGACGAGCGCGTCGTCGGGCTCGGGGCCTTCGCGAACGTCGCACCAGGAGGACGGATCGCACTCGCCGACGACGGGGAGGATCACGTCGTCGCGCCCGATGCGCGGCTGGCGGGCCGTCAGCGTGTGCGTCACGCCCGCGTGCACGGCGCCGACGTACGGCGTGGCCGTCAGCAGGACCGGCACCTCCTGGCAGCCCCACTCGTCGATCTCGTAGCTTCCGGTGAGCTCGCCGGCGGCGTTCAGCGCGGCGGTCGCGCAGAAGTACCAGTCGCTCCAGGGATCGCCGCCGTGCGGCCACACGGCCGTGACGCCCGTGTGGTCGGGCACGTGGTTCGCGTGCCCCACGCGCACGCCCGCGACATCCGTGATCGCGTTGCCCGGCCCGGTCGGGAGCAGCCCTACTGCGAAACCGTGGTCACGCGCGCGCACGAGGCGAAGCTACCAGGGACTACGTTGAGAGACGTGGATCGCATCGACACCGCAGTCGTCGGCGCCGGCCCGTTCGGGCTCTCCGTCGCCGCACACGCGTCACGCCACGGCAGCGCGCGCACATTCGGCGAGCCCATGCGCACGTGGCGGCGGCTGATGCCGCCCGACATGCTCCTGCGCTCGGACTGGGATCACACGAATCTCTCGGCTCCCGGGCAGGCGGGCACGCTCGAGGCCTGGGTGCAGGGCGGTGAGGCCGAGCGGCTCGAGCCCCTCCCGCTGCCGCATTTTCTCGCCTACGCCGACTGGTTCCAGCAGCGCTTCGTGCCCGAGAGCGATCCGAGTGACGTCGCCTCCATCGCGCTGGCCGACGGCGGCGTCCGCGTCACGACCGCGGCCGGCGACGAGGTGCAGGCCCGCGCCGCAGTGCTCGCGCTCGGCGTCACGCCCTTTCCGCGCGTGCCGCCCGCGCTCGCCGCGTGCGACGACCCGCGCGTGCGCATCGTCCTGGAGCGCAGCGGTTACGAGGACCTCGCGGGCAAGCGGGTGGCGGTGATCGGCGCGGGCAACAACGGCGTCGAGAGCGCGCTGCTCGCCCTGCGCGCGCAGGCCGCGAGCGTCGAGCTGATCGTGCGCTCGCGCGTGCGCTGGTTCGTGGAGCGCGAGCCGCACACGCCGCGCGGCGCGCTGCGCCAGCGGCTCTACAGGATCGCCTACCCGGTGGTCGGCTTCGGCCCGCCGCCCATCAACCGCTTCGCGCTGCACCCCGATGCGTTCGCGCTGCTGCCGCACGCGCTGCGCGCGCGGCTCAACGCGCGCCTGCTGCGCCCGGGCGCCGCGCCGTGGCTGCGCCGCCACGTCGACGGCGTGATCCCGATCAATGAGGGCGTCGAGGTACGCGGCGTCGAGTCACGCCCGGACGGGCTCCTGCTGTCGCTGAGCGACGGCACGAGTCGCGAGCTGGACGCCTGCATCGTCGCCTGCGGGTTCGCCTTCAGCCGCGACGGTCTCTCCGTGCTCGCGCCCGAGCTGCGAGCGCGCGTCGCGGTCAAGGACGGCTGGCCGGTGCTCGACCGCGCCTTCCGCACGAGCGTGCCGCAGCTCTCGCTGGTCGGCTTCCCAGCCGAGGGCCGCTTCGGGCCGCTCTCGCGTTTCGTCGAGGGCGCAGAGTTCGCGGCCCGGCGCGTCGCGCAGTCGCTCGCCGCCTAGCGGAGGAGCGCGGTGAAAAGTGCGTCGTACAGCCCGATCATGCGCTCGCTCGAGAACGATGCGCGTGCGCGCGCGTGCCCCGCGGCGCCCAGCGCCGGCAGGGCCGCCGGATCAGCCGCCCACGCGGCCAGCACCGCTGCGGCGGCCGCAGCGTCGCGGGCCGGCACGAGCTCTCCCGTCGTACCGGGGACGACCAGGTCGGGGACGCCGCCCACGTCGCTCGCCAGCACCGGCAGGCCGGCGGCCATCGCCTCGAGGATGGAGTAGGGCAGGCCCTCCCAGTCGCTGATCAGCGCGAACGCATCGCACTCGGCGAGCTGCTGCGGGACGTCGTCGCGGTTGCCGAGCAGCGTGACGCGGTCGCGGAGGTCCAGCGCGTCGCGCTGCCCCTCGATCTCCTCGCGCTCGGGGCCGTCGCCGAAGACGCGCAGCTGCCAGCGCTCGCAACCTGGCTGCGCGAGGGCGTCCAGCAGCGTGCTCACATCCTTCGGCGGCGCCAGCCGTGCGGTGCAGCCGAGCACGAGGCGGTCGCCCGGCGGCCGGCGCGCTGAGAGGGTCGCGAGCGCGTCGACGCCGTTGTGGATCACGTGCACGCCGCCGCGCGCGGAGATGCCGCGCTCCTGCGCCAGCTTCAGGTCGTGGTTCGAGACGCACACGATCGCGTCGCTCAGGGGCGCCACCGCTCGCTCGGCCGTCGCGTAGGCGGTTCCCGCCGCGCCTCCCCGGCCCGAGAACGCCCAGCCGTGGGCCGTGAAGACGGTCTTCGCGCCGAGGCCGGCGAGCGCGAGGCGGGCGAGGATGCCCGCCTTGGACGAGTTGATCTGCACGACCTCCGGCCGGAGCCGTCGCGCCAGGGCGCGCAGCTCGCGCACGGCCGCGGCGTCGTGGTAGGGATGCGGATTCCGCACCAGGTGGCGCACGTGGTGGAACGGCACGTTCAGGACTGCACAGGCGTCCGCGACCGCCCCGCCCGGGCCGTGGGCGGCGACCTCGACGTCGTAGCGATCGCGCAGGCCGGCGACGAGCGTGGACGCGAAGGTCTGCGCGCCGCCCGCCTCGGCGAGCGTCACGATCACGAGCAGTCGCGGCCTCACGCCGCGAGGCGCTCGACGCGGCGCGTGCGGCGGCCCGGCGGCGGGGCGTCGGTCGCACCGGCGAGTCGCGCCCTGAACAGCCAGAGCGGATCGGAGCGCTCGACGATGGTGCGGCGCAGCTCGTTGTGAGCGAAGGGCGCGCTGTTGGCGCCGAACTCGCAGGTCACGGCGGCGCGGTAGCCGCACTCCCGCACGAGCTCGACCTCGCGCGGCGAGTAGTAGCCGCCGGGGTAGCAGAAGATGCGCGCCGGGCGGCCGAGCTCCTTCTCGACCGCTGCCTTCGATTCCGCGATCTCGCTGCGCGCGTCCTCGGCCGAGGTGGCCGTCAGAACGGGATGCGTCACGGTATGCGGCTCGAAGCGGACGAGGCCCGCGCGCTCCTCCTCGCGTAGCTCGTCCCAGCCCGCGAGCGGCGGCATGGAACCGGGTGCGTACCAGCTGAAGGCCGCGTCGCCGGCGATTGCGCCCGGCACCACGAAGACGGTGCTCGGGAAGCCGTGCTCGCGCAGCACGGGCAGTCCGTGCTGGAGCACGTCGCGGTAGCCGTCGTCGAACGTCAGGGCGATCGCGGCCTCACGGGGCTCGAGCTCCAGGTCGTCGATCTCGTAGAGGTCGACGACGCGCTGCCCGCTCGCGGCGAGCGCGTCCATCTGGCGCCGGAAGCCGTCGGGAGTGACAGCGAGCGGATCGCGCTCGGCCGAGATGCGGTGGTAGTAGAGGATGCGCAGACCAGGCCGGGGCGGACCGCCGCGCATGCTGCCGGCGAGCCCCTGACCGCGCACCAGCGCGGCCTTCGCAAGGCCCACCGCGCCCGAGCGTCGGGCGAGTTGCGGTTCTGTGTCCATCGCGTCCCATTGTGGTCGAGAACCCCACTAGGTTGAGAGGCGATGGTTCCACTCACCGCTGCTCTGCTGTCCGTGCGCACGCTGACCGACATCTCCGCCCTGGCGCAGATGGACACCGCCTGGGATGCCCTTGTCGAAGGCATGCCGCGGCCGAGCCCGTACCTCTTCTCGGCCTGGGTGATCGCCTGGCTCGCCGAGGCTGCCTTCGCGAGCGAGCCGCACGTGATCGTGGCCGAGCGCGCGGGCGAGCTCGTCGGGCTCGCGCCATTCGTCGTGAAATCCCTCGGCCGCACGCGCGTCGCGATGTTCGCCGGCGCTCACGAATCCGCCCTCGGCGACATCGTGCTCGCGCCCGGTGAGCCGCCCGCCACCGCCCGCATGCTGCTCGAGGCGCTGCCGGCCTCGGGCATGGCGGCCCTGGACGTGTTCGGCCTGCCCGGGAACAGCGTCCTGGCGGAGGCCGCCGGCTCGCGCATGCGCCTGATCGAGCGCGTCGAGTCACCGGTGACCGAGATGCCCGACGGCTGGGAAGAGGCCTACAACCGGCACACGAGCTCGAATCGCCGCAATCAGGATCGCCGCCGCGAGCGTCAGCTGGGCGAGCTCGGCAGTCTGGAGGCATCGCTCGCCACGACCGGCGAGGCCGTCCTGCGGGACCTGCCCGATGCCTTCGTGCTGCACCAGATGCGCTGGCAGGGGCGGCCCGACGGCTCGACCTTCGGCTCGCCCGAGGGGCAACGCTTCCAGCAGATTGCCCTCCCGCAGCTGGCGGACGAGGGCCGCTTCGCGATGCTCACGCTGCGCCTCGACGGGCGCCCGATCGCGTTCCACAACTGGTTCATCGCCGGCAGCTCCATCTACCTGCACCGCAACGCCTTCGACGCCAGCCTCTCGCGCTACGGCCCGGGGCTCGTGGCCCTGCGCCGCAGCCTCTCCGCCGCCTCCGACCTCGGAGCGCGACGCGTCGAGTACCTGGGCGGCGCAGAGCAGTTCAAGCGAGATCTCGCCGACCGTTTCGAACCGCTGCATCAGGGTTTCGGCCTTGCGCACGGCGCGGCCGGGCATGCCTATGTCGCGCGCGCGCAGCTGGCGATTTCCCTGCGCAAACGCCTCAAGCGGAGCGAGCGCCTTCATCGCCTGTACCTGTCCGGCGCGCTCCGCCCGCGCCGTCACGCCAAGTCTTCCTGAGAGGTATCCGTGGAATCCCCCTTCGGCTTCAAGCACTCGCTCGACCCCGATCTCTTTGCGCTCGACCGTCTCGACGCGCTCGTGCAGCGCGCTCCCGAGGGGCGCTTCGTGGCGCAGCTCGCCGATAGCGGCCGCGTGCGCAACGGCCAGGACGCGACCTACACGAAGCTCGAGGGGTCGCTCCCCGATGACCTGGCCCGCCGTGGCCTGCACCTGCACTTCGACAACCTCGAGGAGTGGGCCCCCGAGTACGCCGAGGCGAGCGAGGGGGTCCTGGAACTCGTGCGCCCGCACGAGAGCGAGCCCATCCACAGCCCCAACATCGTCATCCGCGTGTTCTCCGCCGACGCGCCGGCCGCCCTGCACGGCGACGGCAACACGCAGGTCAACTGCGGTGTCGGCGGTCGCACGCTCTGGCACTTTGGCCCGCCCTCGAATCTCAGCTCGCTGGAGATCGAGTCGCTGATGCGCGGCGGCATGTTCCTGGGCTGGCGCGAGCTGTCGCCCGTGCAGACCTTCGACCTCGCCGTCGGCGACGCCTGCGCGGCGCCCCCGCGCTGGCCGCACTGGCTGGAGCACCCGGGCCCCGAGCCCGCGGTCTCCTTCGAGCTCTCTTACTGGACGCCCGGCACGATCCGCGAGCGCAAGGTCTATGACGTGAACTGGATGCTGCGCCGCGCCAAGCTGGCCCCGAAGCCCCCCGGCGGCCCCCGCGACGGCGTCAAGGTCCGCCTCTTCGACCTGATCGGCACGGCCACCGGCAAGGGCCGAGCCCACCGCGCCTGACGTGGTCTGGCGCGGCACGTGCCGTGCCGGGCCCAGTTCATGCTCGGCGGAGCCAGCCTCCCGCGCTGCGGAGGGTGAAGGTCAGGGCTGCTGCCGTGGGGGCCAGGTCGCGGCGGTCCAGGCCCTCGAGGCCCGCGTGGCGGAGGCCGTAGTCTCGGGCGATGTCGCGGAGTTCGTCCAGCGGGCGGGGGCGAGGGTCCAGGCGGCCGATCAGGCCGCAGGCCAGGAGGCGTGCTTCGCCGGCCGGCCAGCCGAGGCGGACTCCTCGGCGGTAGTCCGCGACAGGCTCCAGGTGCTCTCCGCGTGCCCAGCGCAAATGCAGCTGCGCGAGCTCGACGCCGGCTCGGTGGGCGAGCGCGATCGATTGGGAGATGCGCGCGTTGATCTCCATCAGCAGGGGGCGGCCGGCGGCATCGCGGCGGAACTCCACCTCGGAGACGCCCTCGAGGCCCACGTCGGTGACCAGCGCGAGTGCGAGCTCGTAGGAGTCGGCGGGCGGCTCCACGGTCACCCGCATCACCGAGGAGCCGCCGAGCGGGGGCCAGCAGCGCTCGGCGACCATCACCAGCCGGGCGATCACGCGGCCGTCCTGGAGCAGGAACTTGTGCGTCTCGCGCACACCGGTGGCCACCTGCTGCAGCAGCGCGGGCGCGTCGGCGCGCACCAGGCGCCGCGCGACGACCTCCAGGCCGGCTCGGTCGTACGCCAGCATGGGAGCGACGGTCTCGCCGCCGCCGCCGGGCAGCGCGCGCCAGGACGCGAGCGGCTTGACGACCAGCGGGTAGCCGAGCTCGCCGGCACCCTCCAGCACCGCCTCAGGGTTCGAGACCTGGAGCGAGCGCGGGCAGTCGATGCCGAGCGCGGCCGCACGGTCGAGCGTCAGCTGCTTGGAGCCGGCGATCGTGAGGGCCGGCTCCGAGGCGATGGCGGCGATCGCGCCGCGAGCCGCGATGGCCTCGCGCCGCGCGCGCAGCGCCTCGAGCGCGCGCTCCCCACTGCACATGGCGACGTCCCCGCTTGCGAGCGCGTCGGCGATCCCGTCTGCGTAGCCGTCGAAAGCCGTGCGCGGATCGGGCAGGACGACCCGTGCCTCGGCAGCCCGCGTCCGCATGCCGCTGGCGCCCGCCTCGGAGGAGGCGATCGCCACGCGCTCGCCGAGGCGATGCAGCCGGCGGGCGATCTCCAGGCCCGCTCGCGTATCGCCGTCGAGAACCAGCACGCGCCCGCGCGCGACGGTCACACGTGCCCCCGGTAGTGCAGGCCGCGCCGCGTCGCGGTGCTGATGCCGTCGAACGCCAGGCACTTGAGGCGGTCGAGACGACCGCCCGGCCCGGCGGGAGAGAGGTGCGCCTTGCGCAGGAGCCAGTCGACGTCGTAGACCTTGCGCGCCCGCAGATCGTTGCGCGTGTAGAAACCGACGTCGAACGTGACGCTCGGAACGTCACACGGATGGTCGAGCCAGTGCGCCCAGCGCGCCGGCACGAAGCAGGCCGCGCCGGGGTCGAGCTGCAGGCCGCGCTCCTCGAGATGCTCGCTGAACGGCAGGAAGAACTCACCACGCAGCAGGTTCTCGTGCTGCAGCTGCGTCATCGCGTGCACGGGGCGCACCCACCAGACCGTGGTGCCGGCGATGCCGGCCACGAGCTTGGCGTCGGGATCGCCGTGCAGCGCGACGAGCGCCGCCGGCGAGAACACGCGCACCACCGTCTCGCGCGGGATGTCGCCCAGGCCGGCGTCGGGGCCGGCCAGCTCGTACAGCCGCGCGCGGCACTCCGCGTGGTCCCGCGGGCCCCAGGTCGCGGTGTTGAAGATGCGGTAGTGCACCGGCCGCTCGAGCGCGTCCTGCAGGATCGGGTAGCGCGGCTTGGTGAACTCGGGTCGCTGGCCGAGGCGCTCGCGCGAGCTGTCGGGGATCTGCACGGCGAGCTGGCCGCGCGCATCGGCGGCGCGGCAGATCTCGTCCAGCGCGTCGGAGGAGAACGGGGCGTCGGGGAGATCGTGCGCGAAGCAGCGCGGCGACACGGCGTCGCGTGCGACCGTAGTTGGCGTCATGTCAGGGGCACGATTGGAGTCGCGGGTTGTCGGAGCGGGCGCGCGCGCAGGCGCTCGCCACGAGCGCGCCGTCCTTGGCGGCGAGCTGCGCGACGACCGCCCAGGAGCTCCACTCCTCGGGCCCGCGATTCGCCGCGGCGAGGGCGTCCTTCAGCCCGCGGCCGGGGCCCTCGAGCTGAGCGGCCAGCCGCAGGGGCGCAGGGTCGAAGGGCGAGATCGTCGCGGCGGTCCTCGCGGCGGCGGGGTCGTCGTTGGCCACGGCGCGCTCGATCAGGCGCTCCGAGGCGAAGCCCGGCAGCACCCAGAGCAACCCGAGCGCGAGCACGATGCCGCCGCCGATGCGCGCGGCGCGGCGCGGGACGAGCGCTCCCGCAGGATGCAGCGCGGCACCGCAGGCCACGAGCGCCATCACCGGCAGCGCCACCGCCGGCACCTGCCAGTGCCAATCGACCTGGGCGTGCGCGAGCACGCAGGCGGTGCCCACCGCGGCGCCCGCGAGCGCCGCCGAGGGCTGCTTGCGCCGCCGCAGAAGGCCGGCGAGACCGATGGCGCCCACGGCGCTGCCCAGCAGCAGTCCCGGGATGCCGAGCGTCGCGGCGAGCTCCTGGAGCTGCCCGTGGGCCTGCGCGGGCAGCTCGCTGCTGTGGCCGCGGCGCAGGTAGGTCGGCCCGAAGCTGCCGGCGCCGTAGCCCGTCAGCGGCCGCGCCGACAGATCGCTCGCGGCGACCTTCCAGAAGTCCCAGCGATTCGACTCGACCGAGAGCAGGTGCGGCCCGCCGTCGCCGGCCGCGTCGACCTTGGTGAAGGAGTGGAACGCGTTGTCGATGCGCCCGGGCGCGCCCTGCTGCAGCGCGACGCCGAGCAGAAGCACCGCAGCAATCGCAGTCACCAGGGCGGCGCCCCTGCCGAGCCGGCGGCGGCGCTCGGGCGGGATCGAGATGCGCTGGTCGGCCAGGGCGATCGCCGCACCGACGGCGGCGACGATCACGCCGCCGAGCAGGAGGCGCGAAGCGGCCGTGCCGGCGTCGGCTGCCGTGCCCGTGTCGATGGCGGTGCGGAGCGCCGGCAGGGCGGGGAGGAGGCCCGCGAGCGCGACGAAGGTGAAGGCCGTCAGCCGCAGCCGCTCGCGCACCAGCGCGATCGCGAAGGGCGAGACGAGGATCAGCGTGAGCGCCGCGCCGCGGCTCTGCGTCAGCAGCGCGAAGCCCAGGGCCGGCACGGCCGCGGCAAGCGCGAGCGCACGGGCAGGCCAGATCAGGTGCCGCTCCGCACCCACCCCGACGAGCGTCCAGAAGCCGAGCACGCCGAGCGAGGCGGACGTGTTCGGATAGCCGGTCGGCCAGCCGACGCGGTCGTAGATCATGAACGAGTCGGGCGCCGACTGGGCGAGGCGAACGCAGCCGTAGAGCGTGACGAGGCCGGTCGCCGTCGCGATCAGCCCGACCATCGTCGCGGCGTCGCGCTGCGTGCGAATCGCGAGCAGCACGATCGCGAAGGCCGAGGCGTAGAAGAGCGTGCGCGAGGCCTCGGTGGCGGCGTCACCCGGCAGCCAGGCCCACGCCACCGAGAGGCCGCTCCAGATCGCCAGGCCCGCGATGCAGCCGAGCGCAGCGAGCCCGAAGCCGCGGCGCAGGCGCAGGATGTCGAAGGCCAGCAGCGCGCCGGCGGCCAGCACGGCGACCAGCGCCCACGGCATCCAGTCGCCGGTCCGCGAGCCGCCCTCCTGCGCTGCCAGCGCCAGCGTGGCGATCGCGGGCAGCGCGAGCCAGGCGGTCCGCGCCAGCACGGCGGCACGCGGCCGCGGCAGACCAATGGCTGCAGGAAGACTCATGCCACTCACACTAGTGGCGGGTTTTTCGCTAGTGGTGATCGACCGGCTGGGGATGCGGCCGGTCGCGCACCTCGCAGATGAACTGCGCGATCTCCTCCTGAGCGCGGGCCAGCCAGCGGCTGCCCTTCTCGGCCGTCGCCAGGGTGGCGTCGCCCGTCACCCCCGATTGCGAGAGCGCGCTCCAGTGCGGCATGTAGGAGAGCGGCCCGTCGCTCCAGTCCATCCACATGAACTCCGTCTGCGGCGGGATCTCCTTGACCGCTCGCTCCATCTGCACGAGGCCCGGCTCGATCGCGAGGTAGAGCGAGGTCTCCAGCTCGCAGGCGTGCGCCATGCCGCCGCGGCCGGATTCGCGGAGCTCCTCGAGTAGGAGCTTGGACTCCGGC
Organism: Gaiellales bacterium; assembly: GCA_035696365.1. Classification (GTDB taxonomy): domain Bacteria; phylum Actinomycetota; class Thermoleophilia; order Gaiellales; family JALYLC01; genus JALYLC01. The sequence goes on along the minus strand of DASRQS010000008.1, from coordinate 22,203 downwards.
GTCACGAGGTACCAGCAGGACGCGCAGATCGCCGACGGGTGCTCGACGTTGACGAGGCGTGCCGCGATGTCGACGAGTGGCTGGTTGGAGCCGTGCCCGTTGGCCATGAGGATGCGATCGAAGCCGTGGTGGCAGAGCGAGCGGCCGATGTCGAGCAGGTACTCCACGAAGACGTTCCAGCGCAGCGTGACGCTGCCCGGGAAGTGCAGGTGGTGAGGCGTGTAGCCGTGCACCGCTGTCGGGAAGAGGAGCGCGGTGCCGCCCTCCGCGTTCACGCGCTCGCAGGCGCCGCGGGCGACCTCCTCGATCAGGCGCACGTCGGTGTCGATCGGGAGGTGATGGCCGTGGTCCTCGAGCGTGGCCGTGGGAATCACGACGACCACGTCGTCGCGGCCGGCGAGCTCGGCCAGCTCGGGCCAGGTGTGCTGCTCGTAGCGGAGATGCGGCATGCGGGGAATGCTCGCAGCGGGGGCGGCGCCAGGACCTTCGGGGGAGGCTTCCTCCCCGAACAGGTGGTCATCGGCGAGTGATCTGAACCGGGCCGTGAGGTCGCGCCGATTGCTGGGTAGGGTGAGCCGTCGCCGGCTGCACGCCGCCCCAGGATGGACGGCACGGAGGATGCTCGACATGGCACGACGCTCGTTGCTCATCGGCTTCTTCGCGGCACTCGCCGCGGCCCTTCCGGGCGGCGCGCTCGCGGCGACTGCGCCGTCGGCCCCGCCGGTGCTCACCAGCGCCCCCTACGCCTTCCCGCTGACGCTGCACTGGACGCCCGCGCCCGATCCGCTCAACCTCTCGCAGTCCGTCTACCGCGCGAGCGGTCCCTGCGCGGAACCGCCGGCGGTCAGCGGCCTGATCACCACGTTCCCGGGCAATGCGACGACGGACTTCACGGGCAGACCGGTCGACGGCACCTACTGCTACCACATCAGGGTCGCGGACCTGCTGACGACGGCGGATGGCCCCGGCGTGACCGTGTCGGTCGACACGACGAATCCGACCGCCACCGTGGCGGTCTCCGGCCAGTCGCCGGCGGGCGTGGTCCGCGGCGTCGTGGGTGTCTCGGGGACGGGCGCGGACGCGCTCTCCGGAGTCGCCTCGAGCGTCTTTCACGTCGGCGCGCCCGGCGCCTGCGCCGCGGGTCCGGTGCTGGGCGCCGTGTGGGACACGAGCGGGGTCGCCAACGGCAGCTACGAGGTGTGCAACGTCGTGACCGACAACGCGGGCCATACGGCCACCGCTGTGGCCGCCCTGACCGTCGCGAACCTGCAGCCGCTGGTCGTGGCGTCGCCCGCTCCGGGCGGCGCGGCTCCGCCGCCCACCGCCTCCGTGAGTGCGCTCGGCGACAAGGTCGCGCCGCATGCGCCCAGCAAGCTGAGCGCCGTCCTGCCGCGCTCACGACCCAGTTCGCGCGGTGCCCGGGTGACGCTCCACTGGGTGAATCCCACGGCGGCCGATCTCGATCGCGTGGTCGCCGTGCTCAACCTGTCGCGCTCGCCTCGCGACCCGGGCGACGGAAGCGTGATCGCGAGCAGCCTGCGCCCGTCGGGCTCCTTCACCCTGCGCGCGGGCCAGCGCGCCCACGTGGCCGTGTTCGCCTACGACCACAACGGCAACGTCTCGGCGCCGGCGCGGCGCACCGTCTCGCTCGCGCCGCTCCTCCCGCTGCGCCCGCTGACCGGCAGCGTCGTGCCCGGCCCTCCGCTCCTGACCTGGAAGGCCAAGCAGGGGACGGCGTACTACAACGTGCAGCTCTTCCACAAGGGCCGGCGCGTGCTCGTCGACTGGCCCTCGCGCGCCTCATATCGCATTCCGGCCGGCAAACTCGAGCCCGGCACCTACGTCTGGTACGTCTGGCCCGCGGCCAGGCACAAGGGCGCTCCGCCGACCTTCGGGCGCCTGATCGGGCGCGCGACGTTCATCTACCGGAAGTAAGGACCGCCAGCTCGCCGCGCGGGCTCTCGATGCCCGGGTACCAGCAGGCCGCGGTCTGACCCGCGGCGCCGGTCGGCCGCGGGCCGACGTCCTCGTCCGCGCAGCGCTCGCGTGCACGCGGACAACGCGGGTGGAAGCGGCAGCCGCTCGGGAGGCGCGTGGCGTCGGGCACCTCGCCCTCCAGGATCGACGCCCGCCCGGCGAGCCGCGGGCGCGTGCTGGGCGCCACCGCGATCAGCGCCTGCGTGTAGGGGTGCTGGGGCCGCTCGAGCACGTCGGCGGCGCTACCGAGCTCGATCACGCGGCCCAGGTACATGACGGCGACGCGGTCGCAGAGCGCCCAGGCGAGGTTGATGTCGTGCGTGATCAGAAGCAGCGCCAGCCCGCGCGAACGGCGGAGGCCGAGCAGCAGGTGCAGCACCTGCACGCGCACGGAGACGTCGAGCGCCGAAACGGGTTCGTCGCAGACGATCCCCGCGGGCTCCGGCGCGAGCGCGCTCGCGATCGCGACGCGCTGCCGCTGACCGCCCGAGAGCTCGTGCGGGAAGCGGTGCCAGAAGCGCTCCGCCGGACCCAGACCCGCGTCCTCGAGCGCCGTCGCGGCCCGCAGCACGCGCTCGCCGCGCGACATCCCCTGCATGCGCAGCGGCTCCTGCACCAGCTCGCTCACGCGCATGCGCGGGTTGAGTGACTGGTACGGATCCTGGAACACCATCTGCACCTTGCGCCGCAGCGCGCGCACGCCGCCGCGATCAAGCGCCGCGCCGTCGAAGCGCAACTCGCCGCCGCTCGGCTGCTCGAGCCCCAGCAGGGTGCGCGCGAGCGTCGTCTTGCCGCAGCCGGACTCGCCGACCACGCCCAGGACCTCGTTCTGGCGCCACTCGAGGTCGACGCCGTCCAGGGCGTGCACGCTGCGGCCGCGGCTGCGGAACGTGACTTCCAGGCCGCGGGCCTCGACCAGCGGTGTGACGGCGGAGGCGAGCGGGGTCGTGCTCACCGGAACGCTCCGGTCAGCGGCGCCTGCGTCAGCGGCGCGAACAGGCAGGCCGACTCGTGGTCGTCGCCCACTGGACGCAGCGCCACCTCGCCGTGCGCGCAGGCCTCGCGCGCGAGGTGGCAGCGCGGGTGGAAGCGGCACCCCGAGGGCGGGTCGGCGGGATCCGGCGGCCCGCCCGGGATGGCGGGCGGCAGGGCGCGCTCCATTCCGACCTGCGGGAACGCCCCGAGCAGCCGTTGGGTATAGGGGTGCTGGGGTACGGCGAAGACGGTGGCCGTGGGGCCGGTCTCGACGATGCCGCCTGCGTACATCACGGCCACGCGCTCGCAGGTCTCGGCGATCACGGCCAGGTCGTGCGTGATCAGGAGCAGGGCGAGACCGAGGTCGCGGCGCAGCTCCTCGAGCAGCGCGAGCACCTGCGCCTGCGTCATCACGTCGAGGGCCGTCGTCGGCTCGTCCGCGATGATCACCTCGGGGTCGCAGGCCAGCGCCAGCGCGATCATGACCCGCTGGCGCATGCCGCCCGAGAACTCGTGCGGGTACTGATCGGCGCGATCGGGGTTGATGCCGACGCGCTCCAGCAGCCCGCGCACGCGCTCGCGCACGGCTGTGCGGTCGGCCTCGGGGTCGTGCAGGCGGATGGCGGCGCCGATCTGGCGCGAGATGCGCTGAACGGGATCGAGCGCGTTGAGCGCTCCCTGGAAGACGAGCGAGATCTCGGCCCAGCGCAGGTCGCGCATGCCGCGCTCGGTGCGCCGGTGCAGGTGCACGATGCCGTTCTGGGTCGCGAGGTCGATCGTCCCCGAGATCCGCCGCAGGCCAGGAGGCAGGAGCTGCAGCACGCCGAGCGCGGTGGTCGTCTTGCCGCAGCCCGACTCGCCGGCGAGGCCCAGCGCCTCGCCGCGCTGCAGCTCGAAGGAGACGCCCGAGACGATCTCGACGTCGGTCTCCCCGGCGCGATAGCCGATGCGCAGGTCGTCGACGCGCAGGACGGGATCGCTCATCGCTCGCGCCCCTGCGGGTTGGCCGCCTCCTCGATGACCTGGCCGACGGAGAAGAACGCCAGCACGAAGAGCGTGATCGCGATGCCCGGCGGCAGCACGTACCACCAGGCGTTCTGGTTGATCGCGCCGGCCTGGAAGCCGTTGTAGAGCACCGTGCCCCACGAGAACGCGTCGGGGTCGCCGAGACCGAAGAACGACAGCCCTGCCTCACCGAGCACCGCGAGCGCGACGATCACCACCGAGTTCGCCCACACGATCGGCATCACATTGGGCAGGATGTGGCGCCGCATGATCCAGAAGTGCGAGGCGCCCTGGGAGCGCGCGCGCTCGACGAACGGGCGCTCGCGCAGCGACAGCACCTGCGCGCGCACGATGCGCGTCATTCCCGCCCAGCCGGTGATCGCGAGCACGATCACGATGATGCCGGTCCTTCCGCCGGGGATCCGCTCGGCGTCGTCCTGCAGGAGGGCCGCCACGAGCACGGCGAACGGCACGAACGGGATCACGAGGAACCAGTCGTCGAGGAACGTCAGGCCGCGGTCGGTCCAGCCGCCGAAGTAGCCCGCGCTGATGCCGACCACCGTTCCGATGACCGCCGACGTGAGGCCGGCCGCGAGCCCGACGATCAGCGGGATGCGCGCTCCGAGCAGGAACTGCGAGAGCAGGTCGCGGCCGGACTCGTCGGTGCCGAGCCAGTACGCGCTCGAGGGGCCCTGCATGCGGTGGGCGAAGTCGAGGCTGCTGCTGGCAAGCGGATCCTGCGGCGCGACCGCGCCTCCGAAGAGCGCCATCAGGACGACGATCGCGATCGTGATCAGCCCGAAGGCGCCGAGCGGGCGGCGGCCGACGTAGCGCACGCTGCGCACGGCTCCCAGCAGCACGCGCGCCACCGGGTTGCGCTCGGAGCCGAGCAGCAGCGCGACCGTCTCGGAGGAGACCGGCATCAGGTGGCTCGCACGCGCGGGTCGAGGGACATGATGACCAGGTCGGCGACCAGGTTGAGGAAGATCACGGCCGCGGATGAAAGCAGGAACACGCCCTGCAGCACCGGCAGGTCGCGGTTGAGCAGCGCGTCGTAGGTGAGCCGGCCGATGCCGGGCCACGCGAACACCGACTCGATGAAGATGATGCCGCCGACGACGTAGCCGAGCGAGATCGCGGTCAGGGCGATCACCGGTAGCAGCGCATTGGGCACTGCGTGGCGCAGCACCGCCCGTCGCGGTGAGAGCCCGATGGCGCGCGCCGTCGTCATGTAGTCCTCGTGCGTCACCTCGGAGAGCGACGAGCGCATGATCAGGCTCCAGCTCGCGAGGATGCTCGCCGTCAGCGTGAATACGGGAAGGATCGCGTGCTGGGCGACGTCCCAGACGTGACTGAGACCCTGGGCGTTCGAGCCCGGTTCCTCGGAGAGCTGGCTCGGGAACGCCTTCAGCCAGACCGAGAAGACCAGCACGACGGCGATCGCCAGGAATGGCTGCGGCATGGAGTAGAGCGTCAGCGCGCCACCCTTGAGCGCGCCGTCGGTCGCGCCGCCGCGCCGCCGCGCGGAGGCGATGCCGATCCAGGTGCCGAGCAACGCTGCGAGCAGCGTCGCCGGCAGCGCGAGGATCAGGGTGTTGGGGAGGGCGTCGCCGATCACGTCGGTGACGGGCGTACCTGCGCGATAGCTGGTCTCGAGCTGGCCGCTGAGCGTGTTGCGCACGTAGATCCCGTACTGGTCGAGCAGCGAGCGGTCGAGGCCGCGCGCGTGGATCAGGTGCGCGCGCTCCGCGGCCGACATGTGCGGAACGCGCAGCAGGTCGTCGCGCGGATCCCCGAGCGCCCGGAAGAGGAAGAAGTTGAGGGTGAGCACGAAGGCGAGCGTGACCAGCGCCAGCGCGATCTTCTCGGCGATCAGCCGTTTCACGCCGGCACGTCCGCGATCTCGATCGGCTCGCGCTGCTCGCGACGGTGCGCGATGAAGGACGACGCGAGCGCGAGCGCCGCGAGGGCGGCCAGGGCCGCGAGCGCCCACGGCACGCCGGGGTAGCTGGTGGCCGCGACCTCGCCAGGCTCGAGCGCGACGATCGTGCTGTAGCCGTAGGACGTGATCGGCTGACCGTTCGGCGAGGGCTGCGTCGTCCAGTTCTGCCAGGTGCGCGTGTTGACGGCGCCGAGGTCGTCGGGCTCGTAGAGCTCGATGTAGGGCAGGGAGGCGACCGCGATGCGCTGCAACTGGTGGATGTCGCGCACGCGGGCGTCGTCGTTCCCGGCGCGCGTCTCCTGCCTGAAGAGCCGCTCGTACCTGTCGTCCACGAAGCCCGAGTCGTTCCAGACGCCGAGCTGGGCCTTCGTGAACAGGGAGAGCAGGAACTCCGGCGAGGGGTCGCCGCCGATCGACCAGAGCTCGGTGTCGAAGTCGGGCTTGAGCTTGTGCTTCACCGTGTTGAACTCGAGCTCGGTGAGCTTGCTGTAGCCGTGCACGCGCACGTTGATGTCGATGCCGATGTCGTGTGCCCAGGCGCGGATCAGGTTGACCGCCCGCTTCTCGGTCGTGCCGCCCGCGTATGCGAGCTCGAACTCGGCGCGCACGCCGTTCTTGCGCCGGATGCCGCCGGAGCCGACCCTCCAGCCGGCGACGTCGAGGATGCGTCTGGCCCGTACGGGGTCGTACTGGTAGCCGAGCAGCGGATCCTTGGAGAGATCGAGCGTGAAACGGCCGTAGTTGCGCGAGAGCTGCGTGTTGCCCGGGGCCCCGTATCCCAGGAGCGATGCCTGCACGAGCTTGGAGCGGTCGATCGACCAGGCCAGTGCCCGGCGGATCGCCGGGTCCTGGATCACCGCCTTGTGGACGCGCGGGGTCACGTTGGAAGCCAGGTTGAAGACCCAGTACTCGAGCCCGATCGCAGGCGAGTGGTAGACACGCACGCCGCTCGTGCGCTGAAGCTGGCGGACGTCGGATCCGTCGAGCGTGTCGCTCGGCATCACGTCGAGCCGGTTCTGCTCCAGGTCGGTGACCGCTCGGTTGCCGTCCCGGTAGTACGTCATCAGCACCCGCTCGGGGCCGGTGGTCCTGGCCTTCTTGTCGCGGAAGAACGGGTTGCGCTCCATCACGGTCGTCCCGTTGGGTTTCCACTTCGTGACCATGTACGGCCCCGATCCGACCAGCGGGAGCGGCGGCTTGAACGTGTCCCAATGTTTGTTGTCGGCGGTCTTCCAGACGTGCTCCGGGAGGATGTAGATCCAGAGCGAGCGCATCTCGACGGAGCGGTGCTTGAGGTGCGCGACCACGGTCGTCTTGTCGGTCGCCTTCCAGCTTTTGACGGCCTCGACGGCGCTGGACTGCACGCGCCGCGCCAGGAAGTTCATCGTCCACACGACATCGTTGGCAGTCAGCGGCATGCCGTCCGACCAGCGCAGGCCGGGCCAGAGGTGGTATGTCCAGGTCATTCCGCCGTGCGACACGACCGTTTTCTTGGTCAGCGAATGCTGCGTGTCGGGCGCCATCGACTTCTGGTCGAAGCCGATCAGGATGTCGTAATTCAGCGCCCACACGCGGTAGTCGGCCGCGAGCGTGCCCGTCAGCGGGTTGAGCGTGTCGATCTTCACCGTCGTCGCGACGCGCAGGTCGCGCGAGTGCGTGCCGGCGAGCGCTCCCGGTGCCAGGAAGAGCGTCGCGAGCACGCAAGCGACGATGGCTGGCACTCGACGCATCGGGGTTGATTCAAGCTGATGGGGTACCGGTCGTCCAGCGTGCTGCCAGAGTGAGGTCGATGTCGCGCCGCTGCCTGGTGGGAGTGCTCGGCCTGGTGCTGTCCCTCGCGGCCGCGCCCCTCGCGCGCGCGGACGGGCGTCCACCTGATGCCAGCGGCACGGTCTGCACGTACCGAGTGCCCGAGGCGGCGCCCTACGACACGCCGCAGGGTCACGTGCGTGTGCACTACGTCGCCGATCCCGCCGACCGTGACAGTCCTGCATCGGCGTCGACGCGGGTCGGCGGCGTGCCGGACTGGGTGGTCGCCGCCGGCGAGGCAGCCGAGGCGGCCTGGGCGCGCGAGACGGCGCTCGGCTTCCCGCCCCCGCCCGCCGACGACGGCGACGGCGCCGAGCGCGGTGGCGACGCGCGCTACGACGTCTACGTCTGCGACCTCGCCTCGCACGACCTCGGCGAGCTCGCGGCCACGGTTGCCGATCCACCGGGCTCGGGCTTCAGCTACATCGTCGTCGACAACGACTACGCCGCGCGCGAGGTCGCGCCGCTCACGACCACGGGCGTCGCGCAGTTGCGCGTGACGATTGCGCACGAGCTGTTCCACGCCATCCAGATCGGTGAGGGGCGTGGGCGGCTGCCGGAGTGGCTGGCCGAGGCGACCGCCGTGTGGATGGAGGGCATCGTGGCCCCCCCAGACGTCGATCGGGAGATCTACCGGGTGGCCCTCGGCGGCGACGGCACGGAGGAGCCCTACTGGCAGGGCGGCGACCTCCACGAGTACGGGGTGTGGTGGCTCGTGCAGCAACTCGAGGGGTCTCACCCGGGGTTCGTGCGCCGCCTGCTCGCATCGGCGGCGAAAGGCGACGACGACCCGCGCGGGCTGGGGTTGCTCGCCTCGGCACTCGGCGGGCGGGCCGCGCTGGAGGCCGGATTTGCCCGCTTCGCCCGCACGGCGCTCGACGATCCGCTCGTCGGAGAGGCCCTGCATGCCAGGCGTACAGCCAGATTGAGGGTGGGCAGCCGACTCGTCCTCCGGGCTAGCGTCCAGCCCCTGAGCCTGCGGCTCTGGCGTGTGCCCCTCTCGGCAGCCGCCGTGACTCTGCGGCGATCTGGCGCACGCAGGCTGGGAGTGGTGGTGCGGCGCGGCTCCGCGGAGCACTCCCTCGCCGGCGGGGCCCTGCGGATCGAGAGCGGCCAGGGATCGCTGCTCGTGCTCGTCATCGGTGGTGGCGGCGGTGCCCAAAACGTGCAGCTCACGCTCTCTGGCACTACCTGACGTTTGCATCATTGGGTGCATGAGTCACTCATTTGGGGGATCTACAGGGTGGGGGTTGCAACCTGCAGAAATCTGCATATGCTCGTGCTGTGCCTCCTGACCAGCGTGTCTGAGGCAATAGGCGAACAGCCCTGCCCATTTGCAGGGTGATCTCGTCAACCCACGAGCATCGGAATCCTCGAATGGCAGTCACCCCCCGGACCGCGAACGTTGGAGCCGTCACCTACCCGGTGAGGTTGCCCTCGCATTTGCTCGCGGTTGGACGTGAGCGAGTTGCGCACCTCGCGCTCGTTGCGGTGATGTTGCTTGCCTGGGGAGTTGCGTTCGGTGCCTCGGCCACCGGGATCACGGCGGCCATCGCCGCGACCTCGGTGGCATGGATGGTCGGTTCGGCCTTCCTGCGCGACCGCGGGGAGTACCACCGCGCGCTCGCTGTTCGACTCGTCCGCCATGCCCAGGCCGCCACGCTGGTCACGGCACTCGTCATCGCTGCCGCTGCCCTCCTGGACACGAGCGTCTCGCCCCTCCGGCTTGCCGCCGCTTCCCTGTTCGGCTTCCTCGCGGTGGCCGGCTGGGACGTGCGCCAGCATCGCAGCCGCACGACCGAGCGGCCGCTGCGTGTGCTGGGCCTGGGCGCGGGCGAAGAGGCCGTCAGGCTGGCCCGCGCATTCGACAAGCGCGAAGCGCACGGCGTCGAGCTCGTCGGCTTCGTCGGCAATCTCTCGCACGCGGTCGTGCCGGTCATCGGCGAGCTCGAGGGCCTGCCCGAGATCGTCCGCGAGCACCGCATCGACGCGATCGTCCTGACGGCGAATCGTCACCGCCTGCCGCTGCTCGAGCACCTGCTCGGCGTCGGTGAGCGCACGCCGGCGGTGCTCGAGCTCAGCGACCTCTACGAGCGCGCCTTCGGCTGCGTCCCGGTGGAGGAGATCAACGCCGCCTGGTTCATCGAGGCGCTCACGCTGCATCGCCGGCTGCAGGCCTCGCTCGCGCGCCGCAGCGTGGACATCGTGGTGGCCACGCTGGCCGCCGTCGTCACGGCGCCGATCATGCTGCTCACGGCGCTCGCGATCAAGCTCGACTCGTCTGGCCCGGTCTTCTACCGCCAGGTGCGCGTCGGCGAGGGCGGCCGCGGCTTCACGATCGTCAAGTTCCGCTCGATGCGCACAGACGCCGAGGCCTCCGGTGCCCCGCAGTGGGCGTCCGAGCGCGACCCGCGCATCACGAGGGTCGGAGCGTTCATCCGCCGCTACCGCATCGACGAGCTCCCGCAGCTCTGGAATGTCGTCTCGGGCGAGATGGCGCTCGTCGGGCCCCGCCCGGAGCGCCCGGAGCTGGTCGACGAGATCGCACGCCAGCTGCCCTTCTACGAGCCGCGCCACCTCGTCCGACCCGGCATCACCGGGTGGGCCCAGGTCTACGCGCCGTACGCAGCGTCGATCGAGGAGACGCTCGAAAAGTTGTCCTACGACCTCTACTACGTCAAGCACCAGTCGTTCGCCACAGATGCCGGAATCATGCTCAGCACCTTGGGAGTCATGGCCGGCGGACGTGGAGCCCGCTAGCTGCAGAAAACAGGGAAAAGGGGAGAGTCTTCATGCGCACCATCCGTTTCATCATTCCGCTCGTCGCGCTCGCACTTTGTGTGATGCCGGCAGTGGCCCTCGCCAGCAACGGCGGGGTGACACAGGCGATCGTCAAGGACGTCGCCAAGGACGGCAAGGTCAACGGTCATTACACGCAGGCCCAGCTCAAGACCGCGCTCAACAGCCCGCTGCTCAAGCAGTACGGCGGCCAGGGCGCAGTCGAGTCCGTCATCACGCACATCAAGCCCAAGACGACCGTCGCGCCCGCGACGGGCGTGGGTCACAATCTGCCGTTCACGGGCTCCGACGTGTTCCTCTTCGTCGGTGTCGGTGGCGGGCTGCTTGCCGCGGGCCTCGTGCTCCGGCGCTTTGGCCGGCGCGACGACGAGGCTTCGGCCTAGTTTTACCCGTCTGCAGCTAGCCCGGCCGCTGGCCGCGGCGCCCTCGGGGCGCCGCGGCCAGTGCCGCTTTTCGGGCCGAGCGCCGCGACGGGAAGCGCGACGGCGATCACCAGCCGAACCCCGCGCGGCGTGGCGGAGGTGCGAGCGGGCTCTGCGGCAGCCCGGCGACCGGCTTCGGGGCGTTGTAGGCCGGCGGAGCGACATCGTTGGGCGTGCCGGCATAGAACAGGCTCGCGATCTCCTGGATCTGACCGCGCCCGACGCCGAGCTCGAATTGACCGCCGCCGTACAGCTCCACTGCGCGCTCGAGGCAGGTGTCGATGCACTCGAACAGGCGCGAGAGCGTCCCGAAGCGCGACGGCTTGATGTTGCAGTGGCGCACGCGCATCGGGAGCGCATCGAGGTCGGCCAGCGAGTGGATCGGCGCATCGAAGGAGAGCCGGTCGAAGTTCCCCGCGAGCGCCTCGAGCACGTCGGGCGCCAGCGAGGCGTCCTCGAGCACGGCATCGGGGAAGTGGTCGGCGACGAGCTTGTGGAAGGCCGCGTCGGGCGCCGTGTCGACCGGCGTGCCGACGTAGTGGGCCTTGAGGTCGCACACCCGGACGCGGCCGGTCGAGGCAAGCGCGTCCATGTGCGCCTCGTCCCACTCGCCGGAAATCGGATCGACCTTGAACTCGAGAGCGGGAGCGAGCGCCAGCCAGTCCCGCACATCCTCGCGAGTCGAGACGACGAACCGGACAGCGGCCTGCTCGCGGCCCACGACCTCGCCGAGCGTCGAGCCGGCCTGACGCAGAGCGAGGTCGAGCGCAGCGCTCTCGAAGGCCCAGCGCCGGTAGTCGCGCCCCGCGGGCATGCCGGGCTCGCCCGTGAACAACTCGCGCCCGTCGAGGTGCTGCGAGAGCGTCTCGATCGTGTGGGTGCCTGCGAGGCCCAGCGAGTCGGGCGCCGGGAACAGATCGTGATCTGCCGGCGTGTAGCAGATGTCCTCGCCCCGCCCCTCGTGGCCGCCTCCGCGCATCACGATCGTGGTCGAGACGCGCTCGAAGGCGCTCGACACCTGCTGCGACTGACGCTCGTAGGCGACGTCGTCGATCAGCACGGACAGCGAGGCAATGCGTTCAAAGGTTCCCATGGGGCGTCATGCTACGCAGCCATGACCGCCCAGCCGTCCAAGCCCGCGTACGTCTGGCTGCCGCCCGGGACGCCCGCGGCGATCGCCGATGCGGTCCGCCGAGCGGGCGGCGAGCTCGTCGCGCCCGAGGCTGCGAATGTCCTGCTGCTGTACGGATACCCCAGCCCGTCGGCCGACGACGTTCCGCTCCTGCGCTCGCTCCTGACGGACTCGGTCGAGTGGGTGCAACTGCAGCCGGCCGGTGTGGAGGACTGGTTCGCACGCGGGCTCGTCGACGACCAGCGGGTGTGGACCTCGTCGGCCGGCGCCTACGCGGTGGCCGTCGCCGAGCACGTCCTGGCGCTTCTGCTCGCGTCCGCCAAGCGGCTCGTCGAGTGCGCGCGGGCGGACACCTGGCGGCACGCCGACCTGCAGGGCGTGCCGCTTTCGGGCAGCACGGTCGGCATCGTGGGAGCCGGCGGCATCGGTCGCGAGATCATCCGGCGGCTGGAGCCCCTCGACGTGCGCGTGATCGCCTCGACGCACTCGGGTTCAGCCGTGAAGGGCGCCGCGCGATCGCTCGGCGCGGGCGACCTGGACGAGCTTCTGACCGAGAGCGACTACGTCGTGCTGTGCGCGCCCCTGACGCCCGAGACGCGCGGCCTGATCGGCGCACGCGAGCTCGACCTGATCGGGCCGCGCGGCGCCCTGATCAACGTGGCGCGCGGTGCGCTGGTCGACACCGGCGCCGTGGTCGCGGCACTCCGCGACGGCCGGCTCGGCGGCGCGTTCCTGGACGTGACCGAGCCCGAGCCGCTGCCGTCGGGGCATCCCCTCTGGAGCGAGCCTCGGGCCCTGGTCACGCCACACGTCGCCAACACGCGCCAGCAGCTCGAGGCGGCGCTGCTGCGGCGGGTGGAGCAGAACGTCGCGCGCTTCCGCGCAGGCGAGCCGCTGCTCGGCGTGATCGATCCGGCAGCGGGGTACTGACTCCCCCGGGTAGTCGAAGCAAGCGGCGGGGGAGGGATTCGAACCCTCGAGGCAACCTCAGCGATTGCCTAGCTGCTTTCAAGGCAGCCACGTTAGACCGCTCCGTCACCCCGCCGAGCGTTTATTCAAGCCAAATCGTAAAGCTCCGCGCTGCTGAACATACCGCGCCGCTGGACCGCCGTGCGCGGCGTCGCTTGAGATCGGCGGCGATGGGAACGCAGGATGAGGCTCCAATCTGGTGCCCGCTCGACGGCGTCTCGCGGGAGCAATGCTCCGATTCAGGGCGCGCCGATCGTCAACACGGGGGCGGGCGCGTGTAGGTCGCGCCGCGGGCATTGGGATGTCGGGCAACGCGACGTGTGCTTCGCCGTAGACTCGGCAGGTGGCGAGCTGTACTAGCTGCGGCAAGGAGTTGCCGGGGGAGTTCCCGTTCTGCCCGTTCTGCGGGGCGCCGTTGTCGGCGCCTGCGCGCCCGGCCGCGGAGGAGCGGAAGGTCGTGACCTCGTTGTTCTGCGACCTGGTCGGGTTTACGGCGCTCTCGGAGTTTGCCGATCCGGAGGATGTGGGCCGGATGTTGGCCGCATATTTCGCGGTGGCCCGGGCGCAGATCGAGGGGCATGGCGGCACGGTGGAGAAGTTCATCGGGGATGCGGTCGTCGGTGTCTTCGGTGTGCCGGCGGCGCACGAGGATGATCCGGAGCGGGCAGTCAGGGCCGGCCTCCGGATCGTGGAGGACGCCGAGCGGTTGCAGGGTGTCGGCGGTGCGCCGCTGCGGTTGCGGGTGGGGATCAATACGGGTGAGGCCTTGGTGCGTCTCGGTGTGAGCGCGTCCTCGGGGGAGGGGTTCCTGACGGGGGATGCGATCAACACGGCTTCCCGGGTCCAATCGGTGGCGCCGGAGAACGGGGTGGCTACGGGTCTCGCGACCTATGAGGCAACGGCCCTGGTGTTCGAGTACGAGGAGTTGGAGCACGCGAGGCTGAAGGGGAAATCGGAGCCGGTGCGGGTGTTCCACGCCAAGGCCGCGAGGGCGCGGCTCGGCACCGACCTGACTCGCACCTATGACACCCCGTTTGTCGGGCGGGAGATCGACCTTGCGTTGTTGAAGGGGGTCTTCGACAAGGCCGTCGCCGCCAACTCCGTCCAACTCGTCACCGTTGTTGGAGAGCCGGGGCTTGGGAAGAGCCGGATCGTCGCCGAGTTCGGCAAGTATGTCGATGGTCGGCCAGAGCTTGTCACCTGGCGGCAGGGGCGGTGCTTGCCCTACGGGGAGGGGATCACGTTCTGGGCGCTAGGGGAGATCCTGAAGGCGCATACGGGGATCCTGGAGTCCGACCCATCTCATGTGGCGCAGGAGAAGTTGGATGCCGTCCTCCCCGAGGGCGATGAGCGGGAGTGGTTCCGCCAAAGGCTTCTCCCGCTGCTCGGGATCGAGGCCACCTCCAGCGCGGAGCGGGAGGAGTTGTTCACGGCCTGGCGCAGGTTCCTGGAACAGATCGCGGAGGCCGATCCGACCGTCCTCGTGTTCGAGGATCTGCACTGGGCGGACGACGCGATGCTGGCCTTCCTCGAACACCTGGCAGACCTCGCCGAAGGCGTCCCCCTCCTACTCGTCGGGACGGCGCGGCCGGAGCTTTTCGAGCATCATCCCCACTACGCAGCAGGGTTGCGAAACGTCAACGCGGTCAACCTCGCACCCCTCTCGCAGGCCGAGACCGCCCGCCTCGTGTCGGGCCTGCTGGAGTCGGCGGTCATCCCGGCGGAGTTGCAGCAGCCGATCCTCGACCGCGCCGGTGGCAACCCCTTGTACGCGGAGGAGTTCGTCCGCTTGCTGAAGGACCGTGACCTGCTCGTCCGCAAGGGCTCCAGTTGGGAACTGAGAGAGGGTGCGGAGGTGCCGTTCCCAGAGTCGGTTCAGGCGTTGATCGCCGCCCGGCTGGACACCCTGGAACCGGACGCGAAGTCCCTGCTCGCCGACGCGGCGGTGATCGGCAAGGTCTTCTGGGCGGGGGCGGTCGCTGCCATGGGCAAGCGTGAACTGCAGACGGTGACGGGAACGTTGCGGGAGCTGTCGCGGAAGGAGCTAGTACGACCGGCGCGACAGTCGTCGATGGCGGATGAGGCGGAGTACTCGTTCTGGCACATCCTCGCCCGCGATGTTGCCTATGCTCAGCTCCCCCGTGCCTCGAGGATTACACGGCATGTTGCCGCAGCCGAGTGGATCGAGTCGAAGGCCCCAGAACGGGTGGAGGACTTGGCGGACGTGCTCGCCTACCACTACGCGACCGCGTCGGACCTCGCCCACGCGGCCGGACAGAGCGACCAAGCAACCCGGCTCGAAGCGCCGGCGTTGCGGTTCCTCAGCCTGGCCGGCGAACGCGCGCTCGGCCTGGACACCACCGTCGCGCTGGCCTGTTTCGAACGCGCAGTCGCGCTCACCCCGGCCGGGCATCCTGACCGAGCCGGGGCGCTCGCCGACTTCGGTGAGGCGGCCCTCCATGCCGGCCGCCCGGCCGACGCAGCCGACGCACTTGAGGAGGCGATCGCGTGCCTTCGTGCACAAGGCGATCTGGTCGACGCGGCGCGGGCGATGGGCGCGCTCGGCCTCGTGTTCTACAACCAAGGCGATGCGCGCTGGACAGAGTTGCCCGGGGAGGCGGTCGCCATGCTGGAACCACTTCCACCCGGCCCTGGGCTCATCGGGACGCTGACGGAGCTCGCTCGTGTCGAGTCCCTCACGGGAAGGCCCGAAGCCGGGCTCCGCCACGCCGAGCAGGCCCTTGCGCTCGCCGAGCAACTCGGATTGCCGCGGCCGGCGCGGGCGCTGGGGTATCGCGGGCTTGCGAAGCAGTTCTTGGGGGACCGAATGTGTCTTGAGGACATGCGTGAGGCGATCGCAATCGCGACCGACGCCGGGCAGGGCCGCGAGGCGTCCGTCATCTACTGCAACCTCGGGGAGGCGCTGTGGGAGTACGAGGGCGCCGACGCAGCATTGGGGTTGCTGTGCAGCGGCATGGCCTTTGCGCAAGCCCGCGGGCTGAGCGACGAGATCGACTACCTCACGGCCGGCACGCTCGATCCGCTTTTCAACAACGGTGAGTTCGATCGGGCGCTCGAGGTCGCCGCCGCGATCGCGGAGCGCCTGGAGAACGCGAGCGTGCTCGCTCTCGTGATGGCTCGCGCCGCGCAGGTGCGCGTTCTGACCCTGCGTGGAGGGGCCGCCCAGGTTGCCGACTCGCTCGAATGGCTCGAGCCGACCTGCCGCGAGACGGGAGACCCGCAGACAGTCGTCATCGGCCTCGCAGCAGCTGCACTCGCCCACGCCGCGCTCGGACAGAACGACCGAGTGGCCGCGCTGCTCACCGAGATCGAGGCAACTCCCGGCACCCGCGGGACACACTTCTATGCGCCCTACCTCCCCGCGATGGTGAACTCCGCTCTCGCACTCGGCAACCAGGAACTCGCCGAGCGGCTCGTTGCCGGTGTCGAGTCTCGCACCCCGTACGCCGACCACGCCGTCACGGCAGCGAACGCCGCTCTCGCCGAGACCCGCGGTGACCTGGAGGCCGCCGCCCGGACCTACGCCGACGCCGCCGAGCGTTGGCAGCAGTTCGGCGTTGTCCCAGAGCGGGCGTTCGCCCTCCTCGGCCACGGCCGCTGCCTCACAGCACTCGGCCGACCGACCGACGCAACACGCGTTCTCCGGCAAGCTCGCGAGATCTTCCAACGGCTCGAGGCAGTTCCCGCAGTCGCCGAAACCGACGCCCTGCTCCAACAAGCCACCGCACTCAGCTCCTGAACGGCGGTCCGGCTTGTAGGCGTCGGGACACGACGCAGAGCGAACTCTGATTCCGGATTGTCCTCTACCACGAGATCGGCTCGAAGGCGCTCTGAACATACCGCTGAACATACCGCTGGCGTCCGACGATGCTCGGGAATGTCTTTCGATGCCCTTCGAGATCTCTGCGAGGCGGCCGAAGCCGCCGCCAAAACACGGCAATTTGCAGGTGTATCGCAGCGAGATCGGTGCGAGGTGCGACTCGCCGACCCACGCTTTCAAGGCAGCCACGTTAGACCGCTCCGTCACCCCGCCGAGCGTTTATTCAAGCCAGATCGCTAGTTCGCCGACTCCGTGAACATACCGCTGGACCGCCGTGCGCGGCGTCGCTCATCGGTGGCGGCACGCCGTTCCTGCCGGCGGTCACCGAAGACGTCCCGCTCGACCTGATCGAGACCAGGACGTTCGGCTCGCGCGTGATCTACGAGCGATACCGGCGCGTCCGCGATGACTCGGACTGACACCTCCAACCTCGACGGCGGCGAGCACGCGCTGCTCGTCGGCGCTAGGTGCGTCGTCATGGGAGAGGTATCACGCTCGCTTTGCCCTTGCCATATGCCACGGGCGGAGTCACCCGGTTCGCGTGGTCGTAACGCCTTCGTAACGGATGCCGTGTCCACTGGATCCTTCATTTCCTGCCGCGCGCACGATGTGTCCGCTACTCACGCTGCCTTGGTCTGGCGGAACCGCTGCGTATCGGCGGTCGCGAGCTCGAAGGGTTCTGTGTAGTAGCGGCGCGGTAGCACTGCGCGGCGATCCCAGGAGACCCCCAATGCCCACCAGCCATCCAGTGGCCAGCGAGGGACTGGGAGCGGCTCGCGCGTCACGGCATCGATCCACCCAACGTCGTTGTGTGGGCTGACGCCGATCACGCGAGGCCGCGTGATCGCGGCGCGCCGCGACAGGTCGTGACCAACCAGTCGCGTGAGCGGGGCACCCGCGACCCCTGCGAGCAGGGAACGCCGAGAGACCGCCACCTGCCACCAGCCCTACCAGAAGGAATCCCTTCCTGACAATTCGCGCGGTGAGACTCGCACGGTTCCAGGGCGGAGCCCTCGCATCCGCACCAAGATCGGTCTAGTTCGGTCTCCGCCGGCTACGCGGTTGGAGCGCATCGGCCATGTCGGTGACCTAGATGCGCGTGACCACCGTGTACGCGCCGCGCTCGAGGAGGTCGACGCCGGTGGCCTCGATGGTGCTTGCGCGGCTCTGGTCGGCGAACTTGTCGGTTTCTGCCGCCGCGTCTTCGCTCTCCCAGTACGTCAGGGTCAGGGCGACGCCTGCGTCTCGGTTTACGAAGAAGGCACCTCCTGCGTTGCCAGGGAGGCCGGCAATAAAGCCGCTCACCGTGGTCTTGACGTGCTCCTCCCACTTGTCGAGCGCCTCGGGGGAGCCTGTCCACGTCGATGTCCGTGCGACCACGTCGAACCTCCGGATAGGTGGCGGCAAATCATCCACACGCCGCGGCCAGTCTTGCAGTCGACCTCATCGAAAGCCAATGACGCGCAGGTTCGCGGGCAGCAGCGCGCTCGACCTCAGGGAGGAGCGCGTCCTCCGCGCTCCGCGTCGGCACGACTCGAGCGGAGTCCTCGCGTCCCCGAGGTAATCAGCTTTCGGCCGTATCCGACCGGTGGGCTGCCTGATCGGGGTGCCCAGCGGTCTGCACGGCGGGCCGCCGGCCTGAGGCGGGCGACTCCGGCCAGACTCCGCACGGCGCGGGCGCGCTCGATCTCGGCAGCGGGCGATCACGCGGCTCTCGCTGCCGCACGACTGGCCCTACGCTCGCGTGGTACAGGACTACCGTGCCCGGCTGCGGCCGCTCGCGAGGCGCTACCGCTTCCGCGTCACGTCGCGTGTCGTGAACGCGCCGCTGCCCGGCTACACCTGCCCGCAGCTCCAGCGACCGTCCAACGCCGCTGTGCATCCCCGCCACGGTCCACGTGCCCTAACCGCTGAGCCAGGCGAAGGTAACCGTCACTGCGATACCGAATTCGGGGTTCAACTCCGACGGCAATCCCCGGCGGGACGCATCGTCAACGTTTCGAGCGCCGGCGGCTCGCTGACGATCAACGCGGACCCGACAGACCCGCGCCGCGCGGCGTTCGGCATCTACTCCTCGTCGAAGGCGGCGCTCAACGCGATCACGCTGGCCTTCGCCCTCGACCTCGAGTCGACCCGCATCAAGGTCAACGCCGCGGCCCCGGGCTTCACCGCTACCGACCTCAACAACTTCCAGGGCACGCGCACCGTCGAACAGGGCGCAGGTGAGCCTGTGCGCCTCGCGCTCCTCGACGCGAATGGTCCGACGGGCACGTTCTCGAACGAGGACGGCCCGCTCCCGTGGTGATGTCGTGGCCCAGGCCATGGTTGATGGCCGGTCCACATCAGCGTGCTTGCATCCGTTGCTGGAGCGCTCCGTCGGGTTTCACTAGATCGCCGATAAGTACCGCCAGAGCTAATGGCAGACGTGCTGGCAGCGGCTGCCACCGATTCCATCCGCGTTGACGGACGGTGATCGTCGCGACCATGCGAGTCGGACGCTCGGACACAGCGTTCCGGCAAAGTCCTCGCATCCGCACTCCCGCACCTAGTACCGCAGCGCGGAGTGTGAGGCCCGGCCGCGAAACCGGCGACCGGCGCATGAGCGATGGCGTCGCGGGAGCCCCAATCCCGGCTTAACCACGCGATTCCTAGTGAACGTGGCTGCGTTCAGCGCAGGACTCGGCTCCCGGTCGCGAAGTGCCGAATGGCGGGAACGCGTCGTGGCCCGTCATTTCGAAGACGTACTCGTCGTAGTCGACGCGTATCGACCACTCGAGTCCGTCGGTGGCTAGGCCCTCATGCCGTTCCATCCATGTCCAGGCTGCGGCGGCGCCGAACGCGCGCCAGAGTTTCTCGAAAGCGCCGTCAGGGACTTCGATTCTCATCTCGCCCTCGAGCATCCCCTGGCTGGAAATACCGG
Source organism: Gaiellales bacterium (assembly GCA_035696365.1). Lineage (GTDB taxonomy): Bacteria > Actinomycetota > Thermoleophilia > Gaiellales > JALYLC01 > JALYLC01. The sequence goes on along the minus strand of DASRQS010000008.1, from coordinate 2,412 downwards.
AGCATGCCGCCCTTCCAGTGGAGCGAAGTCGCGCTCATCATCGAGCCGAAGTCCAAGCAGAGTATTCGAGTCGTACTACTTCTTTCCGAATGCCAAAGAAGTACCCCGTTATGGGGGGTTGGAAGGCCCTTCGTACCGGTCGATGGGAAGGTGTTGCAACTTGCGTTGTATGTGCGGTCGAGCGCAGCGCCGCAGATCTGTTTCATGCTGTAGAGGAGTCCGTCTGTGAAGATCAGAGCGCGCGTTGGGCTACTCCTGGCATGTGTCGTGCTGCTAGCGATCGGCGGCGTCGCCTGGGCTTACTGGACTCAGGGAGGTAGTGGGTCGGGCACAGCGTCGGCGGGCACGCCGTCGGCGATCAACGTCAATCAGACGGGTTCGCCAAGCGGTCTGTACCCGGGCGGCCCTGTGGCTGCGTTGGCGGGCACGTTCACCAACACGAATGCGAGCCCGGTCACCATCAGCTCCGTGACCGCAGCCGTGCACGCGTTTGCGTCGCACACCGTGGACGCGACTAAACCCGACTGCACCCAGGCGGACTTCGCCATCGGCGGTGCCTCGGGCGTGAACACCGTCCCCTCCGGTACGGCCGTCGGGGCGTGGTCGGGGCTGACCGTCCGGATGCTGGACAACGGGCTCAACCAGGACAACTGCAAGAGCGTCGCGATCACCATCGACTACACGGCCAATCCGTAACCCGAGATCGAGCGAACGGTGGAGTCGTGGGCATGGCCTGCACCGTCTCTGCCCGACATGCTGAGGTGACGACGACGTGAGTAGCGCGGCCGGGCGCATCATCCTGCTCGCAAGCGTTGTGCTCGGCGTCGGTGCGATCTCGTTCGTGGCTTTCGGGTGGTGGACGGGGGCCGGCTCCGGGAGCGCCGGGGCGGCAGTCGCGACCCTGGGCGCGCCAGGAACGCCGTCGGTCTCAGTGGCGGCCTCGGTCGCCAGCGTGAGCTGGGCTGCCGCGAGCGCGCCTGGAGCGGGAACCGTCGACTACCACATCGAGCGTCGCGAGACATCGGGCTCGGTCTGGAACGACGTCTGCGGCACGACGGAGTCGATACGCATCACCGCCCTCAACTGCTCGGACTATCCGGGTGACGGGACCTTCGTATGGCGGGCGACCGCGGTTTTCCATTCATGGACTGCTGTGAGTCCGGCAGGCAACTCCGTCACCGTCGACTCCAACCCACCGACCGGTTCGGTCACCGCTCCCGCGAGCGGCGCGAATGTCGCGGGGGCGCTGACGGTTGCGTCGGACTCGGCCGACGTGACCAGCGGGGTTGCCTCGGCGCAGTTCCAGGTTTCTCCAGCCGGAGCGGGCTCGTGGTCGAATCTGGGCGCCGCGGACACGTCGTCGCCGTACTCCGCTAGCTGGAACACGGCGACGTTCAGCGATGGGCTGTACGACGTGCGCGTGATCACCACCGACAACGTCGGCTTGACCTTCACGTCACCAAGCGTGACCAACGTCGTGGTGGACAACACCCCGCCGACGGTGTCGCTGGCCTTGGCGAACGGACCGACCGGCGCGTACCTGAGCGCTGGGAAGGTGTACTTCAAGGCCAGCGCCGTCGGAAGCTTCGCCTTGGTCGCGACGGTCGCTGACGCGGGCTCGGGGTCGGCGTCGGCGACGTTCCCGATCTTGAGCGCCGCCGGCTGGACGACCCACAACGCCGAGACCGACACCACGCCGGCGGGCGGGCCGTATGCGTCGAGCGTCGTCGTCTGGGGGAGCGGAGCGAGCGCACCGGCGGCGTACACGATCACGGCGGCCGACCGCGCGGGTAACGCAGCCACGTCGTCGATCAGCTTCACGATCGACAACACCGCGCCGACGGGTGCGGTGACGGCGCCAGTAGGGGCGGCGAACGTGCGCGGCTCGGTGGCGGTCACGTCCAACTCGGCCGACGCCGGTTCGGGGGTGGCTTCGGCCCAGTTCCAGGTCTCGCCGGCGGGCGCCGGAGCGTGGTCGAATATCGGCGTCGCCGACACCACCTCACCGTATGCGACGACCTGGGACACCACCGCTTTCACCGACGGGCTCTACGATCTGCGCGTCATCACCACCGACAACATGGGCACCGCCTTCACCTCAGCGACCATCGCCAACGTGCGCGTCGACAACACGGCACCGAGCGGATCGGTCACCGCACCCGCGGCGTCGGCCACGATCAAGGGCACCTTCATCATTACCTCGGACTCGGCCGATGCCGGCTCCGGCGTCGCCAACGCGCTCTTTCAACGGTCGCCCGCCGGCAGCAACACCTGGACGAACGTGGCCGCGGCCGACGCCACATCGCCATACAGCGCGAGCTGGGTCACGACCGGCGTCAGTGACGGCCTCTACGACCTGCAGGTGATCACCACCGACAAGTCGGGCAACACCCTCACCTCCGCGCTCATCAC
>DASRQS010000007.1:0-16934 GCA_035696365.1 Gaiellales bacterium | reverse complement strand
CGGCCGCCGCGAGGATTGCGAGGGCCGCGCCGACGAGGGTGAGCGCGATCGCTAGAAAGCGATACAGCGTCGGTTCACCGCGCCCCCTGCGTTGACAGCGCTCGGCTAATTCGACGGCAGCGGCTGCCATCCGTGGGTCATGGGGAGCCCCCCTTAGTAACCAACCTGGTGACACGCCGTTTCCCGCCGTAGGACAGCGCTCGGAACGTCCGCATGTCGCCGGAGGCAGCCATGTGAACCGGTGTCTATAGAGCCGAATCTGGCCTGATAGAGCGAATCAACAGTAACCGCGCCGGAGCTTCCCTCTACAAACCTTCGCGGACGCACGCTGGGGCAGCTCGGGTTTTTGTGTCAGGATCAGCAGGTGGCGGATAAATCGGTCGCGGACCAGCTCCGCACGCTCGGTGTGAAGGGTGTCCTCGTGCAGATGGCCGAGCGTGGCCAGCTCCTCGCCCTCAAGTGCGAGATGCCGCAGTGCTACCACCACAAGGGGCGCGGCGCGTTCGATCTGGTCACGACGCCGCGCACCAAGTGGGCGCCCTCGCCCGACCACTACCCGATCCTCAAGTCTGCCGGCGGGCACCTCGTCCCCGAGAACGTTCGGCTGTCTCACGTCTGGTGCAACAACCGGGACTATGGATGGCGGATGCAGATCCGGACGCTGCTAGCGAAAGGCAAGTCCCTGGCCGAGATCGCCGAGGCCCTTAACAGCAAGGGTGTCCCCCCGGCCCATGGTACGAACCGATGGACGGCCGCCATGGTGCGCAAGGCCTACGTGTCTCAGGCCGGCCGTAGGAACGGCAGAGCGGCCGACCTTCCGATGTCATGCGCCCCGCCAGCCACATCGCCGCCCTTGAAGCGCCGCGACGTGACGAAGCGCTCCGAATCATCGGCCGCTTTCTCGAGGACAAGCCCGAACCCATCGTCGTCTCGCACCGAGTCGAAGCCACGTGGGCCGGAAAGCTCCCGGCGAGGGGCGTCCGCATCCACTCCAGGTAGTGGTTCATGCCGCCTTTCCATCGCAAGTTGGGTCTTCAGCGGGTCCCTGCGGTCCGCAGCGGTCGAATTCATATCCTGGTATTCGAAGAATTTGGCTATGCCCCCGGGAGGACTCGAACCTCCGACACACGGTTTAGGAAACCGTTGCTCTATCCCCTGAGCTACGAGGGCGCGCCCCGGATCGTAGTCCGCTGACCCGGCAAGGCGCCCTGCCGGCTCCCGGCTGGCTCCGACGCTCCAGTCCCCTTACGATCGCACCTGTGAGCACCGCCGACGCCTCGACGCGCTCGCTGGCCGACAGCGTCGGCCCTGGCTGGGCCGATGCGCTCGCGCCGGTCTCCGACGTGATCGGCCAGCTCGGTGACTTCCTGCGGGCCGAGCGCGCCGCCAAGCGGCCGTTCCTGCCGCCGGCGAGCCGCATCCTCGCGGCCCTTCAGCAGCCGCTCGACAACGTCCGCGTGCTGATCGTCGGCCAGGATCCCTACCCGACGCCCGGCCACCCGGTGGGGCTCAGCTTCAGCGTCGCGCCGGACGTACGGCCGCTGCCCGGCAGTCTCCGCAACATCCTGCAGGAGTACCGCGAGGATCTTGGCCATCCCCAGCCGCAGAACGGCGACCTCACGCCCTGGACGCAGCAAGGCGTCCTGCTCCTCAACCGGGTGCTCACGGTGAGCCCCGGCAATCCCGGTTCGCATCGCGGCAAGGGCTGGGAGGCCGTCACCGAGCAGGCGATCCGCGCGCTCGCGCTGCGCGATCGGCCGCTCGTCGCCATCCTCTGGGGTCGCGACGCCCGCACGCTCAAGCCGCTGCTGACGCCGCATCCCTGCATCGAGAGCGCGCATCCGAGCCCGCTCTCGGCGCACAACGGGTTCTTCGGGTCGCGGCCGTTCTCGCGCGCCAACGCCCTGCTCGCCGAACGCGGCGCCGAGCCGATCGACTGGCGCCTGCCCTGACCGACGCGGAGGTCGGCGGCGTGCCGCGCGGGTCGCCTCGCAGGCTCACCGCACTCGTCGCCGCGCTCGTCTTCCTCGATCTCTTGCTCTGGTTCGCAGTGGCGCCGCTCCTGCCCGGCTGGGAGCAATCGCTGCACCTGAGCAAGGCGCAGGCCGGCATGGTCGTCGGCGCCTACAGCGCGGCGGTGCTCCTGGCCTCGGTGCCGGCCGGCAACCTCGCCGACCGCTTCGGGCCGCGCCGCGTGACGATCGCCGCCACGCTGCTGTTCGCGGTCGCCGCGCCCCTGCACGCGTTCGTCGGGTCGTTCGCCGAGCTCGTGAGCCTGCGCTTCGCGGCGGGCATCTTCAGCGCCGTCTCCTGGTCGGCCGCGCTCGCCTGGGCGATCGGGAGCGCGCCGCCCGAGCAGCGCGGGAGGACTGCGGCGCTCATCAACACGGCACTCCCCATCAGCGGGATCGCGGGCCCGCTCTTCGGCGGGCCACTCGTGCAGCTGGTCGGGCAGAAGGCGGCGATGGGCGGCCTCGGGGTGCTCGTGCTCCTGCTCGCGGCCGTCGCGGCGCGGGAGCCCGAGGTGCACGCGCCGGCGCAGGAGCATGTGCCACTGCGCGAGAGCCTGCGCACCGTCGCGCTCGACTCGTGGCTCCTCAGCGCCAACGTCGCGCTGATCGTCCTGGCCATCGCCGGCACGACCATGCAGACGCTCGGCTCGCTGCATCTCTCGCACGTGGGCGTCTCACAGGGCGGCATCGGCGCCGCTTTCACGGCCGTTGCGGTCGCGGGAACCGTCACGACGCTCACCCTCGCCCGCATGGCGGATCGGCTCGACAGGCTCAAGCTCGTGGGTCTCGGGACGCTTCTGCTGGCACCCACGCTCGGCGCCATGGCGCTGCCGCTCGGGACGTCCGCTTTCATCGCCGCGATGGTGGCGTGCGGGATCGCCCAAGCGATCGGCTTCACCGCCTCCTACCCGCTGGCCGCGGACGGCGCGGAGCGGGCGGGTGTCGGCCAGGGCATCGCCATGGGGTTGCTCGCGGTCAGCTGGGGCGTGGGAGCGCTGATCGGCCCGGTCGTGACGGGAACGGTGGCGCAGTTCGCCAACGACGCGACGGCCTTCGCGCTCGCGGGCGCCCTGGCGCTGGCCGCGGCGCTTGGCGTCCGCTGGCGCACGCGGGGGTAGAGGCTCTAGACTCGCCGCTTGGCTCCAGGCGACCCCAGCGCAGCGACGACCGGAGCGATCGTCCTCGAGTCGGTGACGAAGCGCTTCGACGACGTCATCGCCGTCAACGACGTCTCCTTCGAGATCCGCGAGGGCGAGTTCTTCTCGATGCTCGGACCGTCGGGCTGCGGCAAGACGACGACCCTGCGCATGATCGCCGGCTTCGAGGAGCCGAGCGCGGGGCGCATTCTGCTGCGCGGAGGCGACGTCACCCGCGTTTCGCCCGCCAAGCGGCACGTCAACATGGTGTTTCAGAGCTACGCGCTCTTCCCGCACATGAACGTGTTCGAGAACGTCGCATTCGGGCTGCGGGTGAAGCGCGTCGGCCGTGACGATCTGCGCGCGCGCGTGGCGCAGGCGATGCGCTCCGTGCGCCTCGAGGGCATGGAGGAGCGCAGGCCAGGGCAGCTCTCCGGCGGCCAGCAGCAGCGCGTCGCCCTCGCGCGCGCGCTCGTCAACAAACCCGCCGCGCTGCTGCTCGACGAGCCGCTGGGTGCGCTCGACCTCAAGCTGCGCCAGGAGATGCAGCTCGAGCTCAAGGAGATCCAGTCGCGTACGCGCACGACCTTCGTGTACGTGACCCATGACCAGGAAGAGGCCCTCACGATGAGCGACCGCATCGCCGTCATGAACCTCGGGCTCGTCGAGCAGATCGCGGCGCCGCGCGAGCTCTACGAACATCCGGCCAGTCCGTTCGTCGCAGGGTTCATCGGCACTTCGAACCTGCTTGCTCTGCGCGTGGACAGCTCCGACGCCGGCCTCGTGGCCATGAACCTGGGCGAGGGCGAGCGGTTGCTCGCGCGCTCGGATGCGCACTCGGGGGAGACCGTGCAGATCACGGTCCGCCCCGAGAAGATCAAGCTCGGCGAGCCGCCCGCCCAGGGCGGACAGGCTCGCGTCCACGGAACGGTGGCCGAGGCCGTCTACCTCGGCTCGATGACACAGGTCATCGTCGACTTGCCGACGGGCGAGCGCCTCGTGGTGCATCGCCTGAACGACCGGCTCGACGGCGACGAGGTGCAGGCGGGCGACCGCATCGTCCTGCACTGGGCCGCCGAGCACAGCTTCGTCATCCCCGCGGCGCCGGCGCTGGCCGGCAGCGGGCAAGCACAGGGGGAGTAACAGAATGACCGAGCCGATCAGGCTGTCCCGCCGCGGATTCCTTGGCGCGACGATGGCCGCCACCGCGGGTCTCGCCGCCGGCAACGCCGACGCCTTCGCGAGCGCCGGCGCGAAGACCTCGCCGCTCGTGGTCGTCGACTGGTCGTACTACCAGAAGGACTTCACGGGCTTCAAGGCCTACTTCCAGAAGTACGGCGTGCCGAAGTACATCACGTTCAACACCGACCAGGCGGACCTCGCCAAGGCGGCCTCGGGCGCGGTCACCTACGACCTCACCCACCCCTGCATCGCGTACATCCCGGATTGGCAAGCGGCAGGGCTGATCGCGCCCATCGACACGAGCAAGTTCACGGCCTTCAGCAAGGTCAACAAGCAGCTCCTCGCGCCGGGCATCGTCGACGGCAAGCCGTACGGCATCCCGTGGGACTGGGGCTACTCCACGCCGATGTACCGCGGCGACAAGTACACGCCTTCCGCCGAGTCGTGGGAGGCCGTGCTGTTCGACAAGAAGCTGCGCGGCAAGGTCACGATGTACGACGAGGGTGTCGCAATGATCAAGATCGGCGCGCTCATCAACGGTCACACCAACGTCAACACTCTCACGCAGAAGCAGATCGACCAGGCGAAGGCCACGATGATCAAGGCCAAGGCCAACATCGTGTCCTTCTGGCAGTCCGAGACTCAGGCCATGCAGGACTTCATCTCGGGCAAGGCGTGGGTGACCTATGCCTGGCCGGACACCTACGCGCAGGTCATCGCCAAGCCCTCGATGAAGAACGCCAAGGTCGTGTACATGCAGCCCAAGGAAGGGCAGCTGGCCTGGATCTGCGCGTTCGCCATCTCGTCGAAGCCCAAGAACGAGGACCTCGCCTACAAGTACCTCAACGTGGCCTACTCGGCGCCGGCCATGGACTTCCTCGTCAATGCGTTCTTCACCGGCGGCTCCGCCATGACCGCGGCCACGCTCGCCAAGACGCCCAAGTCGTTCGTCAACCAGTTCCACCTCAACTCGCTCAACACGGCGCTCAAGCCGCCGAAGGTGTGGCTCGAGCATCACCTCGAGAACCGCAACGCCTACCTCAAGGCCTACCAGCAGGTCAAGTCGGCCTGATCAAGGACGCCGGGGCGGGCGGCGAGGCCGCCCGCCCCGCGGCTCTTCCCATGGCAGCAGCAGCCGAGGCAACCAGCACACCCGTCGCGCCGATGCCAAGGCGGCGCCGTCGAGGCTCGTACTCGACCTACCTGCTGCTATCGCCGGCGATCGCGGTTCTGCTGGCGTTCTTCGTCGCGCCGCTCTACTACGTCTTCCTCTTCTCGACGGGCCAGAGGTACCAGGGTGTCAACAAGGCGGCCGCGTCGATCAACGGCGAGCTCACGAGCTTCTCGTGGGATCGCTGGAGCGAGTTGGTAGGCACGGATGTCAAGGTGCACGCCTTGGGCGCGTCGCCGAGCATGCCGTTGTGGGTGCTTGGTCTGATCGGCATCGCGCTGCTCACCGGGACGCTGCGCGGAAGCCGTCTGCCGCGCTACGGGCGAGAAATCATGATCGGGTCGCTGGTGCTGCTCGTCGTGCCGTTTCTGGCGCTCCCGGTCGGCGCCTCGGTCGCGCGCATCGTCAGGATCGACTCGGAGAACCCGTCGATCACGCTCTTCTTCCGCTCCATCTCGACGTCGCTGACAGTCTCGGTCGTCGCGGTGCTGATGGCCTTTCCGGTCGCGTACTACCTCGCGTTCTGCCGTGGCAAGTCGAAGTACACCTGGCTCGTGATCGTGATCGCGCCGTTCCTGACGAGCTACCTGCTGCGCGTGCTCGCGTTCAAGGTCATCCTGACCGACGACGGGCTCGTCAACACGGCGCTCTTCGACAGCGGTCTGCGCGCCCAGGGCAACCAGGTCGACTGGCTGCTCTACACACAGTTCACGGTGCTGCTCGTGCTGTTGTACGCCTGGGTGCCGTTCGTGACACTCCCGATCTTCGTCGCGCTCGAGAACATGGACAGGCGGCTGCTCGAGGCGGCGACCGACCTCGGCGCGAGCCGCATGCGAGCGTTCGCCAAGATCACGCTGCCGCTGGCGGCGCCCGGAATCGTCGCGGCCTTCCTGTTCGTGTTCATCCCGACAATCGGCGAGTTCGTGACGCCACAGCTCGTGGGAGGGAGCAAGGGCTACCTCTTCGGTTCGGCGATCGCCGACGACTTCGGCCAGAACAGCGACTGGCAATCCGGCGCGGTCCTGGCGCTCTTCCTGATGGGCGTGGTGCTGATCCTGACCGGGGCGACCTCGCGCTTCCTGCGCGCCACGGGAGGGGGGACATGAGCTCGCCCGGCTCGACGGTCGCCGTCAGCAAGAACGGTCGCCGCCTGCTCACGGGCTGGTTCGCGTTCTTCCTCGTCTTCCTCTATGCGCCCTCGCTGATCCTGCTGATCTTCTCGTTCAACTCGGGCACGATCCCCGTGTTCCCGCTCCAGCATTTCACGACCAAGTGGTACTCCGATGCGTGGCACGACCAGGAGTTGCGCGACGCCTTCGTGCGCTCGATCAAGGTCGCCGTCGGCACCAGCATCGTGGCGACAATGCTGGGCATCCTCGCGGCCTATCCGCTGGCGCGAAGGACGTTCCGCGGGCGCAACGCCATCACGGCCTTCTCGCTCGTGCCGCTGGTCGTGCCGCCGGTCGTCGTGGCTGTGGCGCTGCTCATGCTCTTCCGCAAGGGCCCCCATCCGATCCCGCTCTCGCTCTGGACCGTGCTCGCCGGCCACGTCGTGATCTCGCTGCCGTATTGCATCCTCCTGCTCGTGCCGCGCATCGCCAGCATTGACGTGCGCCTCGAGGAGGCGGCGCAGGATCTCGGCGCCTCGTCGGCGACGACGTTCCGCCGCGTGATCCTGCCGCTGATCACGCCCGCCATCCTCTCGTCGTTCCTGATCGCGTTCGTCGTCTCGATCGACGAGTACGCGATCTCGAGCTTCCTGGCAGCCAACAGCGTGACCTATCCCGTCTACCTGTTCGGCCAGATCCGCCAGGCCGAGCACCTGCCGCCGATGATCCCGGTCGCGACGGTCATGCTCGTCGTCTCGTTCGTGCTGGTGATGCTGGCCGAGATCATCCGGCGCCGCGGCGACCGCCGCGTGGGGCTTGCGCCATGAGGCCGCGGCTCTTCCTCCTGCTCGCACTGGTCGCGCTGCTGGTCGGCGGCCTCGCGCACGAGGCGTTCGCCGGCCGCGACGCCAAGCCGCGGGCGGCCAAGAGGCCGCTCACGGCAGCGCAGAAGGCGGCGCGCGCGAAGCTGGTCGCGACGGCCGACTTCCTCGAGAAGCACAAGCTCAGCTGCGGCTGCCAGCATCACTTCCCGGCCGCCAAGCCCTGACGCGGCCATCGCACGCAGCGCCGATCTGATGTGTAGGATCGCTCTGCCGCCAAAGCCTCTGGGGAGGGAGCTTCATGAAGCGCGCACTGGTGTACGCCGTCGTCGGCTTGATGACGGTGGTGCTGAGCTCAGGGGCGTCTGCGAGTAGCGGGGCGTTCACGCCAGGGGCACCTGGCATCGGCGACCCGTACTTCCCGCTTGCCGGGAACGGCGGCTACGACGTCGGGTCCTACGGGCTCGATGTCAAGTACGACCCGGCGGCCAATCACATCGACGGCGTCGCGACCATCTCGGCGACGGCCACCCAGAATCTCTCGAGCTTCAACTTCGACCTCGTCGGTCTCACCGTGCACGCCATCACGGTCAATGGCTGGCCCGCTGCCTGGACGCGCGACGCCGGTGAATTGACCGTCACGCCAAAGGTCGGACTGCACATGGGCAGCGCCTTCACGGTCGTCGTCCACTACGAGGGCGTGCCGGAGACGATCGTCTCGGTACTGGGCCCAGCGGGCGTGTTCAGGACCGACGACGGCATGGTGATCGCGGGGGAGCCCGATAGTGCCGCGACCTGGTTCCCCGTCAACGATCACCCGCTCGACAAGGCCTCCTACGCTTTCAAGGTGACCGTGCCGGCCGGGCTCGAGGTTGTGTCCAACGGCTCCCTCAAGCACACGAAGACGCGCCGCGGCCTGACGACCTTCACCTGGCAGGAGAAGTATCCGATGGCCTCCTACCTGGCAACGCTGGCGATCGGTAAGTTCCAGATCACCGACTACAAGCAGGATGGCCTCCGCTTCTACGACGCGATCGACTCGTCGCTGTTCGGCCCGGTCGCGACCCCGACGAGCGGGACGCACCTGATGATCTCGGGGCAGGCCGATTCCTCCTACAAGCGGCTGATGCGGACGCTCACCGTGCCGGCGGGAGGCGCGACGCTCTCCTTCTCGGTGACGCGTGACACCGAGCAGCCCTGGGACTTCATGTTCGTCGAGGCCCACACCGTCGGCGCCGACAACTGGACGACGCTGCCCGATCTGAACGGGCACACGAGCACCGACGTCGGCAACTCGTGCCCGGTCGAGAGCTGGGAAAATCTGCACCCGTTCCTCGTCCACTACCAGACCGACCACGGCGACGGCACCTGCGCGCCGACGGGCACGACCGGCGTGTGGAATGCCGCGACCGGCACCAGTGACGGTACCGCCGAGCAGTGGAAGATCGACCTCGGCGCCTATGCGGGCACGCAGGTCGAAGTCTCCATCTCGTACGCGAGCGACGACGTCGTGCAGACGCACGGCGTGTTCATCGACGACATCTCGACGTCCACGGGTGAGGGCAACACGTCGTTCGAGGACGACGGCAACACGCTCGACGGCTGGACGGTGCCGGGCGCACCCGCGGGCAGCCCGGGCAACGCCAACGACTTCCACGTCGGCACGGTCGCGGACGAGCCGGTCAACTTCGGGCCCATCGCCCAGGCGTCGTTCGCCCGCGAGCCCGAGATCATCAAATTCCTGTCCGCCAACTTCGGCCCGTATCCGTTCCGCGATGTCGGTGGCATCGTCGATCACCTGCCGGGTGTCGGCTTCGCCCTCGAGACCCAGACGCGGCCGGTCTACGCGCAGGAGTTCTTCTACGACCAGGCCGGTGCCGACGATGTCGTTGTGCATGAGCTCTCGCACATGTGGTACGGCGACAGCGTGTCCGTCCACTACTGGGCCGACATCTGGTTGAACGAAGGTTTCGCGACCTACGCCGAGTGGCTGTGGAGCGAGCATGAGGGCGGCGCGACGCCGCAGCAGATCTTCGACGACACCGTCGCGGGCATCCCGGCCGACGATCCCTTCTGGCAGCTCGTGATCGGCGACCCGGGCCCGGACCACCTCTTCGATGCGCCCATTTACGTGCGCGGCGCCATGACGCTCCAGACGCTGCGGATGGAGGTCGGCGATGCGAAGTTCTTCCGCATCCTGCAGAAGTGGGCGCGCCTGCACCGCAACGGCAACGGCAGCACGTCCGAGTTCATCGCGCTGGCCGAGCAGATCTCGCACAAGAACCTCGACGAGCTGTTCAAGACGTGGCTCTTCACCGCCGGCAAGCCGGACGTCCCCGCGCCGCTCGTCGCACCCGCGGTGGCGAACGCGCTGCTGACGAACGGCCTCCTCGGCGGACGGTCGTCGGCACACGCGGGGCTGCACGCCGCACTGCGGCGCTGAGCTCACGCCAGCAGACGAGCAGGGTCGAGGGCCGCCTCCCAGCGGCCCTCGACCAGGCCGTCGGCCACGGCCTCGCCGCTGCCGAGGCTCTGCGTCACGCCGAGCGAGCCGTGCCCCGTCGCCAGCACGAGACCCCGGACACCCGGGTAGGGCCCGATCAGCGGCAGGCCGTCGGGCGAATACGGGCGCTGGCACGAGCGCGAGTCGGCGATCGCGACTCCCGCCAGGGCGGGCACCACCTCGACCGCTCGTCGCGCGATGGCGCGGCGCGTCTCGGGCGCCTCGTCGCCCTCCATGGTCGCCCCGTGCAGGCTCGCTCCGACCAGCACGCGGCCGGCGGCATCCTGCTGGAGCACGCAGGGGATGTGCGCGGCCGGCTCGCTGCCCTCTGCGAGCTGCCCGAGCGTCGGCGCGGCGGGTGCCGTGCGCGCGTACTCCTCGATCACGTGCTGCAGCCGGAAGGGGGCGGGGCGGGTGACGATGATCCAGCCGCGCACGCCGCGCACCGGCACGTCGTGCGCCAGCGAGCGGCAGACGCGCCACGACCACGGCCCGGCTGCCACGACCACGCACGCGGCCTCGATGCGGCCATCGTCCGTCAGCACGCCGGTCACGTCGCCCCCGTTGCGTAGCAACTCGCGTACGGCGCAGCCCGTGCGGATCTCGGCTCCGGCTGCGCGCGCGTCGTCGGCCAGCACGGCCGCAGCCGTGCCGGGGTCGATGCGGCGTGCGTTGTGATTGATCCAGCCCGGTCCGACGCCCGGGGCCAGCTGCGGCTCGAGCTCGCACAGCGCCTCGCCCGTCAGCATGTCGTCGCTTTCACCGCCGAGCATCAGGCAGCCGTAGGGCTCGCGGTCGAAGGCGAAGGCGCCGCCGCTGCGCTCGTGCAGGTCCAGCAGGAGCTGGAGCGTGCGATGCCCGATCGCCTCCATGGCCGGCGGGTTGGGGCCGATCACGAGCCCCTGGTTGCGCCCCGAGGCGGCCTGCGCCAGCCCTGCGGCCTCGCACAGGGTGACGGTGAGGCCGCGCCGCGCACACGAGGCCGCCACGGAGATGCCGACGATGCCGCCGCCGACCACGACGACGTCGGGCGAGCGGCTCACTCCAGCCCGGCGAGCGCCGCGTAGCCGAGCCGCTCGGCCGCCAGCGCCGCCGCGTGGGAGCCATCGGCCGCGGCGTCGATCGCCTGGCGCGCGACCTGCAGCGCCCGGCGCGAGCGCGAGGCCAGCGTCTGTGCCCAGGTCATCGCCGTCGCGGCAGCCTGCCCGTCGGGCACGACCTCGTGCACGACGCCGAGCGCGAGCGCGCTCGGCGCGTCGATCTTCTCGCCCAGCAGGATCAGGCGCCGCGCGACCGCGGGGCCGAGCGCCCGCACCGCGCGTGCCGTGCCGCCGCTCGAGGGCAGGATGCCGCGCTCCACCTCCGGGAACCAGAAGCGCGAGCTCTCGTCGGCCACGCGCAGATCGCAGGCCAGGGCGAGCTCCAATCCGCCGCCCACGCACCAGCCGTGGATCTGCGCGATCGAGGGCACGGCCAGCCGCGCGAGCTGCTCGTAGACGTCCCCCGTGTACTCGTAGTACGCGAGCGCGCTCTCGGGCGTGGCGACGTCCAGCTCGGTCGTGTCGGCGCCGGCCGAGAAGGCGCGGTCGCCTGCCCCCCGGATGATCAGGGCGCTGGCCTCACGCACCTGCGCGCTCGCGATTGCGGCTCCGAGCTGCTCCTCGAGCGCGCTCGAGAGCGCGTTGAGCTGCTCGGGCCGGTTGAGCGTCAGCAGCGCGATCGGGCCGTCGCGCTCGACCAGGACGAGCGTCATGTGACCAGTCCCCTTGCGATCTCGCCGCGCAGCACGGCGGCGGCAGTCTCGGCGATGCACTCGTACAGCGCCGCCTCGGAGTCGGGCGAGTACCACGCCGCGTGCGGCGTGAGCACGAGGTTGGGGGCATCGAGACGGTGGTCGTCGGGCGCCGGCGGCTCCTGATCCCAGACGTCCATGAAGGCCCAGGCCGGCCGCCCGAGTGCGAGCCCGTGGATCAGCTCCTCGATGTCGATGAGCTCGGCGCGCGCGGCGTTCACGAGGATCGAGCCCGCTTTGAAGAGCGCGACCTCGCCGCGGCCGAGCAGCGGATCGGCGCCGCGCACGTGCGGTGCGTGCAGCGTGACGACGTCGCTGGCCGCGAGCAGCTCGCTCAGCCCGGCGCGCTCGGCGCGCGCCTCCGCGAAGGCCTCGTCGGTGGCGACCGGGTCGGTCGCGAGCACTCGCATGCCGAGCGCAGCGGCGTCGCGCGCCACGAGGCTGCCGATCTTGCCGAGCCCGATCACGCCGAGCACCGATCCGCTCACGCGCCGCGTGGTGCCGGCCGCGCGCTCCTCCCAGAGCCCCGCCTGCATCGCGCGGTCGAGGCCCACCACGCCGCGCAGGCCGGCCAGCGCGCAGGCCAGCGCGAAGTCGGCCACCTCGCGGCTGCAGTAGCCGGGCGTGCAGTAGCCGGCCACGCCGGCTGCGCGCAGATCCTCGAGCGCGAAGTGGTCGTAGCCCGTGGAGCCCGTGATCACGGCGCGCGCCTGCGGGTAGACGGCGAGCAGCTCGGCATCCACCGTGAAGCCGCCGCCGGAGACCACCACTTGCACGTCGGCGACGTCGCACTGCTCGGCGGGCAGGGCGCGCGCGGCCTCTCCGAGCAGCGCGTCGAGACGCTCGGTGTCGAAGTACTCCAGTACTGCCACCTCGCTCATGGCCGAGAGCTAACCAGATCGCGGTTAGCCTGGGTGCCGTGCCGTCCCTGCCGCCCTCCGTCTACACGAAGCGCGTCGAGATCCGCTGGCGCGACATGGACGCCTTCAAGCACGTGAACAACTCGGTTTACCTCACCTACCTGGAGGAGACGCGCGACGAGTGGTTCCTCCAGGTGCTCGGCAACGGCCTGCTGCTGAACGACTTCGTGCTCGCGCGCTGCGCCGTCGACTACCGCTCGCCACTCACCCAGGACGACGGCGACGTCGACGTCGAGCTGCGCTGCACGCGCGTCGGGCGCTCGAGCATCACGACGGCCGAGCGCGTGATGGCCGCTCTCGACGGCCGCGTGGCGGCCGAGGCCGAGGCCGTGCTCGTCCACTACGACTGGGAGACGGGCAAGTCGCGGCCGCTGACCGAGGAGATCCGCGCGGCGTTCGCGCGCTGGACGCTCGAGTAGCGCCCCTGCACAAACCGGGGTCTGACCCCGGTTTGTGCAGTCAAGTCTCCCGGCGCGCGCGCCGATGAGCCGGACATGGAGCTCGCCCAGCGACGAGCGGGCCTTCCCTTCGTGCGGGCGGCGGCGCAACTCGGCAGCGTGCTGGTGTTCGCCGTGCTGCCGCTGGCGATCGTCCCGGCGCTGCTGCACGCCGCCGGCAGCGACTACCTGTGGGACTTCCGCAAGGAGTTCCTGCCCGCGGGGCGCGCGATCCTGGACGGCAACTCGCCCTATCCGCACTCGCTGAGCGAGCTCGCCTCGCACGCCAACTACGTCTACCCGCCGCTCGCGGCCGTGCTCGTCGCGCCGCTCACGTGGCTTCCGCAGACGCTGGCCGAGGTCTTCTTCGTCGCGCTCTCGCTGGCCGCTCCCGCCCTTGCGCTGTGGATCCTGCGCGTGCGCGACTGGCGCTGCTACGGGATCGTGTACCTCTGGCCGCCGTTGCTCGGGGGCATCTCGCTGGGGACGCTCTCGCCGCTGCTCGCGCTGGCCGCCGCCGCCGCCTGGCGCTGGCGGAGCTCATCGGGCGTGCTCGGGGTGGCCGTCACCGGTGCGGCCGTCGCCAAGCTGTTCCTGTGGCCGCTGCTCGCGCTGTTCGCGATCGGCGATCGCCGCCGCGCCGCGCTCGTGTCGGTCGTCGTGGCCGCCGTGGCGGTGCTGGCCTCCTGGGCGCTGATCGGCTTCGCGGGGCTGAGTGACTATGCGCGGCTGCTGCAGGAGCTCTCGCGCATCGAATCGCCGCGTGGCTACAGTCCGACGTCGCTCGGCCTCGCCATCGGACTGCCGCGCGAGGCCGCGCTCGCGTTCGCGCTGGCCGTGGGCCTGCCACTACTCGTCTCCGCGATCGCACTGGCCCGCCGCCCCCAGACCGAGCTGCTCGCGCTGAGCTGCGCGATCGCCGCGTCGCTCGCACTCTCGCCCGTCGTCTGGCTGCACTACCTCGTGCTGCTCGTCGTGCCGATCGCCGCCGCGCGTGACCGTCTCGGGCTCGTGTGGTTCGCTCCGCTGCTGTTCTGGGTCACGCCCGGGGCCGCCAGCAACGGCAGCGCCTGGCGCATCGCGTTCGCGCTCACTGTGGTCGCGATCACCCTCGTGCTTGCGCTGCGGTCAGGGCGCGGGCTGCGAGCAGCGCACTGACGCCGTCGCAGGCGGCGCGCCCCGCATCCATCGGCTCACGGCCCTCGCCCCGGGCGTGCGCGTAGCCGGCCAGGAAGGCGTCGCCGGCTCCCGTCGGATCGACACCGGTCACCGCCTGCGACGAGACCTGGCCGGAGCCCTGCTCGCAGGAGATGGCCGCGCCGTAGGCGCCGAAGGTGACGAGCACCTCGGGCACCTCGCAGCGCGCCCGGATGGCGACAGCGTCGATCGTCCCGTAGGCCGCCAGCGCTTCGTGCTCGCTCAGCTTGAGCGCCTGCACGTGGCGCAGGAGCGTGGCGTCGAGCGTCCCGCTCAGGACGATCGGGCCCACCTCCGGCCGTCGCAACGGGCCCTGGGCGTCCAGTGCGACGCAGCGCCCGCCCGCGGCCAGCGCCGCCAGCACCCCCGGCCCCAGGTCGCCGCCCCGCTGCGTGCCCGCATGCACCCAGGACGCCTCGCGCAGCGCGGGCGCGGCCCAGCCCGTGATGTCGTCCTCGCTCCAGGCCTCGCCGAGGCCGGCCAGTGTGTGGTCGCGCTCGCCGTCGTCGCGGTAGCGCAGCTCGCTCTGCACCACGGTCGCGTCGAGCCGCAGGCAGAGCGGACTGGCCAGCTCTGCGATCGGCGCAGCCAGGGCGGCGTCGTCGCAGCGCGTGGCGATGCCGGGCCGCACGCCGATGTCGGCGAGCGCGCGCGCCGCGAACACGGGAGAGCCGCCCGTCTTGCGCACGGGCGGGTGGCCGGGCAGATGCACGACGTCTCGCACGGTCGAGCCAACGATCGCCACGCCCATGGCGCGGCAGGATACGGGCGCGCAGCCGCGTAGAGCGTGACATGCGCCGCGGCATCTCCTTCCCGCTCGCGACGGCGGAGCGGCTGCCGGGCCACCTGCGCGCGGGTGCAGTGCGCCTGCTCGTGGCCTGCCTTGCGATCTGGGGCCTCGGCATGCTGTCACCGCAGATCGACCGCGACAGGGCGATCGTCGTGCTGATCGTCGGCTGGGGCGTGATCCTGGCAGGGCTGCTGGTGTTCGCTCTCGGCACGCAGCGCATGCTCGCCCGCCTCGACCTGCCGCTGGTCGGCGCGGGGGTGGCCCGGGCGGCCGTGCTGCTGGCGGCGCTGCGGCGCATCGGCCTCGTGCTGCTGGCCCTGGCGTTCTTCCTGTTCTGGACGCTGATCTACATCGGCGTCTGGCGCTCGCACCCCGACGGGGCCTTCCGCGGCCTGCCGCACACGCCCACGTTCGCGGACTTCTTCTACTACGCCGTCTCGACGGCCTTCGTCAGCCCGCCGGGCGACATCATCGCCGTCAGCAAGGGCGCACGCACGGCGACGATGATCGAGCTGCTCACCGGCACGGCTGCGCTGGCCGCCTACCTTGGCTCGTTCCTCGATTTCGGACCGGGCGGGGCAGCCGTCGTGACCCAGCCTGCGGTCGAGCCTCCCAGCGGCTCTACGACCGGCCCGTGACCTCGCTGGCGTCGTCGACGCGCACGTCGACCTCGCCCGGTACGCCCTCGAGCGCCACCACCAGCGTGTCGTCCAGCACCTTGTAGCTGCGCACGACGCCTCGTCCCTGAGGCGTCTTGACCATCCGCCCGACGGCCGGCGCGCGGTCGCGGAAGGAGCGGTAGACCGGGTGCTCGAAGGCCAGGCAGCAGCGCAGGCGGCCGCACAGGCCGGTGATGCGGCCCGGATTCATGGGGACGTCCTGGTCCTTGGCCATGCGCAGCGTGATCGGCTGCTCGTGCGAGGGGAAGCGCGTGCAGCAGCGCACGGGTCCGCACATGCCGCCGCCACCGCACTGGCGCGAGGCCTCGCGCGGGCTGACCTGGCGCACCTCGACGCGCGTGTTCATGCGGCTCGAGAGCGGGCCCGCGAACCCGCGCAGCTCGGAGCGCTCCTCGGCGCGGTAGGTGAGCGCGATGCGCGAGCCGTCCAAGCTGACCTCCGCGCCGACCGGCCGCGCGGTCTCGATACCGCGCTCGCGCAGCAGGTCGCGGAACGCCAGCATGGCCTTGCGGCCGAGCGCCCGGTTGTCCTTGACGCGGGCCTCGTCGGCCGGCGTCGCCACCCGGTCGATGGGCCGCAGCGGCGGATCCTTGGGCGAGCGCTCCACCTCGTGGTTCCCCGTCACGACGCGCGCCAGCTCGGGACCGCGCGAGGTATTGCAGATGACGCGCTGATCCCACGCCAGCTCGAGCCCGCTCGGGTCGAAGCTGTACACCTTCCCGCCGGGCGAGAAGACGACGTTCACAGCCCAGGCCATTCGGCCCCTTCCAGAGTCCGGCGAACGGACTCTCTATGCAGTCGCCTGCTCGGCCCGGGCGATCGTCCGCAGACGGTGGAAGAGCGCCTCGAGCGCGAGGGTCGGCGTGATTGTCAGCTCCAGCGCTCGGCGCGTGTCGCGCGCTGCCTCCAGGCAGTGCGCGGCGAGCGCTTCGCGACCGTTTGCAGCATCTTTTACGGCCTGCTCGCGGTGGTCCGAGTGTACCAGCGCTCCGTCGGCGCCGAGCGCTGCAGCGAGCAGATCGCGGTACCAGGTGACCAGCGTCTCGACGGCCGCGCGGGCCTCCTCGACCTCGGCCGCGCGCGCGCGCCGCTTGGCCAGGGCCTCGCCCTCGCGCCGCACCCTCGAGGCCTCCGCGCGCGGCGGGTGGTCGCCCAGCGCCTCGACCCGCCGGGCCGTCTCGGCC
>DASRQS010000006.1:0-12072 GCA_035696365.1 Gaiellales bacterium | reverse complement strand
GGCACGCCCGGCGGCTCTCGGAGATGGGCGCCGACCGTATCCTGCTGAGCGACCCCGCGGGCGCTCTCGATCCCGCCGGGGCGGGCGAGCTGATCCACAAGCTGATCAACGCCGCGGGCGTGCCCGTCGGCCTCTACGCGCAGGGCCCCGGCGGGACCGCGCTGGCCGTCGCCATCGAGGCGGCCCGGGCGGGCGCGGATCCCATCGCGACCGCCTCGTATCCGGTCGCCATGCTGACCACGCGGCCCGCGGCCGAGCTGCTCGGGCAGGCGCTGACGGGACTCGGCTTCGATGCCGGCCTCGACCGCGAGGCGGCCTGGGACGCGGCCCGGGAGATCGAGGCCGCCCTCGGCGATGCCGCCTCCAGCGCACCGCCCGTCTCTCCGCATGTGGCGCTGCGCGCCGCGCTCGCGACCGTGCCGATCGGCGTCGTCGCCGGCATCGAACGGAGCCTGCGGGCGGCCGGCGCGGAGGACAGGCTCGACGAGGTGCTCGACGAGCTGCTGCTCGTGCGCGCCGAGAGCGGCTATCCGCCGCCCGCCTCGCCGGTCGGGCGCATCCTCGCGGGCCAGGCCATCCGCCACGTGCTGCACGCGCGACGCTGGACCGAGGTCGACGGCGACATGCGCAGCCTGCTGCTGGGCGAGTGGGGCCACTCGCCCGCGCCCGTCGACGCCGTCGCGCTGGCTGCGGCCGAGCGAGCCCCCGCCTCGACGGCCACGGACCCGTCGCTCGAGGAGGCCCGCACGGAGGCCGGCAGCCTGGCCGCCTCGGAGGAGGACCTCTGCCTCGTCGCGCTGTTCGGGGAGCGCGCGCTGCCGCTGCTGCAGCGCCTGCGCGGCCGCGAGGACGCCCTCGACGACGAGGATCCGCTCGATGACGACGAGGCGCGGCGCGTGCGCCGGCTCGTGCGCCTGCTCGAGGAGTCCGACGCCGGCGAGCTGACCGTCGAGGAGGACGGCGTCCGCATCACCGTGCGCCGGCGGGAGTCGGGCCCGTCGCAGCCGGCGCCGCTGGTCGCCGCGCAGCCGGCGCCGGCCGCGCAGCACGATGCGATCGCGGCCCTGCCCTCGGACGTCGTGCTGGTCGAGAGCCCGATGGTCGGCAACTTCTTTCGCGCCTCGTCGCCCGACTCCGATCCCTTCGTGCAGGAGGGCGACCGCGTCGAGGTGGGCCAGACGCTCTGCATCCTCGAGGCCATGAAGCTCTTCAACGAGTTCAAGAGCGATCACGCCGGCACGGTGCGCAAGGTGCTCGTGGACGACGCGCAGCCGGTCGAGTTCGGCCAGCCGCTGTTCGAGCTCGCGCCCCTGTGAAACGGGTGCTCGTCGCCAACCGGGGCGAGATCGCGGTGCGCGTGATCCGCGCCTGTCACGAGATCGGCCTGGAGGCCGTGGCCGTGTATTCGACGGCCGATCGCGAGGGCTCGTGGGTCAGGCTGGCCGATCGCGCCGTGTGCATCGGGCCACCGCCCGCCCGCGACAGCTACCTCAATCAGAGCAACGTCATCGGCGCCGCCGAGACGACCGGCTGCGATGCGCTCCATCCGGGCTACGGGTTCCTCTCGGAGAGCCCGTCGTTCGTCCGCACCTGCGAGGACAACGACCTCATCTTCATCGGCCCGACGCCGGAGTCGATGGAGGTGCTGGGCGACAAGTCGCTCGCCAAGGGCGCGATGCGTGCCGCCGGCATGCCGCTGGTCCCGGGCTCCGAGGGGCGCCTCGCGAGCGTCGACGAGGCGCGCCGGATCGCCGCGGACGTCGGCTATCCCGTGCTGCTCAAGGCGGCGTCGGGTGGAGGCGGGCGCGGCATGCGCCCGGTCAGCGAGCCGTCCGAGCTCGAGTCCGCCTACGCGACGGCAACCGCCGAGGCGGAGGCGGCCTTCGGCGACGGCGGGCTGTACCTCGAGAAGATCGTGCTGGACGCCCACCACATCGAGGTGCAGGTGGTCGGCGACGGGAGTGGTGGCGCTCTCGTGGTCGGCGAGCGCGAGTGCAGCGTGCAGCGCCGGCATCAGAAGCTGCTGGAGGAGTCGCCCTCGCCGTTCATCAGCGATCAGACGCGCCGGCAGTTGTACGACGCTGCCCTCGGGGCCGTGCGCGCGACGCGCTATCGCAATGCCGGCACGATCGAGTGCCTGCTCGGCGGCGACCAGTCCTTCTACTTCATGGAGATGAACACGCGGCTCCAGGTCGAGCACCCCGTGAGCGAGGAAGTGACGGGCATCGACCTCGTGCGCACGCAGCTGCGCCTCGCCATGGGAGAGCCGCTACCGGCCCAGGGCATCGCGCCGACACACGGCCACGCCATCGAGTTCCGCATCAACGCAGAGGATCCGTCGCGCGCCTTCATGCCGTCGCCGGGGCCCCTACAGCGCTTCCGGCCGCCGCTCGGGCGCGGCGTGCGCGTCGATACGCACGCCTACGAGGGCTACACGATCCCGCCGACCTACGACTCGCTCGTCGCCAAGCTGATCGTCTCCGACGACACGCGCGCGCTGGCGCTCGGGCGTGCGGCCCAAGCGCTTGCGGAGTTCGAGGTGGAAGGCGTGTCGACGACGCTACCGCTGTTCCGAGAGATGGTCGGGAGCGAGCAGGCGTTCCGGGCCGGGGTGTACACGACCGCCTACCTCGAGGAGGCGGCGGGGCGGCTATCCTCGCTGACTCTGTGATGACCGACACCCCGCCGCGCGCGGTCTCGCGGCGCCAGGCGCGCCGTGCCGCCTTCGTCCTCACCTACCAGCTCGACGTGCGCGCGGGGTCGGATCTCGACGAGCTCTCGGCCCGCTACCTCGCCGACACGGGCACGGACGTGCCGGGCTACACGCGCCTGGTCGTGGAGGGCGTGCAGCGCGACCGCGTGGCGATCGACGCCGAGGTGGACGCGGCGGCGGCCGGCTGGACGGCCGACCGCCTGGGAGCAGTCGAGCGCTCGATCCTGCGCCTCGCCACCTGGGAGCTGCGGCAGGGCGAGCTCCCCACGGCGGTCGTGATCGACGAGGCGATGGAGCTGGCGAAGCGCTATGCCGGGGCCGAGGCGGCGCCGTTCGTGAACGGCGTGCTCGGCGCCATCGCGCGCGGCAAGCAGGAGGCGCAGTGAGCGCGAGTCCCGCACTCGCCGATCTGCTCGCCCGGCTCGACGCCGCGCGCGCCCGGCTCGGCGACGCGGCGGGCGATCCCGACGCAGCCGTCGCGGCGCTGACCGAGATCAACGAGCTCGCCCTGGCAGCCAGTGAGGAGCTCGAGCGGCAGCGTCGCGCCATACGGGACGCGCGCGTCGATGAGTGACGGCGCGGCCGCGCTCGCGCGGCTGCGCGCGCTGGTCGACGGGCGCCTGACGACGCTCGACCTCGGCGAGCCCTCCGACGTCGCGCCGCTGGCCGAAGCGCTGCGCTATTCGCTGCTGGCGGGCGGCAAGCGCATCCGGCCCGTGTTGTGCCTCGCGACGGCGGAGGGGTTCGGCAGCGCGGCCGAGGACGCGCTGCCCACTGCACTCGCGCTGGAGCTCGTGCACACGTTCTCGCTCGTACACGACGACCTGCCCGCCCTGGACGACGACGAGCTGCGCCGCGGCCGTCCGACCGCGCACGTCGTCTACGGCGAAGACATCGCGGTGCTGGCCGGCGACGCGCTGCTCAACCATGCCTTCGCGCTGATCTGCGAGCACCAGAACGGCCCGGACGACCGCCGCCTCGCCGCGCTGCGCGAGCTGACGTCCGCGGTCGGCCTGCGCGGGATGATCGGCGGCCAGTACCGCGACGTGCGTCCCGAAGAGGCCCTGGGAGCCGACGACCTGGAACGCACCTCGCGGCTCAAGACCGGCGCGCTGCTCGGTGCCTGCGCTGCCTGCGGAGCCATCGTGGCCGGAGCGGCCGAGGGGGAGATCGCGACGGTGCGCGCCTTCGGCGTCGAGCTGGGATTGCTCTTCCAGATCGTCGACGACGTCTTGGACGAGACCGGGAGCGACGAGGCCCTGGGGAAGTCCGCCGGCACGGACGCCCGGCGGGGGCGCCGGACGTTCGCGAGCGAGCTGGGGCTGGATGGTGCCCGCGCGCGCGCGGCCGAGAGCGAGCAGGCCGCCCGGGGGCTGCTCACCGGACTGCCCGCGGCGGCGCACGACCCGCTGTCGGCGCTGGTGAGTCTGGTCGCGACGCGGGACCGGTAGCGGTGTCGCGAGCGGGACCCGGCGATGGAGGACGCGGCGATGGAGGACGCGGCGATAGTGGACGCGGCGATAGAGGTCCCGGCGACACAGAACGCGGCGACACAGGACCCGGCGACACAGGAAACGAGTGAGGGTCCTTGCCGCGAGCCCGCCCAAGACGCTCGAACTCGCGCAGCGCAAGGCAAGGCCACCGTTCCTTCGACAGGTATCGCGGGGGCAGACCTCGGGACGCGGCTCGAACCAGCGCCCCACTGAAGGGAGGTCTGATCCCCTGCAGCGGGGCTGGAACCCACGGAGACGAGGGGCACCGTTGGCCCCTGCCGTCGTTGCACCACGGAGGGTTTCGCCCTGCTTGCGTTTTGCACCGCGGGAGGGTTGGCGTGGCCGTGCTTCCCGTTGCGGCGGGTTCGCGTTGCGGGGCTTCCGGCTGCCGGGACCTGCCTGTGGGTTCGAGCCGGCGCTCGGGAACGGTTGCCTCTCCTGAGCGGCGGTTCGTACGGGAGCGCAGGGGATCAGACCTCCCTTCAGTGGGGCGCTGGTTCGAACCGCGTCCCGAGGTCTGCCCCCGGCGATACCTGCTGAGGGTGCTTTGCACCGCGGGAGGGTTGGCCTTGCGGTGCTTCGCGTGGCGGCGGGTTCGCGTGGCGGTGCTTCGCGTTGTGGCGGGTTCGTGTTGCGGTGCTTTTGGCTGCCGGGACCTGCCTGTGGGTTCGAGTCGGCGCTCGGGAACGGTTGCCTCTCCTGAGCGGCGGTTCGTACGCGCGCGCAGGGGATCAGACCTCCCTTCAGTGGGGCGCTGGTTCGAACCGCGTCCCGAGGTCTGCCCCCCCGATACCTGTACCCGCGCGGTGGCCTTGCCTTGCGCTGCGCGGGTTCGACTGTCCTGGGCAGGTTTGCGGCAAGGACCCTCACTCGTTTTCCTGGATCGCCGGGTCCTGGATCGCCGGGTCCCGTTTCGCCGTTTCTCCGCTGTAACGCTCGACGCATCTCCGTGCCGAATTTGCGTCTCCCGCACCTTCCGGGAACGCATGCCCGACAATGACGGCGTGACGCGACTCGATCAGTTGCTCTGCGAGCGGGGGCTTGCGGAGACGCGTAGTCGCGCCCAGGCGCTCGTCATGGCCGGGCGCGTGCGTGTCGATGGGCGCGTCGTGACCAAGGCCGGCACGCCGACCTCGGGGCATGCGGAGCTCGAGATCGAGCAGGGGCCGGCGTATGTGTCGCGCGGCGGCGACAAGCTCGCCACGGCGCTCGCGGCCTTCGCGATCGACGTCTCAGGTCGTACCTGCCTCGACATCGGAGCGTCGACCGGCGGCTTCACCGATTGCCTGCTGCAGGCCGGGGCCGCGCGCGTGACTGCGCTCGACGTCGGCCGGGCGCAGCTGCACGAGCGGGTGCGGGGCGACGACCGCGTGACGGTACTGGAGGGAGTCAACGCGCGCCAGCTCGTTCCCGGTGACCTCCCCGGGCCGGCAGCCACCCTCGCCGTCGTCGACGTCTCCTTCATCTCCCTCTCGCTCATCCTCCCGCCGCTGGCCGGCGTGCTTGCCCATCCCTACCGCATCCTGCCGCTCGTCAAGCCGCAGTTCGAGGCCGGCCGCAGCGAGGTGCGGCGGGGAGTCGTGCGCGATCCCGCCATCCACGCGGCGGTGCTCGAGCGCGTGGCGGAGGTTGCACGGGAGGCCGGCGGCGTCGTGCTCGGCGCGTGCGAGAGCGGCCATCCCGGTCCTGCCGGCAACCGGGAGTTCTTCCTGCACATCGTCTCGAGTGACCACCCGGAGGCCGCACAGGCCCCCCGCGACCCTCTCCCGCTGTTGCGCGATGCCGTCGCCTGAGAGCCTGAACGTACGGCGTGCCGTGCTGATCGCCCGCCGGGCCGCGGGCGATGCGAAGCGACGCGTGGAGCGCCTTGCCGCCGAGGCGGGCGTCGAGCTGCTGGGAGAGGCCGGCGTTGCGAAAGCCGATCTCGTGATCGTGCTCGGAGGCGACGGCTCCGTCCTACGTGCCCTGCAGGCGGTGATCGGGCGCGGAATCCCCGTCTTCGGCGTCAACTTCGGCCGCGTGGGCTTCCTCACGACGGCCGAGCCCGACGAGCTCGAGCCGGCAGTGCGGCGCGCCCTTGCGGGCGAGCTGCAGGTCGTGGAGCTCGCGACAGTCCAGGTGGAGCGCGACGGTGTGCGCGCCGGAATTGCCGTCAACGACGTCGTCGTGGCCAGCGACGTCCAGGGCCGCATCGCGCGGCTGGGCTGGAACGTCGACGGCGTCGACCTCGGCGAGCTCGCCTGCGACGCGGTGATCGTCTGCACGCCGGCCGGCTCGACCGGCTACGGGCTGTCGGCCGGCGGCCCGGTGCTCGACTGGGGCGTCGAGGCGTTCGGCGTGACGTTCGTGGCGCCCCACACACTCACTGCCCGGCCACTCGTGCTGCCGCGCGGCGCGAGGGTAGAGGTCGCCAACCGCGCGCGCGAGCTCACAGTGCGCATGATCCTCGACGGCGCGCAGAGCGACCGCGTGCTGGCGCCCGGCGAGTCGGTCACGGTCTCCCTGGCGCCGGAGCGCACGGCGCTCGGCCTGCTCCCCGAGGTGGCGTTCCTGCAGCGCTATCGCGACGCCTTCACGCGCTGATGCTCGAGGAGCTGGTCGTCGAGAACCTGGTACTCGTGCGCTCCGCGCGCCTGACGCTGCATCCTGGGCTGAACGTGCTGACGGGCGAGACGGGCGCGGGCAAGACGATCCTCGCGGAGGCTGTCGGCCTCCTGCTCGGCGGCCGGGCCGACGCCTCGCTGGTGGGACCGGCAGGTGCCGAGGCCTACGTGGAGGCGACGTTCTCGGACGTCGAGCTGCCCGACGAGCTCGCCGAGCTCGCGCCCGAGGACGCCGAGGGCGTCGTCGTCGCCCGCCGCGTCGGGCGCGAGGGTCGCTCGCGCGCGCTGCTCTATGGGCGCAGCTGCACGCGCGACGATCTCGAGCGCATCGGACAGTCGCTGATCGAGATGGTCTCCCAGCACGAGGCGCGCCGCCTCGTGCGACCGGCGGTGCAGCTCGACCTGCTCGACGCCTCGGCAGGCGAACCGCTTGCGGAGCGGCGCAGCGAGATGCAGGCGGCCTGGCGCGCTCTCGCAGCCTCCCGTCGTGCGCTCGCCGACGCCGAGAGCGGGGCGGCAGACGAGCAGGCCCGGCTCGCCGAGCTGCAGGCACTGGCCGACGCCGTGGCGGGTGTCGATCCGCAGCCGGGGGAGGAAGACGAGCTCCTGCGCGAGCGGAGCCGGCTCCGCCATCTCGACGTGCTGCTGGAGGCCGCGCGCGCCGCCGCCGAGCTGCTCAACCCCGACGAAGGCTCCGGAGCCGTGGCCCAGGCCGGCGAGGCTGCACACGTGCTGGACCGTGTGCGCGACCACGACGCGACGCTCGCCGGCCCGGCCGACGAGCTGAGCCGCATCGCCGAGGAATTGCGCGAGACGGCGACCGAGCTGCGGTCGTACCTGACCGGCCTCGACGCCGACCCTGCGGTGCTCGATCGCATCGAGGAGCGCCTCGAGCAGCTCGCCGAGCTCCGCCGGCGGTTCGGGGCGGACGCGGCTGCCGATCTGCGCCCGCGTGCCGAGGCGGCGGCGCTCGAGCTGGCGGAGGGCGAGCGGGCGGACGAGCGAATCGCGCGCGCGGCAGCCGGGGTCGTGAAGGCCGCGGCGACCGCCGAGCGCCTCGCGACTGCGCTCCGCAAGGGCCGCGCGAAGGCCGCCAAGCCGTTCGCCCGGGCCGTCGAACGCCATCTTGCGGACATGGGCATGGACGGCGCGCGCCTCGAGGTCGCGATGGCGGAGGTGCCGCTCGGCGCCCGCGGGCGCGACGCCGTTGAGATGCTCCTGGCCGCCAACCCGGGGCTGCCGGCCGGTCCGCTCGGCAGCGTGGCGTCCGGCGGCGAGCTCTCGCGTATCGCGCTCGCGGTGAGGCTCGCGGCGCGGGACGGCGAGGCGACGGAGATGCTCGTCTTCGACGAGGTCGACGCGGGCATCGGCGGCCGCACCGCGCGCGTGCTCACCGACAAGCTGCGCGAGCTGGCCGCGACGGCGCAGGTGCTGTGCATCACGCATCTGCCGCAAATCGCCGCGGCGGCCGATCGCCATTTCCTGGTCGAGAAGACCCAGGGTGAGACGAGCGAGGCGCACGTCGCACAGCTCGACGCCGAGGAGGCGCTCGGGGAGCTCGTGCGCATGCTCGGGGCCGATGTGGGAGATACTGACGCGCGCGCGCTCGCCATCAGCCTGCGCGGCGCGCACTCCTCCACCTGAAGGGGGATGCCCGGAGGAGTCACGTCACCCGATGGAGGGGCCATGCGCAGCCTTGGCAGCAGCCTCATCGCCGTTCTCATGCTCGCCGCGGCAGCGACCGGCGCAACTGCCAGTCAGGTCCCGACGGTCTTCCAGAGCGGGCGCTACCTTGCGCAGGGCGCCGGCGCCTCCCTCAGCTTCTTCGTGCAGCGCTCCCAGGTCACCCGGCTTCAGGTGCGCATGCCGCTCTCGTGCCGGAACACGCGCACCCACAGGCTCAGCGCCCCGACGCTCGCCTTCGGCGCCGCCGGCCGCCCGACCACCTACTCCCGCATCTACCTCCCGGCCGACGGCAGCGCAAACGTCGCGTTCGTAGCGGACGACAACAGCCGCCAGCCCGAGATTTACCTCTCGCTGCAACTGCACGGCGGCATCGGGCACGTCAGCGTGCACGCACGCAGCCAGGCCGCGCGCGAGACCTGCACGGGCGAGCTCGGCTTCGACGTGCGCGCTCTCAACTGAGGGCGAGCACGATCACACCGGCGACGATCGCGGCGGCGCCCGCGATCCGCTGCCAGCCGCCGTGCTCGAAGTAGTAGCGCGTCCCGATCACGGCGCCGATCAGGATCGAGACCTCGCGCGCAGGCGCGACGTAGGCCACGCCCGCGAGCCGCGTCGCGAACAGGACGAGCGCGTAGGACATCGATGCGAGCACGCCGACTGCGGCGACGGCTCTGCGGTGGTCGCGCAGCAGGAACGCCACGGTCGCGCGGTTGCGGAACGCCGCGGGGCCGAGGAGGGTGACGACCGTGATGTTCGTGAGCAGCAGGTAGACGACCGGCTCGGCCTCGGACGCGCGTACCGCGTGACCGTCCCAGACGGTGTAGATGCCGATCAGGAGCCCGGTCAGCAGCGCGTAGACGAGCGCTGGCCCGCGCGCGAGGCCGCGAGTGGCGAGCAGCAGCACGACGCCGGCAGCGATCGCGGCCGTGCCCGCCAGTGCGAGCGGCCCGGGGCGCTCGCCAAGGATCGCGATCGCGCCTGCGGTGGCGAAGATCGGGCCCGTGCCGCGCGCGAGCGGGTACACGAGCGAGAGGTCGCCGGCCGCGTATCCGCGTTGCAGGAAGACGAAGTAGGTCGAATGCATGCAACCGCTCGCCATCGCCATGAGCACGATCGCAGGGGACATGCGCGCGCCATCGTCGAGCACGCCCGCGGCGATCGCGAAGGGCAGCAGGCAGAGACAGCCGAACACCGTCTGCGTCCACACGAACGCCGCGCCGCCGGGCAGCCGCTTGGAGAGTGCGTTCCAGCCCGCGTGCCCGAACGCGGCGACGAGCACGAGCGCGAGCGCAAGCGGGGCCACGCGGCAAGCTTACGAACCGGCCGCGGCGGCGGAGGACGGCCGGACCTCCGCCGCCCCTAGGCTCGGCCGCATGCGCGGAGGTCGTCCGGCAGGGCCCGTTCAGCGCAGGTTGCGGTAGTGCTCGAGGCGCGAGGCGAGCGTGGCTTCCAGCCGCTAAGCCTTGGCAAGCCGCTTGGAGAAGAACTCGAGCGCCTTGCGCGTCTTCGCCTGCTGCTCGCCGATGGTCGTGATCCCGTTCTTGGCGAGGAAGGCCTTGGCCTCGGCCACGACCTGGAACGTCTCGGCAGGGGTGCACTTGGTCGAGAGCTCGAGGATGCGCGAGTCGTCGGGATAGAGCCAGATCTCGGCCACCATCTTGCGGTCGAAGCCCTGCGGGGCGAACTTCAGCTTGAGCACGAAGATCGGGCCGAGGATGGAGAGATCCTCGAAGCCGACGCCCGCGGGCGCATGGGTGGAGAAGAAGGCCCGCTGCTCCTTCGAGAACAGCTTGCGCAGCTGGCGGCCCTCGCCGAGGTAGTTGTGCACATCGTCCTTGGGAGCCAGCGCGCCCTTCATCGAGGCGGAGCAGACGAACCCGCCGGGCATCGCATCCACCTCGACGCCGAAGCTCGGCGAGCGCCGAAGCTCGGCAGGGAGCTCGCTCGGCACGGCCGGGCGGAGCTTGACCACCGAGTCGTGCCCGCGTTGCTGGACCCGCCGGCCGCGCAGAACGACGCCGGCGCGGTCGAGCGCGAGATCGGGTGTGTCGAAGAAGTACACCTGCCGGATCTGCGCGGCCAGGGGATCCAGGCCGAGACCGCCGATCGCGGAACGGTGGCCGGCCTCGGGCACCGTCAGCTTGAGCTCGACGGTGTCGGCTTTCTTGGTCAATACGAGGAGATCGGCGAGCTCCTCGTCCGACAGTTCGCGGCGCGTGGATTGGGCGGTTGCCATTGCGGCTCCCTTCTGGATATTCGAGGGCCCTAGCCTAGCGCGCTGCGCGCTACGAGCGCAGAAAGCGATCGGGCGCTTGCCGACCGACCATCTAGGATGCTTTCGGGTCAGGGTCTGAAGGGTCGCCGAGAGGAACGAGCGTGGAATCGAAGACCGCCAAGTACATCTTCATCACGGGCGGCGTCGTCTCCTCGCTCGGCAAGGGCATTACCGCCGCGTCGCTCGGCACGCTGCTCAAGGCGCGCGGTCTGAAGGTCGGCGTCCAGAAGCTCGATCCGTACATGAACGTCGACCCCGGCACCATGTCGCCCTACCAGCACGGCGAGGTCTTCGTGACCGAGGACGGGGCGGAGACCGACCTCGACCTCGGCCACTACGAGCGCTTCATCGACGAGAACACGTCGCGGGCCTCGAACTCGACGGCCGGCAGCGTCTACAACACCGTCATCCGCCGCGAGCGCAAGGGCGAGTACCTCGGCTCGACCGTGCAGGTGATCCCGCACATCACCGACGAGATCAAGAGCCGCATCCTGCGCGTCTCCTCCTCGACCGACGTCGACATCGTGCTGGTCGAGATCGGCGGCACGGTGGGCGACATCGAGAGCCTGCCGTTCCTCGAGGCCATCCGCCAGCTGCGCACGCAGCTCGGCCGCGACAACGTGCTCTACCTGCACGTGACGCTCGTGCCGATGATCGAGGCGGCGGGCGAGCTCAAGACCAAGCCGACGCAGCACTCCGTCAACGAGCTGCGCCGCATCGGTATCTCTCCCGATGTCGTCGTCGCGCGCTCGTCCAGCCCGCTGCCGCGCGAGCTGCGCGCCAAGATCGCCCTCTTCGCCGACCTCGACGAGCGTGCCGTGATCGCGGCCGAGGACGTGCCGCACCTCTACACGGTGCCGCTCCGCCTGCGCGAGCAGCGCCTCGACGAGCTCGTGCTGGAGCACTTCGGCCTCGAGGTCAGGCCGAGCAAGCTCGAGAAGTGGGAGGAGCTCTGCCAGCACATCGACGAGCTCGAGGGCAGCGTGCGCATCGCCATCGTGGGCAAGTACGTGCAGCTGCAGGACGCGTACCTCTCGGTCGTCGAGGCGCTCAAGCACGGTGCCATCCATCACGGCTCGCACCTCGAGATCGAATGGGTCGACGCCGAGGCACTCGGCCCCGACGACGCCGCGGCGCAGCTGCGCGGAGTCGACGGCATCCTGATCCCGGGCGGCTTCGGGCCGCGCGCGATCGAGGGCAAGGTCGCGGCCGTGCGCTACGCCCGCGAGACGGGCACGCCGTTCCTGGGCATCTGCCTGGGCATGCAGTGCGCCGTCGTCGAGTTCGCCCGCAACGTCTGCG
>DASRQS010000005.1:0-5530 GCA_035696365.1 Gaiellales bacterium | reverse complement strand
CGCGTCACCGCGCCGCTGGTGCGCTCTTACCGCACCTTTTCACCCTTGCCGGCGACCGCGGACGGTCGCTTAGGCGGTGTTCTTTCTGTTGCACTCTCCGTCGGGTTTCCCCGCCTGGGCGTTACCCAGCACCCTGCCCTTCGGTGTCCGGACTTTCCTCGCGACCACGTGGGTCGCGCGGCTGCCTGGCCTGCAAGCTCAGCATATCGCCGCCCCGCGGCGCCATGATGTCTCGGTGTCGCGTCCCCACCCGACCTTGCGCGGCGGCGTCGGCACGCGTTTCGCCGTGCTCATCGCCGCGCTCTTCCTGTACGGCTGGGGAGAGCTGCTGACGGTACGGGCCGACATCGGCCTCGGGCCGTGGGACGTCCTGCACCAGGCGGTCTCGATTCATACGGGCCTGCGCTTCGGCGTCTCGGTCGTGATCGTGTCGTTCGCCGTGCTCGTGCTGGCCGCCGTCCTGGGCGAGCGGCCAGGCATCGGCACGGCGCTCAACGCGCTCATCGTCGGCTCGGCGTTCGACCTCTTCGACCGGCTCAACCTGGCGCCGCATCTGCACGGCGGAGCGAGCGGCCTGGCGCTCGACGTGTTCGGCATCGCCGTGATCGGCCTGGCGAGCGCGCTCTACATCGGCGCGAGCTTCGGCGCCGGGCCGCGCGACAGCCTGATGCTGGCGATCGTTCGCCGCGGCCCGCGCATCGCCGTGGCCAGCTGGGCGATCCAGATCGCCGCGCTCTCAATCGGCTTCGCCTTCGGCGGCTCGGTGGGCATCGGCACGGTGCTGTTCGCACTCGGCCTCGGCCCGTGCATCGAGGGCGCCTACTGGTTGCTCGTGCGACTCGGCGTCACCCGCCCGATGCCGCAACCGGCGACCTCCGTGACGAGCCCGGCCGTCGGGGCTAGGTGAGGCCGGCGGGCACTTCGGCGCCGCCCGCGAGCTCGGCTGCCGTCTCGGACAGCTCGCCGCGGATGCGCTCCTCGCGTGCCAGCCAGAGCTTCATCGCGAAGGCCCCGACCGTCACGCTGTCCCGCGTGCCGCATTCCGGGCAGCGCCGGTGCGCGACTCGCCGACCGTCGGCGAGCAGCCAGATGCGCTCGAGCTGCAAGAGCTTAGAGTCGCATTCGCGGCACCGGATTAGCGGGAGCATGGTTTCATCCTGACGTTCATCTGTGAGCGTTCGGTTAGGGCTGGGTTCCGGTTTCGTAGTCGTTCCGTGACGACTCGGCTCGTTCCACGGTTTCGCGCGCTGTGACGGCGACCCTGCATCTCAACCTAGGTGGGTTTTTCCTCTCCATGCAGTACGTACGACACCCATAACGAAGTTCAACCGCGCTGCGTTCCCACGCGCTCGTCTGGTAGAAGGCCACAGGTGACTTCGATCGAGCATCTGCGCGACCCGGCCGACGTCCAGGCCTTTGCCGACGTCGCTCGTAGCGAGGGTCGCCTGGCGCTCGACACCGAGTTCGTCTGGGAGCGCACCTACAGCCCCGTCCCCTGCCTGCTGCAGCTTGCGACGGCCGAGCGCCTCGCGGTGCTGGATCCGCTGGAGGACGTCGACGTCGGGCCGATCGCGCAGCTGGTAAGCGACCCGAACGTCCAGCTCGTCATGCACGCCCCGGCCGGCGACCTGCTGCTCTTCGCCACGCGCTACGGCATGCGTGCGACCAACGTGTTCGACACCCAGCTGGCCGCGGGGTTCGTCGGCCACGGCATCTCGATGGCCTACGACCGTCTCGTGGAGCGCGTGGCCGGCGTCACGCTGACCCACAACGAGACCTTCAGCGACTGGTCGCGCCGGCCGCTGACCGAGGCGCAGATCGCCTACGCGGCCGACGACGTCCGCTACCTCTTCGCCGTGGCCGACGCGCTGGTCGCGAAGCTCGACGAGATGGGGCGGAGGTCGTGGGCCGAGGACGAGATCAGCCGCCGCTACGGGCCGGAGGCGACGATCGAGCCCGATCCGCAGCGCGCCTACCTCAAGGTCGCGCGGCGCGGGCGCCTGAGTGGCCGGCAGCTGGCCGCGCTGCGCGCGGTCGCGGCCTGGCGCGAGGACGAGGCGCGCACGCGCGACCTGCCGCCCGGCTGGGTGCTCAAGGATCCGAGCGTGGTGGAGGTCGCCCGGCGCAACCCGGCCGATGCCGCGGCGCTCGGGCGGCTGCGCGGACTCGGCAATCTCTCCCCCTCCGCCGCGCAGCGCCTGCTGGACGCGCTCGCGCGCTCGGCGGACTCCGAGCCCCCGCGCGCTGCGCGCGAGCTCCCGCCCGGCCTCGCCCGGCGCGTGGCGGCCGCCTCGGCGCTCGGATCGGTGCTCGTGCGCGCGCGGTGTGAGGGCGCGCACATCGCGCCCGAGCTCGTGGCCACGCGCGCCGAGCTGGAGAGCTTCGTCGAGGCCATGGCCAACGGCCAGGAGGAGCACGCGCTGCTGACCGGCTGGCGGCGCGAGCTGGTGGGCGCCGAGCTGCGCGAGCTCGTACACGGAAACGTCGCGCTGGCGCTCGAGCCGCAGGCGCCGTACGTGCGCACGTTCCCGCTGCCACCGCAGTAATCGGCCGTACTTCGGCTTCCGCCGGCCCATTCACCCCTGGTAGTGTCCTCACGTGGCGGCGCCCAGTCTCGGCGTCTGAGCCACCTGCTCCGATGTCGATCACCGCCCCGCCCGTTCCCTCGATACCTGTTGCGCTTGGCCGGGCGAGGATTCGGCGCGTCGACAGGACGGTGCTGCTGGCGCTCGCGCTGGCCGGCGCCCTGGGGCTCGCGCTCGGTCTGGCGGGTCTCGGCGGCGTGGACGACGCTGCCCACCGCTACCAGGCCAGCGTCTTCAGCGTGGACGGCTGGACGGCCTGGGACAACTACTGGTACGCCGGCCGCTACGGGGTCGTCAACTACAGCCTGCTGTTCTATCCGCTGGCCGCGATCTTCGGCGTCGTCACCGTCGCCGTGCTCGCGACGACGGTCTCGTCGGGACTGTTCGCGCTGATCGTCATGCACCAGTGGGGCAGGCCCGCGCGCTGGTCGGCGCTGCTCTTCGCAGTGTCTGCACCCGCGCTGCTGGCCGCCGGCCAGTATCCGTTCGCGCTCGGCACGGCCTTCAGCCTGCTGGCGCTGCTGGCGGCCCAGCGTGAGCGGCCCTGGCTGCTCGTCGCCGCTGCGCTCGCCACGGCACTCTCGAGCCCGCTCGCGTTCGCCTTCCTCGTCGTCACGCTCGGCGGACTCCTGCTGGGCGGCGGTCGCGCGAGCGCCCTGCGCCGCGCAAGCGTCGCCATCCCGCTCTGTGCGATCCTGCTGATGCTCGCGGCCGAGGTTGCGATCTACCAGGCGTTCCCGGGCGGCGGGCCCTTCCCCTACCCGGCCGCCGACCTGATCGGGATCACGGCCTTCTCGCTCGTCGGGCTGCTGCTCGCGCGCGGCTCGCAGCTGACGCGCCCGCTCGGCGGCCTCTTCCTGGCCTACCTCGCGATCGCCTGGTGGGCCAAGCTCTTCCCCTCGCCGCTCGGTGGCAACGCCACGCGCGTGCTGGACTACGCGGCCGCACCGCTGCTCGCGCTCGTGATCGCCGTGCGCGGCCCGCAGACCCGCGCGCTCGGCATGTTCGCGCTGACGGTCGCGATCGCCTGGCAGGCCGCACCCTTCGTCCAGAACGTGGCGGCCTCCTTCGGTGAGCAGGCGCAGTCGGCGTCCTACTGGACGCCCGTGATCAACTTCCTGCATCAGCCGGGCCGGCACGACCCCGCGAACTTCCGCGTGGAGGTCGTCTCCACCGCTCGCCACTACGAGTCCTACTACCTCACGCGCGGCGAGGGCGAGGCGATACCTCGCGGCTGGTACCGACAGAACGACTTCCCCACCAACGGCGTGCTCTACGACCGCACGCTCAGCGCCGGCGCGTACCAGCACTGGCTGCGCCTGATGGGCGTGCGCTACGTCTTCCTGCCCGTGCACACGCCGCTCGACGCGTCCGCGAAGGCCGAGGCCGCGCTGCTGCGCAGCGGCCGCAGCGGGTTGCGGGAGATCCCCATCTCGAAGAACTTCCGCGCCTTCGAGCTGCCGGACGCCACGCCGATGCTGACGCTCGGAGCGGCCAGGCCGGGCATGCCGGCCCTGGCGGGCACCGCGAGCGTGCTGCGCGAGACGCGCGAGCAGTTCTGGCTCGCGCTGCCCCAGGCCGGCACCTACCTGCTGCGCGTCCACTACTCGCCCTACTGGCGCGTCGACGACCCCGCCGCGGCCTGCGTCGAGCCCGGTCCGCACGGCATGACGCAGCTGCGCGTGGTCGACCCTGGCCCGCTGCGCCTGCGCATCGATGTCAATGCTCGCACCATGCTGAACGTCGTCGGCGGCGCCCGCTCAGGCTGCGCCTTCCCACCGGCGGCACCCCCCAGTTGAGCTACTGACTCACTCTTTTTCTGCCGACGTCAGGATTAGCTCGATGCGTCCACTGGCCGCCCTCGTGACCTGCGCGCTCCTATGCGCTTCTGCCACCGCCTTTGCGGCGGGTGGCGCAGCCGCGCCGCAGATCGTCGATCTCACGGTGCGGCCCTCGGGCGCCGACCTGGCGCTGGTGCCGGGTCACGGCGATTCGTTCGCCGCGGTCTACGACGACCGCCTGAGCTCCACCGCGCTGCGCTACGCCGAGCGCCGCAAGGGCCGCTGGAACGTGCGCGTCATCGCGACCACGATCGACGACCGGCCCGTGGGACGCGAGCCGACGCTCGCCATCTCCAAGCACGGCCTGCGGCTCGCGGTCTTCCGCACCGACATCAACCTGGACGTCGACAAATTCGGCAACGGCACGCTCTACGCAGCGCGCTCGCCCGACGGCGAGCACTGGTACGTGGACAGGATCGACGCCAACGGCTTCGGCGCCACCCCGTCCTTCGACGGTCAGGGCCGGCCCGCGATCGCCTACCTCGCGCGCGTCGACTCCACCGACGCCGCGGACGTGCGCCTCGCGCGCCTGTACGAGGGCACCTGGCACATCGAGACGCTCGCCCACACCACCTTCCGGCAGGCCGAGAGCGAGGCCAACGCCTCCAGCGTCGGCCTCGCACTCGACCGCTATCTCGCCCTCAAGGTCGCCTACATCGATCCGGGCAGCCACTCGGTGCGGCTGGTCGGCGAGGACGCCAACCCCCAGCGCTTCGGCACCGTTCCCGCTTCGGCGGCGCGCGCGGCGCTCGCCTTCGGCGCGAACGGCGAGGTCGGCGTCGTCTGTTCCGGCCTGGCCGGCGAGGACGCGCGGCTGTGGGTCGCGACCGGCCGCCTGGGCGGCGTGACGCGGACGTTCCCGGCGATGGGCCAGTCGGTCAGCTCCGCCGTGATCGCCGGCTTCGCGAACGGCGCCCCGATCGTGGCCTTCCGCGACCGCCGCGGCGCGTTCGTGGCCGTCCCGGGCATCCGCCGGTACCACAGCAACCTGATCGCCCGAGCGGCGCGCTACAGCGCCACCAGCCCCTTCAACGCGGCCTTCGGGGCGGCGCGCTCGAGCCCCGGCGACATCGGCGTGGCGCTGGTGGCGAACGGCGCGCTGCT
>DASRQS010000004.1:0-10303 GCA_035696365.1 Gaiellales bacterium | reverse complement strand
GTCGACCGCGAGGCCCGCCGGCTGGAACTGAGAGCCAAGCGCGAACGCAAGCGCCGGAGGCAGCGCACGGGCCACGGATGAGCCGACTCAAGACCCAGGACCAGACGTGAGGCATGAAGAAATCCAGGGCTGAGGGCCTGTGTGCGAGGCGGGCCCTCAGTGTGTTCCCTACGGAAGGCTAGGCGGCGGAACCCTTCCGACGCTTGAGCCAGCGGTCGAGCATCTCGCGGAGACGCTACGAGGCCGCCTGAGTCTCAGGTCATAGCACGAACCCGAAGCCCCCTCCGCGCGGGCTTCGTGCGTTTACGGCGAGGCAGGTCGAGGTGACTCTCGGTGAGATCGCCGAGTCGCCTGATCTTGCGCCGTCAGCTCGGTGGTTCGGGTTCAGGTACGGGCTCGTCGCCTAGTCGATACACAAGATGTGGGATTCCGAGCGCGGTCAGAAAGTCCGCCCGCGTCGTAGCCGACGCGTTTGCTCCCGTCGCGCTGCGCGAAAGTTCTCAGCGGGATCTCAATCGGCTCGCCGCGGCCAAGGATGCGCGCCTGCTGGCGGCGTGCTTGGCGCAAGCTCGGTGAGGAGAATCCGGCGATGCGCGCGATGCTCACGGCGTCGCTCGAGCGGGTCGGTGCGCATCTGGCGGTCTGGTGCCCGCCGGCGGTCGCCTCAAGACCGGGCGTGCGCGGGCGGCGGCCGAACGCGGCGTCGTGGTAGATCCGTCTCAACGAGTTGGCGGCCCGAGAAGCCTCTTGGCCGGCGCGGCGAGCGCGATCCTCTCAGGCCGTGGCCGCCTCGGGGTTGAGCGCCTCCTGCAGCTTCGCCGTGTCCTCGTCGGAGAGCGACGTCTTGATGACGGTTCCGCCGTACTGATCGAGCGCGGCGATCGCCTTGTCGGGCGTGGACTGCTCGATGATCATGAACAGCGCCGACGTGCCCGGCTTCACCTGGCCTCGGACCTGGTCCTGGAACGTCTTGTCGATGGCGTTTTTGCCCGTGTGCCCCATCAGCGCGCCGAGGCCTGCTCCGATTGCGAGGCCTGCGAACGGGATGAAGAAGAGCAGCCCGAACAGGAATCCCCAGATGCCGCCCCACGCCGCGCCGCCACCCGTGGAGGTGTCGCCGTGCGTCGTCGTCACGTGGTACTTGCCGTCTTGACCGCGCGAGATGGCGGCGACCTGGTCGGCCTGGCCGCGCAAGGTCACCACTCAATGTCGGGATAGCGCGTTTCGCCCTCGTCGACGCCGGACTCGGATTACGATCTCTGCTCGCGGTCTCCGGACCTGCAACCCGCCGCCGGAGCGCTACTTCGTGCGTGCGAGGTAGCTGTGCCCGGCCTTGACGGTCACCGTGCGCTTGTTGGACGAGGTCGCGCACGGCCACCTCGCCGCGCGTCACCTTCACGAGTGTTCCGGCACAGGTGTCGCGGAGCAGCCAGAGGGTTCCGCGCACCGTCGCGACTGCGGATCGTCCACGGGTGACGAACCGCCCGCTGTTGTCCTTCCCCCAGAGCTGGCGGGTGTGCGGCGCCTTGCCGGTGAGCGCCGAGAGGTGGCGGGCCGCCTTCGGGCAGGTCATCGGCGCGGATAGGCCGAGTACGGTCGAGGGCTTAGTGCCGCGCGTCTGGCGAACGGTGAACGACCCGCCCCCAGAAGGTGGCGGTCTGGAGCTTGCCGCTGGCGTCGCGGCGCGCTGCCGGCCCCCAGAACCGGCAACGCGCCCAACGGACTAAACCCGCGAGCCAAGCCCCTAACCCCATGCGTGCACCACCGATGCGGCAGTGAATGCGCCAGCGGAGGTGACCCGGCCGACGTGCCGCTGAGGGCTGAGAGGGCCATACAGGCCGCGCAGAAGCGACCGGGAGCCGGGAAGGTCGTCGGATCCCGGCTCTCGGTCTGCTCGGGGCAGAATGTCCCCTGGGGTGACACCTCC
Organism: Gaiellales bacterium; assembly: GCA_035696365.1. GTDB lineage: Bacteria > Actinomycetota > Thermoleophilia > Gaiellales > JALYLC01 > JALYLC01. Next base: position 8,376 of record DASRQS010000004.1, on the reverse strand, counting down.
TGATGCACCTGGATCACCTCTGCGTGAGAGCGACTAGTGGCATACCCTCGAGCCATGAGCACGCCTTCCATTTGGGATGTGGGACGCCATCTGCGCGTCCTTGCGCGTCCTTTGAGCGTCTTGGAGCGGAGCCTCTTGGCGTTCCTTGGGGCTTACGCCAGGGTTGGCCGAGAGTCGCCACAGAGAAGAAACGTGCTGGTAATGGCCTGGTTTCCGCTCAGCTATGCGAACGGGCCGCCGAGACTCCCCGAACGGGTGTCACGGTGAGCGACACCACCGCGGCGGCGCAGCCAGTCAAGCGCAGCCGCCGACGTCTCTACGCAATTGCCGCCATCGTCCTCCTGGCGATCGCGGTGATCGCCTGGGCGTACATCCACTACGAGCCGACGATCTCGAGCAACCGGCTGCTCGACCTCTACGGTCGCTACGGCTATTTCGTGATCTTCGTGCCCGTCCTGCTCGAGACGGCCGGGGTGCCGGTGCCGGGCGAGACGACGCTGCTGCTCTCGGGCGTGGCCGCCTCCACCGGGCGCATCGACCCCTGGATCGCGATCGCCGTGGGCGCATCCGCGGCGATCATCGGCGACAACATCGGCTACGCCATCGGGCGCTACGGCGGGCGGCGACTCGTCATGCGGCTCGCGCACCTCGGCCGCATCGAGAGCTCGCTGGCCTGGGGCGAGCGGTTCTTCGCCCGCCACGGCGGCAAGACGGTCTTCCTGGCGCGCTGGATCTTCGGCCTGCGCATCTTCGGCGCCTGGATCGCCGGCATGGTGCACATGCCGTGGCGCATGTTCTTCTTCTGGAACGCGGCCGGCGGCATCTGCTGGAGCGCCTCGGTGATCGGCCTCGGCTACTTCTTCGGGCACTCGCTGGGCGCGATCGAGAAGGTCCTCGGCGTGGGCGGCGTGATCGGCGTCGTCACCGTGGCCGTGATCGCCTTTGTGGCCTGGCGCCGCTACGAGCACCGCAAGCTGAGCGAGGTCGAGCAGGAGGGCGCCGGCGTGCCTCCGCGGGGTGCATGAATCGGTGCCACGCACCGACCCGATCAGGCGATCGCGGTGATGCGCGCCCGGCCGCCGGCCAGCGGCTCGGCGATCGCCACGATGTCGACCGCATCGACCTGCGCGCACACCCGCACGTCGTCGGTCAGCTCCGCCGCGATCAGGTCGCGCGCGCTCTGGGAGGCGTTCAGCGCGCCGTAGGCCGAGGGGTAGGCTGCCGCACTCGCGCGCGCCAGCTCGGCGGCGTCGGCCACCGGCCACTCGGGCAGGTAGGAGGCCATCGCGTCGACCAGGCGGCCGGCCGTGTAGACGTCGTCCAGGGCGATCACGCCGCGCACGCCCGCGCAACGCACCGCCACGCGGCCCTTCCCCGCTCGGGTCAGGCGAGCGGCGTGCGCGGCCGTCGCCGAGAGGTTGGCGAGCGCCGCCACGAGCACGACGCCGGCCTCCGCCTGCGCCTGCAGCACCGCGCGCGTGCCGTTGGTCGTCGTCAGCACGAGCACGTCGCCCAGCGGCTGCCCCGCATCGAACTCGCGCGGCGAGTTGCCGAGGTGGAAGCCCTCGATACGCACGCACTCGCGCTCACCCGCGAGGATCGCCGCGTCGCCGATCTCCCGCGCGGCCGCGCGCGCGTCGTCGACCTCGCCGCAGCAGATCACCTCGGCGTAGCCCTGGCGCAGCGCGTAGAGCGCCGTCGTCGTCGCGCGGATGGTGTCGACGACGATGGCGACCTCGCACGGCTCGAGCGCCTCGCCGGGCGTGAGCGCCGCGTCGATGGCGGGCTCGCTCACCGCCCGTCGCCAGTGGCGCCGAGCGCCGCCCGGGCGGCCGCGAGCCGCGCGATCGGCACTCGGAACGGCGAGCACGAGACGTAGTCGAGCCCCGCGCGATGGAAGAACGCCACCGATGCCGGGTCGCCGCCGTGCTCGCCGCAGATGCCGAGTTTGAGGCCAGCCCGCGCGGCACGACCGCGCTCGGCGCCGATGCGGACGAGCTCGCCGACGCCGTCGATGTCGATGCTCGCGAACGGGTTGCGCTCGATCACGCCGCCCTCGAGATAGGTGGCGAGGAAGCCCGACTCGGCATCGTCGCGCGAGAAGCCGAGCGTCGTCTGCGTGAGGTCGTTCGTCCCGAACGAGAAGAAGTCGGCGTGCTCGGCGATCTCTCCGGCGCGCAGCGCCGCGCGCGGCAGCTCGATCATCGTGCCGATCGAGATCTCGAGCTCGCTCCCGGCCTGCGCGAGCTCCTCGGCGACGACCTCCTCTACGAGCGCGCGCATGCGGCGCAGCTCCTCGGCGTAGGCCACGAGCGGGATCATGATCTCGATCTGCGCCGCCCCGCCGCGCGCCGCGGCGGCCAGCCCGCCGCGCACGATCGCGCGCACCTGCATCGCGTAGATGCCCGGGTGCAGGAGGGCCAGCCGGCAGCCTCGCGTGCCAAGCATCGGGTTCTGCTCGGAGAGCTGGCGCACGCGCTCGGCCAGCCGCTCCAGTCGTTTCCGCTCCGGGCCGGGCTCCGCCTGCGCCAGCTCGACCGCCAGCGCCGTGCGATCCGGCAAGAACTCGTGCAGCGGCGGGTCGAGCAGCCGCACCGTCACGGGCAGGCCGGCCATGGCGGCGAAGATGGCCTCGAAGTCGGACTGCTGCATGGGCAGCAGCTGGGCGAGTGCGGCCTCGCGCGGGGCCTCCTGGGTCGCCAGGATCATCTCGCGCACGACGCCCAGGCGCTCGGCGGCCATGAACATGTGCTCCGTCCGGCAGAGGCCGATGCCCTCGGCGCCCAGCTCGCGCGCCCGGATGGCGTCCTCCGGCGTGTCGGCGTTGGCGCGCACGCGCAGGCGCCGCCGCTCGTCCGCCCAGGCCGCGATGGCCGCGAAGTCGTCGCCCAGCTCGGCCGCGACCAGCGGAAGCGCGCCCAGCATGAGCGTGCCCGCGGCGCCGTCGATCGTGATCACGTCGCCCTCGCGCACCACGACGTCGCCGACCGTGAGCGTGCGCGCGGCCTCGTCGATCTTCGCGCTCTCGACGCCCGCCACGCAGGGCTTGCCCATGCCGCGCGCGACCACGGCGGCGTGCGAGGTCATGCCGCCGTGCGAGGTGACGACGCCCTGGGCCTGGATGAGGCCGTGGATGTCGTCGGGCGTTGTCTCCCAGCGCACGAGCACGACGGCCTCGCCCGCGGCTCCGCGAGTGGCCGCGCTGTCGGCGTCGAAGACCGCGGCCCCGACCGCCGCGCCCGGCGAGGCGCCGAGCCCGCGCGCAATCGGCTCCGCCTCGACGGACGTGTCCAGCCGCGGGTGCAGCAGCTGGTCGAGCTGCGAGGGGTCGATCCTGAGCACGGCCTCGTCAGGGGTGATCACGCCCTCGGCCACGAACTCGCGCACGATCCGCAGCGCCGCCTGCGCGGTGCGCTTGGCCGTCCGCGTCTGCAGCATGTAGAGCTGACCCTGCTCGACCGTGAACTCGATGTCCTGCACCTCTCGGTGATGCTGCTCGAGGCGCTCGACGGTCGCGACGAGCTCGTCGTAGGCCTCGGGCAGCAACTTCCGCATGCGCTCGATCGGCTCGGGGGTGCGGATGCCGGCCACGACGTCCTCGCCCTGCGCGTTCTGCAGGAACTCGCCGTACAGGCGGTGCTCGCCGGTGGCAGGATCGCGCGAGAAGCAGACGCCGGTGCCGGAGCCCTCACCGCGGTTGCCGAACACCATCTGGCAGATGTTGGCTGCCGTGCCGAGGTCGTCGGAGATGTCGTTGGCGCGCCGGTAGACATGCGCTCGCGGCGCGCCCCAGGAGCGGAACACGGCCGAGATCGCAAGACGCAACTGCTCGCGCGGATCCTGTGGGAACTCCGTGCCGGAGCCCTCGGAGTAGAGCCGCTTGAACTCGGTGCAGAGCCCGCGCAGGTCGTCGCCCGTGAGCCCCGTGTCGAGCTTCACACCCTGCTCGGCCTTGCGCCGCGTCAGGGCGTGCTCGAACACGTGGGAGCCGACGCCCGCGACGACCTCGCCGAACATCTGCAGCAGGCGGCGGTAGGAGTCGTAGGCGAAGCGGGCATCGCCCGTCTCCTCCGCCAGCGCGGCGGCCGCGGCGTCGTTCAGGCCGAGGTTGAGGATCGTCTCCATCATCCCCGGCATCGAGACGGCTGCGCCGCTGCGCACCGAGACGAGCAGCGGCGCCGAGTCGTCGCCGAGCCGCCGCCCGCAGCGCTGCTCCAGCCCGGCGAGCGCCGTGTCGATCTGGTCTTGCAGGCCCTCGGGCCAGGCGCCGTCAAAGTGCATCGCGTGCACGCAGGCGGAAGTGGTGATCGTGAAGCCGTCGGGCACCGGCAGCCCCAGCTGCGTCATGTCGGCGAGCCCGGCGCCCTTGCCTCCGAGCAGCTCGCGGGGAACCTCCGCCGCGTCGGCGAAGGCGTAGACGTAGGTGTCCGTCATGCGGCGCGGGCCTCGACGAGCTCGATCACTCGCACTGCCGCTTCCTCGACCGCGAGGTTCGAGACGTCGAGCACGGGGCACGACAGGCGCCGCTGCAGCGCCCTCGCCTGCTCGAGCTCCTCGTGGATGCGGTTGAGCTCGGCGTAGCCGTCGCGCGCGTGCGCCCCGGCCAGGTTGCCGATGCGGCGGCCGCGGATCTGCGCAAGCCGCTCGGCCTCGATCGTCAGCCCGACGATGACTGCGCGGTCGATCTGGAAGAGCTTCCCGGGCGGCTCGATGCCGCGCACGAGTGGGACGTTGGCGGTCTTGTAGCCCTGGAAGCCGAGGTACATCGAGAGCGGCGTCTTGCCCGTGCGCGAGACGCCGATGAGCACGATGTCGGCGTCCTCGAGGCCCTCGCCGTTGAGGCCGTCGTCGTGCTTGACGACGAACTCCATGGCGGCGATGCGCTGGAAGTAGTCGGCGTCGAGGCCGATCGGCCGGCCCGGCGCGAGGTCGGCCTCGTGGCCGGCGGCGGCGGCCAGCGCCTCGAGCGGCGGGCCCAGCAGGTCGCAGCGCGGCATGCCGTCGCGCTGGCAGAGCTCCTCGAGAGCCCGGCGCAGCGTGCGATCCACGAGCGTGTAGAAGATGACGACGCCGCTGCGCGAGGCGACCCGCCCGTAGTGCGAGGCGAGGTCGTCCACCGTGGTGACCCGCGGGTGGCGCACGACGGTCGTGCGGTGGCCGGAGAACTGCGTCTGCGCTGCGCGCGCCACGCGCGCCGCCGTATCGCCGGTCGAGTCGGAGATGAGGTGGATCTCGATCGGCGTTCCGGGCGCTGCCATGGCTGTCATCGTCTCCGAAGGGGCGGTCGTCGTCAACGCCGCACGGACGCGTCGAACAGCCGCTCGGCAAGCAGCTGCCGTACCCCGCCGATCGGCACGCGCACCTGCTCGAGCGAGTCGCGGTCGCGCACCGTGACCGCGTCGTCCTCCAGCGTCTCGTGGTCGATCGTGATCGCCCAGGGCGTGCCGATCTCGTCCTGCCGCCGATAGCGGCGACCGATCGCGCCGCTCGAGTCGAGCTCCACCTGGAAGTGCGGGCGCAGCTCGGCGGTGAGCGCCGCCGCGCGCTCGCCCTGCGCGGCGTCGTTGCCGATCAGGGGCAGGATCGCGGCCTTGACCGGCGCGATCGCAGGGTGCAGCCGCAGCACGACGCGCTCGCGCCCCGCGACCTCCTCCTCGTCGTAGGCGTCGCAGAGGAAGGCCAGGAACGCGCGGTCGGCGCCCGCGGCCGGCTCGATCACGTGCGGCACGTAGCGCTCGCCGTCCTGCTCGACAAACTCCAGCTTCGTGCCGGAGAACTCCGCGTGCTGCTTGAGGTCGTAGTCGCCGCGGTTGGCGATGCCCTCGAGCTCCGCCCAGCCGATCGGGTACAGGTACTCCAGGTCGCTCGTGGCGCTCGAATAGTGCGACAGCTCCGAGGCCTCGTGCACGCGCACGCGCAGGTTCTCGGGCTTGATCCCGTAGCGGTGGTACCAGGCCGCGCGCTCGTCGACCCAGTAGCGGAACCACTGGTCGGCCTGGTCGGGCGGGACGAAGAACTCCATCTCCATCTGCTCGAACTCGCGCGTGCGGAAGAGGAAGTTGCCCGGCGTGATCTCGTTGCGGAAGGACTTGCCGACCTGCGCGATGCCGAAGGGCGGCTTGCGCCGGGCGATCTGCAGCACGTTCTTGAAGTTGATGAAGATGCCCTGCGCCGTCTCGGGCCGCAGGTAGACGCTCGTGCCGCTCTCCTTGACCGGCCCGATCGTCGTCTCGAACATCAGGTTGAAGTCGCGCGCCTCGGTCAGATCGCAGTTCGGGCCCTGCCCGGGCGGCTTGCTCGGCTTCTGCGGGCAGCTCGCGTTCTCGAGGTCGTCCGCGCGGAAGCGGTGCTTGCAGACGCGGCAGTCGACCATCGGGTCGCTGAAGCCCCCGACGTGCCCGGAGGCCTCCCAGACCCGCGGATGCAGCATGAGGGCGGAGTCGAGCGCCACCACGTCGTCCCGCTCCTGCACCATCGCGCGCAGCCAGGCCGCCTTCACGTTGCTCTTCATGAGCACGCCGTAGTGCGCGTAGTCGTAGGCCGAGCCGAGCCCGCCGTAGATCTCCGACGACGGGAACACGAAGCCCCGCCGGCGGCTGAGCGAGACGATGGTGTCCATCGTCACCGGCTTCTTGCTGGGCGTCGCGCTCACCCCGGCAGCCTACAGAGCAGTTCCGCCGGCGAGCTCAGTGGGTACAGGGCCTGGCGCGCACGCCGGCACGCCAGTCGTGCGTCACGGCCACCTCGCGGATCCAGCGCGGGAGCTTGCCGTTGGCGGGCACGATCAGCGCGCCGACGGCGCACTGGGGCACCTCCTCGTTGATCACGCGCGCCGGGATGAATGTGGTGCGCGGACGGTCCCAGGAGAGCGCCAGCTGGCCCTGCCATTTGCGCGGGAGCGCGACGTAGCCCGCCGGCGCCTCGCGCTCGAGCGCGGGCGCGACGACGTACGCGAGGCCGCGCGCCTGCCGCGACTGATCGTTCACGTCGTGGACGGCGCCGAGGAGCCATGGCGCGGCCGCCAGCGGCACGGCCGCCACTGCGACGACGGCCAGCGAGCCGCGCAGCTTGCCGGCGTTGTGCGCAGCCAGCGCGACGGCCGCCCCCGCCGCGGCGAACACCGCGAGCGCCGTCAGCATGCGCCCGACGTCGTCGGCCGAGATCTGCCCGCGTACAACAATGATGCAGAGCGCCAGCACGAGCGCCAGCGGGAAGACGACGCCGGCGTCGGTGGGCCGCTGTTTGATCCCCACGGCGAGTGCTGCGACCGCCAGCAGCGCGACGGGCCAAGTCGAGACGTCCCCGACGCGGTCGATCACGGCCGACGGCAGCTCCGAGAGGTGCAGGAGCGGCGGGTGGAAGCGGTCGTTGTAGGCGTCGACGATGTTGCTCGACCACCACCAGTCGCCGGTGAAGACGTTGTCGAGCGTCAGCCAGAGCGCGGGTGGCGCGACGGCGGACACGACCGAGAGAGCGCGCGTGGGGAGCGTCGCCTTGCGCCAGCCGAGCACGGCGTTGATCACGGCAAGGCCCCAGGCCTCGGGGCGCAGGGTGCCCGCGATGCAGAGCAGGGCAGCGCACAGGGGCGTGCCCATGCCGGCCGCGGCCGCGCCCACCACGAGGGCGGCGTAGGGCACGTTGGAGTCGCCCAGCGGCCCGCCGCGCCAGAGCACCGGCAGGCAGAGCGCGAAGAGGGCGGCGAGCGGCGCGGCCGGATAGGAGCCGAGGCGGCGCGCCAGCGCGGCCGCCGCGGCGGCGCACGCGAAGACGCCGGCGAGCGACGTCCACTCGAACACGAACGTCGCCGCGCCGAGCTTCGTGCCGAGCGCCGCGACGCCCTGCTCGAACGGCTTCGGCACCGTGTAGTCGAAGGCCGCGTGCCCCGTCATGCCGTGGCGCACGGCGTCGCGCGCCCACACGAGGTGCGAGTAGGCGTCACTGCCGAGCGCCTCGCCGGCGAGTGTGCGGACGAGCACCGTCGCGAACGTCGCCGCCGCGACGACGAGGACGAGAACTCCGAGTCGGCTCACCCTCCGGCCGTCAGCGCCAGCGAGCGCAGGCGGAACCCGCCGTGCTCGGCATTCAGATCGGAGGCGCAGCGAGCGACGATCGCCGCGCTCTGGTGGGAGAGCTCGGGCAATTCGGCGAGCGGGGCGCGCAGCAGTGCCGCGAGCGCTTCGAGCGCGCCCGGAGGCAGCGGGATCGAGCCGGGGCAGTTGCCGCACACGGCGCCGCCCGCGGCGGCCGAGAAGCGCACGAGCGGGACGCCCTCGCGCGCGCACGCTGCGCACGCCGCGAGCCGCGGTGCGAAGCCCGCGAGCCCGTGGAGCTTGAGCTGGAAGGCCAGGAGCAGCGGATCGTGCGCGATGTCGCCGG
>DASRQS010000003.1:0-48334 GCA_035696365.1 Gaiellales bacterium | reverse complement strand
CGTATGTGGTGTCTTGCTCGGCGCGCCGAGCCGCTCGGACTAGCCGAGCAGCTTCAGCACCGACTGCGGCGCGCTGTTCGCCTGCGCCAGCATCGAGGTGCCGGCCGACTGCACGCAACGCTGGGGTCTGACCCCAGCGTTGCGGGCCTGACCCGAGCGTTGCGGGCCAGACCCCACGAAAGCCCAGCGTTGCGGGCCGGACCCCACGAACGCCGGACGCGGAACGCCGAGGGCCGCCTTTCGGCGGCCCTCGGTTCGTCCCCGTATGTGGTGTCTTGCTCGGCGCGCCGAGCCGCTCGGACTAGCCGAGCAGCTTCAGCACCGACTGCGGCGCGCTGTTCGCCTGCGCCAGCATCGAGGTGCCGGCCGACTGCAGGATCTGCAGCTTCGTGAAGTTCACCATCTCGGCCGCCATGTCGACGTCCTTGATCTGGCTGACCGAGGCGCTCAGGTTCTCCGAGTAGTTCGCCAGATTGGCCAGCGTGTGCTCGAGGCGATTCTGGATCGCGCCGAAGGTCGAGCGGGCGGTCGAGATGTTATTGATGGCCGTGTCGATCGAGGCGAGCGTCACGGTCGTGCCGAAGCTGAACAGCGCCGAATTGACGTCGAACGTCGCGTTGGCACCGAACAGGTCGCGGGCGGAGACGCTGATCGTCTCGCCGTCGTTGGCGCCGATCTGGAAGCTGATCGCGCCGTTGCCGGTCAGGAGCGAGATGCCGTTGAACTTCGTCTGCGAGGAGATGCGCGCGATCTCGTCGCAGAGCTGACCGACCTCGTTCGTGATCGCGGCCTTGTCCGAGGTGGACAGCGTGCCGTTGTTGTACTGCACGGCGAGGTCGCGAACGCGCTGCAGCATCGACTGCACCTCGCTCATCGAGCCCTCTGCCGTCTGCACGAGCGACACGGCGTCCTGCGCGTTGCGCTGCGCCTGGTCGAGGCCGCCGACCTGCGACGACAGCTTCTCGCTGATCGCCAGGCCGGCCGCATCGTCGGCCGCCTTGTTGATGCGGAAGCCCGAGCTGAGCCTCGACATCGACTGCGAGATCTTGCTCGACGTCGCGAGCAAGTTGCGGTGCGCGTCCATCGCATTGATGTTCGTCTGCACGCTGAGGGACATAGCTCTTCCTCCTTGAAGGGCGTTGGATCCCGTTCGGCCCACTCCCTGTGGGCCGGCTCGGTGCTCGCCATCCGTAGCGAGCACCTCCGCAGCGACGTATTCGACCGGAAGCACAACGAATTTAGAAGACTGCCGTCGTAGGAACTGCCGCCGGCGTTCGCGTTGTTACGCGCTGCGCGAATTCGCCAATAGGAGTTGAGAGCCAGTGCGGGCACACGCCTGCCCGCCGCTCGAGCGCGTACCCCAGCTAGGAAGGAATGCAATGCGCCCGCCTGAGCGCAATGAGGCCCCTGGACGCCCCACGGTCGAATTGGAGTCGAGAGCGCACTGCTGCCAGCTCGACGTGATGGCAGGCGCGGATGGCTGAATCGTGAGCCCGCTGCTGAGTTGTGTCGTCGCCGACGACCACCCGGCCGTGCTCGCAGCCGTCAGCGACGCTCTCGAGAGCGCGAACATCGAGGTCGTGGCCCGAGTCGGCGACGGCGAGCAGGCGCTGGCGCAGATCGAGGCGTGCCACCCGGCGGTCGCGCTGCTGGACATCCGCATGCCGGGCATGACCGGCATCGAGGTCGCCCGCCGCATCGAGGGCAGGTACGACACCGACGTCATCCTCTTCACCGGGCACGGCGAGCCCGCGCTCGTGGTCGAGGCGCTCGACGCCGGCGTCCGCGGCATCGTCCTCAAGGAAGCGCCTCTCGAGGACCTGCTGCGCGCGATCAGGCTGGTCGCGAGCGGATCGAGCTACATCGATGCCGCCCTGGTCGGCGAGCTGGCGAGCTCGGATGCGATGGAGGCGGTGCCGGCGCTCACGAAGCGCGAGCGCGACGTGCTGCGCCTGCTGGCCGACGGTTTCCGCAACGAGGAGATCGGCAGCCACCTGTTCATCTCTCCCTTCACGGTGCGCAACCACGTCGAGCGGGTGATGGCGAAGCTCGACGCCAACAGCCGGACGCAGGCCGTGGCGACCGCGCTCCGCCGGGCTCTGATCACCTGACCGAGGCTCGCCACACCGCTATGCTGTCCAGGGGATGGCACTGTTGACATCCTGGTCGCCGAGGGCGGCGGGCGATCCGATCGCCTGCCTCGTCGCCGACGATCACCCGGTGATCATGCAGGCGATCTGCGACCTCCTCGACACGGACGGGTTCCAGCTCGTGGCACGCGCCCGGGACGGCAACAGCGCCCTGGCGATGATCGAGGCACAGCGGCCGGCAGTGGCGCTGCTCGATCTGCGCATGCCAGGGCTGAGCGGGATCGAGGTCGCCCGCCAGGCCACTCGCTCGACCCCCGAAACGGCGATCATCCTCTACACGGCCCACGGCCAGATGACGCTCGTCAAGGAGGCGCTGGCTGCCGGAGCGCGCGGCTTCGTGCTCAAAGGCGCGCCTCTACCCGACATCACGCGGGCGATCGAGATGGTCGCCGCCGGCGGCGTGTACATCGACCCGGCGCTGGTGGCCGGCCTCCAGCACAACGAGCCGGCGCCGAAGCCGACGCTGACCAGACGAGAGCACGAGGTGCTCGAGCTGCTCGCCGACGGCGTCAGTTACGAGGACATGGCACAGCGGCTCACCATCTCGCCGGAGACCGTGCGCACGCACATGCGCAAGGCGATCGAGAAGCTCGGCGCCAGGACGCGCCCGCACGCGCTGGCGATCGCGCTGCGCGAGTCGCTCATCTCCTGACCGCACACGCAACCGCTCGCTCTCAAGAGCGAGGGGCACTGGACGACAACCGTCGTGTGCAGCCGCAGAGCATCACCGCCACCGCGTGGGAGCAGCCCCGTGACTGACTCGGAGGGGCGCGCGCGGGAGGCGGCCCCGTTCCTCGTGCTCGGCTTCTTCGGCGAGATCGCCGCCAAGCCGGACATGCTGGCCGACTATGCGCGCGTGTTCGCCGGGCGCACCGACACGACGCTCGTCGTGCTCGCGCCGGGCTTCGAGGCCGGCCATCTCACGCGGGAGATCCAGCCGCTCGCCGAGGCGCTCGGCCTCGACCGCGACGGCAGCGCAGACGTCGTCGTCCTCACCCAGCCCGGCGCCGGAGACGAGCTCGCCCCCATCGCCGGCGCCGTCTACACGCGCTTCAACAGGAACGGATCGCTCGCCAGCGTGCCGCAGGTCGGCGACGCAGCGGAGCTTGCGCGCCTCGTCGACGAAGCCCGGTCGGCTCCGGCGATCCGCGCTGAGCTGCAGCGCCGCGAGCGCGAGCAGCCGAGCTACCTGCTCGTCACCTACGACAGCTGCCGGCTCGACGTCCTGCAGGAGGCCGGCACACCGGTGCTCGACTCCTACGCGCAGATCGTCGCGGCACAGACCCCGGCGAACTTCACGTACGCGGCGCATCAGGCGTTCTTCGTCGGGATGCTGCCGAACGCGCTCGAGCCGCTGCCGTATCACAATCGCTTCGTCAATCAGCTGTTCGCGCTCGGGGCCGTGGGCGAGATCCAGGTGGTCGACAAGGCCTGCGCGCACCGCGTGCACAGCGACGTCAACCTCGTCGCCGGCCTCGCGGCCGCCGGCTACCAGACCGTCGGCGCCGGCGCGATGAACTGGTTCAAGCAGCAGGCGCTGACCCAGTGGTTCGACAAGTTCGCCTACACGGGCACCGACGCTCGCGCCCAGATCGACTTCGTGCGCAGCGAGATCGACCCGTCCCGGCCGTTCTTCGGCTTCGTCAACTTCGGTGAGACGCACGACCCCTTCGATTTCGAGGGCAAGCCCGATCGCTGCCCGATCGAGGTCCAGTCGCGCCTCATCGAGTGGCCTCCGGTGCAGAACGGGGTGCCGGTCGGCCGCGACTCCGATGCCTGGGAGCACCAGAAGCGCTCCGCCGAGTTCCTCGACGCACAGCTGCCGAGGTTGTTCGACGGCCTGCCGGGCAACACGATCGTGATCCTCTGCGGCGACCACGGCGAGGCCTTCGGCGAGGACGGCTACTGGGGCCACGGCGTCAACCACCCGTCGGTGCTGACCGTGCCGCTGGCGATCTTCCGCCTCGATCGCAAGCCCCTCTAGCGCCTAAAGAGCATCCGCGCGAGGCCGACTACGAAGGCGCCCCCGAGGCCGCCTCGCGGCCCGCCCCGAGAGGACGTCCCTCCGTTGACTCTGCCGATCGCCTCCGCGCCCTTCTCCAGCCTCGCCGAGCTCGCCGAGCCGTACGCGCTCCTGCTCGCGCCGGGCACCGAGGTGAGCGCCGAGGCGATCGCAGAGCTGCGGGCGACGCTCGAGGCGAATCCCAGCGCGGGCCTCGCCGGCGCCCGAATCATGCGGACGGACGGACTGCTGCGCCAGGCGGGCGGCATCGTCACGAGCGACGGCTCGATCTGGAGCTACGGCAACGGCAAGGCGGGCGACGATCCCCGCTACCTGCACGTCCGCGAGGTCGACTGGGTCTCGACCGACTGCGCGCTCCTGCGCCTCGAGGCGCTACGCGCCGCGGGCGGCTTCGACCCCGCGCTCGAGGGCGAGCAACGCGACGCGGACCTCGCCTTCGCGCTGCGGCGCGCCGGCTACGCGGTCGTGTACCAGCCCTACGCCGTGGCGACCGTCCACGATCAGGCCGTCGAAGTCGCGGACACCGAGGCCTCCTGCGAGATCAGCGTCGTCATCCCGACGCACGACCGGGCAGAGCTCCTGCGGGACTCGCTCGAGAGCCTCGCGAGGCAGAGCATCGAGAGCGACCGCTTCGAGGTCATCGTGGTCGACGACGGTTCGACCGACGGCACCGGGGAAGTGTGCGCCGGGCTCTCCCAGCGACTGCCCCTCCGCTACCTGCCAATTCCGAGCTCCGGCATCGCGGCCGCCAAGAACGCCGGCGTCCGCACGGCGCGCGGTGCGATCGTGCTCTTCCTGGACGACGATGACGTGGCCGACCCCGGTCTGCTGGCGGAGCACCTGCGGGTCCACGGCGAGCGGCCGGCCGAGCACGTCGCCGTACTCGGGTACACGACCTGGGGAGACTGGCTCGACGTCACCCCGCTGATGCGCTTCGTCACCGACGTCGGCCACTACCTGTTCGCCTACGACGGGCTCGAGGACGGGCAGTCGCTGGACTACACGTACTTCTGGGGCGGCCGCAGCTCGTGCAAGCGCTCCTTCCTGCTGCGCCACGGACTTTTCAACCCGGCCTTCACCTTCGGGTCGGAGGACATCGAGCTCGGCTACCGGCTCTCGCGGCACGGGCTCGAGGTCGTCTACGCGGCCGGCGCCGTCAGCCTCATGAACCGCGCGGTCACGCTCGAGGAGTTCTGCCGCCGCGTCGAGCGCCAGGGCCATTCGCAGCTCTGGTTCTCACGCCTGCACGCCGACCCGTCGGTTCAGACCTGGTGCGGCACGGAGCGCGCGGCGGAGCGCTGGAAGCAGGCGGAGCCCGAGCTCGGCAGCCGGCTCACGCGCGCACGCGACCTCGCGGGTGCCGGCGGCGAGGAGCTCCACGCACTGCTCTGGGGCATCTTCGACGCGCTGAAGCTGAAGGGGATCAGCGACGCTGCGAGCGAGCAGGACCAGCTCGCCCCGCCGCCGGCGCTCTGCCACGAAGGCGTACTCCTCCCCGCCCGCTGGGCCGACGAGCTGCGTGCGCAGGCCGCTCCCGAGTACGAGCTCCTGCGCGCCGCGGCCAACCGGGCTCCGGGCAGCCGGATCTTCGTCGCCGATCTGCTTCTCCCCGCCTCCACGCGCGCATCGGGGGCGCGGCGCATGTCCGAGCTGCTGCGACTGCTCGCCGGCGCGGGCCACGCCGTCACCTTCGTCGCCGCGGACCCCTCCGACGGCCCGCGCTTCGCAGACGAGCTGCGCCGGCTGGGGATCGAGACCTACGCCGGCGATCCCGAGCGAGCCCTCCTGCTCGGCCGCTCGGTCGAGGCGCCGCACGTCGATCTCGGCGAGCTGCTGGCAGGCAGCGATTTCGACCTCGCCCTGCTCAGCCTCTGGTACGTCGCCGAGCGCTACCTCGAGCCGGTGCGCCGCTACGCCCCGCGCGCGCGAGTCCTTGTCGACACGGTCGACGTGCACTTCCTGCGCGAACAGCGTCACGCCGAGCTGACCGGCGACCCGCTGCTCGCCCGCGGCGCGGCCGAGACGCGCCTGCGCGAGCTCGGCGTCTACACCTGCGCCGACGCACTCGTCGCCGTGACCGAGAACGACGCCGACGTCCTGCGTGGCGAGCTGCCCAGCGCGACCGTCCACGTCGTCGGCAACATCCACGACGTCGCTGCGGGAACGCCCGGGCCGGAGGAGCGCAGAGGGCTGCTGTTCGTCGGCAACTTCCTGCATCGCCCGAACCCCGACGCCGTGGTCTGGCTGCACGACGAGGTCATGCCGCTCGTCTGGGCCGAGGAGCCCGAGACGACCCTCACGGTCGCGGGGTTCAGGGCGCCGGCCGAGGTACGGGAGCTCGCCGGCCCTCGCGTCGACGTCGTCGGCCAGGTTCCGGAGATGGCGCCGCTGCTCGACGCGCACCGCATCTCGGTCGCCCCGCTGCGTTTCGGCTCAGGGATCAAGGGAAAGGTCTGCGAGGCGCTGGCGGCCGGCCTCCCGGTGGTCACCACGAGCGTCGGCAGCGAAGGGATGGGCCTCGCGCCGGACCACGAGGTGCTGCTCGAGGCCGACGACCCGCAGGGCTACGCCGACGCGATCGTGCGCCTGCTGCGCGACGACACGCTCTGGACGCGCCTGGCCGAGGGCGGCCGCAGCTACGTCGAGGAACAGCTCAGCTCGCAGGTGGCCGGCGAGCGACTCGCCCGGCTCGTCGAGGCCGAGCGGGCCCGCAAGACCGACCCAGCGCTGACCTCGATCATCGTGCTCGCACTCGACTGCGCGGAGCTGACCAGGGCCTGCCTCGACTCGATCGCCACGCACACGGACGAGCGGTATGAGATCGTGCTGGTCGACAACGGCTCGGGCCCGCAGGCCGCGGATCTCTTCGCACAGTGGGCACGGGAGCGCGACGACCTCCGGGTGGTGCGCAACGCCGTCAACGTGGGCTTCGCCGCCGGCAACAACCAGGGGCTCGCGCTGACCCGCGGCGGCGCCGTCGTGTTGCTCAACAACGACACCGTGGTCACCGACGGCTGGCTCGGGCGCATGCGCGCGGTGCTCGATCGCGAGCCGGCCGTCGGGATCGTCGGTCCGACCACGAACAGGATCTCCGGCCCGCAGCAGGTCGGTGATGCCGTCTACGACACCCCAGAGGAGCTCGCGGCATACGCTGCCGGGCGCGCGGCGGCACATGCCGGCCAGACCTCCGAGGCGCTGCGCGTGGTCGGCTTCTGCATGCTCGTGCGGCGCGCGGTCGTCGATCGCCTCGGCGGGCTCGACGAGCGCTTCGGCGTCGGCAACTTCGAGGACGACGACTTCTCGCTGCGCGCCGCCGCGCACGGGTTCGCCGCGCGCATCGCGCTCGACGCCTTCGTCCACCACGTCGGCAGCCAGACGTTCGCCGGAGCAGGCATCGATCACCACCAGGCGATGCTGCGCAACTGGACGCTGTTCAAGGAGAAGTGGTCGATCCCGCCGACGACGTCGATCGCCCAGGAGTACGCCGTCTCGCGCGAGACGATGCTGTCCCGCTCCTGCGTCGTGCCGCTGCCGGCGATCGGGCGCTTCCACAGGCCGGAAGGCCCCCTCTGGGTCGAGGCCGACGACAGCCGCGTGCTCGCGGCGGCCGCCGGCGCCATCGAGGCCGGCCGCAGCGAGGCGCTGGCCGAGGCGTTCGCCGAGGCCGCGCGCTGGCTCGACCCGCACCGCCGCTACCAGACCCGCCGCCGCCTGGCCGAGCTGGTGCTCGATGCACCGACGCGGGGCGAGACCGACTGGATGGCGCTCTTCGCCGCCGGCGCCGGCGAATTGCTGGCCGTGCTCGAGGAGGAGCCGCGCGAGCCGATCCTGCTGAACTACCTGGGCGTCCTGCTCTTCGAGCTCGGCGAGGTGCGCACTGCAGAGCAGCTCTTCCGGGCCGCGTTCCGGCTCGACCCGGCGCTCGGGCAGGCCAAGCAGAACAGCGCGGCCGCACGGCGGCTGCGCTCCTCGCACACGATCGGCGGCCCGGGCGGAGCCCTGGCCGCCGGCGTGCGCGCGCTCGCCCCCCGCGCGCAGCGCGTCGCCTCCGGCGCACAGCCCGCGCAGGGCCTGACGCTCTCGCTCTGCATGATCGTGAAGGACGAGGAGCAGCTGCTGCCGGCCTGCCTCGAGGCGGCCCGCGCGGCGGTCGACGAGATGGTGATCGTCGACACCGGCTCGACCGACGCCACCGTTGAGATCGCCGAGTCGTTCGGCGCGAAGGTCGTCCACTTCCCCTGGAACGGCTCGTTCGCCGACGCCCGCAACGTCTCCATCGAGCACGCCACCGGCGACTGGATCCTCTACCTCGACGCCGACGAGCAGCTCGCCCCGGACGCCGCGCCGGAGCTCCGCTCGCTGCTCGGCAAGACCTGGCGCGAGGCGTTCAACCTCGTCGAGACGAACTTCACGGGCGGCGAGGGATCCGGCGAGTCCGTCGCCCACCTCGCGCTGCGCGTCTGGAGAAACCGGCCGGAGTACCGCTTCGCGGGCCGCATCCACGAGCAGAAGACGCAGTCGATGCCGAACTACCTGCCCGAGCGGTTCGAGACGACGACGGTGCAGATCTCCCACTACGGCTACCTCAAGAGCCGGATCTCGGCCAAGGAGAAGTCGCGCCGCAACATCGAGCTGCTCGAGGCGCAGGTCGAGGAGCAGGGTCTGAACGCCTTCACTGCGCTCAATCTCGGAACCGAGTGGATGGTCGCCGGTGACACGGAGAAGGCGCGCGAGTTGCTGGAGCAGGCCTGGACGATGCTGCGCCGCCAGCCGTCCTGGCAGGGCCAGCCCTGGGCTCCGATGCTGCTCTCGCGGCTCGCGACCGTCCGCCGCGAGCTCGGCGGCCTGGCCGCTGCGCGGGCCCTCGTCGCCGAGGGCCTCGCCGTCTACCCGGATCACACGGACCTCGTGTTCAAGCTGGCGCTCTGCGCGGTCGACGAGCGCGACTGGGCGGGCGCCGAGGTGCACGTCCGGCGCTGCCTCGAGCTCGGCGACGCCCCCGCCGCCTACTCGGGCACCGTCGGCGGCGGAACGTTCCTCGCCCTGGCGCTCCTCGGCCAGCTGAGCGAGGCCCAGGGACGGCTCGACGACGCCGAGACCCAGTACCGGGAGGCGCTCTCGGCGCACCCGTCGTTCGCGGCGCCTGCGCTCGCACTCGCGACGCTCATGTTCCGCCGCGGCGCCCCGCCGGCCGAGGTCGAGGCGGCACTGCCGCCGGGTCGCACGAGCGCGCTCCTGCTCGCGGCCAGCGCCTGCTTCGAGGCCGGCCACGCTCGCGATGCTGCGGACTGGTTCGCCCGCGTGCTCGCGGAGCAGCCCGACAACGGCGCGGCCCGCGTCGGGCTCGTCGAAGCCCTGCTGGCCGAGCGCCGCTACGACGAGGCTGTCGCCGAGGCAGGCTTGCGCGACGCGGATTCCCCGGTCGACGCGCGGCTGGCGGCCGCCGAGCTGTTCATCCACGCGCTCCGCGCAGATGCCACGGCGCTCGCCGGCGCCCTCGGGACGTTCTCGGGCTCGGCCGCCGAGGCAACGCTGTTCGGGGCCTGGCACACCCTGCTGACCGGCGACGGCGCGCCCGACCTCCTGCCCGCGGAACTGTTCGGCACAACGCTCACGCTGCTCGAGGCGCTGCTGCGCGTCTCGGAGTTCGCCGCATTCGAGACCCTGCACCGGCTGTACGAGCGCATCGACGTCGCCCCCGCGCTGCGCTCAGACGTCCTGGCGGCCATCTACTTTCGCCGTGGCTTCCTGGATTCCGCGGCCGATGAATGGATCGCCTGCTTTGAGGCGGAGCCGAGCTCTGGCGCGCTGCTCGGCCTGGCACATGTCGCGCTCGCCAAGGACCTGCCCGAGGAGGCCGCCACGTTGCTGGACGAGGCGCAGGCGCTCGACCCCGGCAACGGCGATGCCGCGGCCCTGCGCCAAGCGCTCGCCGCCAAGGTGGCGGCATGAACTTGCGAGTCGCGACGTCCGCGACCGAAGAGGAGCTGCTCGAACGGGCTGCGGACAGCACCCCGGAGCCGCTCGTCTCGATCGCGATCCTGACCCTCAACGGGAGCGAGCACACGCGCGCCTGCCTCGAGAGCGTCGAACGCTCGACACCCGAGGCCCACGAGCTCCTGGTCGTCGACAACGGTTCCACCGACGGCACCGTCGAGCTCCTGCGCGCGTACGCGGCGGCAAGCTCGCACACCCGGCTGGTGCTGAACGGCGAGAACCGCGGGTTCGCGTGCGGCAACAACCAGGCGCTCGCGCTCGCGCGCGGCCGCTACGTCGTGCTGCTCAACAACGACACGATCGTCACGGACGGCTGGCTCGGAAGGCTCGTCTCGGCGCTCGAGCAGACGCCCGGCGCCGGCCTCGCGGGACCGGTGTCCAACTACGTCGCGGGGCCGCAGCTCATCGACGCCGGCTACCTGTCCGCCGCCGAGATCGAGCCGTTCGCGCGGGACTGGGCTCGCGACCACGCGGGCGAGGTCCAGCCGGCTGCGCGCCTGATCGGCTTCTGCCTGCTGCTCCGCCGCGAGGTCGTCGAGGCGGTCGGCGCGCTCGACGAGACCTTCGGCGCGGGCAACTTCGAGGACGACGACCTCTGCCTGCGTGCGCGAGCGGCAGGCTTCGGCTGCGTCATCGCGCGCGACGCCTTTGTCCATCACACGGGCAGCCAGACCTTCATCGGCACGAGGATCGACTACGGCGCCAGCCTCGTGCGCAACCGGGCGGTCTTCGAGGAGAAGTGGGGCTTACCGGCCGACGAGCTCTGGAAGCTCGGACCCGCCGCCGTCGAGCCCGCGCGGCTCGAGCGCCTGCGCTATCTGCCTCTGCCGCCGCCGCCGGCGCTCGAGCCCAGCGCGAGCGGCGACGGCGACCAGCTGCGCGGCGAGCTCCGCGTCGAGGATCTCCTTGTGCGCGCGCGCGGCGCGGTGCTGCAGCGCGATCTGCCGGCCCTGCGCGACCGCTTCGCCGAGCCGTCGGGCTGGAACGAGCCACAGCGCGCCTACCAGGCGGTGCGCCATCTCGCCGAGCTCGTGCTCGCCAGCGGCGAGACGACGTTCGGCGACGGCTGGATCGATCTCTACGCCGCGGCCGCCGACGGCCTGCTCGGCGTGCTCGAGCACGAGCCGTCCGAGCCCGTGCTGCTCAACTTCGCGGGCATCCTGCTCTACGAGCTGACCGAGCTCGAGCCCGCCATCGCGCTCTTCGAGGCCGCGCTGCGCCTCGACTCGTCGCTCGATCAGACCGCCGGCAACCTCGCCGCGGCCCGCGAGCTGCTCGGCCGTGACGACCGGCCGCGCCTCGCACTCCCCGGGCTCGCCCCGCTCGGCGAGCGGGGCGGGCGCGTCGCCGTCGCCGCGCAGCCCGCGACGGGCCTGACGCTCTCGCTCTGCATGATCGTGAAGGACGAGGAGGAGCTGCTGCCGGCCTGCCTCGAGGCGGCGGGCAGCGCGGTCGACGAGATCGTGATCGTCGACACCGGCTCGACCGACGCCACCGTCGAGATCGCCGAGTCGTTCGGCGCCAAGATTATCCAGGTCCCCTGGAACGGCTCGTTCGCCGACGCCCGCAACATCTCGATCGAGCACGCGACCGGCGACTGGATCCTCTACCTCGACGCCGACGAGCAGCTCGCACGGGGGTCCGCACGTCAGATCCGGGAGCTGCTCGGGAGCACCTGGCGCGAGGCGTTCTACCTGATCGAGACCAACCACACGGGCGGAGAGGAGGCGGGCACGGCCGTCTCCCACCCGGCCATGCGCATCTTCCGCAACCGCCCCGAATACCGCTTCGAGGGTCGCATCCACGAGCAGAAGACGCGGCAGATGCCGACCTACCTGCCCGAGCGGTTCGAGACCACGGCCGTACGGGTGGAGCACTACGGCTACCTCAAGAGCCGAGTGGACAGCAAGGACAAGTCGCGCCGCAACCTCGACCTGCTCGAGCGCGAGGTAGAGGAGTCGCCCAGCCCGTTCGCGTCGTTCAATCTCGGCTCCGAATACCAGATGCTGAGCGACTGGGAGCGCGCGGCCGGGTACTTCGACGCCGCCTGGCGC
This sequence comes from Gaiellales bacterium, assembly GCA_035696365.1. Lineage (GTDB taxonomy): Bacteria > Actinomycetota > Thermoleophilia > Gaiellales > JALYLC01 > JALYLC01. Next base: position 36,110 of record DASRQS010000003.1, on the reverse strand, counting down.
GACCTGCGCCGCGAGCACGAATGGCAGACAGCCGGCTTCGCGCCGATGCTCGCCGCGCGCACGGCGAGAGCCCACCGTGAATGCGGGCGCATCGGGGACGCACGCCGCGTACTGGTCGAGGCAGTCGCGCTGATGCCCGACTACACCGACCTCCACTTCGAGCTCGCGCTCTGCGCGCAGGCCGCGGGCGAGCCGGCCGAGGCCGAGCGCCTGCTCCGGCACTGCCTGGAGCTCGGTGATGCGCCGCACCGCTACGCGGCGACGGTCGGCACGGGCTCGCACCTCGCGCTCGGCGTGCTGGCCGAGCTGGCCGAGGCTCGCGGCGACGAGACGGAGGCGATCGACCTCTACCGCCGCGGCCTCGCCTTGCAGCCGCTCTTCACGGCGACCGTGCTGCCGCTCGCGCAGCTCCTCCTCAAGAGCGGCTCCACGCCGGCGGAGCTGTCCCGCGATCTGCCGCTCGGGCGTCCCTCGGCAGCGTTGCTGGCGGCGACTGCATGCCTCGAGGCAGGCCACGGGGATGCGGCGGAGGAGCTGTTCCGGCAAGTGCTCGCGCGCCGCCCCGGGACCGGCGCAGCGCGGATCGGGTTGCTGCAGGCGCTGATCGCGCAGAGCCGCTACGGCGAGGCGGCCGCCACGGCGGCGGGCGAGCCGGCCGATGCGCCGCACGCGCCGCTCGCCGCAGCCGCGGGCATGTTCGCCTGCGCGGCGCTTGGCGAGCCCGTCGCCCTGGCGGAGGCGATCGAGCGCGCGGCCCGGCTTCAGGTCGCGATCGGCGAGCTCGAGCTGTACCGGGCCTGGACGGCGGTTCTGACCGGCGCGCCGATCCATCCGCTCCCCGCGGCGGCACTCGAGCCGGCGCTCGGCGCGCTCGAGGCGCTGCTGCGCGCGCGCGAGTTCGGCGTCTTCGGGCGGCTCGTCGCCGCCTACGAGTGCATCGATCTGCCGCCCGAGCAGCGCCAGAACAGGCTCGCCCAGCTGTATCTGCGCTGCGGCTACGTCGACTCGGCCGAGGAGGAGTGGCAGCGCGGCGCCCTCGATGCCGACGCGCTGGTCGGGCTCGCCCAGGTCGCGCTCGTCCGGGAACAGCCCCTCGAGGCGGCGGCGCTGGCGGCCGAGGCGCTCGAGCGCGACGCCGCCTCGGAACCCGCTCGCAGACTCGTCTCCGGGCTGGCCGCGAGGAGCGCGCCTCAATCCGCGCCCGCGCGGGTCGATGACCTGAGCGAGAGGGGATCAATCCCGCGACCCGAGCCAGCAGACGGGGAGGCACGATGATCGCAGAACCCACACCCGCTTCGGCGAATGTCGTTCCCCTGCGGCCGCGCGTCGACGCCGCGGAGAATGCGAAGGCCGCCGCCTCGCTGCCGTCCGACCTGGACCTGGGAGCGGAGCCGCCGGCAGACCTGCTGCTCGCGCTCGACCGGGCGGCGAGGGTCGCCGCCGACCTCGATGCCCGCCGGCTGGGCGTGCGCTTCGAGACCGGCGTGGACAGCAAGCTGCGGGCGCAGGTGATCGACGCCGACGGGAAGGTCGTCCGTCTGCTGCCGGTCGGCGAGGCGCTCGAGCTGCTGAGCGGCCTCGGCCCCACCGCTGCCGACGAGCTGGGGTCGGAGTCTCGATGACCGCGAGCATTTCGAGCCAGAGCATCAGCGGACTTGCCTCCGGGCTCGACACGGCCTCCATCATCAGCGCGCTGATGACCGTCGAGCAGCGGCCACAGGCGCGCATCCAGCAGAAGCTGGTGGTCGAGCAGGCGCGCCAGCAGGCGCTCAAGGACGTGCTCTCCCAGCTCGGGAGCCTGACGACGGCCTACCGGTCGATCACGGATCCGGCCGCCTGGGCCGACACGCAGACGATCACCTCGACCGACGACGCGCACGTGTCGGCGGTGCGGACGGCCGGCGCGGCCGCCGGCGCGTATTCGATCGCGATCTCCCAGCTGGCGCGCGCGAACCAGTACGCGGCCTCGGGCGCGACCACGGCGGCTGCCGACGACGTGCTCCACCTGACCGTCGGCGGCGCGACCACCGACGTCGCCATCACGGCGGGCGACACGCTCGACGCGATCGCCTCGAAGATCCAGGGAGTCAGCAACACGCCCGTCTACGCCTCGGTCGTCGGAGGCCAGCTCGTGATCTCCAACCGCGTCACGGGCACGGCCAACGCGATCTCGTCGATCACGACCAACGGCACGTCCGGTCTCTCCTTCGGGGAGACCCAGGCTGCCCAGGACGCGGCCTTCACGATCGACGGCGTCGCCCACTCGAGCGGCTCGAACGTCGTCAGCGACGCGATCGTCGGCACGACGCTGACGCTGAAGGGCCAGACGAGCTCCCCCGCGACGATCACGATCGGCACGCCCTCGGTCGACAGCAGCGCGCTGCAGCAGAAGATGACGGCGTTCGTCACGCAGTACAACACGACGATCGGGTTCATCCTGGGCAAGCTCGACGAGAACGCTGTCGCGTCGCCGCGGAACGACGCCGACCGGGCCAAGGGCGTCCTCAACGGCGACAGCGCGCTCGTGGGCCTGCTCTCGACGCTCCGCAACGCCTTCGGCGATCTCATGGGAGGCCGGCCGCCAGGACTGCAGTCGCTCGCGCAGGTCGGGCTCTCGACGGGCGCGACGACCGGCACCGGCGCGCTCAACACCGACGCCATCGACGGCAAGCTCGCCTTCGACTCGGGGAGGTTCTCGACGGCGCTTGCGAAGAACTTCAACGACGTCAAGGCGCTCTTCACCAACCCGACCGGCAGCTATGGGAGCGAGGGGCTCGCACAGCGCCTCAACGGCGTCCTCGGGCCCTGGACGGCGGGCAGCTCCTCGAACGGCCTGCTGAACACGCGCATCGACGGCGAGTCCGCAACCATCGCCTCCCTGCAGACCGAGGCGGCCGCCTGGACACCGCGGCTCGCGATCAAGGAGCAGATGCTGAAGGCGCAGTTCGCGGCGATGGAGACGGCGCTCTCGCAGGCGCAGTCCCAGAGCGCGTGGCTCGACGGCCAGATCGCCCAGCTCCCGACGCACTAGCGCGCCGTACCGAATCTCATTCCGACCCGAGGTGCCATGAACCCGTACGCGACCGCCAGGCAGGCCTACACCGAGTCGAGCGTGATGACCGCGTCCCCCGAGCAGCTGGTCGTAATGCTCTATGACGGGGCGATCCGCTTTCTTCGCCAGTCGGCCGAGGCGATGCGCGTGGGGAACCGCGAGCAGTCCCGCAGCAAGATGAGCCGTGCCGAAGAGGTGATCGACGAGCTCAACTACTCGCTGGACATGAGCTATGGCGAGGTGCCGCAGAACCTGCGCATGCTCTACCAGTTCGCGAAGCGGCAGCTGATTCGAGCCAACCTCGACTCGGATGCCGACCGCATCGACAGCGTCGGCCGGATGTTCGCCGACCTGCGCGAGTCGTGGGCGACGATCGCCCAGCGTGCCGAGGCCCGGGATGCCGCGTGAGCTACGAGACGCTGGCCGACCTCGCGCGCCGCGAGGAGACGCTCGTCGCCGACGGGAAGTGGGCCGAGCTCATCCAGCTGCAGTCCGAGTGGGAGGACACGATCGCCACCCTGCCGCGGACGGCGGACGCGGCTGAGCTGCCCCAGCTGAAGGACGCCCTGCGCCGCTCGCGCATGATCGAGATGGCGATCGGCAACGAATTGGCGCGCGTCGGAGCGCAGCTCGCCGCGCTCCGGCAGGGGCGGCGCGCGGTCTTCGCCTACGGCGTCGAGCCGGACGCCCGGCTCGACGCCCGCGCCTGAGAACGCGTCGACCGCCGGCCTCAACTCAGAGCTGTGATGGTCGATGACCTGCTCGGCCTCACGGACCGAGGCCGGAGAGCCCATGGACGGGTGCAGCTGAAAAAGGAGCCACTCCCGGCATGGGACTCTTCGACCTCACCGATCTCGCTCTCCAGCAAGCGCTCAGCGGCGCCGGCGTTCGCCAGCAGCTGCTCGCGAACAACCTGGCGAACGTCAACACCCCGGGATTCAAGCGCTCCGACGTCGACTTCGAGTCGAGCCTCGCCTCCGCACTGTCGTCGGGCGACCCGTCGGGCGAGGTCGGCTCCGTCGACTTCCAGCCGCAGGTCGACACGACGAGCAGCATGCGCGCCGACGGCAACAACGTGAGCGCCGATCAGGAGCTATCGAACATGACGCAGAACGCGATCCGGTACGAGGCCCTCGCGGCCGTCGAGAAGTCCAGGCTCGAGTGGCTCCACACCGCGATCGGAGCCTCCTGATGAGCGACATCTTCGGAGCGATCGGAATCGCGGCCTCCGGCATGGCCGCCGAGCGGCTGCGGCTGGACGTCACCTCGGCGAACCTCGCCAACGCCGACACCACGCGCGGGACGAACGGCAAGCCCTACGTCCGCCAGGAAGTGGCGCTGCAGGCCGGCGGCGTGTCGACGTTCTCGAACATGCTCTCGGGCGTCCAGGTCGCCGGCATCGTCAACGACCCGAGCCCGCCGCGCCGCGTCTACGACCCGAGCCACCCCGACGCCGACGCCAACGGCTACGTCAACCTGCCGAACGTCAATTCGGTCACCGAGATGACCGATCTGATCGCAGAGAGCCGGAGCTACGAGGCCGACACGCAGGCGCTCCAGACCGCGAAGACGCTCTACTCCAAGACCCTCGACCTCCTGCGCTGATGACGAACCCGATCACAGCCGTCGGCGGCATCGGCCTGCCGCCTCTGACCACCGATGCCCCGAAGCCCGCGTCGGACTCCGCAAGCGGCGGCTTCGGCAAGGCGCTCGCCGGCGCGCTCGACGAGCTCACCACGACACAGAGCCAGGCGACCGACCAGGCGCAGCAGCTCGCGACCGGACAGGCGAAGGACATCTCGAGCGTCGTGATGTCGGTCGAGAAGGCGAGTCTCGAGCTCCAGCTCGCCGTCCAGCTGCGCAACAAGGGCGTCGAGGCCTACCAGGAACTCTTCCGGATGCAGGTGTAGCGCATGAACCTGACGAGCCTGCGCGAGACCTGGAACGGCATCGAGACCCGCAGCCAGCTGACGCTGGTGGCGTCGCTGCTCGGTGCCCTGGGGATGCTGTTCCTGCTCTACACGTTCGCCACGCGCCCCAGCTACTCGACGCTCGCGAGCAACCTCGCCCCGGCCGAGACGGCCAAGGCCGAGAACGCGCTCGGGGCGGCGGGGATCGCGTACAAGACGGGGAACGGCGGCACGCAGATCTCGGTCGTCTCCGGCAAGGAGGCGGCGGCCAGGGTCGCGCTCGCCCAGAAGGGCGTGCTCAACGGCAGCCACGTCGGCTTCGAGCTCTTCGACAAGACGAGCCTCGGCGCGACCGACTTCCAGCAGACGGTCAACTACCAGCGCGCGCTCGAGGGCGAGATCGCCTCGACGATCGAGCAGATCCAGGGCGTCTCGAGCGCGACCGTGCAGCTCGTGCTGCCCGATGCCACGATCTTCGCCGACGAGCAGTCGAAGGCGACCGCGGGGGTGCTCGTCGACGGCGGCTCCAACCTCGACGAGGCGACGATCCGCGGTATCGCGCACCTCACGGCCGCGAGCGTCAAGAACCTCGACGCACAGGACGTCACGATCACCGACGAGACCGGCGCACTGCTGTGGCCGACGAGCTCGGGCGGCTCGGGCCTGACCGCGCAGGGCAAGCTGCAGGCGGACGCGCTCTACGCCGCCCAGCTCACGAGCCAGATCAACGGGCTCCTCACCGCCACGCTCGGCCCGGGGAAGGCGACCGCGCGCGTCCACGCCGACCTGAACGCCGACCAGACGACGATCGACAAGACCACCTACGCGAAGAAGGGCGTCCCTCTCACACAGCAGACCGGCGTCGAGTCGCTGAAGAGCAAGGGCGGCGCGGCCGCGGTGCCGGCCGGCACGAGCACCAACACGACGCCGTCCTATGCGGCGACGGCGAGCGGGAACGGCCAGTCGCAGTACAGCCACAAGACCGGCTCCACCACCTTCGGCGTGGACAAGACGGTCCAGCGGAGCATCGTCGCGCCGGGGACGATCAACCAGCTCGATCTCGCGCTCGTGGTCGACAAGTCGGTGCCCGCGGCCCAGGTCGCCTCGCTGCGCAAGTCGGTCGCCAGCATGGCCGGCATCACGCCCTCGCGCGGCGACACGTTCGCGGTCTCGAGGGTCGCGTTCGCCAAGCCGCCGGCAGCCGCGACCACGCCCAGCCCGATCTCGGGCCTCATGAGCGATCCGATGAGCCTCGCGCGTCCCGGCCTGATCGGGCTCGCCTCGCTCGTCTTCCTGTTCCTCATGCGCAGGACGATCAAGCGCCGCGAGGGCGATGCGTCCGTGGCGGAGCCGACCTGGCTGCGCGAGATCGAGAGCGGCACGCGCACCGTCGCCGAGCTCGAGTCCGCAGGCGACCGGGCAGTGCTGCCGGCACGCGTGCGAGCGCAGCAGTCCACGATCCGCGACCAGGTCGACGAGATCGTGCGTGAGCAGCCCAAGGCGGTGGCGAATCAGGTTGCGGCGTGGATGAAGGAGTGACGACTCCCGTGCCGTCCGGAGGGATCTCGCCACGCCAGAAGGCCGCGATCCTGTGCGTGACGCTCGGCCGGGAGGGCGCGGCGGCGATCTTCCGCCACCTCCCCGACGACCTGGTCGAGAAGCTGACCGTCGAGATGGTCCGCATCAACGACGTGCCGCCGGAGCACGCCGAGATCGTGCAGCGCGAGGTGGCCGAGAACGTGCTCGCGCGCGGCTACGCCGTCGAGGGCGGCGTCCGCTATGCCCGCGACGTGCTGACGCAGGCGGTCGGCGAGTCGCGCGCCGCCGCGATCCTCAGCCGGCTCTCGACCTACATGGAGTCGACGCCGTTCGAGTTCCTGCGGGAGTCGCCGCCGGATCAGATCTGCGCCTTCCTGCGCGGCGAGCATCCGCAGACGGTCGCGCTCGTGATCGTCAACCTGCCCTCGACGGAGCTCGCCGCCAAGGTCATGCAGCTGATGCCGCCCGCCGAGCAGTCGGACGTCGCGATGCGGATCGCGCTGATGGGCCAGACCCCGCCCGACGTGGTCAAGGACGTCGCCGCCGTCATGGAGCGCAAGCTCGAGACGGTCCTGCGACAGGAGTACTCGGCCGCTCGCGGCGTCGGCTCGCTGGCCGACATCCTCAACAACTCCGATCGCGGCACGGAGCGCAACGTGCTCGAGTTCCTGGCCGACACCAATCCCGAGCTGGCCGACGAGGTGCGGGCGCTGCTCTTCGTCTTCGACGACCTGCTTAAGCTCGACGACCGGACGATCCAGCTGGTCCTCAAGGAGGTCGACTCGAAGGATCTCGCGCTCGCCCTCCGCGGCACCCCCGACGAGGTCAAGGAGCGCATCCTCGGGAACATCTCGCAGCGCGCGGCCGAGATGGTGCGCGACGAGATGACGCTGATGCCGCCCCAGCGCCGGCGCGTCGTCGAGGAGGCGCAGTCGAAGGTGGTCGCCGTGGTCCGCAAGCTCGAGGACGCCGGCCTGATCGTGCTCGCTCGCGGCGAGGCCGTCGGCGACGAGGACGAGCTCGTCGCATGACGACGCAGCCGTTCGTGTTCGAGCAGCTGGACGCGGGCGCCGCGCTGGCGCCGGGCGAGACCGCGCGCTCGCGCGCGGCCGAGATCGTCGCCGCGGCGGAAGCCTCGGCCGGCGAGATCGCGGCGACGGCGCGCGAGCGCGGGTACGCCGAGGGGCACGCCGCCGGGCTCGCGGCGGCGGACGAGGCCCTCGCGTCCGTCCGGGCCGCGTTCGAGCTCGCGGCGGAGGGGCTGGGCTCGGCCCGCTCGGAGTTCGTCGCCGCGGCCGAGCTGCGCGCGATCGAGCTTGCGATCGCGCTCGCCGAGAAGGTCATGGGCGCCGCGCTGGCCGCCGATCCGGCGCTCGTCCGGGAGGTCGTCGGAGGAGCGCTGCGCCGCATCACCGACCACGACGGGATCGTGATCGAGCTCCATCCGGACGACGTCGACCTGATCGGCCCCTGGATCGGCGAGAGGAAGAGCACCCGGACCTCGATCGACGTGCGGGCCGAGCGCCGGGTCGGCCGGGGCGGCTGCATCGTGCGCACCTCCGAGGGTGAGGTCGACGCACAGCTGCCGGAGCAGCTGGCAGCGGCCGAGGAGTTGCTGCGGGAGGCCTTCGCGGCCAGGCGGGAAGGATGACCGCCTCCGCGCTCGAGTCCTCCTTCGAGGCCGTCCACGCCGCCGACCTCATGCAGTACCGCGGCCGCGTGAAGAGCCTGATCGGCCTCGTGATCGAGGCCACGGGCCTGCGTGCCGAGGTCGGCGAGCTCTGCACCATCAGCATCGGCCGCAACAGCGAGCCAATCGCGGCCGAGGTCGTGGGCTTCCGTGACGGCGGCACGCTGCTCATGCCGCTCGGCGAAATGCACGGAATTGGGCCGGGCATCCCGGTCTCGGGCACCGGCAGGCCGTTCCGTGTCGCCGTCGGCGAGCACCTGCTCGGGCGCGTCCTCGACGGACTGGGACGGCCGCTCGACGAGCTGCCCGCTCCGGCAGCCGTGGAGCGGCGGCCGATCATCGCCCCGCCCCCACGGCCGCTCAGCCGGCGCCGGATCGCCCGGCGGCTCTCGCTTGGCGTGCGCGCGCTGGACACGCTCGTGCCCTGTGGCACGGGGCAGCGGCTGGGGATCTTCGCCGGCTCGGGCGTGGGCAAGTCGTCGCTCCTCGGGATGATCGCCCGCTCGACCACGGCGGACGTGAACGTGATCTGCCTGGTCGGCGAGCGCGGCCGCGAGGTGCGCGAGTTCGTCGAGCGCGACCTCGGCGATGCGCTCGCGCACTCGGTCGTGATCGTCGCGACCTCCGACGAGCCCGCGCTCGTGCGGATCAAGGCCGCACTCGTGGCTACCACGATCGCCGAATGGTTCCGCGACCGGGGCGAGGACGTCCTGCTGATGATGGACTCGGTCACCCGCCTCGCGACCGCGCAGCGGGAGCTCGGTCTCGCGATCGGCGAGCCGCCGGCCGCGCGCGGATTCACGCCCAGCGTGTTCGCCCTGCTGCCGCGCCTGCTCGAGCGCGCCGGCACGAGCGAGAGCGGATCGATCACCGGCCTCTATACCGTGCTCGTCGAGAGCGACGACATGAACGATCCCGTCGCCGACTCCGTGCGCTCGATCCTCGACGGCCATTGCGTCCTCACGCGCGAGCTCGCGCATCGCAATCACTACCCGGCGATCGACGTCCTCCAATCCGTCTCGCGCCTCGCTCGCGAGGTCACGGCCCCGGAGGTGCAGACGGCAGGCGCAAGCCTGCGTGAGCTGCTCGCCCTGCACCGCGAGAAGGCCGACCTCATCGCCATCGGCGCCTACGTCGGCGGTACGGACGAGCACATCGACCGCGCCATCGCAGCCATGCCGTCGATCGACGGCTTTCTGCGCCAGCGCGTGGACGAGCCGTCGCCCGCCGAGGAGTCCGACGCGGCGCTGCTCGATCTCGTCGGCCGCGCGCAGGGGACCGCGGGGCATGCGCTCTCAGAACGGCCGCTGTCCGGCCGATTACCTGCATGAGCGCTCGGACGGAGCCAAGGGCGGTGCAGTGGCGGGAGAACGCGTGAGCGAGGATCAGACGACAGCGGCGGCCGAGGCGACGCGCCTGAAAGCGGTCCCGGACAGGCCCGGCGAGGCACACGGACGCCGCCCGCCGCGCGTCCGCGAGGTCGACTTCTCGCGCCCCACGAAGTTCAGCCAGGATCAGCAGCGGCGCATCGGGCATGGCTACGAGGGCTTCTGCCGCTCCGTGTCGACCCAGCTCTCCGCACAGCTGCACACGCCGGTCGAGCTGGAACTGCTGAGCGTCGATCAGCAGAGCTGGTCGGCCGCGCTCGGCGAGATCCCGGGGCCGTCGCTCTACGCGGTCGTCGCGACCGATGCCGGCCTGAACCTGCTGCTGGGGATCGAGCGGGCCGCAGCCATGGGAATGAGCGAGCGGCTGCTCGGCGGCGGCTTCTCCTCGGCCCCGCTCGAACGCGACCTGACCGAGATCGAGCTGACGCTCGCCCGCCGGCTCGTCTCCACCATGCTCGGCCAGCTCTCCCGCATCTGGGAGGAGCTGATGGGTACGACGCTCTCGCTGCTGGTGCTCGAGACCCAGGTGGCGAACATCCAGCTCGTCCCCTCGAGTGAGCCGACGCTGGTCGTCACGAGCGAGATCCGGCTCGACCAGCACGCCTCGACGCTGACGCTGCTCGTGCCGCACCGCTCGATCGAGGCTGATCTCCCGAAACTGACGGCCGGCGTCTACGGCGAGTCGCCTGACGCGCTCGCGGATCCCCAGGCGGGCGAGGCGGTCTCCGCCGCACTGCGCGGCGTCACCGTCGAGGTGCGCGCCGAGGTCGGATCGAGCGTCCTCACGATCGACGAAGTGCTCTCGCTCCGGCCGGGCGACCTCGTCCGGCTCGGGCCCTGCGCGAACGGCGGGACGCTGTTCGCCGGATCGGTGCCGATCCACCGCACGAAACCCGGGCGCAGCGGCGCCCGCCGGGCGATCGAGATCCTCGACCGGATCGAGCCGGCATGAGCAGCGAGCAAGAGCCGATCGCTGCATCCGAGGCCAGGGCGGCACCCGACCCTCTCGGGGCGGGCGTCCTGCGTGACGTCACACTCCGGGTCTGGGCCGAGCTCGGCCGGGCGCACCTGCCCGTCGGGCGCGCCGCCGGACTGGGCCCCGGCGCGGTCATCGAGCTCGACCGTGACGTCGACGAGCCGGTCGGCGTGTATGCCAACGGTCGTCGCATCGGCACGGGCCGCCTCCTGCTGATCGAGCAGGGCGAATGGGCCGTTCAGCTCGAGCAGGTCTCCCCGAGCGTGGTCGCCGAATCGGAGCGGTAGGAGCGACCGTGAACGGCCGGGCCCGCCTGGCTTTGGCGCCTCCCGTGCACTAGCCTCACGCACAACCTGAAAGACGGAGGCACGGCATGCCAGAGTATTTGCGTGTTGTCACGTTCGAAGCGGATGGGGCCGCTCTCGATGCGCTCGTCAGCGAGATCAGCTCCTCCGACGGCCCGCCGCCGGGCATTTCTGCCAAACGGATCACCGTCCTCGCCGACCGCTCCGCCGGGAAGGTCGTGGTGTCGGTTCGCTTCGGCTCGGAAGACGATCTGCGCAAGGGCGCCGAGGTGCTCGAGTCGATGAATCCCCCGTCGGCGGGCAGCATGCGACGCGTCTCGGTCGACGTCTACGAAGTCGTGCTCGAGCGAGACGCAGGGTAGCGGCGTTCCCGGGAAGGGGTTCGCACGGCGCTCCGTTGGGCAGAGTGACGCGTCAACGGACTGGGGTGAGCCATGGAGCTCGGCAAGATCGGAGTCTGGACGACCCACCGCGCGATCGGAGAAGGCCAGGCGCCGGCGGCGGCCAGGCTCGTCGAGGATCTCGGCTACGGAACGTTCTGGCTCGGCGGCTCGCCGCGGCTGCCGAGCCTACGGCCGTTGCTCGAGGCGACCGAGCGCATCGTCGTCGGCACGAGTATCGTGAACATCTGGGCCTACCATCCGCGTGAGCTCGCGGCAGAGTACGCGGCGCTCTCGGAGGACTTCCGGGATCGGCTGCTTGTGGGCATCGGGGTCGGCCACCCCGAGGCGGCGAGCGATTACACGAGGCCACTCACGGCCATGCGCGCGTTCCTCGACGGTCTCGACGCGGCCGCGCCACCGCTTGGGCGCGGTCGGCGCGCCCTGGCAGCGCTCCGGCCGAAGATGCTCGCGCTGAGCGCCGAGCGCTCGCTCGGCGCACTCCCCTACTTCGTCCCGGTCTCCCACACGAGCTTCGCCCGCGCCCAGCTCGGGCCGGGCCCGCTGCTCGCACCGGAGGTCGCGGTCGTCGTCGACGACGACGACGAGCGTGCGCGGGTCAAGGCGCGCGCGTACGCCAAGACCTATCTCGGGCTGAGCAACTACACGAACAACCTGCTCGCGCTCGGCTTCAGCGAGGACGACATCGCCGGCGACGGCTCGGACCGGCTGATCGACGCGGTCGTCCCCCACGGGACAGGCGAGGATCTCGCCAAGGTCGTCGATGCGCACATCGCGGCGGGCGCCGACCACGTCGCGCTCCAGCCGGTCGGCGAGCCGGGGATTCCGCGCCACGGCTGGACTGCTCTGGCCGAGGCGGTCCTGCGCTAGGAGTCAGAAGCGCAGCAACGCGGCGACATGACCGCGCAGTGCCAGCTCGTCGGGCTCGTAGCGGACGGGCAGGATCTCCGCGGACTGGGCGATCGCTTCCTCGATCATCCACTCGATCGCCCTCGGCGCCGCGAATTCGATCCGCTCCTCGAAGAGCAGGGTCTCCACGCGGCGTTGCGCCAGCACGTCGTAGACGTCCTCCGGGCCGGCGACGGCGCGCGTGGCCCTGCCGAGCCGCTCCGCGAGCCGGTCGAGGGTCGCGCGCTCATACCGTCGCTCCTCTGCTTCGAAGCACGGCAGCGCGGCCTCGCGGATGTCGTCCGGAGTCCTGCCGGCGAGCTCGACTGCGAACCGCCCAGCGAGCCGCTCGCGCGCGGAAGCGCTGAGCCTGGACTCGAAGCGCGGCGCGATCTCGCGTGGCCCGCCGACGATGATGTGCTGGTAGTTCCCGGCGCCCAGCTGCGCCTCGGCTTCCCGCGCCGCGTGCGCGAGGTGCCGGTCGACCTGATGCTCGACCCAGCGCTGGTGGTCCGTCGGACCGCTGGCCTCCTGCTGGCCCGCGACGCTGTCCACGATGCGCTCGAGCTCCTCGATGTGCCCGGTGTTGCCGTGCAACATGCGCGCCTCGTGGGCGTCGACGACGGCGATCAGCCAGTCGTGGGTATCGGCGGCCGTCACCAGGGGCGTGACGTAGGGCGAGTTGTCGATCGACGCCCAGGTGGGTGTTGGCCGCGGAAGCGGAACCGTCTCGAAGAACCCGGCCATCGTGGCCGAGAAGACGGCGACGCCACGCGTGCCGTTGGGCGACCACTGCTCGAAGAATTCCCTGGCGTGCGCCAGATCGGAGCGCAGCGATTCCTTGCGGGCGTGGTCGGTCTCGTAGTCCTCGATCTGCCGGTGTGCCGCGTCGAGCAGCGATGTGATTGCGGACGTGCGCGCCCGCGGGGTCGGGAACTCGGTCGGGTCGAGGTCGAGATAAAGGCTGAGCACCGGCGCACCCGGACGGAACGACGCCAGCCGGCGCACGCTGGCCGGCAATTCGGACCCGAGCGGGACGTAACCGGCAGCAGGGGACGTCACGGGGAACCTCGCATCCCCTTGAGATAAACCGCCGGCGCGGGGTATCAAGTGCGCAACTGCAGCGCGCGCGAGCGCGGCCTGCACAAACCGGGGTCTGACTCTCTTTGTGGAGGCGGCTTGCGCTCAGCCTTCGCGCACGTCGATCGAACCGCGTGTCAGGCTGTTCGCCTGCACCGCGCCGACGAGGTCCGCCACCGAGTCGACGATCAGCGACGGCCGGTAGGGGAAGCGCTCGGCGAGCTCCCTCGTGCTGATTCCCGAGAGCACGAGGATCGTGTGCAGGCCGGCCTCCATGCCGGCCACGACGTCCGTATCCATGCGGTCCCCGATCATGGCGGTCGCCTCCGAGTGCGCGTCGATGGCGCGTAGCGCCTCGCGCATCATGAGCGGGTTGGGCTTGCCCACGAAGTAGGGCTCGACGCCCGTGGCCTTCGAGATCAGCGCCGCCACCGATCCCGTCGCCGGGAGGATCCCGTCGGGTCCCGGGCCGGTCGGGTCCGGGTTCGCCGCGATGAAGCGCGCGCCCGCGGCGATCAGGCGGATCCCCCGCGTGATGCGCTCGAAGCTGTACGACCGCGTCTCGCCGAGCACGACGTAGTCGGGATCGCGCTCGGCGAGGACGTAGCCCACCTCGTGCAGTGCCGTAGTGAGACCGGCCTCGCCGATCACGTAGGCGCTGCCGCCGGGTCGCTGCTCGGCGAGGAAGCGCGCCGTCGCGAGCGCGGCCGTCCAGATCGAGTCCTCGGGAACCTCCAGCCCGCTCGCCGCGAGTCGCGCGGCGAGGTCCCGCGGCGTGTAGACGGAGTTGTTGGTGAGGACGAGGAAGCGCCGGCCGGCGTCCTGCAGCGCCCTGATGAAACGGTCGGCGCCGGGAATCAGCCGCTCTTCCCGGACGAGCACGCCGTCCATGTCGATCAGGTAGTTGTCGATCGTCCGGTCGGGGTCCATGTCAGGCAATCTTCTCGTTCGTCAAGGTCGGGCACGAGCGCGGGCAGCACCCTACGCTCACAGCTCGCAGCGCGCCATCAGTCGGCCGTGATGCTCGCTCGCGCGCCCGCCACGTGCACGGCGGCCGACAGCGACTCGATGTCGTACGCGCCGGGATGGCGGCGGCCGTTGATGAAGAAGGTGGGCGTGCCGGAGACGCCGCTGAAGTCGGCGCCGTCGACGTCCTCGGCGACGCGCGCGGAGCCCGAGTGCTCACGCAAGAAGCTCTCGAAGCGCTCGACGTCGAGGCCGAGCTGCGCGGCGTATCCGAGCAGGTCGCTCACGGCAAGGTTGCTCTGGTGGGCGAGCAGGAGATCATGCATCTCCCAGAACGCGCCCTGGTCGGCCGCTGCCTCGGAGGCCTCCGCGGCCAGCTGCGCGTGTGGGTGGACATCGCTCAGCGGCAGGTGCCGCCAGACGTAGCGGACGTCGAGGAAGTCGCGCAGCAACGCGCGCACGACGGGTTCCGCCTGACCGCAATAGGGGCATTCGAAATCGCCGTACTCGACGACGGTGACCGCTGCGTCGAGCGGGCCGCGTATGTGGTCGCGCTCGGGATCGACGTCCACGTAGAGGTCGACCAGCGGCTCTGCGGTTCCGATCAACGCGCGCAGCCGCTGGCGACGTGGCAGCAGCTCGGTGGCGCGGAACAGCAGCCACGTGAGCAGCGCCGCTCCGATGGCAGAGCTGAGGATGCCGGCCTTGGCCTCCTCAAGCTGACGCCCATGGAAGGCCAGCGTCGCGACCAGCAGCGCGACCGTGAAGCCGATTCCGGCGATCGTGCCTCCACCCGTGACGGCCGCCCAGCCCACTGGCGGTCGCAGGCGCCCGCGGCTCAGCCGTGTCACCAGCCACGCGCAGCCGAGGATGCCGACCGGCTTGCCGACGACGTAGCCGACCAGGATCCCGAGGGTGACCGGCGACGTGAACGCTCGTGCCAGGAAGGCGCCATCGATCGCGATGCCCGCGTTCGCGAGGGCGAACAGCGGCACGATCACGTAGCTCGTCCACGGATGGAACAGGCGCTGCAGCCACTCGTTCGGCGGCGTGGCCGAGCGCAGCTCGATTCGGGCCGCGCGCGCCAGATCAGCAGTGGGTTGCTCGCGGAACTCGCGGAACCGCTC
Source organism: Gaiellales bacterium (assembly GCA_035696365.1). GTDB lineage: Bacteria > Actinomycetota > Thermoleophilia > Gaiellales > JALYLC01 > JALYLC01. The sequence continues at coordinate 20,788 of DASRQS010000003.1, read as the reverse complement.
GGTCGCGCGCTCGAGACTGGCGCGCGGGGCCGGGAACGCGTAGGCGAGCAGGCCCATCGCGAGACCGGCCACGACCGGCTCGACGCCGGACTTGAGCAGGGCCACCCAGGTCGCTACTGCGAGCACCAGGTAGACAGGCGGTGACCGGATGCCGACGGGACGAGCGATCACCACGGCCCCGAACAGGCCGAGCGCGACCAGCAGTGGCACGACGCGCAGCGATTCCGTATACACGGTCGCGATGACGACGAGCGCGACGATGTCGTCGACGACGACGACTGTGAGCATGAACGCCCGCAGGCGGTCGGGGAAGCGCGGCCCGACGAGCGCGAGCAGTCCGAGCGCGAAGGCCGTGTCCGTCGACATGGCGACGCCCCAGCCGCCTGCCGAGGAACGGCCGCTGTTGAACGCGAGGTAGATGGCTACCGCCATCGTCATGCCGCCGATCCCGGCCAGCAACGGCAACGCCACGCGGCGCCGCTCCCGCAACTCGCCCAGATCGAACTCGCGACGCGCCTCGAGGCCGACGACGAAGAAGAAGAACGTCATCAGCCCGCTGTTCACCCACTGACGCAGATCGAGCGTGACTCCCGAGCCACCCAGCTTGATCGACAGCGTCGTCTGCCAGAACGACTCGTAGGACGACGTATCGACATTCACCCACACGAGCGCCGCGACTGCTGCTGCGAGCAGGACAACTGCGCCGCCGGTCTCGGTGCGCAGGAACTTCCGCAGCGGCGTCTCGAGGGTCCGCGCCCACGCCGTCCGTCCCGAGAACAGCGACGCCCCCCTGTTCGAATCGCTGCGACTGCTCGTGGCGCTCCACCTTGAGGTCGGCCGTCCGCCGGACTCTACGGGGTCTCCGCGATAGCTAGGGCTGAAGCAGGACCTTGCCGAACGTCTGGCGGTTCTCGATCAGGCGATGCGCCTCGGCCGCCTGCTCGAGTGGCAGCACGCGGTCGATCACGGGACCGCGCAACTCACCGCGTGCCGCGAGCTCGATCAGCTGGTCGAGTACCTTCGGAGGTGCCGCGCCCGCGCCCGTCCCGATGACGCGCAGCCGCTTGCCGGTCAGCACCCAGAGATCGAGGGAGACGACCGGGTCGTCGAGCGCGCCCGGCGTGACGAGCCGGCCACCCCGGGCCAGCGCCCTGAGACTCCGCTCGAAGACCTTCCCGCCGACGGGATCGAAGACCACTGCGGCCCGGAGTTCCGTGATGCGCTCGTCGTCATAGGCAAGCGGCTCGGCGCCGAGATCGAGCAGGCGAACGTGCTTGGAGGCGCTCGCGGTCGCGTAGACCTTGGCGCCCAGATAGCGGCCGATGTCGACCGCGGCCTGCCCGGTTCCACTCGAGCCGGCCTGCACGAGGAGCGTATCCCCCACGTTCAGCTCGGCGTCCTGAAGCGCTGCCCAGGCCGTCTGGTAGACGACGCCCAGTCCGGCTGCACGCGCCGAGTCGAGTGAATCAGGAATCGCGTGGACCTTCTCCACCGGGGCCGCGACCCGTTCCGCATAGGTTCCCCGTACGCCCGTGACGAGGGCGCGCTCGCCCGTGTCGAGGCGCCTGCCGGCTGCCTCGACCCCCGGCGTGAAGGGCGGAGTGGCGCCGAGCATCTCGGGAGCCCTGCGCTGCGTGATGTCGAAGTGGTCGACGGCCGCGTACTCGACCTGCACGAGCACCTGACCCTCGCCCGGAACGGGATCGGGCACCTCCTCCAGCTCGAGCACCTCCGGCCCGCCGCCTTCGTGGATCACGATCGCGCGCATGTCGGCCTCCTAAGACGTTCTCACTGAATGAGCGTGGTGTCTGGAGCGTGTGGATCGCCTGCAGTCTGGCAGTCGGGCGCCGCGGCGCTTCTCAAGGTTGTCGTGGGACGCCCGACTGCCAGACCTCCGGCGCCCCGCAAGCCACTCGCACGCCACATTGCGCATCCTGAGGCGGGTGGGCGAGCGGCTTGCGGGGCTTCGCGGGACACACACCCCAGCCACGCATGCTCATTCAGTGAGAACGTCTACGTCCGGTCATTCCGGTGGTCACGGGCACGAACAGGGGCCGCACGTGCTTCCCCCAAGGCGGTGTCACGTTCCGACGTTGTCATCCGTCAGTCCTGCGGAAGCGGCGTGCGCCCACGCACGCCATGTCACCCCGCACCCATTTTCAAAGGGAGTAGACCGTGTCCACCTCGCGACGACTCGACCGCCGGAGCGATGGAAGCCGTCAGAGGCAGGGGGGCCACGACGAGAGCGCGGCAGCGCCACATTCGCAGGAGGCGGGCATGCGAGACGCGTAGCCGGTCCCTCATCGATGACCCCGACCTCGCCGGCAATCCGGTCGCGCGCGCCCACGCCCGCGCCGCTCATCGAGGCCCGACGTCGGCGAGGAGCCACCGTCGGCCGCTGCTCGAGGTAGTCGCGCTGCTCGTGATCGTGCCGGCGATCGTCCTGCTCGTCTCCAACCCGGCGGGATGGGTCCTGCTGTTCATGCTGTGCCTCGGCTTCGGCTACCTGTTCGCCTTCGGAGGGATCCTCTAGACCTTCTGGGGGAATCCGTAGGAAGCGGCGGATGTCCGAGTTTGGATACCGGCCATCGGGGTTAGCGTGAACTTCTCGACGGATCGAAACCAGGAAGGGAGCTGAGCGCGATGCTCGCACTCACCGACAGGGCGGTCGAAGCCGTGAGGGGGATCGTCGCATCCGCGGACGACGGCTCCGAGACGAGCGGGCTACGGCTGACCGCCGACCAGGAGGGAACCGAGGCCAGCTTCAGGCTCAGGGTCGTCGCCTTGCCCGCTGAGGACGACCAGGTGATCGAAGAGGATGGAGCGCGCGTCTTCGTCGAAGCCGAGGCGGCCTCGCTGCTCGACGACAAGGTCCTCGACGCCAATGTCGACCACAACCAGGTTGCGTTCACGGTGATGGAGCGGCCGGTCACGTAACCGTGGCATGACGGCATGCGGAGAGATCGGCCGCCGCGCCGAGGGCGGCCGGTCTCTCCGCAAGCCCGCTTCCCCAGGCGGGCACCGACGACAACGGCTACCCTGACAGTCGACACCAGGAGGTTTCAGATGTTGTCGTGGATCGTGGTCGTCATTCTCTACCTGTGCGGCATCGGCTGCTTCCAGCTCCTCGGCGGGCTCGCCGGGGCGGCCGACGCGCTCGAGCGATGGGGAGCCAGCAGCGCGGTGGCGCGGGGGCGCGGATCCTCCAGTCCGGGCCGTTGACGCGGCGCGAGTCGTCGCCGTCCTCGAGGCAGTTGACCGGCGACAGGCTCGCGCCGACCGCACCCGGAGCGTTGTGGTCGTCGACGGAGCAAGGCCGGCAGCCGTGAGGGCGGTGAGGCCCGGGCGGCGACCCCCGCCAGCTCGTCAGGTCGATAGCGCTGAATCGGCAAGGGGCCCGCGTTGCCGTGCCAGGCCGATCACCGAAGTCGAGGTCGCTCTCGAGGCGCTTGAACGCCGGCAGCACGTCCTCCAGCAGCAGCACGCGGCGACCCGGATCCTCGCTCAACCGGGCCGCCACAACGCACCCCGCCGCACCGCCGCCGACGACAAGCACGTCGGGGGCGGGCACCGGTCGTCCAGAAGGCGCTACCGCAGCACTGGGCATGCGGCTATGCAACTGCACGGGGCTGCTCCGCGCAGGACAATCCTCGGCTCGAGGCTCAAGCTTCGCTCCTGCAGCGTCGATGCTCTCAGCGTGAACCCGACGCCAGATCGCAACGCCGCCGGCGCAATGGAGGCCGATGCGCTCCTGGACGCGCTGCTGGATCAGTCGGGTGTCGGCGTGACGATCGTCGACCGCGATCTCCGCATCGTTCGCGCAAACCGGGTGTTCGGCGTTTTCGGTGGCAAGACGCCGGCCGAGGTCATCGGATGCTCCATCGCCGAGGCCCTGCCACAACTGGCGTCGCAAGTGGAGCCCGCAACGCGCGCGGTGCTCGAGACAGGCGTGCCGGTCGTGGCGCAGGAACTCGTCGCTCCCGATGCCGACGACCCAACGAGGTCACGCTTTTTCCGCACCTTCCGGTGCCCGGTCGTCGCCAAGAACGGGTCGATCGTCGGCGTCGTCTCGACGGTGATCGAGGTCACGGATCTGCGCGAAGTTCAGATGGCGCGCGACGACGCGGTCCTGCGTCAGCGCGAGAGCGACGCCGCCGAACTGGCGAGCAGGCGAGCCGAGGCACAGGCATCGGCTCGCTATCGCGCGATCTTCGAGGGCGCCTCGATCGGCATCATCCGCGTGGACCGCACGGGCCGCGTCGTCGAAGTGAATCCGGCACTCGAGCAGATGCTCGGATACAGCGCAGCCGAGTTCACCGCGATGAAATTCCAGGAGTACACCCACGCCGACGACATCGAGGAGAACCTCCGGCACTTCCACGACATCATGAACGGCCCGCGGCACGCCTACCAGTTCGAGAAGCGCTGCTTCCGCAAGGACGGCGAGATGATCTGGGTGCGCGTCACCTCGGCAGCCGAGCGCGACGAGAACGGACAGCGCAATCACGCGATCACCATGCTCGAGGACATCACGGAGCGGAAACTCGCCGAGCAGCGCCATCGCACCCAGGCCGAGCTCGCCGAGCATCAGGCCACGCATGACGCGCTCACCGGGCTTGCCAATCGCAGGAAGCTGTACGCCGATGTCGACAGCGCCCTGGCCGAAGGACACGACCGCTCCTTCGCCCTCGGCCTGTTCGACCTCGACGGCTTCAAGGCCTACAACGACGCCTTCGGCCATCCGGCAGGTGACGCGCTGCTCGCGCGGCTCGGCCGTCGCGCCGCCGATGCGATTGGCGACGAGGCCACTGCCTATCGCATGGGCGGCGACGAATTCTGCGTGTTCACCTGGGAGGCCGACTCGACGCGCGTGCTCGAGGACGCGCGACTCGCCCTGTGCGACCAGGGCGACGGGTTCTCGATCCGCTGCTCGCGCGGCACCGTGCTCCTGCCATCCGAGGCGACCGACCTCGAACGCTCATTGCAACTCGCGGACGAGCGACTCTACGCGGACAAGCGCACCAACCGGGTGAGCGACAGTCGCCAGGTGCGTGACGCACTCGTCCAGCTGATCGCCGAGCAGCGGCAGGAGCTCGCACCGAACACCATCAACGTCGCCGACCTCGCCGCGGCCACCGCGACGAGGCTCGGCCTCTCGCGCGAGGACGTCGCCTGCACGCGGATCGCGGCGGAGTTGCACGACATCGGCAAGACCGCTCTCCCCGAGGCGATTCTCAGCAAGCCCGGCCCGCTCGACAACGAGGAGTGGGCATTCGTCCAGCGGCACACTCTCATCGGCGAGAGAATCGTGGCAGCCGCACCGGCACTCGCGCGGATTGCCCCGATCGTGCGGGCAAGCCATGAGCGCCCCGACGGCAAGGGCTACCCCGACGGCCTGACGAGCGACGGAATCCCGATCGGCGCCCGCATCGTGGCGGTCGTCGACGCCTTCGACGCCATGGTGTGCAACCGGCCGTACAAGCCCGCGATCAGCGTGACCGAAGCCGTCGCGGAGCTCCGCCGCTGCGCGGGCACACAGTTCGACGCCAACGTGATCGACGCGTTCACGCACGTCATCGCGGACTCGCGCGTCAATCTCCGCGCCGCCTGACGCTCTCGACCGCGGGAGGCAAATCCTCGGCATCCAACGGGATCGCGTCCATTGCGTCGCGAACTGGTGAGGAACTTGTCGTCGCCAGTAGCAAGAACGGTCCCCGTACGCTAAAAGGGCGTCAGCAGGGTGCCGACACGCGCCCTGACAGGGAGAGGTGATGGAGTTCCGAGTCCTCGGTCCGCTGGAGGCGGGGCCCGAGAGATCTGCACCCGAGGTCCGCAAGCCGGTCACCGTACTGTTCGCTGACCTGGTGGAATCGACACGCCTCGGCCGGCAACTCGATCCCGAGGCACTCCGCAGTCTGCTCGCTCGCTACTTCGGACAGATGCAAACCGTTGTCGAGCGCCACGGCGGCCTCGTCGAGAAGTTCATCGGCGACGCCGTGATGGCCGTGTTCGGCGTTCCCATCGTGCACGAGGACGATGCGCTACGCGCCGTGCGCGCCGCCGTCGAGATGCGCGAGTCGCTCGAGCAGCTCAACGACGAGCTCGAGCGGACGTGGGGTATCCGCCTCAAGTGCCGCATCGGCATCCACAGTGGAGAGGTGATCGCCGGCGATCACCAACAGGGCCACCTGTTCGTCACTGGTGAAGTCGTCAATATCGCGAAGCGGCTCGAAGAGGCGGCTGAGGCGAGCGAGATCCTGATCAGCGGGACGACGCATCGTCTCGTGCACAACGCGGTCGTCGCGGGGCACGTCAGCAACCGCGCCGTCAAAGGCGGGGAGGCGGTCACGGCTCTGCAGGTCACGGCCGTGCGGGAGCGCGCCCCAGGCCGCGCCCGCCGCTTCGACTCGCCGCTCGTGGGCCGTGAGCAGCAACTGGACGCGCTGCGCAGCGTCTTCGCGAGCGTGCTGCAGAATCGCGCCTGCCACCTGCTGACGGTGCTGGGCTCGGCCGGCATCGGCAAGTCGCGCCTCGTGCAGGAGTTCGTCGGCGAGATCGGCGTCGATGCCACGGTGCTGCACGGTCAGTGCCTGCCCTACGGCGAGGGCATCACGTATTGGCCGCTGACCGAGGTCGTACGCGAGATCGTCCGCACGCAGCAATCGCCCGCGGCGGAGGTATCGAGCGCGGCCATCGCCGAGCTGCTCCCGGACGAGCCGAAGGCCGTTCTGATCGGCGAGCTGATCTCGGAGGCGATCGGTCTCGGCGGCAGCCGCGCTGGTAGCGGCGAGGCGACATCATGGGCCGTGCGCAGGCTGTTCGAGGCCCTTGCACAGCGCCGGCCGCTCGTGGTCGTCTTCGACGACCTGCAGTGGGCGGAGCCGACCTTCATCGAGCTCGTCGACTACCTCGCGGACCTCTCGCGCGACGCACCCATCCTGCTGCTCTGCATGGCGCGCCCCGAGATCTTCGACAACTACCCCGGCTGGGGCGGCGGCAAGCTCAACGCAGCATCGATGCTGCTCGAGCCGCTCGACGACGGCGACTCCCGGAAGCTGATCGCGAACCTGCTCGGGCGCGGGACACTGCCCGCCGAGGTGGAGGCGCGCATCGCCGAGGCCGCCGGCGGCAACGCGCTATTCGCCGAGGAACTGCTGGCGATGCTGGTGGACGACCAGTTGCTGGCCTGGCACGACGGGCGCTGGCTCGCCGCCGGCGACCTCCTGGAGCTCCCTGTTCCGCAGACGATCAACACGCTGCTGGCCGCGCGACTCGAGGGCCTGCCCGACGGCGAGCGCGCCCTGCTCGTGCGGGCTGCGGTGGAAGGCATGCTCTTCCACCGCAGCGCGATCCGCGAGCTCGCTCCCGGGTGGCCGGACGACTCTCTCGAGCAGTGTCTCTCGACCCTGGTCCGCCGCGACCTGATCCGGCCCGATCGCACGATCTTCGCCGGCGACGAGGCCTATCGCTTCCGCCACCTGCTGATTCGCGACGCCGCCTACCGCTCGCTCTCCAAGGCGAAGCGCGCCGACCTCCACGAGCGGCTGGCGGTCTGGCTGGAGCGCACCACCACCGGCAGCCAGACCGAATACGTGGAGATCGTCGGCTATCACCTCGAGCAGGCCCACCGTTGTCGCAGCGATCTCGCGTCCGCCGACGAGGACCTGCGCCGGCTCGCGGCGCGGGCATCGGAGCGGCTGGGGCTGGCCGGGCACAGGGCGCTCGCACGCGGCGACCTGCCCGCGGCGATCGGCCTGCTCGAGCGCGCCGCGTCGCTCTCGGCAGACGACAGGGCGACGCGGGCCGAGCTCCTGCCCGAGCTCGGCGCGGCGCTGATCGAGGCCGGGCGGCTCACCGATGCCAAGCTGGTCCTCGACGACGCGACGCTCGCTGCGGCCGAGGCGCAGGACGAGCGGGCCGAGTCGCGCGCCCTCGTGCAGCTGCGATTCCTGCAGCTGCTGCACGCGACCGAAGGCGGGAGCGAGGAGGCTGCACAGGCGGTGGCACGGGTGATCCCCGTCTTCGAGCGCTGTTCCGACCACTCCGGACTCTGCAGCGCCCGGCGGCTCGAGGCCTGGCTGCACTGGAATCAGGCGCGTGCCGGGGCTGCGGCACGGGCCTGGGAGCAGGCTGCCGCCCACGCCAGCGACGCCGGCGACGAGCACGCGCGGGCCGAGATCCTCACGTGGATCGCATCCTCACTGTGGGTCGGGCCCACGCCGGTCGGCGAGGGCATTCGCCGCTGCGAGGAGATCCGGAAGGAGGTCAGCGGCCACCTCGAGTCCGAGGCGCTGACGCTTCGGCACCTCTGCGGCCTGCACGCGATGAACGGGCAGTTCGAGCTCGCGCGCGCTCTCCTGGCGACGAGCAATGGTGTCTTCGCGGATCTGGGCTTGACACTGAACGCCGCGACGTCGCACAACGAGGCGGCAATGGAAATGCTGGCCGGAAACCCAGCCGCCGCAGAGGCCAGCCTGCGCACGGGATTCGACGCGCTCGAGCAGATGGGCGAGCAGGCCTTCCTCTCCACCACGGCCGCATTTCTCGCCCGCGCGGTGTTCGAGCAGGAACGTGTGGACGAGGCACAAGAGCTCGCCCGCTTGAGCGCACACCTGACGGCAGCCGACGACCTGCTCACGCAGGTTCTGTGGCGGGGCGTCCAGGCGCGCATCCTTGCGAGACGCGACCGCCCGGAAGCCGCAGAGCAACTCGCTCGCGAGGCCGTCGCCCTGGCAGGGCGTACGGACTTCCTCGCCCATCGTGGCGACGCCCTCGTCGACCTCGCGCACATCTTGCTGGGCGCAGGACGTACGAGCGAGGCCGCCGAGGCGGCAGCCGAGGGGTTGCATCTGCACGAGCAAAAGGGCAATGTCGTCACGGCCAGGAGGATCTGGTCGGAGTTGGGCGTCCTGTTGAACGTCTGATCGGGAGAGCCACACGGCTCGGAATGGTGGTGGGCAATGCCTGCGGGAAACTTCAACAAAGATCTCAGGGTGGACGCCAGCGGCGTGGTGATGGCTGCCGGCCCGCTGGACAAATCGGTGATCAAAGTGACCGAGATGTGCGTGTGGGTCATCCAGCACCACCAGGCCGACGACGCGATCGGCAATGCCATGGGCCCGCCGTACAAGATCGATGACCAACCCGTGCCGATGCCCCCAGGCCACCCCATGCACGAGGGCGGCCTGCAGGTGTGGAAGCTCGGGACGGACGAGGCGCACTGGCTTTTTCCGCTGATGACGCGGTTCAAGTCGGTGCCATGGAGCGGGTGCTCGGCGACGGCAATGGCAATCGGGGTCTTCGAAGATCGCCAGGGCGTCCAGAGCGCGCTGTGGTGGTCCGAGGCCGTGCGGCTCGAGGGGCCCGGAGCGCCGCCCTGCTGATCAACCGGCCACGGCGGTGAGCACGTCCTGGCCGTAGCGCTCGAGCTTGTACTCCCCCACGCCGCTGACCTTGCCGAGCTCGGCGAGGCCTGTCGGCCTGTGCGCGGCGACCTCGCGCAGCGTGGCGTCGGAGAAGATGACGAAGGCCGGCACTCCCTGCTCCTTGGCCGCGCCTGACCTCCATGCTCGCAACCGCTCGAAGACCGGCACGTCCTCGGGGGCCAGATCGGCCTGCGGCGCCCGGGTGGAGCGGGCGCGCGTGCGCGCGGGCTTGACGGGGTCGCGGCGCAGAGGCACCCGGCGATCCCCGCGCAGCACCGCCCGGCTCTCGTCCGTGAGCACGAGCGTCTGGTGCCTGGCCTCGACGGCGAGCAAACCACGCGCGATCAGCTGGCGGATCACGGCGCGCCACTCCCCCTCGCCGAGCTCGCCGCCCTTGCCGAACACGGTGAGAGATGCGTGGCCGAACTGCTCGACCTTCGGCGTGTGCTTCCCGAGCAGGATGTCGACGACCTGGCCGGCGCCGAACTGCTGGCTGCGCTGCCCGAGCCGAGCGACCGCCGAGAGCACCTTCTGAGCCGGGACGGTGCCGTCGAAGGACTCGGCGGGCGTCAGGCAGGTATCGCAATTGCCGCAGGGCTCGCCCTGCTCGCCGAAGTAGTCGAGCATCTGCGACCGCCGGCACGCGACCGTCTCGCACAGGCCGAGCATCGCGTCGAGGTGCTGAGAGAGCCGCCGACGATGCGCGAGGTCACCCTCGGAGTCGTCGATCATCTTGCGCTGCTGCACGACATCGGAGAGCCCGTAGGCCAGCCACGCCGTGGACGGCAGCCCGTCGCGTCCTGCGCGTCCGGTCTCCTGGTAATAGCCCTCCACCGACTTCGGCATGTCCAGATGCGCGACGAAGCGGACGTCGGGCTTGTCGATGCCCATCCCGAACGCGATCGTCGCGACCATGACGACGGCGTCCTCGCGCAGGAAGCGCGACTGGTTCGCGGCCCGCGTGCGGGCGTCGAGCCCGGCGTGGTAGGGCAGAGCCGTGAACCCCTCGCCGCTGAGGAACTCCGCGGTGCGATCCACCGAGGCGCGCGAGAGGCAGTACACGATGCCCGCCTCGCCCGGATGCTCGGCGCGCAGGAGCGCCAGCAACTGACGGCGCGGCTCGTTCTTCGGCGAGATGCGGTACTGGATGTTGGGACGATCGAAGCTCGCGACGAACCGGCGCGCATCGCCGAGCTTCAGCCGCTCTGCGATCTCCTCGCGCGTCGCCTGCGTGGCGGTGGCGGTGAGCGCGATGCGAGGCACCGCCGGCCAGCGCTCATGCAGCTCCGAGAGCATCAGATAGTCGGGTCGGAAGTCGTGTCCCCACTGCGAGACGCAGTGGGCCTCGTCGATCGCGAACAGGGCGATCTTGCCGCGGCCGAGCAGCCGCGACGTCGACTCGACGCGCAGCCGCTCGGGAGCAAGGTAGAGCAGGTCCAGCTCCCCGGCCAGGAACGCGGTCTCGACGGTGCGGCGCTGCTCGGGGTCCTGCGTGGAATTGAGGAAGCCGGCCCGCACGCCGAGCGCGGTCAGCGCATCGACCTGATCCTGCATCAGCGCGATCAGCGGCGAGATCACGACACCGACGCCGTCGCGCACGAGCGCCGGCACCTGGTAGCAGAGCGACTTCCCGCCGCCCGTCGGCATGAGCACCAGCGCATCGCCGCCGGCCACCACGTGATCGACGATCTCCTTCTGATCGCCGCGGAACGCGTCGTAGCCGAAGACGCGCTCGAGCACGCTCTCAGGTGTGCGGAACTCGTCAGACAAGGGCGACCGGGAGCAAGCCTTCAGCCTACCGGCGCGACCTGTCGTCAGGCCGTACCGCGGGCCTCGGATGCATGCCGTAGGCGCTCGGCGAGCGCCGAAAGCGCGCCAGCGAGGGCGGACCTGACCTCTTCGTCGTGAACGAGCCCGCCGAGCACCCGCTCCATCTACTCGCCGCCTCCCTGCGAGGCGACTCGCGCGTCGTCGTCCGTACCCGCCGCCTCAGGACGCTCACCCTCCTGATCCGCGCCCGGCGCCGGCCGCGCCGTGATCAGCCGGGCGCCCCGCCCCCGCGTGACGAAGCTGATCGTCCAGCGCAACAGCACGAGCAGCCTGTTCTGAAAACCGATCAGGTAGAAGAGATGGACGACCAGCCATGTGATCCAGGCCGGAAAGCCGGCGAGGCGGATTCCCCTCACGTCGGCGACGGCCTTCGAGCGCCCGATCGTGGCGAGGTTGCCCTTGTCGGTGTAATGGAAGGGAGCGGGCGTCGCGCCGCCCAGGCGTTCCCGGATCGCGCGAGCCGCGTAGCGCCCCTGCTGGATGGCCACCGGCGCGAGCCCCGGGAGCTGAGTGATCGTCCCATCGGGAGCGCGCACGCTCACCATGTCGCCGAGCGCCATCACCTCGGGATGTCCCGGCACGCTCAGATCCGGCTCGACGGCCAGCCGCCCGGCGTGGTCGACGTCCAGGCCCGCTTCCCGGCCGAGGCCGGCCGCCAGACCCGATGCCGTGACGCCGGCGGCCCAGATGGCGGTTCGCGTATCGACCTGCTCGATCTCGCCGCCCGGACCGCGAACCGCGACCGCGCGTGCGTTGATGTCGACGACGGTGTGTGAGACGAGCGGGGTGACGCCGAGGTGCTCGAGCGCACGCTGCGCCTTGCGCGAGAGCGACTCGGGGAAGCTCGTGAGGACGCGCTCGGCGGCCTCGACGAGCAGCACGCGGGCCTCGCGCGTGTCGATCGAGCGGAATTCACGCCGCAGCGTGTCGCGGGCGAGCTCCGCGATCTGCCCGGCCATCTCGACTCCCGTCGGCCCCGCGCCGACGACGACGAAGGTGAGCCACGCGCGACGCCGCTCGGGGTCGCGCTCGACCTCGGCCGCCTCGAATGCGCTGAGGATGCGGCTGCGGATGTCGAGCGCGCCCGCCAGCGACTTCAGCTGCGGCGCGTACACCTCCCACTCCGGGTGGCCGAAGTAGGAGTAACGAGATCCGCCCGCCACGACGAGCGTGTCGTAGCCGAGCCTGGCGCCGCGATCGCCGGTCGGGAGCGTCGCGAGCTCGACCTCGCGTCGCTCCAGGTCGAAGCCCGTCACGTCGGCGAGCAGCACGCGGACGTTGGACTGGCGCTTGACGACTGATCGCAAGGGCGCCGCAATCTCCGCCGGGGAGAGCCCGCCCGTCGCCACCTGGTAGACGAGCGGCTGGAAGAGAAAATAGTTCTGGCGGTCGACGAGCGTCACCTCGACGGGCGCGCGCCGGAGCCCGCGAACCGACTGCAGCCCGCCGAACCCGCCGCCGACGACGATCACCCGGTGCGCGCTCATGCCGCCACCGCCATGTCAATGCTGGGCATGTCGTCCCTTTCGTCGAAGCGTTCCTACCCATGACGAGGCCGGACGAATACGAGTGACACCCATCGCGAAGACTGTCACAGCTCGTCGCCGCTCGCCGTATCAGGCAATGGCAGCCCGATGAGGGAGTTCCGGAAGCGTGTGTCGGATTCGCACGCCCGGGGATCAGGGGCCATGTCCGACACCGACGACGCCAGCCGGGCCAGGCCGCCTCGACCGGGCGACAGGGCACACGCAGACGATCCGCCCGGGAGCGGAAGCGGCACGACCGGTCCGTCCACGCCCGAGCAGGAGCAGGCGGGCAGCTACGGCGCGCGATGCGGAGCAGGACCCGCTGGGCGAGCGCCACGACCGCCTCGACGCCGGCCGTTGAGGGGCCACCCGCCGAGACGCGCGGACAGCTCGCGCCTGTCTTGGAACGGCATCTTTGTGCTCGGCCTCGCGCTCGCCGCGCTGTGCGCCGGCGCCGGCTGCGGCAGCCAGGGCACGCTCAGCGCGAAGGCGCTCGGACAGCAGTCGAAGTCCGTGCAGTCGCTCGCTGCCGAAGGCGCACTCCTGGCTCAGGACGCGGCGGCGGGCAAGTCCACGGGCACCTTCAGGCGTGAGCACTCCGCCGAGTTGGCCGCGGCGGCAGCCACGGCGGCGGCCTCGCTCGGATCCGCCAAGACCCCGCCCCCACTCGTCCCGAAACTGCGCCGGCTCGAGAGCGTCGCGCACCGGGTCGCCGCCGACCTCGAGCGGCTCGGCCACGCCTCCACGGAGGAGCAACGCACGCTCGCTCGCACGCTCGAGGCGGCGGCCAGGCAGAGCGAGCGTATCGGCGAGGAACTCGCTTGAGCCTCAAGAGCGTCCTGGCCGTGGCGCTCGGGATCATGTCTGCCATCGGCGGCTTCGTCGACATCGGCGATCTCGTCTTCAACACGCAGGCGGGCGCGACGTTCGGCTTTCAGCTGCTGTGGGTCGTCGTGATCGGCGTGGTCGGGATCATCGTCTACTCCGAGATGTGTGGCCGGGTCTCGGCGGCCTCGCAGCGGCCCGTCTTCGACCTCGTGCGCGAGCGCGCGGGATTCGGCTCCGCGCTCGCCACGCTGATCGCCTCCGAGATCGTGAATCTGATGACCTGCGCGGCCGAGGTCGGCGGGGTGGCGATCTGCTTCCAGTTGCTCTCGGGACTGCCATACCGGCTGCTCATCCCCGTCGCCGTCCTGCTGCTCGTGCTCACGTCATGGGTGCTGCCGTTCCGCTGGCTCGAGCGGCTCTTCGGCTATCTCGGCCTCGGCCTGCTGGTGTTCGCCGTCGCCGCGATCAAGCTCCATCCAGATTGGAACCAGGTCGCCCACGGCTTCGTGCCGGGCTCGCACTCCGGCGGCAGCCTGATGGTCTACCTCTACTTCGTGGTCGGGCTGCTGGGAGCCGCCATGACGCCGTACGAGGTGTACTTCTACTCCTCGGGGGCGGTCGAGGATCGCTGGGGCATCAACGACCTCCGCCTCAACAATGTGACCGCGATCATCGGCTACACGCTCGGCGGCTTTCTCTCGTTCGCGCTCATGATCGTCGCCGCCGTGCTCTTCCTGCCGCGCGGGATCGATCCCGCGTTCCTGGGCACGCCGGCGCTCGCCGCGCAGCACACGCTCGGGCAGGTCGGCCTCCTGCTCGCCCTCGTCGGCATCCTCTTCGCCGTCGGCGGCGCGGCCGTCGAGACGTCCTTCGCCGGTGCCTACAACATCTCCCAGTTTTTCGGCTGGCGCTGGGGGAAGAAGGAGCGGCCCTCCCACGCGCCGCGCTTCACGCTCTCGTGGCTGATCATCTTCGCGCTCGCGCTCGCCGTCGTCATGACCGGCTACGACCCCGTCAAGCTGACCGAGTACTCGGTGATCTTCTCGGTCGTCGCGCTGCCCCTGACCTACCTGCCGATCCTGCTGGTCGCCAACGACCGCACCTACATGGGAGCGCACGCGAACGGCAAGCTCGCCAATGTGCTCGGGTGCTTCTACTTCGCCGTGATCCTCGCCATCGCGATCGCTGCGATCCCCTTGATGCTGCTGACGAACGGAGGGCAAGGATGAGCAAGGCGACGGAGGTCGACATTGCCCTGGGCATCCTCGACCACCAGCTCGTGGACGCGAATGGCCAGAACTGCGGGAAGGTCGACGATCTCGAGATCTCAGGCCTGAACGGCGACAGCCCGGAGGTCGTGGAGATCCTCGTCGGCGGCAATGCCTGGAAAACGCGAGGGCGCCTCGGCCGGCTGGCGGCGCGCCTCTCGGGGAATGCCGCGCACGTGCCCTGGCAGGACGTCGAGTCGGTATCCTCGGTGGTGCGGCTGAAGCGGCCCGCCGCCGAGCTTCGCCTGAATCGCGGCGACGAGCGCTGGAGCTCGCTCTTCCGGCGGTTGCCGGGCGGCTGATGCGACTCTCCGAGCTCCTCAATCGCCGAGTCGTCAAGGAGTCGGGCAGCTGCCTCGGCCGCGTCCACGACGTGCGCGGCGAGCTCGTCGACGGCCACCTGCGGATCACCGGGCTCTGCGTCGGCGAGCTGGGCCTGCTCGAGCGCTTCGGCGTGGGCACGCACGGGACCGGCGGTCCCCGGCAGGCCAAGGTCCACGGCCATCAGGTGATCCCATGGGAGCGCGTCGCGCGTGTCGGAGCGGAGGTCGTCGTGCGCGACGGAGACCGCCCGAGGTCAGCTCAGCGGGGCTTGTAGCGGTGATGCAGCATGAGGTCGTTGCCGTCGGGATCGTTGAAGAACGCCATGTGGCAAACGCCCGTGTCGAACGTGTCGCCGAGGAATGCCACACCCTTGGCCTCGAGCTCGGTGCGCGCCGACGCCACGTCGTGGACGTGCATGGCCAGGTGGCCGTTCTTCTGCGGCGCGAACGTCCCGCCCAGCTTGTCGGGCTCCCAGATGGAGCAGCACGTCTCGCCGATCCAGAACTCGAAGCGGCCGTGCTCGTCCGGGCGCAGCCCGAGCGTGTCCACATAGAAGGCGCGCGTGCGCTCAGCGTCGGTCGACGGGACGGCGACGAAGTCGAGTTTGGTGATCATGCCGCGAAGGCTAGCTCGATCGCGCCGCCCCCACCTGCCGCACCACCACGCGAGAGCGGTTGCCTGCGCGGTCGATGGCGACGGCTCGTACGATGGAACGCCCGGAGCCGAGTGCCGGAATGCGGAACGCCCCCGCGAAGCCGCCCATCACGATCGTCCCCGAGGGCGAGAACGCGAACTCGCCGAGCGTCGCGGGCACTGTGACGGCGCCCACGGCGACGGGCGGGATGCTCGTAGTGCGGAACGTGGGATCGAGCCGGCCGTCGGGCCCGAAGCGCTTGACGCCCTCGGAGTTCGCGACGAGCAGATCGCCCTGGCAGTCGAGCGCACTCCCGCTCGACGGGAGCCGCGTGGTCGCGAGCAGCTCCCCACCCTTGCCGAAGGTCGTGTCCAACCGGCCGCCGGGGAGGAGTTGTGCCGCCATGACGGGGAGGTCCGCCGTCACGGCGGCGGAGTGCGACCAACTGCCGAGCGCGACGATCGCCCCCGGGCGCCTGAGCTCGATCGCGACAGCGCCTCCGTGGCCGAGCGCGACCCGGCCTCGGCTACCGAATGCGGGATCCAGCGCTCCGGTGGCGGTGAGACGGATCACCTCCGACGTCGAGTCGCCCGGGATGTCGTGTCTGACGCCCAGGAGCACGCGGCTTTCGCTGTCGACCGCCAGCCCGCCCGCGACCGTCTGGCCCGGAACCGGCAGCTCGAGGAAAACCACGCGTGCCGAACGACGGATCGGGGACGCCATTGTCGTCCAGCCGCGCCAGCACCGCGATCTTGACCGCGCCGGTGCCGAGCGGCGGCTCGTCGTCCGTCATGCCGCCGAGGACGATCTTCGCGCCGTCGAACGCGATCGACCACCACCAGGCGGGAAACGGGCCGTACGCCCCGCGCGCGATGGCGATTCCAGCGCTTCCGAACGCCGGATCGAGCGTCCCGTCGGGAAGCACCCGCCACACCGCCGGAATGTCGTCGTCGACCTCGCCGGCGAAGATGATGCGACCTCGCGCGTCGAGCGCCATGGAAGACGCATTCAGCGTCAGGTACGGATCGGGCGTCGCGAAGGCTGCCACACGCGACCCGTGCCGAAGGTCGGATCGGGCGAACCGTCGTCCGACAACCGCAGGACGCCCGCGCGCGTGTGGAGCATCGAGCCGTCTTCGAGGACCGCTCCGACGAGCGTTCGCCCTTGAGCGTCGATGGCCACACCCGATACGGATGAGAACCGCTACGGAGCGAGCGACAGCGAACCGCCGTGTCCGAACGAGGGATCAGGCGCGCCGTCGCCTGCGGCGATCGCCGGGGCCAGTGCGATCAGAAGGAACAGGATTGCGGCAATGCGCACCACGCTTCGAGCCTACACCTGGCCGCGGAGTCCGCAGAGCCCGGCGCGCGGATATGGTGACGGCCCAAGATGCCGCTGGAGATCGCAGGCCCGGGGGAGCAGGATCTGCCGAGCGTGAGCGGCGACCTCGAGCGCTGGCTGGCCGGCGACGGCCCGAAGACACTCGGCAGCCTGATCGAACTGTTCGGCGAGAAGAGTTTCGCCCTGGTGTTCGTGCTCCTGCTCGGCGTCCCGGCGCTGCCCATCCCCACGGGCGGCGCCACCCACGTCTTCGAGCTCATCGCGATGCTGCTCGCACTGCAGCTGATTGCCGGCCGCGACGAGATCTGGCTGCCGCGGCGCTGGCGCCGGACCGAGCTCGCGGGCCCGCGGCAGCAGCGCTTCCTGCGTGGCTTGATCAGGATGATCAAGTGGCTGGAGCGCTTCTCCAAGCCCCGCCTCCGGTTTGTGTTCCGCCAGCGGCTCAGCAGCATCGTCTTCGGAGTGCTCGTGCTCGGCGGATCGCTGGCCGCCTTCCTCGCGCCTCCGTTCACCGGGCTCGACACCCTCCCCGCGCTCGCCGTCGTGCTGATCTCACTCGGCGTGCTGCTCGAGGACGTCGCGTTCGTGGTCCCCGCCTTGGCCATCGGAATTGCGGGCGTCGCGCTCGAGATCTTCCTGGGAGCCGCGCTCGTGAACGGCATCGGCGGCCTTTTCTGAGGCCCGGTCAATCCGTTCAGCGCGGGACGCAATCCCACGCTGCCCGACGACTCGGAGTTCGTCATCCTCCGCCCGAGCGCAGGAGGTGCCGGACGCCCGCCAAGCGATGGCGTTGCACAAGCCGGGGTCTGGCCCCGGCTTGTGCAATGTCGCCGCTCGGCCGCCTCCTTACTCGACGGCCGGCGGCCAAGTGGCGTAGCCTTGCCGCCCCGGCCGAGGACGTAGCGTGAAAGAGACGATGGAACGGGAACGGAAGCTCTCCGTCGAGCCGGGGTTCGTGTTGCCGCCGCTCCCGGTCGACGCCGAGCCGAGGGATCTCCGGGCGATCTACTACGACACGCCCGGCCATCGCCTGACCCGGCACGGCGTGACACTCCGCCGCCGCTCGGAGAACGGCCGCGAGTTCTGGCAGTTGAAGCTGCCGGCCGACGGCGACAGGCTCGAGCTCGAGTGGGACGCCGAAGGCCCCGAGATTCCCGGCGAGCTGACGTGGCTGCTGACCGCGTATCTCCGTGGCAGCGAGCTCGAGCCGATCGCCGAGCTCCACACGTTGCGCCGCGCGGTGCGCGTGAGCGCGAAGGACCACGAGTCCGCCGAGGTCGTGCACGACAGCGTGCAGGTGCTCGACGGAACGCGGGTCGTGCGCGAGTTCGACGAGGTCGAGATCGAGCAGACCACGGATGGCTCCGAGCAACTCGTCGCGCGGCTGGAGCGAGCGCTGCGTGCAGCGGGTGCCAAATCCAGCGACGGGCGCCCGAAGGTGTTCCAGGCACTCGGCCTGCCCGCCGCCCGCAGCGCCCGTCCCAAGCGCAGCGCGGAAACGATCGAGCATCTCCGCGCCTACCTGCAGGCGCAGCTGGAAGCGCTGCTGCGAAGCGATCCGATGACGCGTCGCGGCGACGGCGCCGCGCTGCACGGCATGCGCGTCGCCACGCGCCGTACGCGCAGCGCGCTGAAGGAGGCACGCAGGCTGCTCGACCCGGCCTGGGTGAAGGAGACGCGCGACGAGCTGAAGTGGCTGGGCGGCGTGCTGGGCGACGTGCGCGACTCCGATGTGTTCGCGGCGTACGTCGAGTCGGAGGTCGCCCGGCTCGGGGGCAATGCGGAAGAGGGCGGCCGCGACCTGGTGCAGCTCATCGGCGAGCGCTCGCAGCCCGCGCGCGCCCGACTCGACGAGACGCTCGACTCGCACCGCTACCTCGCGCTGCTCGACCGCCTCGAGGCGACCCGCGAGAGTCTGCCGGTCACGCCGGCCCGCGAAACCGTGCGGTGCATCGTGCGCCGGGCCGCGCAGCGTGTGCGGTGCAAGCTGCCTACGGTCTCGCCCTCGGCGGGCGACAAGCAGCTGCACGAGCTGCGGATCGCCGCCAAGCGCGCCCGCTACGCCGCCGAGCTGGCGTCGGGGGCCGAAGGCCGTCCCGCCCGCCGCGTGGCGAAGCGCGCAACCGATCTGCAGACGATCCTGGGAGAGCACCAGGATGCCGTCATCGCCGAGCAGCACCTGCAGGAGCTGGCGGGGGATGCGACTCCCGCCGCCGCGTTCGTGGCGGGTCGGCTCGCCGAGCGTCAGCGCGATCGCCGGGCAGCCGCGCGTGCCGGGCTGCCCGCCGTGGCGAAGCGATTCGCCTCCGCCGCGAAACGCCTCTGACGCTCCGCCCGGCGGGACCGCGGGGATGCGATCATCCAGGCGATGCCGCCGCTCCCGCTGTTCGGTCCTGAGCGTGAGCTCGAGGCGCTGGAGGGGGTCATCCTCCAGGCATCCTCCGGTGACGGAAGCGCCGTACTCGTGCGTGGCGAGGCCAGCCGACACTCGCCTCGCTCAGCAGCTCGAGCGCCGCGAGGCCGATGCGAGCCCCCGCCCTCGCCGAGTTCACGGAGGAGGCCGACCAGCGTCGAAGCTCGTCCTCGCGCTCGTAAAGCGTTGCTGCCAGCGGGGCTCCGGCGGGGCCACGAGCCTAGCTGAGGCAGCCGAGGCGCGGTCAGAACGACTGGCGGTGGATGTGCGTGACCGGCACCTCTGCGATGAGCGCCGCGGGCAGCGTGACCACCAGCCACCGGCGCTCGGCAACGCCGCGCCGCATGACGATCGCGCTCGACGACGGTGTGGGAACGGCGCCCGTGGGCGTTCATCCTGAAAATCCCCGAATCCGGCCGCGTCGCGGTAGCGTCAATGAGCGCAACGCGGTCATCACCTGTTTGAGGGATGCGTCATCGGGTATTCAGCTCGTCCACGGCGGAAGATCGAGGGGATGGTCCACGATGGCGGCAAACACATCGTTGATGAAAAACCCGGGACGGCGGCGCAAGGCGGCCGTCTCGGCGGCACTGGCACTGTCGAGTGCGTCGATCGTCGTCGCAAGCGGCACGTCGCAGGCCGAGACTCCGCCGAACCCGCTCGCGCCGGCCGCCTCGGTGGCCACCAACCCGCTGGCACCGGTCACGGCGGCAACCACGCCGGTGTCGCAGACGGTGGCGGCTGCAGCGGCGCCGAGCACGCAAACGGCGGGGGCTGTCAAGCCCGTCACACAGGCAGTTGCCACGACGACGCAGCCGGCGACACAGACCGCGAGCACGACCACAAACCCCGTAACGCAAGCAGTCACCAACGCCACCACGCCAGTCGCCAAGGCAGTCACCACCACCACCAAACCCGTAACGCAAGCAGTCACCAACGCCACCACGCCCGTCGCACGGAGTGTGGCGACCGCGGCGAGGCCGATCGCGCACGCCGCGGCAACGGTGAGCGGGTCCGTAGCGCACGTCGCCCACGTCGCCTCCTCGGCTGCCAAGCCTCCCGTGGCCGCGGCGACTCACGCCCGTCCGCCCGTGAGGCACGTGGTGTCCCATGTCCGCTCCAAGCACGCCATGACCCACGTGACACAGACCGCCCGCTCCTCCGCGGCGCATTCGGCCGCGCCGGAGCACCACCGCGTC
>DASRQS010000002.1:0-3097 GCA_035696365.1 Gaiellales bacterium | reverse complement strand
AGAGGCTGCGTGCGGAGAGCGACGCAGCGCAGGCCTCGCGGGCCGGCCTCGAGGCCCAGGTGGCGGGCTTCGAAGCGGAGCGCGCGCGTCTCGCGGCGGAACTCGAGGCGTCGAGCGCCGCGAGCGAGCAGATGCGCGCCGAGTTCGAGCACGAGCTGGCTGCGGCGTCCGAGCAGCTCGCGGAGCTGGAGGCGCGCGACGATCGCACGGCGCTGCTCGAGCAGGCCGTCGCCTCCCGCGAAGCCGAGCTCGACCGCCGGCGCGAGGCGGAGCAGCTGCGCAGCGAGGCGTTCGACCGGTTGCAGGAGCAGCTGCGTCAGCGCGAGGTGGACCTCGAGACGTCTCGCGCCCGCGTGCGCGAGCGCGAGACCGCGCACACCGAGCTGCGGGCCGAGCTCGATCAGGCTCGCATCGAGGAGACCGAAAGCCGCGCGCAGATCGCCCGCCTGCAGGCCAACTGCAGCGAGCTCGAGCGCACCGTCGCGGAGCTCGGCGAGCTCAGCGAGGCCGACAACGAGAGCCGCGAGCAGGCGTTGCGCGAGCTCGAGGCGTCCCTGGCCGCCCGCGAGACCGAGCTGGCGGGCGCGGAGGCGGCGCTCGAGGCCTCACGCACCTCGGCACAGCGGCGCGCCGACGAGCTGGCCGAGCGCGAGGCCGCTCTGGAGGAGCTGTCGGGACGAGAGGCCGCACTGGCGACGCGCGAGGCCGAGCTGGCCGAGGGCGAGGCGGGTCGCCAGGCCGAGCTCGCCCGGCAGGAGCTCGCGCTCTCCGAGCGCGCCGCCGAGCTCGTCAGCCGTGGCGAGGAGGTCGAGACGCGCGACGCCGAGCTCGGCCGCCGCGAGCAGCGGCTGCGCGACGGACGCGCCGCGCTCGAGGCGCTGCGCGTCGAGATCGATCAGACGCGCGAGGCCGCCGCCGGGCTCGACGTCGAGCGGGGCGAGCTCGAGTCGCTACAGGCCGATCTGGCCGTGCGCGCCGCCGAGCTGGCCGCAGCCGAGGCGAGCGTGCGTGAGCGCGGCGCCCAGGTGCGCGAGGCCGAGGAGCGGGCCCGGGAGATCGAGGGACGCGAGGCCGAGGTGCGGCTGCTCACGGACTCTCTGCGCCGGCGCAGCGACGAGCTCGCCGAGGCCGAGGATCACCAGGCCGATCGTGAGCGCGCGCTGGAGCGGGATGCGCGGGAGCTGGAGCGCAAGCTCGCGGAGCTGCGCCGTCGCGAGGAGGAGCTCGACGAGATCGAGTCCGATCTGGAGCGCGAGCGCGAGCGCCGCGCGCGCCGGCGGCTCGAGCAGGCCCCGAGCGATCCGCCCGAGGAGGACCGGGAGCGCGGCCGTGGCCGGTTGAGCGTGTTCGACCACCGCCAGGTCGAGCTCGACCGCCGCGAGCAGGAAGTGCGCAGGCTCGAGGAGCGGCTGAGCGGCCTCGAGCGCTCGCTGGCGCGCAAGGAGGCCGATCTGGGCGCGTTCGCGGACCTGTTGCAGCATTCGCTCGCGCGCATCGAGGAGGCGGGCCCGCCGGGCGCCACCGACCCGTCGGAGCCCGATCCCACGCAGCGGCTGCGCTTCTGGACACGCGACTCTTCAGCCGGCGGCGGCCCAGCCTGAGCCACCCCTCGTGAACGCCCGCCGCGTGCAGCCGTGCGCGGCGTAGGATTCGCGCGTGGACGGCATTCACGACATGGGCGGCATGCATGGCTTCGGTCCCGTCGTGCCCGACGGCGAGGCCTTCCACTCCGACTGGGAGCGGCGGCTGTTCGGGCTGAACCGCGTGAGCAGGCTCGCGGGGATCACCGTGGGCCATTTCCGCGCGGCGATCGAGTCGATGCCGCCCGCGGAGTACCTGGCCGCGGGGTACTACGAGCGCTGGATGTACGGACTGCAGCGCCGGCTCGAAGCCGCGGGCACACTGGCACCGGAGGACGTGGACGCTGCCATGGAGCGGGTGAACGGCGAGCCCCGCCTCGAGCGCAGCGATCCCGAGTTCATGACCCGCTGCCTGGAGGCGCAGCGCAGCGGGAGCCAGATGGCGGCCGCCGCGGCGCCTCGCTTCCGGCCGGGCCAGCGCGTGCGCGTGCTCCGCATGCGTCCCCCCGGTCACACGCGCTGTCCCCGCTACGTGCGTGGCGCGCTCGGCGTGATCGAGCGCGTGCACGGCGACGCCACGCTGCCAGATGCGTTGGCGCGCAACGAGGAGCGCCCTCCCGAGGCGCTGTACGCCGTGCGCTTCCGCTCCGACGACCTCTTCGGCCCGGGCGACGAGCCGCCCTTCCGCGTGCTCGTCGACCTCTGGGAGTCCTACCTCGAGGAGCCGGCTGATGCCTGAGCACGACCACGCTCACGACCATGGCCACGATCACGGCCACCACGAGCGGCCGGCATCCGAATCCGAGCTGCGAGCGCGGGCGTTGGAGACGCTGCTGGTCGAGCGCGGCCTGGTGTCCACCGACGCGATCGACGCCGTGGTCTCCTACTACGAGAACGACGTCGGGCCGCAGAACGGCGCGAAGGTGATCGCCCGCGCCTGGGTCGATCCGGAGTACCGCGCGCGGCTGCTGAGCGACGGCAGCCCCGCAATCGCGGAGCTCGGCTTCGCCGGCGTCGAGGGCGAGCACATGGTCGTGGTCGAGAACACGCCGGACGTGCACAACGTGATCGTCTGCACCCAGTGCTCGTGCACCGCCTACACGGTCATCGGCCTGCCGCCGGACTGGTACAAGGATTTCGAGTACCGCGCGAGGATGGTCCGCCAGTCGCGCACTGTGCTGAGCGAGATGGGGCTCGACCTGCCGCCGCAGATGGAGATCCGCGTCTGGGACACCTCGGCCGACACCCGTTATATGGTGCTGCCGCTGCGGCCGGCGGGGACGGAAGGCTGGAACGAGGAGAAGCTCGCCTCGATCGTTACCAAGGACGCCTTGATCGGCGTCGCGAGGCTCTAGCCGTGGACGGCGTGCATGATCTTGGCGGCAGGCAGGGTTTCGGCCGCGTGCGCCATTCGCGCAAGGCGCACGTATTCCATGCCGAATGGGAAAAGCGCTCTAACGCCCTGGTCGCGTTCGCGGTCAAGCAGGGCTGGCTCAACATGGACGAGTACCGGCACG
>DASRQS010000001.1:0-12947 GCA_035696365.1 Gaiellales bacterium | reverse complement strand
CTCGGACGGGTGCGGAACCCTTCGGCCGCTGATACCCTGCTTTTGGGCGGCGTCCGCTGTCCACTCACCCCGAACCGGCGAGCCCTACTCGCTTCTGACGGTGGTGCCGGCGTTGCCGGCTCCGTCGGAGCTGCCCGCCGGAGCCCTGCCACAACCACCATCGGAGGACCGACCGTGGCCGCGATCACTATGCGCGAGCTGCTCGAGGCCGGCGTGCACTTCGGACACCAGACACGTCGCTGGAACCCGAAAATGCGCCGGTTCATCTTCGGCGAGCGCGCCGGCATCTACATCATCGACCTGCAGCAGACGATCCAGCTGGTCGAGGAGGCGCACTCGTTCGTGCGCAACCTGGCGGAGCGGGGCGGCAGCGTCCTCTTCGTCGGCACCAAGAAGCAGGCCCGCGAGGCCGTGCAGCTGCAGTCCGAGCGCGTCGACATGCCCTATGTCAATCATCGCTGGCTCGGTGGGCTGCTGACGAACTACCGCACGATGCAAGGGCGCATCGACCATCTCCACGACCTGCGCCGCCAGCGCGACGACGGCCAGCTGGACCTGCTGCCCAGCAAGGAGCGCATCATGCTCCTGCGCAAGCTGGAGAAGCTCGAGACCAACCTCGGCGGTGTGGCGCAGATGCGCAAGCTGCCCGACGCGGTCATGGTCATCGATCTCGGGCGCGAGGCGCTCGCCGTGCGCGAGGCGCGCCGCTGCGGCATCCCGGTGATCGGTCTCGTCGACACCAACTGCGACCCGGACGAGGCGGATTTCGTCATCCCGGGCAACGACGACGCCATCAAGTCGTGCCAGGCGATCGTCTCGACGCTCGCCGACGCCGTGGCCGAGGGCCGCAGCCTCTGGCGCAAGGCCGAGGACGAGGCCGCGGCCGCTGCCGCCGCCGCCGCCGAGGCAGCAGCCGAGGCGGCTGCCGCCGAGGCCGCTGCCGCAGCCGAGGCCGCAGGGGTCGAGGGGGAGGCGCCGGCGCCCGCCGGGGAGCCTGCAGCGTGAGCGACTACAGCGCATCGGCCGCCGAGGTCAAGGCACTGCGCGAGGCCACCGGCGCCGGCATCATGGAATGCAAGAACGCTCTGCGCGAGAGCGCCGGCGACCAGGACGCGGCCGTCAAGCTGCTGCGCGAGCGTGGCATCGCCAAGACGGGCAAGCGCGCGGACCGCACGACCACGGAGGGCCTGATCGAGGCCTACGTGCACGGCGGCCGCATCGGCGTCCTGGTCGAGATCGGCTGCGAGACCGACTTCGTGGCCGGCACGGAGGAGTTCAAGTCCTTCGCGCACGAGGTCGCCCTGCAGATCTCGGCCACGGCGGACGCCCGCTGGATCAGCCGCGACGACGTGCCGGCCGACGTGATCGAGAGCGAGCTCGAGATCTACCGCGTCCAGGCCGCCGACAAGCCCGAGAACGTGCGCGACAAGATCGCGCAGGGCAAGCTCGACAAGTGGCTCTCCACGGTCTGCCTGCTCGAGCAGCCCTACGTGCGCGACAGCGACCGCACGGTCGACGACCTGCGCACCGAGATCGCCGCGAAGACGGGCGAGAACGTCCAGATCAAGCGCTTCACGCGCTACGAGCGCGGCGCCTGAGTTGCGAACGGAACTCCGATCGCGTTCGATACCTCCGAGGTGAGCGAACCCGCTCCATCTGCCGAAGGCCGGGGCCCGTTTCGCCGTGTCCTGATCAAGCTGTCGGGCGAGGCGCTGCTGGGCGGGCGGGCCTACGGGCAGGATCCGGGGACGGTCAGAGTTATCGCGCGGGAGCTCGCCGCCGTGCGGGCCAGCGGGGTGCAGGTGGCCGTGGTCGTGGGCGCCGGCAACATCTGGCGCGGCCTGCAGGAGAGCGCCAGCGGCATGGATCGCGCCACGGCCGATTACTGCGGCATGCTCGCCACGGTGCTGAACGCCGTGGCGCTGCAGGACGCGCTGGAGCGCGACGGCACGCCCACCCGCGTGCTGTCGGCGCTGGACGTCGCCGAGGTGGCCGAGCCCTACATTCGCAGGCGCGCGATGCGCCACCTCGAGAAGAACCGCATCGTCGTGTTCGCCGCGGGCACGGGCAACCCGTTCTTCACGACCGATACGGGAGCGGCCCTGCGTGCCTGCGAGATCGGGGCGCAGGCGCTGCTGATGGCCAAGAACGGCGTGGACGGCGTTTACGACGCCGATCCCGCGACCACGCCGAACGCCAGGTTCCTGCCCGAGGTCTCGCACCGCGAGGCGCTGGAGCGCCAGCTCAAGGTGATGGACGCAACCGCGCTCTCGCTCTGCATGGACAACGACATGCCGATCTACGTCTTCAACATCGACGACGCCGCCAATATCGGCCGCGTGGTGCGCGGCGAGAACATCGGCACAGTCGTGAGCACGAGCCGGCGCGTGGCACCCCTGCCCCCCGAGGACATCTCGTCCGGAGAGGACTCCTGATGACGGTTGACGAGTTGGTCGATGACGCCAAGACGCGCATGGACAAGAGCGTCGAGGCCATGCGCCACGAGCTGACGGGTGTGCGCACGGGCCGTGCCTCCTCCGCGCTGCTCGACCGCATCCAGGTGGAGTACTACGGCACGCGCACGCCACTCAACCAGCTGGCGCAGATCAGCGTCCCGGACGCGCGCATGCTGATGATCACGCCCTACGACAAGAGCGCGATCAAGGAGATCGAGCGTGCGGTGCTCGAGTCCGACCTCGGGCTCAACCCGGCCAACGACGGCAACGTCGTGCGCCTGCCGATCCCGCAGCTGACCGAGGATCGGCGCAAGGAGCTCGTCAAGGTTGCACGCCACATCGCCGAGGAAGGCCGCATCGCCGTGCGCAACGTGCGCCGCGACGCGCTGCACCACCTGAAGGAGCTCGATCGCGCGGGCGAGGCGCAGGCCGACGAGGTGCACCGCGCCGAGGAGCGCGTGCAGAAGCTCACCGACGAGCACGTGAAACGCATCGACGACGTGCTGAAGGGCAAGGAAGCCGAGATCCTCGAGGTCTGATGGCCGGAGTCCTGGAGCGCCTGCGCCTGCTGAAGCGCGCGTCGCGGCCGGTCGAGCCGGCGCTGCCCGACGTTGCCCGCTCGGTCGCGATCATCATGGACGGCAACGCGCGCTGGGCGCGCTCGCGCGGGCTCCCCGTGCTGGCCGGCCACAATGCGGGCACGCGCGCTCTGCGGCGCACCGTCG
Organism: Gaiellales bacterium; assembly: GCA_035696365.1. Taxonomy (GTDB): domain Bacteria; phylum Actinomycetota; class Thermoleophilia; order Gaiellales; family JALYLC01; genus JALYLC01. The sequence continues at coordinate 9,766 of DASRQS010000001.1, read as the reverse complement.
AGGCCTGTCTCGACTTCGGCGTCGACTCGCTGGCCGTGTTCGCGTTCTCGACCGAGAACTGGAACCGCCCCGACGACGAGGTGCGCGGCCTGCTCGACCTGCTGGCCGAGACGATCAAGCGCGAGTTCCCCGACATGGGCCGTATGGGGGTACGCGTGCGCTTCGTGGGCCGGCGCGATCGCTGCTCGCCCTCGATCCTCACGCTGATCGAGGAGACCGAGCGCGACACCGCTGCCAACGTGGCCCTGACCCTCTGGATCTGCTTCGACTACGGCGGGCGCTCGGAGCTCGTCGAGGCGGCCCGCTCCCTCGTGCGCGACGGGGTCGCCCCCGATGACGTGGACGAGCGCGCACTCGCCTCGCGCCTGAGTGCGCCGGACATGCCGGAGCCCGACCTCGTCATCCGCACCTCGGGCGAGCAGCGCCTCTCGAACTTCCTGCTCTGGCAGGCGGCCTACAGCGAGTACGTCTTCATGCCCACGCTCTGGCCGGACTTCGGCGAGGGGCCGCTGCGCGAGGCGCTGGCGGAGTATGCCGGCCGCCGCCGCCGCTTCGGGGCTCGATGAGCGATCTCCTCGGCCGGGTGCTCGTCGCCGCCCTGCTCGCGCCGATCGCGCTCGCCTGCGTGTGGTTCGGGGGCGTCGCGATGCTGCTGCTCGCGCTGCTGGCCTGCGCGCTGGCCCTGGACGAATTCTTCCGCATGGCGCGCGTCCTGCGCCCGATCCCGCTCACAGGCTTCGCCGCGGGACTCGCCATGATCCTGGCGACCTGGCATTCGGGCGTCGGCTGGTCGCTGGCCGTGATCGCGGCCAGCATCCCGATCACGTTCATCGTGGTGGCCGGCGTGGCCTCGCGCGAGTCGGCGCTCGGGTCGATCGCCGTGACGACCTTCGGGGCGCTCTACGTCGGCGGCGGCATGGCGAGCCTGGTCGCGCTGCGCGGGCTCACGGGCGCCAGCGACATCTTCGGCTTCAACCTGGTGCTCGCCGTGCTGCTCGGCACCTGGGCGTCGGACATCTTCGCCTACTTCGGCGGGCGCCTGCTCGGCCGCCATCGTCTCGCCCCGGCCATCTCACCGAAGAAGACGGTCGAGGGATTCGTAATCGGCGTGGCCGCCGGCATCTTCACGACCTGGGTCACGCTCTACCGCGAGGGCTTCTCCAATCCGCAGGCGCTGCTCGTCGGCGTCGGCGTGGCGCTGGCGGCGCCGCTCGGCGACCTCTTCGAGTCATTCCTCAAGCGCGATGCCGGCGTCAAGGACTCGGGCACGCTGCTCGCCGGTCACGGCGGGGTGCTCGACCGCATCGACGCACTTCTCTTCGCCGGACCGGCTGCGCTCGCGATCGTCGCGCTGCTCGGCAAGGCCTGAGGCACGCCTGACCGGGGCGCATCTCGGCAGGGCGAGCGTGTGTCTGGCGAGTGGCGAGACGCCCGCTCGGCGCCACGAGGCACCGCGACGAATGCCGAGATGGGCCCCTACCCTGCGGTGATGCGCGGCGTCGCGATTCTCGGCAGTACCGGCTCGGTGGGCGCGCAGGCCATCCAGGTCTGCGACGACGATCCCGATCTGCGTGTCTGCGCACTGGCCGCCGGCAGCGATGCCGAGGGCGTCGTGCGAGAGGCCGAGCGCCTGGGGGTGGGGACGATCGCGCTGGCCGATCCTGCAGCCGCAGCGAGCGCGCGAGCCCGCTTCTCCGGGCTCGTGCTCGAGGGCCAGGCGGGCGTCGCGCAGCTGGCGGCCGAGAGCGGGGCGGACGTCATGCTCAACGCCGTGGTGGGCGTCGCCGGATTGGATGCGACGCTGACGGCGCTCGAGGCGGGGATCGGCGTCGCGCTCGCCAACAAGGAGAGCCTCGTCGCCGGCGGCCCGCTCGTGCGCGAGGCGCTGGCGCGGGGCGGTGCGCAACTGCTCCCGGTCGACTCCGAGCACTCGGCGCTGCACCAACTGCTGGCGGGCGAAGAGCCCGAGGCCGTCGAGGCGCTGATCGTGACCGCGAGCGGCGGCCCGTTCCGCGGGCGCTCGGCGAACGAGCTGGGCGAGGTCACGCCCGAGCAGGCCCTGCGGCATCCGACCTGGACGATGGGCGCCCGCATCACGATCGACTCGGCGACGCTCATGAACAAGGGGCTCGAGATCATCGAGGCGCACTGGCTCTTCGACGTCCCGTACGAGCGCATCGAGGTCGTCGTGCACCCGCAGTCGATCGTGCACGGGCTCGTGCGGCTGCGCGACGGCGCCCTGCTCGCACACCTCGGGCTGCCCGACATGCGCGTCCCCATCGCCTACGCCCTGGCGTATCCCCGCCGTGCCGCCGTCGGCGCGCCGCGACTGGATCTCACCCAGGCGCTCTCGCTGACGTTCGAGCCCGCGGACGCAGAGACGTTCCGCTGCCTCGCCCTGGCGCGCGCGGCGGGTCTCGCGGGCGGTCTCGCCCCCTGTGCCCTCAACGCCGCCGACGAGGAGGCCGTGGCAGCGTTCCTCGAGGCGCGCTGCCGCTTCGTCGACATCCCCGCGCTGGTCGAGCGCGCGCTCGAGGCCTGTTCCAGCGAGCCCCTGAGCGCCCGCGAGCAGGTGCGAGCAGCGGACGCTGCGGCCCGCGCGACGGTCCGCCAGGCGCTCGCAGCAGGGGTGCCCGGCTGAGCAGTCTGATCGCGATCGCCGGCCTGCTCGCGCTGGTCTTCATCCACGAACTCGGGCACTTCACCGTCGCCAAGCTCGTCGGCATGCGCGTGACCAAGTTCTACGTCGGCTTCCCGCCTGCGGTGGTGAAGCGCAGCTTTGGCGAGACCGAGTATGGCATCGGGCTGATCCCGCTGGGCGGCTTCGTCCGCATCGTCGGCATGGGCCGGCCGCGCGGCCGCGACCTGCACGCCTGCTCCGAGGCGGCGGAGAAGGCCGCCCAACGCCGGCCCCCCGACCGGCCGGATCTGCTCACTCCGGCGCTCGAGCGCGCCAGTGCCACGCTGGACGCCGGGGACGCCGCCGGGAGCGCCGAGGCGCTGCAGCTGCTGTCCGGGGCGCTCGAGCGCGACATCGACCTCGTCGACGAGGAGCGCGTCGCGTGGTGCCGCAAGGAACTCCAGCGCGTCACGGAGGACGCCGATGCCCGCGCCTACTGGCGTATGCCGACCTGGCGCCGCATCGTGGCCATCCTGGCCGGTCCCGGCGCCAACCTGCTGGCCGCGTTCGCGATCCTCACGGTCTTCTACGCAATCGGCGTGCCGAACTACAAGCCCACCACCTCCGTGCAGCAGGTGCAGGTGAACTCGCCGGCGCAGAAGATGGGCCTTCGCCCCGGCGATGTCGTGGTCGGCATCCAGGGGCGGCCCGTCAAGGACGTCGCAGCGCTGCGCAAGACGATCGAGACATCGCCGAAGGTCACGCTGCGCGTCCGCCGCGACGGCACCGTGCGCACCCTCGGGCCGGCTGCCCCGCGCAAGGTCGGCAATCAGCGCCTGCTCGGGTTCGTGTTCGACGTGAAGCGGGACGGCACGCTGCACTTCGGTCCCGTGCGCTCGGCCCACCTGGCCGTGCAGGAGCTGTGGCTGGTCACGAAGGGGACAGGCGACGCGCTGCGCAACCTCGTCGTGCGCGGCGACCGCAGCAACGTGCAGGGCGTCGTCGGCATCGTGCGCGAGCAGTCGACCGCGGTCGGGCAGGGCCTCTACCTGGAGCAGCTCGCCTGGCTGTCGCTCTCGCTGGCGCTCTTCAACCTGCTGCCGTTCCTGCCGCTGGACGGCGGTCACATCCTCTTCGCGCTGATCGAGCGGCTGCGCCGCAAGCCGCTCTCGCGCGAGATCTACGAACGCGTCTCGCTCGTCGGCATCTCGGTGTTCGTCCTGTTGTTCCTGTTCGTCCTGCAGCAGGACGTCGGGCGCATTCTGGACAACGCACGCCCGGGCCCGTAGCTCCCTCAGCCTCCAGGTGTAGGCGGCGGTCGTTGGCCCCGCGGCAGCCCGCGCCTCGGCCGGATCGCTTCCGCCGGCGATTGCGGCATCGCACCAGGCGCGCTGGAGAGCGCCATGAACTGCTTGCCCCTTTTGCTGGTCGGGCGCCCAAGCAGCCGACCGTCGACCGGGTGGCCGCCCGATCAACAGACCGGAGGCGATTCGAGACCCCGAACGCCACGCGACTTTTGAAACCAGTTCTTACGTAGGATCGACCATTCGAGCAGGCTGGGCATCCGGCGCGGAGGGAGCGCGCGAGGCAACCGGGTAACCTTGCGCGCAGATGGCAAGCGAGCGTCAGATCGTCGTCGGCGGCATCCCGATCGGAGGCGGTGCCCCGGTCGTCGTCCAGTCGATGACGACCACGAAGACGCACGACGTCGAGGCCACGCTCGAGCAGGTCGGCCGGCTGCGCGAGGCCGGTGCGGACATCGTGCGCGTGGCCGTTCCGGGGCTTCCCGACGCCGACGCGCTGCCCGAGATCGTCGCGCGCGCCGGGCTGCCGATCATCGCCGACATCCACTTCAACGCCTCGCTCGCCCTGCGCGCCATGGACACCGGCGTCGCGGCGGTGCGCATCAACCCCGGCAACATCGGCGGCGCCGACAGGGTCGAGGCGGTCGTGCACAAGGCCCAGGCGACGGGCACGCCGCTGCGCATCGGCGCCAATTCCGGCTCGCTGCCCGAGCACCTGCGCCCGATGGCGACGGCGGATCCCGCCGGCGCGCTGGTGTCCGCGGCGATGGAGGAGGTCGAGCTGCTCGAGCGGCTCGGGTTCCACGACTTCAAGATCTCTGTCAAGTCGTCCAGCGTGCCGACGATGATCGAGGCCTACCGGCGGCTGGCCGCCCGGGTCACGTATCCGCTGCACCTGGGCGTGACCGAGGCGGGGTTGCCCGGGGCCGGCACCGTCAAGTCGGCGGTCGGCATCGGGACACTGCTGGCCGACGGCATCGGCGACACGATCCGCGTGTCGCTCACCGCGGATCCGGTGGAGGAGCTCGGCCCGGCGTTCGCGATCCTGCAGGCGCTGGGACTGCGCCAGACCGGTCCGAACCTGATCGCCTGCCCCTCGTGTGGGCGCACGAACGTCGAGGTGCACGAGCTCGCGGGGGAGGTCGACCAGCGGCTCTCGGCCTACTCGCAGCACTTCGAGGTCGCCGTCATGGGCTGCGCGGTGAACGGTCCGGGCGAAGCCGGGAACGCCGACTTCGGCATCGCGGGCGGGCGCGACTCGGGATTCATCTACGCGCACGGCGAGGTGTTGCGCAAGGTGCCGCAGGAGCGGCTGGTGGACGAGCTGTTCCGGGAGATCGACGGATGGATCGCGCTCGGGATGCCGCGCCCTGAGCGCGGCAAGCCGATGCGCGTGATCGGAGTGGTGGGCGCATGATCTGGCGTGTCACGAAGCTCGTGGCGGTGGGCGTGCTCGTCCGCCGCGCGGTGCACAATCCCAAGGTGGCGACGCCGGCGCGCGCCCTCTTCGGCCGCTTCGCGAAGCGGCGCGACGCAGGGCGCTGGCACGACGTGCCGCCGCCCGACTAGCAGGACATCCTGCAAAACCGCGCCCTGGACCTGGCCTCCTAGACTGTGCCGCCTGTGGCTTCGACCGTGCCGCGTTACGCCCATCTGCACGTCCACTCCGAGTACTCGGTCCTGGACGGCGCCTGCCGCATCCCTCAGCTCGTCGAGCGCGCGGTGGAGCTCGGCATGCCCGCCGTCGGCATCACCGACCACGGCTCCATGGCGGGTGCCATCGAGCTCTACCGCACGGCCGGCAAGGCCGGCATCAAGCCGCTGCTCGGCTGCGAGATCTACCTCGTCGACGACCGCCGCTCGCGCGTCCACTCGAACCAGCGCGACTGGAACCACCTCACCCTGCTGGCCGAGACGACCGAGGGCTATCACAACCTGATCAAGCTCTGCACGCTCGGCTACCTCGAGGGCTACTACTACAAGCCGCGCGTCGACTACCAGCTGCTCGAGACGTACTCCGACGGGATCATCGCGCTCTCTGGCTGCCTCTCCGGGCGCACCTGCTCGGCGCTGCTGGCGGGTGACGTGCCCCGCGCACGCGAGGAGCTCGACCGCCTCGTCCAGATCTTCGGGCGGGAGGACGTCTACATCGAGCTGCAGGACGCCGGCATCGAGGAGCACAAGAGCGTCAACCCGGGCCTGCTGGCCCTGGCCGCCGACACCGGGCTCCCCGTCGTCGGCACGGGCGACGTGCACTATCTGCGCGCCGAGGACGCGCAGCCGCACGATGCGCTGCTGTGCATCCAGACCAACGACCTTCTCTCCAACCCGAACCGCTTCCGCTTCTCGACGCAGGACTTCTATCTCAAGACGCCCGACGAGATGAGCCGGACGATGGCGCCCTGGGGCGGCGACGGCCTGCTCGTCCCGACGCTCGAGATCGCCGAGCGCTGCAACGTCGTGCTCGACCTCGACCGCATCCACCTGCCGCGCTTCGACGAGGCCGGCGACGACTCGTTCGGGATGCTGCGGCGGCTCTGCGAGCAGGGCATGGTCGAGCGCTACGGCGCGGTCGATCAGCCGCTGCGCGACCGGCTCGAGTTCGAGCTCCAGACGATCAGCGAGATGGGCTTCGCCGACTACTTCCTGATCGTCTGGGACTTCGTGCGCTTCGCCAAGGCCAACGGCATCTCGGTCGGGCCGGGACGCGGCTCGGCCGCGGGCTCGATCGTGGCCTATGCGCTGCGCATCACCGACCTCGATCCGCTGCGCTACGACCTGCTCTTCGAGCGGTTCCTGAATCCCGGCCGCAAGACGATGCCCGACATCGACATCGACTTCTCGGTGCACGGCCGCGAGCGCGTGATGGCCTATGTCACGGAGAAGTACGGGCGCGAGCGCGTGGCCCAGATCATCACGTTCTCCAAGCTCGCCGCCAAGGCCTCGGTGCGCGATGCCGGCCGCGTCATGGGCCTGCCCTACGGCGCCGTCGACCGCATCGCGAAGCTCGTGCCCGAGGGAGTCAAGATCGGCTTCGAGGAGTCGATGAAGCCGAACCAGGAGCTGCGCAAGGCCTACGACGAGGACGACCTCGTGCGGCAGGTCGTCGACATGGCGCGCCCGCTGGAGGGCCTCGTGCGGGCCGACTCGATCCACGCAGCCGGCGTCGTGATCGGCGACCGGCCGCTCGTCGAGTACCTGCCGCTGCAGCAGAAGGGCCCGGATTCCGAGCTCGTGACGCAGTACCCGATGGGCGACGTCGAGGCGCTCGGGCTGCTCAAGATGGACTTCCTCGGCCTGCGCAACCTCGATGTGATCGACGAGGCCGTGCGCATCATCCGCGAGTCCGCCGACATCGACCTCGGCGATCTCTCGGGCCTGCCGCTGGACGACCAGCGCACCTACGACATGCTCGCGCGCGGCGACACGCTCGGGGTGTTCCAGTTCGAGTCGAGCGGCATGCGCGACGCACTGCGCCAGGTCAAGCCGACCGAGTTCGAGGATCTGATCGCCCTGGTGGCGCTCTACCGGCCCGGCCCGATGGCCAACATCCCGGTCTTCGCGAAGCGCAAGAACGGACTCGAGGCCGTCAAGTACCCCGATCCGCGGCTCGAGCCGATCCTCAAGACCACGCAGGGCGTCTACATCTACCAGGAGCAGGCGATGCAGATCGCCAAGGACCTGGCCGGGTTCACGCCCGCCGAGGCGGACGATCTGCGCAAGGCGATCTCCAAGAAGGTGCACGCGCTGATGGCCTCGCTGCGCGAGAAGTTCCTCGCCGGCTGCGAGCGGAACGGCGTCGCGAGGCCCGTCGCCGAGTCGCTCTGGGAGGAGAACGAGCGCAGCGCCGACTACTCGTTCAACAAGGCCCACGCCGCCTGCTACGCGATGATCGCCTACCGCACCGCCTATCTGAAGGCCAACCATCCCGAGCCGTACATGGCGGCGCTGATCTCGTCCGTCATGCAGACCAAGGACCGCGTGCCGTTCTACGTCAACGCCTGCGGCGAGATGGGCATCGAGGTGCTGCCGCCCGACGTCAACAGCTCGGGGCAGGACTTCACGGTCGTCGACGGCCGGATCCGCTTCGGCCTGACGGCGGTCAAGGGTGTCGGCGAGGGAGCGGTGCGCGCCATCGTCCAGGCGCGCGAGGAGGGCGGGCCGTTCACCACGCTGTGGGACTTCTGCGAGCGCGTGGACGCGCAGCAGAGCAACAAGCGCGTGCTGGAGAGCCTCGTGAAGTGCGGCGGCCTGGACTCCACGAGCGCGACGCGCGGGGCCATGCTGGCCGCGCTCGAAGCAGCGGCCGCGGCCGGCCAGAAGTCGCAGGCCGACGCGCTCGCGGGCCAGGCCTCGATCTTCGATCTCGGGGGCAGCGGCGAGGATGAGCCGCAGCGCCACCATCCCGCGGTGAGCGGGCCCGAGCTCGAGAAGAAGATGCTGCTTGCGTTCGAGAAGGAGACGCTCGGCCTGTACCTGACCGATCACCCGCTGGCCGAGGTCGCCGATCAGCTGCGCCGCCGCGTCGACCTCCCGCTGCGCGACCTGCCGAACCGGCGCGAGCACGAGACGGTCTCGGTCGGCGGCCTGATCGCCTCGCTGCGCGTGACGACCTCGCGCAGCGGCGATCCGATGGCCTTCGCGCGTCTCGACGACGGCATGACGCAGGTCGAGGTGGTCGTCTTCGGGAAGGTCTACGGGGCCTGTCGCGAGCACCTCGTCGAGGACGCGATCGTGATCGTGAAGGGGCGCGTCGATCGCCGCGACGAGGGCGAGACGAAGCTGCGCGCGATCGAGATCGCGCCCTTCGAGGCGGTTCCGGCGCGCGGCGAGGTTCGCCTGCGCGTCGACGGTCGCGTCGCCGGCCCGGCGTTCGTGAGCGAGCTCGCGCGCCTGATCAACGAGTTCCCCGGCGAGGCCAGCGTCGTGATGGAGGTGGCGACCGAGGAGGGCGAGCGCGTCCTGCGCCTCGGGCCTGCCTACAAGGTGCGACCGGCGTCGGAGTTCTTCAGCGAGGTGCGCGTGCTCGGCGGCGAGGCTCAGCTCGTCTGAGGGGCGGCAGCGCAAGCGGAACCCGGCGAGCCTGGGCTCACCCGAGAGTGGCAGCGCAAGCGGAACCCGGCGAAGCTGGGGTCGCCCACAACGATGAGGCGGTGCAAGCGGACCGCGGCGAACCTGGGGTCACCCGAGACCGTGTGGTGGCGCAAGCGGAACCCGGCGAACCTGGGGTCTGACCCCTGCTGACACGTGTCGGTTGCGCTGTCGAGTTCGAGGTTGGAGGCGCGGAATGGCCGCCAAACCGTGCTTGGGGTCTGACCCCGCGTGTAAACGTTGAGACCTGCGCTCTCTCGATCGAAGCGAGACAGGATGATCGGCTGCGCCGTCCGACACCCTGCGGGTCCCGGCCGCACCCGCCGCTACCCAAGAGCTTCGCGCGGCGCCGCTACGACGCTTACCGCTCGAGAGCGCAGGCCAGCCGCTTACACGCAGGGTCTGACCCCGCGTGTAAACGCTGAGACCTGCGCCCTCTCGATCGAAGCGAGACAGGATGATCGGCTGCGCTCGTCCGACACCCTGCGGGTGCCGACCGCACCCGCCGCTACCCAAGAGCTTCGCGCGGCGCTGCTACGACGCTTACCGCTAGAGAGCGCAGGCCAGCCGCTTACACGCGGGGTCAGACCCCAAGCAAGGTTTGCGGCGATTCCAGCCGTACAACCGATAACTCGACAGCGACAACCCGCGCGGTTCAGCAGGGGTCAGACCCCAGGCTCGCCGGGTTCCGCTTGCGCCACCACACGGTCTCGGGTGAGCCCAGGTTCGCCGCGGTCCGCTTGCACCGCCT